>NZ_BAABMC010000002.1:0-887927 GCF_054767475.1 Paenibacillus sp. YSY-4.3 | reverse complement strand
GATTAACATCCTTGAATTTATGGCTTGGAGAGGTACCCAAGTGGCTATAAGGGGACCCTCTGCTAAGGGGTTAGACTGCGTAAGCGGTGCGAGGGTTCGAATCCCTCCCTCTCCGCCATTTGTACAAGTATATATGTTTGGCGGTGTAGCTCAGCTGGCTAGAGCGTACGGTTCATACCCGTGAGGTCGGGGGTTCGATCCCCTCCGCCGCTACCATAATTTTCGGAGGCTTAGCTCAGCTGGGAGAGCATCTGCCTTACAAGCAGAGGGTCAGCGGTTCGATCCCGTTAGCCTCCACCATAATTTAATTATTTTACCTATGCCGGTGTAGCTCAATTGGTAGAGCAACTGACTTGTAATCAGTAGGTTGGGGGTTCAAGTCCTCTCGCCGGCACCATTTTTTTCTTGAAGTTGTTATTGCGGAGCCGTGGTGTAGAGGCCTAACATGCCTGCCTGTCACGCAGGAGACCGCGGGTTCGAATCCCGTCGGCTCCGCCATTACTTCCTTGAATAACTTCAAAATAGTATTTCCACAGAAAGTGGGAAAGTTATAAACTTAACCGCTTTATTTTTTTGACCATTTTTGTATGGCTCGGTAGCTCAGTCGGTAGAGCAGAGGACTGAAAATCCTCGTGTCGGCGGTTCGATTCCGTCCCGAGCCACTTTTATGTCAATCAAATCGTAGTGATTTGAGTCAGGCATGAATCTGGAGGCTTAGTGAAGTGGCTAAACACGGCAGACTGTAAATCTGCTCTCTTCGAGTTCGGTGGTTCGAATCCATCAGCCTCCACCATTCTTATTTTAATAAGAGCCATTAGCTCAGTTGGTAGAGCACCTGACTTTTAATCAGGGTGTCGAAGGTTCGAGTCCTTCATGGCTCATCTCAAAAGTCGTCAATCTAGTATTGACGACTTTTTTGCTATTTTACGAAGTTGTTGACGGTGTGATGTAAATTTTATTTTATTCCGGGGAACATGATACAATATGGACTATGGTCAATAAAAAACGGGATTTTCCGGAAAGGCAATCTTATGGAAATGAACTTACTTAAGAAGCAACTGGAACTCATAATTAAAGCTCCTGTCCATTTGTCGAACATGGAATTGCAGGAGTGGGAGAAATTGACGAATTATAAGAAGTCCAAGGAAGAAGCGATGGCTCGGTCCGCAGTGCAGAAAGATCGCTCACTATGGATATGTGGCATTGATAAACAGACGGTTCAAGTGCTTGAAGCGGATACGTCCAACCTGGCGGAGTCGGAAGTAAAGCTGATCGAGCTCTTAATGGCGGCTGTTGAAGGGGAAGCGCTGTTGCCAGCAGCAGGCGTGAAGAAGGATGACGAGCATCGGAGCCGTCAGTTGGGCGCATGGATTCAAGAGCAGTTGGAGCAGGGTGAATATGAAGCGAGTACCCCCGAGTCCTTAACTATACCAACTAAGATAGAGGGGATAATGATTCCTTTCTTGTTAAGCTGGGAAACCCATTCGGTCATGGACATTTCGTACGCCAAGCTAAACAAATTGCTGCGCAGTTATTTTGGCGGTGATATCGTGCTGCTGCCGCTTAAGGAAGAGTGGTACGTGCTTGTCGGCGAGAAATTGTTGACCGAACTTCGCGATGAGAACGATGAGGGCTTGGATACGGAGAGGGATATGCTCAGTGCCCTGAGTCAAGGGATGTATGAACTTGTCGCTAATGAATGGGGCGGAGGCGGATTTCATTTGGCGGTGGGCGACCCCATTGCTCCGGAGCGGGCGCTGGTCTCGACGGCTTTGCTGCTGCGGGAGACGTTGACGTTGGGTCGGCTATTCCACGTTGCGGAACAAATTCATCTGCCCTGGGAGCTGCGTCTGGAACGTCTCGTCTATAGTATTCCTGGTGACCAGCGGCAAAGATTCATAGAGGATACCGGAAACCAGATAAACTTGATGCAGGATGAAGAGATATTATCTACGCTGGATATTTTTTTTCAACTGGATTGCAATGTAAGTGAGACCGCCAAGCGATTGTATATCCATCGCAATACGCTGCTGTACCGGTTGGATAAGTTCAAGCAGGAGACCGGCCTTGATGTGCGCAGCTTCCATGATGCGGTTATAGTCAAGCTGGGGATGCTATTGTATAAAGTGACAAATAGGGAATAGGTTTTTTGTGCATTTTGTGGATAGCGCTTTATTGCCCAGATAGGTTAATATAAAGATACGAAATGAATCCGATTACATTATTATTTAACTTTGATACTAAATTAATTCTAGGAGGCAGAACTCATGGCAGGCGTACGCTTAGAACACATTTTTAAAAAATATCCAGGTGCTGATAAAGCAACCGTTATCGACGTTAACCTTGACATTGCAGATAAAGAATTCCTCGTATTGGTTGGACCATCCGGTTGCGGTAAATCTACAACGCTTCGTATGATCGCAGGTCTGGAAGAAATCACTGAAGGTAAATTGTACATTGGCGATCGCGTCGTTAACGACGTAGCTCCTAAAGACCGCGACATCGCGATGGTTTTCCAATCCTACGCTTTGTATCCGCATATGAACGTGTATCAAAACATGGCATTCGGTCTAAAACTTCGTAAAGTGAAAAAAGAAGAAATCGACCAACGCGTACGCGAGGCAGCAAGAATCCTCGACATCGAGCACTTGCTTGACCGCAAACCGAAGGCACTCTCCGGTGGTCAACGTCAACGGGTTGCCTTGGGACGTGCGATTGTCCGCGATCCGCAAGTCTTCCTCATGGACGAACCGCTTTCCAACTTGGATGCTAAACTTCGTGGTCAAATGCGCGCGGAAATCACAAAGCTCGTTAAGCGTCTTGAAACCACTTGTATTTATGTAACGCATGACCAAACAGAGGCCATGACGATGGGTGACCGTATCGTTGTTATGCAAGACGGTATCATTCAACAAGCTGCTTCTCCTGAAGAGCTGTACAACCAACCAACGAATATTTTCGTTGCTGGATTTATCGGTTCCCCTACAATGAACTTCATCAACGGTAAAATTGTAGAGCAAAACGGAGCTGTATTCTTCCATTCCGATTCTCTTAAAGTTGAAGTACCTCAAGGTAAAGCTGTTACCCTGAAGGAAAAAGGATACCTTGGCGGCAAAGAAGTAATCATGGGCGTTCGTCCAGAAGATATTCATGAAGAGCCAATCTTCTTGGAAGGATCTCCAAATACCGTCTTTACGGCAAGCGTAGACGTAACCGAGAACCTGGGTCACGAAATGCTCTTGTACTTGAACAGCACATCTCCACTGATCGCTCGCGTAGATGGACGTTCGAACACTCGTGAAGGCGACAATGTGAAGCTTGCAATCGATATGAACAAAATTCATATCTTCGATAAAGAAACTGAGCAAAACGTATTCTTCGGCTAATCTTAGCCAGATGACAAACCGCCCTTTGGGGCGGTTTTTGCCTTATAAATCGCTGGTAATTGATTTACGTCGTATTTTCCTTTACGATGAATACAATGAACTAAATGTAGTTGCCGCTGAATTCAATTTACATATTGCAGGCTGCTCTCCGTCATACAGATTATTTGCGGGCGAGTGGCTTGGAGAAGGAGAACACCATGGCTAAAAAAGTAAAAGTATCAGAATTGGTCAACCAGTTCGGACTTGAGGTTGTGTCCGGAGAACAAGGGTTGAAACGGGTAATTACCGTCGATGACTTATACCGTCCCGGCTTGGAAATGGCCGGTTACTTCGAGTACCATCCGCCAGAGCGGGTACAGATCCTGGGAAAGACGGAGTTAGCATTCTTCGAGATGCTGCCGTCTGAAGAGCAGCGTGACCGCATGGAGCGTCTATGCTCCAGCGATGAAACGCCTTGCATCATCGTAACGAGATCCTGGGAAGTGCCGCAAGAGCTGATAGACATCAGTTCAGTAAAGAATATTCCCGTCTTGCGGAGCAGTATGGCTACAACGATTTTGTCCAGCCGCATTACGAGTTTCCTGGAGAAGAAGCTTGCCCCTACAGCAACAATTCATGGCGTTCTCGTTGACGTGTACGGGGTCGGAATGCTTATCACGGGCTCCAGCGGCATAGGTAAAAGTGAGACTGCACTGGAACTGGTTAAGCGCGGACACCGTCTTATTGCCGATGATGCCGTAGAAATTCGTCAGACTTCCGATTTTCAGCTTCATGGAACCGCGCCAGAGTTGATTCGCCATTTGCTTGAAATTCGGGGCGTAGGCATCATCAACGTCATGACGCTGTTTGGTGCAGGCGCTATTCGTAACAATAAGCGGATTTCCCTCGTTGTTCGCCTTGAGGCTTGGCAGCAAGAGAAGCAATATGACAGACTCGGGCTTGATGAGGAGACTACTCGAATCATTGATACTGATGTACCGTTGGCTACGATTCCGGTTCGGCCTGGACGGAACCTGGCTGTCATCATTGAAGTGGCAGCGATGAACTTCCGTCTGAAGCGAATGGGATATAACGCGGCATTGCAGTTTACGACAAAGCTTACTGAGACGATTGCCGAAGATATAGACGATTTGGACTAGGAGCGTGAATGATGGGCACTTTGTTATTAGATCCAATAGCTTTTTCTATCGGAAGTATCGCCGTACGCTGGTATGGCTTAATTCTCGGAACTGGCGCGTTGGTCGGTTTGCTTCTAGCCATTCGAGAGGGGAAGCGCTTTGCGATTCCGCAAGAGTTCTTCATGGACTTATTGCTGTTAGGAGTTCCTTCCGCTATTATTGGCGCCAGAATTTACTTTGTCGCTTTTACATGGGATCAATACAAGAATAATTTATGGGATGTCTTCAAAATCTGGGAAGGCGGCATAGCGATATACGGTGCGCTTATTGGCGCAATTATATGTGCGGTCATTATGGTGCGTAGACGGGGCTATAATTTCTGGCGTATCGCTGATATTTGCGCGCCTTCGCTGATTGCTGGACAAATGATCGGCCGCTGGGGGAACTTCGTGAACCAGGAAGCCTACGGGGGGCCGACGACAGAAGCCTTTTTGAGGGATTACCTGCATTTGCCGTCGTTTATCGTGAACCAGATGAACGTTGAGGGTGTGTTCCATCACCCGACCTTCCTCTATGAATCGGTATGGAACCTGATCGGACTGCTGCTGTTATTCGTTCTTCGAAGACAGAAATTTTTGCGGTCAGGGGAGTTGTTTTTCTCCTATTTCATCTGGTATTCCATCGGCCGTTTCTTTATTGAGGCGCTGCGCACGGACAGCCTGGCATTTCAAGGGCCAGCGTGGCTGGCTTCTTTCGTGGACGGGCTTTGGTCTCCAATGATCTGGCTTGGATTCGAGCACGGACATTTGGACCCCGGCTATGGCAATGTACGCATATCCCAGTTATTGGCCTTGCTTATCATCGTTATTGCAATTATCTTCATCATCGTTCGCCGCAGAACGATCTCTAATTTGCCGCGCTATAGCGATCCGATCATTTCTACGAAAAATCAGGAAATGGAGAGTGGATCGAGCGCAAGCGCCGCTGTCCTGAATAGAAAGGCTGCAGATACAGGCAAGGCAGATGAAACGGATACTCCTGGGGCGGACCAAGATGAGGAACAGAAAAAGGAGTAGCTCAACTTGAATATAGACACCGTGTTATTCGATTTAGACGGAACGATCGTCGATACCAACGAACTGATTATTGCGTCGTTCCAGCACGTATTGGACAAGCATAAGCAGCCGCATACCCGGGAGCAGATCATTCCTTATATGGGGATGACGTTGGAGCAGCAGTTTCAGGCTTTTTCAGGCTGGGAGGATGTCGCGGAACTCGTCACCGATTACCGCTCGTTTAACACCATGCACCATGACACGATGGTAAAAGGATTTCCGCATGTCGATGAAGTCATCTCCACCTTGAAAGAGAAAGGAATTAAGCTTGGAATCGTGACGACCAAGATCAGGCCTTCGACGATGCGTGTACTCGAGCTTTTTGGATTGCTGAAATATATGGACACGATCGTTACGGTGCAGGATGTTACTCATCCCAAACCGCATCCGGAGCCGGTCCTGATGGCAATGAAGCAGCTCGATGCTGATCCGAAGCGAACGCTGATGGTGGGAGATAGCCCTGCGGATATTAAGTCGGCTCAGGCTGCCGGAGCGCTCTCTGCCGCAGTGGCTTGGTCCCTTAAAGGGGCGGAGGAGCTGAAGAAGTACAACCCGGATTATATTCTGGAGGATATGCTCGATCTGTATGGAATCCTAGGATGGGAGCTTGTGAAGAAGTGAGAAAAGTGCAGCGTTATCCAGTAGAGGGGCCAAATGCGCTGTGGCAGTTATACCGAACGGTAAGTCCATGGAAGGGTGTCAAAAATTTTATTTTCATCCAATTGGCCAGGTATTGTCCGGTGCTGCCACTGAAAAACTGGATTTATCGCCGCGTTCTCGGCATGAAGGTCGGGGAGCATACCGCTTTTGGCCTCATGGTGATGGTAGATGTCTTCTTTCCCGAGCTGATCACGATTGGGCAGAATTCAGTCATTGGCTATAATTCAACGATTCTGGCCCATGAATATTTGATCAAGGAATATCGTCTGGGCGAGGTTCGTATCGGAAATGAGGTCATGATTGGTGCAAACACGACGATACTTCCCGGAGTGACGATTGGAGACGGGGCAGTCGTCGCTGCCGGATCTGTCGTACATAAAGACGTGGCCCCGGGGGCATTCGTTGGCGGCAATCCGCTTCGCGTCATTGAGCGTAAAACCCCGGAAAATGCAGCCTTTGAGGCTGAAAAAACAAACGAGTAATACAATAAGGATCGCCTTTAGGCGATCCTTATTTGTTTGCAGTGCGGAATTTTTTTGAAATGGTGGTTACAGCTACTTGGCAGGATTGTTTCCGGAGAGAATCGGAATATCAATAGGCTGGTTGATATCTGTTCCGGGATAGGACAGAAGCTTAAAGGTTAGCGGTTGGGTATAATCCCCCGGCTCTAATTTATAGTGAACCGTTTGGAATGGATCATCGCCGGATCGGTAGCTGGACCGGCCCATCATTAGAGTATGCTTCTTCCCGTTTCCATCCGTGAATTCCTCATCTAAATCGAAGTATAGAGCTCTTTGGTCGGAAACGTAATCGAATTCAAAGTAAATGTCTATAAATTCTTTACTTGGAACCACGCGGCTAAGCCGGATGGAATCATTCGGAGCAGAGATGATTTTCTGTTCCTCCGTATCGAGCACCAGCTTTAAATTTTCCCCTAGAGCCTCTTCTATTCCGGATACGCCAAATGACAGGTCTTGCCACTTGGCATAATACAGGCTGTCAAACTGGATAAGATATTCATTTGGCCCAGCATTCATTGTAGACATTTGCATGGGTATGGACTTTCGCGCGCCTTCCTGAGTTATCCATAGAACAGGATCGATCAGACTCTGATACAGATTCTCCTTGGTGGAATCAATTCGGAGATAGACCTTTGTCGTTAGTGGATTCAAGACAGCTTCAACTACGGTAACCGAATAATGTCCAATCGCCGTTGAATGGTTAACCTGGATTCTCCGCTCCAACCCGGCATATTTACTGGAATCCAGCTGAATAGGAAACTCCATGAGTTCATGGGTCTCATCCGACGCTTGCGGATGACCCCATTTTGCGGAGAAGTTGAAATGAGCAGGCACATCATTATTAGGAAAAGAAACAGTAAATTTACCATGCTGTACATTAGTTGGAGTACCTGGCTTAGCTTCGGGAGATGGATATTCGATCATAACGTTTAGGTCATTCCCCTGGGCATCCAGAAACTTGGCATCCCGGGGAGAAATGGGGACATTACCCGGCAAATTAACCGATGTATAGAATACAACCATCTCTGTTCGGTCAGCAAGAATCCCGTCAATTGTAACCTGGTAATTGCCCTGTGAAATGGTTTCGTTAATGGGCTGGTACAGACCATGATTGGCTGCATCCTTAAGCTTGGGGGTCATGCTGTCGTATACGAAATTTGGGATATCCGAGCGGGATGCGTGAAAAGCAGCATGGCGTAAGTTGTCCGATGTCCACATCCGCCAGCCGCCGAACAGCAGGAGGCAGCATGCAAGCAGCGCACCTGTAAGCCTCCAAGGGAAATTATGAGCTAGGCGTTTATAGCGGGAATGGCCTGCCGTTATCCCGGTAAGCAGTGCATGATCTAATTTTTCTTCATCGATTTGCTTAGCAGCGGAGTCGTGGGATTTATAATAATCCGATAATAGCTCTTCCTCTCGATCAAAATCAAGCTTCCTCGGCATATCCTTCGCCTCCTTTTCTTATATGTTCGCGTACTTGCTTTAATCCTTGATGCAGCCAGGTCTTCACAGTGCCTTCGGGCCGCTGGAGGATCCGTGAGATTTCAGTCAATGTCATATCCTGATAATACTTAAGCATGAGTACGTCGCGATACTTGGGCTTCAAGCGCTCAAGTGCCAGTTCAAGATCCAGTTTATAAACGCTGATCATTTCTGTTTTCTCTTGGGTTTCCTCAGCATGATGCGGCCATGTTCTTTTGCGGTATTTTAATTCATCGTGACAACAGTTGATCAGGATGCGGATAAGCCAAGGTACGAAGGCATCCGGATCCCGCAGTTTCCGGCATTTGACCCAGGCGCGGCAGACCGCTTCTTGAACTGCGTCCAAGGCATCGGCCTCATTTTTCAAGTAACTATGGGCAATGCCGAATAATTTTCTTTTCTGGGAAGATACCAGCTTGTAGAAGGCGTCTTCGTCTCCAAGGCATGCGGCTGCAGCCCATTCTTTTTCTTGCACTTTCCGGCTCCTTTCTTGTGCGTGTTAGAGTTTCGCCGTAATTAAACGGGTATGAAATTCACTTTATATAGTTAAGACGCTGTAGAGCCGAAAACGGTTTTATCCGAACCCCTGCCAAATAGGCGTAGGTATGTTAAAGTTGTAATAGTTGGTACTTTTGCTGCCAAATGCAGCCATTTAGTTGTGCATTGACGATTCGGAAGCAAGTGTGATAAAATATGCCATACCCTTTAATTTGGTAGTATGGTAGCACTTTAATATGATAAAGTAAATTGAAATAATATAATGAATCTGCTGAGAGGTGAAAGTCTTGTCTAAACCGAAAGGATTTGAGAAACCCGCTGGTGTACGTGATTATTTGCCTTTTGCGGTAGAGAAGCTGCGTGCCATCGAGCGCAGCGTGCTGGATTGCATGTCCAGCTGGGGTTACCGCCAAATCATGACGCCTACGCTGGAATATTACGATACGGTCGGCGTAGCGAGTTCAACGTCCGATCAGAAGCTGTTCAAGCTGCTTAACAGCCGAGGAACGACGATGGTGCTTCGTTCAGACATGCCTGCTCCGATTGCGCGGGTCGTCTCTTCATTATTGAGGGAAGAGCCTTTGCCGCTTAGATTATCCTATCATGCGAATGTATTTCGGGCGATTGAGGAGGAAGCAGGCAAGGAAGCGGAGTTCTTCCAGACAGGCGTGGAGCTGGTTGGTGACGACTCTCCGGAAGCAGATGCAGAGGTTGTTGCTTTAGCGGTATCTTCGCTGCAGGCGGCTGGCGTGACGACATTCAAGATCGCTTTGGGCCATGTCGGCTTTCTGAATGGATTGCTCGAGGATGCGATTCCTGATCGGGAAGAAGCCAGGGAGACTTTGAAGGAAGTGCTCATGCACCGCGATTACGTGGGATACCGAGAGACGCTGGCTAAGCTGTCCTTGACCGAAGAGCAGAGAAATGAACTGGAAGGCGTTCTTAAGCTGCGCGGAGGAAAGGAAGTATGCCATCAGGCTCTTGAACTGAGCAGCAATGAGCTTGCCCAGGCTTCGATAGAGCATCTTGGCCAAGTATGGGATGCGCTTGAGGATTATGGCGTCGCCCAGCATGTGATGATCGATCTGACTATGATCGGCGATTTCTCGTACTACACAGGGATGACTTTTGAAGGATATGCGGCGGAGTTGGGCTTCCCAGTTTGCAGCGGGGGGCGTTATGACAACTTGCTCCAGCAGTTTGGCCGGCCGGCTCCGGCAACGGGGTTCTCCTTGAAGACCAATCGGATTCTGGATGGCGTGGGCGGTATTCAGGTGGAGCGTGAGCTGCCAATCCTGCTGCAATATGATGCGGCGAATCGCAAGCTGGCTTTTGCCGAGGCGGCTCGTCTTCGGACGGAAGGGCGAAGCGTAGTGATGAAGCATACCGACAGACCGGAGGACTTATTATCCGAGACGGTTGCCAGAAACATGCGCAGCGGCCCGTTGGGCCCGGCATACGGCGAGATTCGCAGCTACGTCAGTTTCTGACCTACATAGGTTTAAGAAGGGAGGGCTTTGGCTTTGGGAGAGATCATTAAGGTAGCAATGCCCAAGGGGCGTATATATAAACAGGCAGCGGCCATGTTCCGCGAAGCGGGGTTATTTATTCCGAACGATGTAGATGAGTCGCGCAAGCTCGTCATTCCTTTGCCGGAGATCGGCATGGAATTCATTATGGCCAAACCGGTGGACGTGCCGACTTATGTGGAGTATGGAGTTGCGGATATCGGCATCGTGGGCAAGGACGTACTAATGGAAGAGAACCGTGATGTGTATGAGCTGCTCGATTTGGGGATTGCCCGCTGCCGAATGTCGGTTATAGCGCTGCCGGAATGGAAGCCAGGCATTCATCAGCGAGTAGCGACCAAGTACCCGAATGTCGCTTCACAGTATTTCCGCGAGCAGGGCCAGCAAGTTGAGGTAATCAAGCTGAACGGTTCTATCGAGCTGGCGCCGTTGATCGGCCTGGCTGACCGCATCGTGGATATGGTGGAAACCGGCCGGACGTTAAGGGAAAATGGCCTTGTGGAGATGGAGAGCATATTTGAGATCACGAGCCGCCTGGTGGCGAACCGGGTCAGCTACCGCATGAAGAACAGTGAAATTCAGGCGGTGTGCGACGCCTTGAGCCGGGTTATTCAAAGTTCGGGAATCGAGAGCTAGGAACGGAATTGGAAGAAGGAACGGATAGAGAACATAGCCAGTGATAGGGGGCAATCAGGGATGAGAATCGTATCGGCGGGACAATTTCAGCTGAAGCGGGAAGTGGACTACGGTTCACCGGAACAGAATGCAATCGTCAAGACGATCATAAGTGCTGTGAAAAATGAAGGGGACGCTGCGCTTCTTAAATATACGGAGCAGCTCGACGGTATGAAGCTGTCGCCAGAAACGCTGCGCGTGACGGAGGAGGAAATGCGGGCCGCTTACGATAAGGTCGAACCTTCCTTTATAGATGCGATATCAGCCGCGGCCGCGAATATCCGCGCCTACCACGCCAGGCAGAAGCGCAATTCCTGGATGGATTTGCAGCCTGACGGCAGCATGCTGGGCCAGATCATTCGCCCGCTTAAGCGAGTTGGCGTGTATGTACCCGGCGGTAAAGCTTCTTATCCCTCCTCGGTGCTGATGAATGTCATCCCCGCTCAGGTGGCGGGCGTGCCGGAGATCGTCATGGTGACTCCGCCGGCGACAGGTGGGAAGGAAGGGATCGACCCGTACATCCTTGTGGCTGCTGCGGAGGCCGGAGTGAATGAGATTTACCGGGTCGGCGGAGCGCAGGCCGTCGCCGCTCTTGCCTACGGCACAGAGACTATCGTGCCTGTCGATAAAATCTGCGGACCGGGCAATATCTACGTCGCTTTGGCGAAGCGGGAAGTGTATGGAGCAGTCGATATCGACAGCATAGCGGGGCCAAGCGAAATCGCCGTGCTGGCCGATGATAGTGCTGACCCGGCTTACGTCGCTGCCGATCTGCTGTCGCAGGCCGAGCATGACGAGATGGCATCGGCCATTCTCGTCACGACCTCGGAAGCCTTCGCCAAAGCATGCCAGGAAGAGGTTCAGCGCCAGTTAACGATTCTGCCCCGGCGGGATATTGCGGCGGCCTCGATCGAGAAATACGGCGTCATTCTTCTGGTCGATTCCATTGAAGAGGGGATCGACGTGATTAACGAGCTGGCACCGGAGCATTTTGAGCTGATGGTGGAAGAGCCAATGGCATATCTCGGTCTCGTTGAGAACGCTGGGGCAATTTTCCTCGGGCCATATAGCTCAGAGCCGGTGGGGGATTATTTCGCGGGCCCGAATCATATTATCCCGACGAATGGAACCGCTCGTTATTCCTCCCCGGTCGATGTGGATGATTTCATTAAAAAATCGAGCTTGATCTATTATAGCAAGGAAGCATTGCTCAAGAACGGCGAGACGATTATGGAACTGGCGCGCCGCGAAGGTCTCGAAGGCCATGCGCGGGCGATCGAAATACGGATGCGTAAAGAAGGAAAGGCAGGGAATGTTGATGACAACGAATTATGAAGAGACAAGAGAGCGGAGCGCAAGCGTTAGCCGCAAGACGAATGAGACGGATATTAAATTGAGTTTCTCCGTGGATGGCAGCGGGCAATCCAACCTACAAACTGATGTGCCGTTCCTCGATCATATGCTGGACCTGTTTACGAAGCATGGCCATTTTGATCTGACGGTGGAAGCGCATGGCGATATCGAGATCGACGATCATCATACCGTCGAGGATATCGGTATTTGCTTGGGGCAGTGCCTGCGGGAGGCGCTAGGAGATAAGAGAGGCATCAAGCGCTATGCGAGCGTCTTTGTGCCGATGGATGAAGCTCTTGCTCAAGTGGTGATCGATTGCAGCAACCGCCCGCATTTCGAGTATCGCGCGGAGTATCCATCGGGTCGGGTGGGCAGCTTCGACGTTGAGCTGGTGCATGAGTTCTTGTGGAAGCTGGCTTTGGAGGCGCGGATTACGCTGCATGTCATCGTCCATTATGGGCAGAACACACACCACATGATCGAAGCCGTGTTCAAGGCACTCGGACGTGCCATCGATGAAGCTACAAGCATTGATCCGCGTGTTAGCGGCGTTCCGTCAACGAAGGGAGTGCTCTAACTTTGGCCATTGCCATCGTTGATTACGGAATGGGCAATTTGCACAGCGTCAGCAAAGCCGTCGAGCGCCTCGGCTACGAGGGGCTCGTCACCGGCGACGCTGCGGCGATCCTCGGTGCCGACGGCGTGCTGCTGCCGGGCGTAGGCGCCTTCGGCGACGCCATGGCGCATCTGCACGGCACCGGGTTGGACGCCGTCGTGCGGCAGGCTGCCGCCGGCGGCACACCGCTGCTCGGCATTTGCCTCGGCATGCAGCTGCTCTTCGACGAGAGCGAAGAGCATGGGCGCAACGAGGGCCTCGGCATTTTGCCGGGCAGGGCGGTGCGCTTTGCGGGCGGCGGATACAAGGTGCCGCACATGGGCTGGAACCGGCTGTCGTTCCTGCAGCCGGACAACCCGCTGCTTGCGGGGCTAGAAGAAGGGCATGTGTACTTCGTCCACTCCTACCATGTTGAGCCGCAAGCCAAGAGCGACTTGATCGCCGTGACCGACTACGGTCATCCGGTGACGGCGATCGTAGGCCGTGACAACGTTTACGGCATGCAGTTCCACCCCGAGAAGAGCGGAGAACTGGGCATGGCCCTGCTGCGCAACTTCCTGGCCTTGGCAGAGGCGAAGAGTAAAGCTTAGGGAAGCGCGGTTGCGGCATTGGAATACGAAATGATCTGTCTGAATAGAAGATAGATAGTATCAGGCAAAGATAGCGTGAAATCGAAATCACCTTGTTATATCAAGGAAAAGTATAGAGCGGAGGAACGAGAGGCTATGTCTTCATTTATCATCTACCCGGCGATTGATATCCGGGGAGGCAAATGTGTTCGCCTGGTTCAGGGCGATTATGGGCGCGAAACGGTATACAATGACAATCCGGTGGAGGTAGCCAAGTCCTGGGAAGCGCAGGGCGGCAAGTTCATTCACCTCGTCGATTTGGACGGAGCGAAGGCAGGCCATCCCGTAAACGATGAGCTGATCGGAGAAATTGCCCGCAGCGTGCAGGTTCCGGTGCAAGTGGGCGGTGGCCTGCGTACGCTGGATGACGTGAAGCGCCTGTTGTCGCTGGGAGTAAGCCGGGTCATTCTAGGTACAGCAGCCATCGAGGATCGCCAGTTTACGGAATCCGTGCTCGGCACCTATGGCGATAAAGTCGCCATCGGCATCGATGCGCGCAACGGCTTCGTTGCTACTCGCGGCTGGCTGGAGACTTCGGAGGTTCAGGCGGAGGTGCTCGCAAAGGAGCTGGCCGCTAAGGGAGCGGAGACCTTTATTTTTACAGACATTTCCCGTGACGGGATGATGCAGGGGCCGAATGTGGAAGCCATTGTCGCTTTAGCCAAGGCTTCGGGACGCACGGTTATCGCCTCGGGCGGCGTAACGGTCCAGAATGATCTGCTAAAGCTTGCGGCACATGCCCAGGAGGGCGTAGGCGGTGCGATCGTCGGCAAAGCGCTGTACACGGGCAGCATCGATCTGGCAGCGGCCATTAAGGCGATTCAGGGCTAGGGCTAGACAGTTAGGATCAAGATCAAAGGGCCTCAAAGGGGCGCTTGAAGCAGAATGCTGCAGCTTAAGGCTGAAGGAAACTATTCTAGGAAGGAATGATCCATCATGCTCGCAAAACGAATTATTCCCTGCCTTGACGTAAAGGACGGGCGGGTCGTGAAAGGCGTAAATTTTGTGAATCTGCGGGATGCGGGGGATCCAGTTGAGCTCGCGGCGCTGTATGACCGGGAAGGCGCGGACGAGCTTGTCTTCTTGGACATCTCCGCTTCAAATGAAGGGCGAGCGACGATGGTTGAGGTCGTGAAGCAAACCGCTGGGGAGATTTCCATACCGTTCACCGTAGGCGGGGGCATTTCCCAGGTGGAGGACATGAAGCGGATTTTGCGGGCGGGTGCGGACAAAATCGGCATCAACACCGCAGCCGTGCTGAATCCCGATTTGATCTCCGATGGAGCGAAGCGCTTCGGCTCACAATGTATCGTAGTCGCGATTGACGCGAAATATAACGAGGAGTTGAAGGATTGGGAGGTCTATACCCACGGCGGACGGAAGGCGACGGGAATGAGCGCGGTCAAGTGGGCTTTGGACGCCGAGTCGAGAGGCGCGGGTGAAATTTTGCTGACGAGCATGGACGCTGACGGTACCAAGGATGGCTTCGACCTGTCCTTGACGAAGGCGATCAGCCGTGCGGCGGGCATTCCAGTCATTGCTTCCGGCGGCGCGGGCAAAGTATCCCATTTTTATGATGTGTTTACTGAAGGAGAGGCGGATGCTGCCTTGGCGGCAACGATTTTTCATTATAAAGAGATTGCGATCCCGGATTTGAAACAGGATCTGATATCCAGAGGAGTGGAAATACGATGAGTCAGCAACTTAAACAGCAGCTTCCACTAAGTCAGCTGGAAGAGGCCATTCGCTGGGACGAGAGCGGCCTTGTACCGGCTATCGTGCAGGACGCAGCCTCGAAAGATGTGCTGATGCTGGCCTACATGAACCGGGAATCCCTGAAGAAATCGCTGGAGACCGGGCAGACCTGGTTCTGGAGCCGTTCGCGTGCCGAGCTGTGGAATAAGGGAGCTACTTCAGGTAATACGCAGCAAATCGTAGCGCTTCGCTATGATTGCGATGGAGACACCTTGCTCGTGGAGGTGCAGCGTCAAGGCCCAGCCTGTCATACCGGGGAGGATAACTGTTTTTACCGGGTAGTTGCCGCCGTGTCTGAAGAACAGGCAGCAGGAACAGGCGCAGCAGAGCGCGGCAAGGCAAGCAGCCGTTTCGCCGTTCTGGCCGAGCTCGAGCAGCTGATTGCCGAGCGGTACAAGGAGCGTCCTGAGGGGGCATACACGACCTATCTTTTCGATAAAGGGATCGATAAAATCCTGAAAAAGGTCGGCGAGGAAACTGCGGAATCAATCATCGCCGCCAAAAATGGGGATAATGACGAGCTGCGTTACGAGGTCAGCGATTTAATTTATCATTTGCTTGTACTGCTGCGCGAACGGAATTTGCCGCTCGACGACATCATGCACGAGCTAGAGCGGCGTCATGAACGTCCACGTCGTGATTAATAAGGCGCAAGCGAGGGATTATAAATGGCAAGGAAGAGGAATTATTGGATAGACTATCATACGCATCATGCCCGCTGCGGCCATGCCGTAGGCAGCCTGGAGGAATATGTCGTTCGAGGCATCGAGATCGGTCTGTCCGAAATCGGCTTATCCGATCATATGCCGCTCTTGCATGTGGACCCGGAGACTTACTATCCTGAAATGGCTATGCCAATGGTAGAACTGCCGCGTTATGTAGAGGAGGCCTTTGCCCTTAAGGAGAAATACCGCGGCCAGATCGACGTGAAGGTAGGTCTGGAAGGCGACTATATCGAGGGCTGGGAAGCCGAAATCGAGGAAATCATCCAGGCCTATCCTTGGGATTATGTCATCGGATCGGTGCATTTCTTGGGCACATGGGATATTTCTGATTTCCGTCAGGTACATAATTGGGAGGGCCAGGACGTCTTTGCGGTATATGAGCGTTATTATAAAGCAATAGGCCAAGCCGCCAAGACGGGCTTCTATGACATCATCGGGCATTTTGACGTCATTAAGCGCTTTGGCAACGTTCCGGACCCGGGGCGTGAGGAAGAGACAAGGGCTTTGGAGCAGGCCGCATTGTCAGCTATCACTGAATCCGGAATAGCGATGGAGCTCAACGCTTCGGGATTATCCAAACCTTGTGCTGAAATGTTCCCGGCCAACCGTATCCTAGAGTCGGCCATCCAATTGGGAATACCGCTGACGGTAGGCTCCGATGCCCATGATCCTCTGAAGCTGAGCGAACACTTGGATAAGGCGCGGGCCACACTCTACGGATTGGGAGTCCGGGAGTTGGCGACATTCACGGAACGGCAGCGCAAAATGATTCCACTGGAGCAGGATTAAAGAGCGATGCATCACCCACATAAATGACTACTACAATAATGATCCAGGAGGCTGTTATGGAATCCAGGCTGAGAATTTTTTCGGGTTCATCGAATCCAAGATTGACGGCACAAATTTGCGAGCGGCTCGGTGTAGAGCCGGGCAAGGTCAAGCTGTCCCGATTCAAAAGCGGAGAGATCTACGTGCATTATGAAGAGAGCATTCGCAACTCCGATGTGTTTCTGGTGCAGTCCCTTTCCCATCCGATCAATGAGCTGTTCGTCGAGCTGCTCGTGATGATCGATGCAGCCAAGCGGGCTTCCGCGCGGACGGTCAATGTCATTATGCCGTATTACGGCTATGCGCGGCAGGAGCGCAAATCGGCTCCGCGGGAACCCATCTCCGCGAAGCTGCTGGCCGATGTGCTGACCACTGCGGGGGCGAGCCGAGTTGCGACGATCGACTTGCACGCGCCTGCCATTCAAGGATTCTTTAACATTCCTGTCGATCATTTGACCGCGCTTGATTTAATGACCGAATATTTGAAGGCGCAGAACATTCCGAATCCGGTCGTCGTATCTCCTGATGCTGGACGGGCATCGATGGCGGAGAAGCTGGCCAGCGGGCTGGATTCCCCCTTCGCGATCATGATCAAGAAACGGCCGACCCATAACGAGTCGGTGATTACGCATGTTATTGGCGATGTTGCGGGATATACGCCGATCATTATCGAGGATTTGATCGATACCGGGAGCACGATCGTGAACGTCGTGGAGGGGCTGAGGGAACGCGGCGCCAATGACGCCTATGTCTGCGCGACGCACGGCCTGTTTTCGGATCGGGCGATTGAGCGCCTTCACCATAAGAACATCCGCGAAGTCGTGGTGACCGATTCGATCGAACTGCCGGAGCAGCCGCCAGCCCATTTTAAGGTGCTGTCCGTTGCGCCGATGCTGTCTCAGGCGATCCAGTTTATTACGGAGGGCGGATCAATCGCGGCCTTGTTCAGGGATCGGGGTATTTAGATTATTGGCCTAAAGGAAATCAGTACAGAAAAGAGCCAGAAATCCTCTGTCAAAGAGGATTTCTGGCTCTTTTTTGGTTTCAAGGATTGCGGCGGCCCCTTCCTAAAATAAGCCATACAATTAGCCCGGCAATCAATGCGAGGGGGACTAGAATAATTAACAAAGTAAGGATGACATTCTCCCATAAGATGGTCAACTATCTCACTCCAATTGTAAAATTATGTATCTATATTATACTTCGGGATAAGCTGGATTTTTCCTCTAAATCGGGCGATAATCCGTATTTTACCTCCCTGATTTTCCGTGGGAGGACCGGTCCCTCTATGGTATACTGTGTGAGAGATAGAGATAGAAGGAGGTGCCTTGAGTGAAGAAGAACAGAATCCGAATGGAGGGCATGCAGGCGAATGTGCTGCGGCTGTCCATGGATGCGAACTTTTTCTTTGAGAGAGCTGTCTCATCGCTGGACCGCAATCGCTATGACAAGGCATTGAAATATTTTCGCAAAGCAGTGGAATATGAGCCGGGCAACCCGGTAAATCATTGCAATATGGCGGGCATACTGTCGGAGATGGGCGATTATGAGGCGTCCAACGACGTGTTGTCCGCTGTCTTACGGGACATTGATCCGTCCTTGACGGAATGTTATTTCTACATGGCTAATAATTATGCGAATATGGAACAGTTTGAAGCAGCGGAAGAGTCATTAATAATGTATTTGCAGGAGGATGCCGGCGGACAATTTTTGGCCGAAGCGGAAGAGATGCTGGATTTGCTGCAATATGAGCTGGAGCGTCCGACGAAGCTGAAGCGCATCAAAGCGCGCGAGGGCATGGTCGAGCATGAATTGGCCCGTGACTTGCTCGAAGAGGGGAAGTTCGCCCAGGCCGTGAAGCTGCTGGAAGAGATTGTCGAGGATCATCCGGATTTTCTGGCCGCCCGCAACAATTTGGCATTAGGATATTATTATCTGGGATTGTTCTCTCAGGCGATGGAGGCCATTAACGGAGTGCTGGAGCGGGATGCCGGCAATCTGCATGGCCTCTGCAATTTGGCTATATTCTTACAGCGGGAGGGCAATGCTGCTGAATTGGACAGGCTTCGGGGGCTGCTCCGGGTCGTGTATCCTTTCCATCAGGAGCATCTGTTCAAGCTGGCGACGACGATGGGGATTCTCGGAGAGCATGAGGCGGCTTACACGCACTTTAGGCGGCTGCTTAAAGACCATGAGGTGAACAGCGATCCTGTTTT
Source organism: Paenibacillus sp. YSY-4.3 (assembly GCF_054767475.1). Taxonomy (NCBI): domain Bacteria; kingdom Bacillati; phylum Bacillota; class Bacilli; order Caryophanales; family Paenibacillaceae; genus Paenibacillus; species Paenibacillus sp. YSY-4.3. The sequence continues at coordinate 868,821 of NZ_BAABMC010000002.1, read as the reverse complement.
ATATCATTACACAGCGTCTGCGGCTTGCAATACCGGCCGCTACCCGGCTGCGCGCGCGCTTTGGCGGCAGCTAAGCAAGCTGGATCCCAGTTCGGGTATCGCCTCTTTTTATTTGAATAGACTGGACGATTACGAACTGCATGGGCAATATCCTTCGATTAGCTATCATTATAACCTTCCTTTCGAAGAGCAACTGAAGCATCCGGAGAGATGGAAGAACGGCTTTCCTCCGGAAATTCGGGATAACCCCCTCATTCGCGCTTCCTTCTTCTGGGCGCTGCGCCACGGAGATCACCGTACGAAGCTTCAAGTCATTCAGGCCCTTGGCATGATTGCCGACCGGGAAGTAGAAGAGGCGCTCCTGGCCTTTCTACTCGTTCCGGAGGAGAATGTGTATTTAAAGGACATGGCTATTATCGTGCTGCGGTCACTTGGTGTAAAAGGCCCGGTGCCCGTATGGAAAGACGGGACAACGATCATGGTCGATCCCAGCAAAATAGGCTCCAGCTTGCCGGTATGGCGAAGCGAATGGCAGGCGGTTGTCGATTTGGCAGTTAAGCGCATTGGAAAATCCTCGGATCTGCGTTTGCAGTATGACATCGAAACGTTATGGGTAGACTTTTTAACTCGTTTATACCCGGACGTTCCGGCAATGGCCCATATTGAAGGGTGGGCGGCTGCGCTCGATTACCTGACGGCAAAAATGCACCGCAAAGCACTTACCTATGAAGAGGTGGCGAAGCGATACGGGATTTCCGCCTCCACGGCCAGCCGTTACGCCCGGCGGATGAGCCAGGTATGCAACGTGAAAGAAAAAGAGGATACGGTCCCCTTCGTACAATAGAAGATAATAGCATGTCTGCTATTGGCCGATTACTGGGCGGAAGGGTAAGACGGACCTTTCTTGGGTAAAACTTGTGTATAGGATCAATTACATAATGAATCATAGGCAAATTATGAATTGATTTGATGAACAATGACTACCAGGGAGGTTCGTTAATGTATAAAGCGATTGTAATTGGAACGGGTCCGGCGGGACTGACGGCAGCGATATACTTGGCCCGCGCCAACTTGAATCCGCTCGTGATCGAGGGTATGCAGCCCGGGGGGCAGTTGACGACCACAACGGAAGTCGAGAACTTCCCCGGCTTCCCGCAGGGCATTATGGGGCCGGAGCTGATGGATCAGATGAGGAAGCAGGCCGAACGTTTCGGTGCCGGGTTCCGCAGCGGATGGGTGCAGGAGGTAGATCTCCATCAGCGGCCGTTCAAATTAACAATAGAAGGCGGCGAAGTCCTAGAGGCGGAGACCGTCATCATCTCCACGGGAGCTTCCGCCAAATATTTAGGCATTCCCGGAGAGAAGGAGAACGTGGGTCGCGGAGTAAGCACCTGCGCAACCTGTGACGGCTTCTTCTTCCGCGGCAAGAAAATCATCGTGATTGGCGGCGGCGACTCGGCGATGGAGGAAGCGAGCTTCCTGACACGCTTTGCTACCAGCGTGACCATCGTGAACCGGCGCGACGAGCTTCGGGCCTCGAAGATCATGCAGGATCGAGCTCGGAATAATGAGAAAATCGAATGGGCGTTGAATCGTACCCCGCTTGAGGTATCGACGGACGAGAATGGCGCAGTTATCGGCCTTAAGGTGCGAAATAATGCAACAAATGGGGAAGAGCTGATTCCGGCGGACGGCGTCTTTGTCGCGATCGGGCATACGCCGAATACAAAGTTCCTTGGCGGACAGATTGAAACGGACGAGCACGGTTATATTCTCGTCAAGCCGGGAACGACGATCACGAATATCGAAGGCGTATTCGCCTGCGGCGACGTGCAGGATACGCGTTACCGCCAGGCGATTACCGCAGCAGGCTCAGGCTGCATGGCAGCGATGGATTGCGAGAAGTTGCTGGAGGGTGCCATGGTACGCGACTGGAGCGAGACGCTTAATCCCTAAAAATAGCAAAGGCTGTTCTTAGTTCATCCTCAGCTGGATGACGCTAAGAACAGCCTTTATTTTGTTTTGGGAGCTATATCCACCCTTTACCCTCGGCGAGACGTACCGCTTCGATCCGGCTCTTCACTTCGAGCTTGTTCAATATCTCCGAAATGTAATTGCGGACAGTTCCGTAGGACAGATGCAGAGAGGAGGCGATTTCTCCGGCGCTTAGCCCGTCTGCCGCGAGCTTGAGGATTTCTCGTTCCCTGGCGGTCAAAGGGTTTTCTTCACGCACGGCCCCGAAGATTAGCTCAGGGGATATTTCGCGATGCCCAGCCATGACGCGGCGAATGGACTCTGCCAGTTTATCGGAGGGCTCGTCCTTGAGCAGGTAGCCGTGGACGCCGGCCTGTACCGCCCGCTCGAAATACCCCGGCCGAGCAAAGGTGGTCAGAATGATGACGCGGCAGGAGGAGGAGCGCTGTTTGAGAAACTCAGCGATATCCAGCCCGCTCTGGCCGGGCATTTCGATATCCATCAACAGGACATCGGGCTGGACGCGTTCAACTAAAGCCAGCGCCTCTGCTCCGTTCTCTGCTTGACCGACGACTTGAAGATCCTCTTCCATATCCAGCAGAGAGGCGAGCGCTCCCCGCAGCATGCGCTGGTCTTCAGCAATGATAATGGAGATCATGCTGTCCAGCCTCCTTTCCGTCTTTCGTGATGATTGGAACGACGGCGTGCAGCAGCGTTCCTCCCGACCGGCCCGGCGATATCGTCAATGCCCCGTTAATGAGAGATAGCCGCTCTGCCATGCCCTTTAAGCCATTACCGGTCGTCATTTCGGCAGCAGCTGAATTGTCCAGGCCGATGCCGTCATCCTCGATGGCCACTTGGATGCTGTCTTCCAATCGCTCTATGGAGATCCGGCAGCATGCGGCCCGGCTATGCTTCACGGTATTCGTTACGGCTTCCCTGATGCAGAGGCTCAAGATGTTCTGAGTTAAATCGGGAATGTTCTGCACGCTGCCCATATTTCCGTATATCTCAAGCTTGATACCCGCAATGCGAAGAATTTCCGCAGCTTCGGACAATTCCTCGGTGACTGTGACCGCGCGCATGTCCGACACTAGTTCCCGGACTTGGCGCAGTGCAGCCCGGGAGGTGCGCTGTATTTCCCGGGCTTCCTCTTGAGCCCGCTGCGGATCGAGGGGAGCGAGCTTCTCGACAAGCTGGCTTTTGAGCGTGATCAGGGATAATGTATGGCCCAAGGTATCGTGCAAGTCCCGGGCGATGCGCATGCGCTCCTCCCGCTTGATCAGCGCCTTGATTTGTTCATTGGCCCGATCGAGCTCCTTCTCGAGCTGCTGCCGCGTGCTCAAAGAGCGGATGCCGAACGGAGAGGCGATCATGATCACCAGGAAGGGGAGCAGGAAGAGCAGATCCGTTCCTTTAAACTGCGGGAGATTCAGCAGAATGGATAGTGCTTGCATGAGAAGGAACGCGACCATACTTATTCTGAATTTCTTCCGTTCGGTATACCAGCCGATGAAATTGGCCGTGAAGAAGCCCATGTACAGATTATAGGGACTGTATAGGAGGCTCATGGCCAGAATGATCGCCATTTGCAGACCAAGCCACCAATTAAAGACGCGTCCGGTGACAAAATACAGCTGACGATAGCTGATGACGAACAGCCCGATCATGAGCCATCCCCCAAGAAGCAGGATTCCGGTATAACTCCTCAGGTTAAAGATCGGCATGGCGATATAGATAAGCCACACGTAGGGGAAGAAGCCTAATTTTCTAGGAAGAAACTCGAACGGCTTGCGCGACATGGTTGGTTACACCGCTTCCTGTTTTTTTCGGATATAGGTGGATAGTAACATAAACAGGAGAAAGTAGCCCAGCAAAATCAGTACGTTGCTCCACTCGGGCGATTGGCCGCGAATGATCGCCCAAGCGCCGCCGCCGAAGTTGTAAGAGGGCAGCCAGTGCGCGATGCGCTGCATGATCTGCGGAAGTATATCGATTGGCATCCACATGCCGCCGCAGATGGCAAGAATCATATAAACGGCATTGCTGATCCCGCTTGCGGTATCGACCCGCTTCATCGTGCCGACCAGGGTGCCGAGCGCGAGAAACGGGAGGGAGCCGCCAAGGATCCACAGCCCGCTGAGCAGCCATTGGCTTGGTGCGAGGGAGATGCCATTAATGAGATAGCCCGCCAGGAAAATGACGATGATCGAGAACAGATGCATGACGGTCTGACCGAACATTTTGCCAAAGAAGTAGGTCGTGCCTGGCAGCGGGGTAACCCGCATGAACTTATCCCAGCCGTTTGTCCGTTCTTGGACCAGCCGGATGCCGAGGGTCATGATCGCTGAGCCCATCACGCTAAAAGTAGTCATGGACATGAGATAATGCGCCTGCCACAGCTGGACGTCATCGGCTCCGGTGTTAAAAACTCTCGTGAAAATAAAGTAAAACGTAATAGGCATCGCCAGTGACCAAAATACATAAAAAGGATTTCGCAGAATCCTCAGCATTTCTGCTTTGCATTGCAGTCCGATAATTTTCATGATTATATCGCCTCCCCAGCAGACATCGTTAATTGTTCAAAAGCTTCGTCCAGCCGTCCCTGGTCGATCCGGATATCATGAACTGGCAGCTGTTCGGCGAAAATGGCCGCCAGCGCTTCATCGGTGCTGTCCGTGCTGACGTAGATGCGCCCGTCTTTGTCATAGCAGTCCGAGATAGGGGAGAGCTTCATCAGCCGCTTGCGGAGATCCGGGCTGTCCTCGTCGGATGTAAATGAGATAGAACGCTTTACGATTTGGGACTTGATCTGTTCCGGCGTGCCGTCGGCCGCAAGTTTCCCCTGGTTGAACAGCAGGATGCGGTCTGCGATATCGTCGGCCTCCTGCAGGTAATGGGTGGTGAACAGAATCGTGCGGCCTTCATCGGCTAAGCGCCGGACATTGTCCCAAAAACGGCGGCGTGCGGTAATATCGAGCCCGACGGTCGGTTCATCGAAGAAGACAAGCTCAGGATTTCCAGCCATCGCCAGTGCGAAGCCGAGACTGCGCTTCTGGCCGCCGGACAGCTTCTCCCCGTAGCGATTCAGATCGGAATTGCTAAGCCCCGTCAGTTCGATGAGGGCATCCATATTCAAGGGAGCGGGGTAATATGACCGGAACAAGGCCAGTATTTCCCGGACCTTGAGCTTATCCATGACGCTAACTTCCTGCAGCATCGTGCCGATTCTTTCCCGTACTTTGCGGTCTTTCGGATGCCCACCGAGCAGCCGAACTGTTCCTTCGGACGGCTCCAGCAGGCCGAGCATCATGGATAAGGCCGTCGTCTTCCCTGCTCCGTTCGGCCCGAGGATGGCGACGATAGAGCCTTTGGTGATTTGAAAGGATATGCCGTCAACGGCTTTTTTGTCTTTGAACGATTTGGTGACATGGTTCATTTCAATAATGATATTGCCATTGGCATTCATGAAGGATCGCCTCGCTTCTTTGTATCATGTGCGGTATTACTGCTTAAGTTCATGATAGAAGAATGCGGCGGCGGCCGTTAGTATGGACTGTCATAAATTCCAGGTGACAATTGTCATCTGAACAGATAGGGATAGGCGGGCAGTTGGGCGGATAGCAGGGGAAGAGGGGGCCATTATGGCATGGCAGGTCCCAAAAACAAAAAGTTGGATGTGAAGACAACCTGTTTTCCATCCAACTTTTTTGTACTGAATTTTTTGAGTAGGAAAGCAGCGGGGCGGATGCCCACCGGATTTCCGTCGTGTAGTGCCGGGTTTTCTTTTTCAAATAGCTCTGCCGTAAGGAAGGAGAAAATCAAATGGATTTATAGTAGTTAGTTTTTGTGGCAGAGAAAGGAAAATGAATTTAAATGTATTTCATGTCGCTAGAAGAAGGGGGAAGGCCATCCTGGGCTGAATTTCTGATTTTAGGTGCATAGAATCCATCTAATCCCCTGAAGTATTCATTATTAGATACATGAATTCCATTTAGTGTTCGACAGCGTACTGTACGACAGCTTAGATAAGATAACTAGAGAACGGGGTGCAGGCAAAGGAGAAAATTGATTCCGCAGAAACGGAAAGCTTTCTGAAAGAAAGGGGCGCCCCTGTCATCTAGGATGACTTTAGGACAGCCCCTCTATAAATTAATGCGCTGACGCTAAATTTTGGCGCTAAATTTCCTTCCGGCGAAAGTAGGTCAGACCGGCTAGGAAAAACAGCAGGAAACTGCCTAGTACGGTGATCAGTAAGTTTTGGTAAGGCAGGTTGAAGGCACCGAACTCAGCTTCGCCGTTTGGCATCATTGCCAATAGCGGCTGGGCCCAGGGATAGAACGGGCCGTAGGTGGCTGAGTTGACGATCAGCATGTTCGGAATCGTCAACGAGACGTTCAGCGCCAACGGGGCTGCAAAACTTGCCCAATTCAGCGACGCACCCAACTGCAGCGCGACGAGCGGCAAGCAGGCTACCCAGCCGCCCAGAATGCTCTTCAGGAACATGCCCCATGGCATGGCTCCCGGGAAGGCATGGTATTTCGCCGCACCGATCAGTGCCAGGAGAAAGAAGAGCTGGCTAAGTGCAAGCAGCCCGGCTACGACGGCAAATTTGGCGAGATATACGCCTGTGCGCGATACGGGCAGGACAAGCAGCTGCTTCCAGCCGCCGCCGGTATGCTCATAGCGGCAGACGAAGGCGGCGAACAGCCCGGCCATGATGGGCAGGAACAGCATGCCGTGCAGCATGACCATGCTGCCAAGCATGATCGGCCAAGGATCCGCGCCTGCGGGAACCGAGATCAATGCCCCGACCAATAGCGAGAGAAGCGGGCTGGCCAGAATAACCAGCCAAATGCCGGATTTGGACATTTTCAGCGTTTCCGCCGATAGGATTCGCAGGAAATTCCGCATGGTCAGTCCACATCCTTTCGGTTAAAGTGCAGCAGGCTGATCATAAGTATAAAGAGGCCGAGTGAAACTCCGCCAAGCGGATAGGCGAGCGGGCCGGTGTCGCTTAAGGCCAAAGTGGCCCAATTCAGCGGCAGCCATGCGGATAGATCCAGCGTAAAAGGCGAGAGAATCGCCGCGGCTATGCCGATCGAGACAGAAAGAGCCTGATTGCGGAACGTCAGCGACAACCAGAGCTGCAGAGCTAGCAGCGGCCATGCGGCCAAGTAAGGATAGAAGCCCATGGAGAGCAGCTCCCTTACCGGCAGCGGCATTTGAAAGCCGAGCAGGAGGCCGAGTCCAGTGGTGAAAACCGGCAGCAGCAGGCAGGAAATGCTCAGTACCAGTACGCACAAAGTGAATTTGGCCAGAAATACGGCACTGCGCGATACCGGCAAGGCTAGCAACTGCTTCCACGAGCTCATCTGGTGCTCCACGTTGGCGACCAGGGAGCTAATCAAGGTACAGCCGAGGAACAGTGCCATTGGGACGAAAAATTCGATGTTTTGGATTAACCCGCCCCAGAGATCGTCCTTGTATACTTTGGATAAGTAGTCGAATCGCAGTCCGAAATTCAGCCCCTGCATGGCGACGAGGCCAATCGGTGCAAGGAAAACCAGGAACCAGATTCCCTTACGGCGTATTTTGAGAAAGTCGGCGCTAAGGGAGCGCAGCAGCATCATAGTGCTCCCTCCCCGATCACTTGCATGAAGATATCCTCCAGGGATTTTTTCTTCTGCTCGACCCGGTAAATGGCGTGCCCGTTCTCAACGAGCCGCTTGACGAGATGGGCGACCTGGGGATCCTTCATGCCGGGAAAGGTCATAATCCCGCCTTGGAGGTCGACCGTCTGACCCATATCGCGGGCGATCCAGATGGCGGAATCGGGTTCGGATACGACCAGCTCGATGTCATGCTGCGCTTGGAGACGCAAGTTATCGATCGTATCCTGGAATACCAACCGCCCTTCGCGGATAATGCCGACCTTATGGGCCATCTGCTCGACTTCGCCCAGCAGGTGGCTGGAGACAAGTACGGTTATGCCGTATTGTAGGGGCATGTTCTTGATCAGCTCGCGCATTTCATGAATCCCGGAAGGGTCGAGACCGTTGGTTGGCTCATCCAGAATCAGGAGCTCGGGATTCCCGAGCAATGAAGCGGCAATGCCAAGACGCTGCTTCATGCCGAGGGAGAAGCCCTTGACCGGGCGCTTCGCTTCCTTCGTTAAGGAGACGATCTCGAGCACTTCGGCAATCCGCGATTTCGGCACATTCAGAATGCGGCGAATCGCCTCCAGATTGTCGATGGCGCTCAAATGGCCGTAATAGGAAGGGTACTCCACAAGCGACCCGATCCGGCGCAGAATGTTCAGCTTATCCCGCTTCAGCTCCCGTCCGAAAATGGAGATCGAGCCGCTCGTCGGCTGAATCAACCCCAGCAGCATGCGGATCGTTGTCGTCTTGCCGGCTCCATTCGGTCCAAGGAAGCCGTAAATATCCCCCTTGGAGATTTCCAGGTTCAATTGATCGACGGCCGGACGGCCGCGGTATTTCTTCGTTAATCCTTTGGTTTGGATAATGAGTTCGCTCACTACATATCACCTCGGTAACCAGCATAGCTTCCGAAGTTTAAATGCAGCGGTAGACGAAGTTTAAATTTAGGTTAAGAAGCGGGATAGATGGCGAACCGGGCACCTTCGGCCGAGGACTCCGCGTCCAGGCGAAGCCCCATCTCCCGCAACAGCAGCTCCACGATGGCCAGGCCAAGGCCTGCGCCCTTGGCTGACGAAGCGGCGTCAAGGCCCGGGCCGCGATCCGTAATAATAAGAGCAGGGTGTCCCTTCCACGGTGCCGTATGGATGCCTACATACTTGCCTGAACCGGCGTGGCGGACGACGTTCTGGAACAGGTTATCGAGGATGCGGCGGAAGCCCTGCGTGTCGACAGCCCACTTCAGGGGCTCTTCCGGCAGGTCGATGTCCACGGCTATGCCGGCTTTTTCCCAAACGGGATACCATGCAGCAGCGCTTTCCCGGACGATGCGATAAACGTCCTGAGGCTCCATGGACAAGGCATATTTTCCGCTGGTCAGCAAATTGTAGGACAATAAATGATCGATTAGGTGGTCGAGATCATCCAGTTTTGTCTCCATCAAGGATAAGGATTGCCGTCCTTGTTCGGATAAAGGCTCTTTGCCCATGGAATAGAGATGGCTAGCGAGAATGGTCAGCGGCGTACGCAGGTCGTGGGACAGATTGGCGATCAGATTTTTACGCAGCTCCTCTTCCTTGCGTTCCCTCCTGCGGCCTTCCTCCAGTTGGTTCACCATATGGTTGAAGGCTTGTTCCAGCCTGCCGATTTCATCGGGCCTCCCTTCGTCCGTGGGTTCCGGGAGCCCGTTCTTTCCGACGCGGGTCATGGCCGCTTCCAGCCGGAGCAGGCGCTTCTGGATGCCGCGGAAGAATAAATAGGACAGCAGAATGAAGATGCCGAAGATCAGGGCCAGGAACAGGCCATAGAATCGGGAATCGCTGGGCCGGCCCTGGGGCGTCAGATAGGAGCGCGGAAGTTCGAAGACCATGAACCCCTGCTTCGCCTCCTCGTCTCCTCCGATTAAGGCGACGACGGTGTAGGGGTCGGCATTGATTCCCGCCTTCATGAAGGCGATCGTATCCTCTGCTGACCATTGTTCGGGAAGCGATGCCTGCGCGGGCAGCTGAAGCCGGGTGAAGCTCTCGCCGTCGACCCAGAACAGCGCGGCATCGGGGTACTCCTCCTTCAGTCCGGTTAGCTTCGCGTCGATTTCCTCGGGGGAGGCTCCAGTCAGCGCTTTGGCGTGCTTATGCCACATCTGCTCTAGCTCATAGGCAGAGCCATAAGGCAGCTGATAGTTTTCCTGCCCGCCCAGCATCAGCATCCGGTTGACGGCCCAGGAGGCCATGAAGCTGGCCGGAATAAGCACGGGGATAAATACAAGGGCCGTGACGATGATCAGCACGTATCGCGACAAAAGGGAGCTGCGAAGGCGCTGAAAAGGGCTTTGTTTGATAAATCTCATGCCCGCACCCTGTAACCTATGCCGCGGATCGTCTCGATAATTTCCGGCGAGGCTGGGTCGCGCTCGATTTTTTCGCGTAAATGCCGAATATGTACCATTAGGGTCTTGTCGCCTTCTAGGTAGGATTCTCCCCACACGGCTTCATAGATTTGCTCCTTCGTCATGATTTGGCCGAGGTGGCGCAGCAGGTAATGGAAGATGTGAAACTGCTTCCCGGTAAGCAGAATCTCTTCTCCGGTATTCTGGTCGATAATGAGGTTCTCGCGTTCGTGGACGAGCAGATGCCGCAGCCTAAGCGGTTCCGGGGAAGCATTGCCGCTGCGGCGGAGCAGCACTTCAATTCGGGCGGCGAGCTCGTCCGGATGAAACGGCTTCGTCAGGTAGTCGTCCGCGAATTCCAGGCCTTGCAGCTTATCGTCGATGGAGGTTCTGGCCGACAGCATCAATATGGGCATTTTCGGGAACTGCTTCTTGAGCCGCTGCCCGACTGTGAAGCCATCCAGGCCCGGCAGCATGACATCGAGAATGGCAAGCCGGCAGGAATCGGCATACTCCAAAGCATGCTCCCCGCTCGTCAGCCATGTTACACGATAGCCGCGGTCCTGCAGGTTGGCATTAACCCACTTTCCAATCTCGGGGTCGTCTTCAATATATAGCAAATGAATGGGATTCATCATTAAGCCTCCTTTTGCTCCTATTGTGACAAATCTGCATTAAAAAATAAACTACGATAAAGCACCCACTTCCTTGTGATTGTAATCACAAGCCTCGATGGCGGCCTGTGATACTTTTGGTATGAGAATGGTTTTCAATTAAATTTGAAGAAATGCGGTGAGGGTTCATGGGGAAAGTGATCGATTTGCGTAGATCGGTTTATGAGTTATGCACGGCTGATCCAGAAATCATCGATATCATGGTGGGGTTGGGCTTCGAGCAGTTGGCCAAGCCGGGAATGCTGCAGAGCGCAGGGCGCTTTATGACGATCCCCCAGGGAGCCCGGCTGCGCAAGGTGGAGCTGGATACGATCAAGGGCGCGTTTCGCGCCAAGGGCTACGAAATCACGGAATGAGCTTAAGGCGGCAGGCTTTTAAATATAAAGGAGGATACGGCGATGAGTGAAATGATCAATAACCGCGAGCATGCGGTACCGGAGCAAGGACGCCGGCAGGAACTGCTGAAGGAGATCATTAAGGAGCTGCATGGAGGCAAAAGTGTGGAGGAGGTCAAGGCACGGTTCGAGGAAGCGGTCGGGGACGTAACGGTAGCGGAAATATCGGCGATGGAGCATGCCTTGATGGAAGAAGAGGGCATTCCGGTCTCCGAGGTGCAGCGGCTGTGTTCTGTGCACACGGCTATTTTCAAAGGCTCAATTGAGGAAATTCACCGCTCGTCCAAGCCGGAGGAGCAGCCAGGGCATCCCGTCCATACCTTTAAGCTGGAGAATGGTGAGATTGAGCGGCATGTCAATTTCAAGCTGGAGCTGCATAAGGACAAATTCCACCGGGAGGACAGCACGGAAATCGTATATAAGCTAGTAGAAGATTTGAATCTGTTACTGGATCTTGATAAGCACTACAGCCGCAAGGAAAATTTGTTGTTCCCGTATTTGGAGAAGTACGGCATTTATGGTCCGACCAAGGTCATGTGGGGCGTAGACGATGCTATTCGGGCGATGATCAAAGAAGTGAAGGAGAAGCTGCTGAGTTACAACGGCGACCGTGCCGATAAGGATATACTCATCATCGATCTGGAGCGTGTGATTACCGAGGTTAACGAGATGATTTTCAAGGAAGAGAATATTTTGCTGCCGATGGCTTTGGAGAAGCTGACGGAGGATGAATGGGTCAAAATTGCCGCAGAGAGCGATGAGATCGGCTATTGCCTGACTGCCCCGGAGCAGAAGTGGATCCCCGAGCGCGTTCCGCTTTCATATAACGAAGATGGGGAGGAAGCTGGGCAAGGCAATCTGCCGGACGGACTGATCCGGTTTGAGACAGGAATACTGACCTCCGCGCAGCTGGAAGGGATCATGAATCATCTGCCCGTCGATCTTACGTTTATCGATGAAAATGATGTCGTCCGGTATTTCTCTCATGGGAAGGAGCGTATTTTCGCCCGGACAAAGGCCGTCATCGGCCGTACGGTACAGAACTGCCATCCTCCGCAAAGCGTGCATGTCGTCAATGATCTGCTGGCGGATTTCAAGGCCGGGAGGAAGGACTCGGAGGACTTCTGGATTCCGTTTAAGGATAAGTTCGTCTACATCCGTTATTTCGCTGTTCGCAGTGTCGAGGGACGGTATATGGGAACCTTGGAATTCACGCAAAATATCGCACCGATCCAGGCGTTGGAGGGTCAGAAGCGAATATTGTCTTAAGCTTGATAGATATAGTATGCTCGCCTATAATATGACAGCCCCGCCTGCGGCGGGGTTTTTTGCTGGGAAATTGCAGGATTGGGCTGCATTTAGAGGGGCACTGCAGCAGGTGTAAATTCTATGTAAACGCCTCTTGTGAATTTCATCATTTGCGCTAAAAGCCTTGTATTTACTGGATTTTCTGCCGCTCGCTTCTCTTGACCGAACGGTGTGGTTCGCTTATAGTTGGTACGTAGGATAAACTATTTTATATGAAGAAAAAGGTGGCTTGTACAATGTCTGAAAAAATCTACATTGGTGTTGACCTTGGCGGTACTGCGATCAAAGTCGGCATCTGTAATGATGAAGGGCAGCTTCTTCATACTTATGAAGGGCCAACCGAAGCTGATAAAGGTGCCGATGCCGTAGTAAGCAATATCGAGCAGTATGTCCGTCATATCGTGGAGCAATCTCCTTTTGACTGGGAACAGGTAGCAGGCGTCGGAGCTGGAGTTGCCGGATTTACGGACGTTCGCGAAGGAATCATCATTCTAGCACCGAATGTAGGTTTGAGGGATCTTCCGATTCGCGAGATTCTGGAGGAACGTCTTGGCAAGCCTGTCAAAATAGACAATGATGCCAACGTTGCGGCACTGGGCGAAGCTTGGGGCGGCGCGGGCAAAGGCATCGATCATTGCGTTTGTGCCACGCTGGGTACAGGAGTAGGTGCCGGCATTATTATTCACGGTAAAATCTACCAAGGATTCGCTGGATTTGCGGGCGAGCTTGGCCATATGTCTGTCGTTCCCGATCTGGAAGCGATTCAATGCGGCTGCGGCGAGACAGGCTGCCTTGAGACGGTATCCTCGGCAACCGGCATTATCCGGATGGCGAATGATGCGGTAGCTAGAGGAGAGCGCACAACCCTGTCGCAAGTAGAGAAAATTATGGCGAAGGACGTATTCGATGCGGCGAAAGCCGGAGACGAAGTAGCGATTCGCATCGTGAACCGTGCTGCATTCTATTTGGGCAAAGCGCTGGCGGCCGTAGCCGTTGTGCTGAATCCGGAAGTGTTCATTATTGGCGGCGGCGTATCCAAGGCCGGGGACATTCTGTTTAATGAAGTGCGCAGCGTGTTCCAGAAGCTGACGCCGGAAGTAGCGGCAAGAGGGGTAAGCATCGTTCCTGCAACGCTGGGCAATGATGCCGGAATGGTTGGCGCGGCTGGCCTGTTCACTCGTTCGTAAGAAAATCGCGGCAAGCTGATTTGCTTGCAAGGGCAATAGCCTTCGGGCTATATTGAACAATCAGTTCGACAAAGCATGTTCGCAAGCTCGTAGGCAAGTCGGGGGTCTGTTATCAAATTCTGTCGATATATACTGTCGATTTTAGATATATAATAGATAGAAGAACAGGAGAACTTTACGAGGAGGGAAATGCATGTCAGACAAGGAGAAAGCTTCAGTTGCCAATTTGATTATCATTACAGGCATGTCGGGCGCAGGGAAGTCGCTCGCCGTTAGGAGCCTTGAAGATCTAGGATTCTTCTGCGTGGACAATTTGCCTCCAGTACTCATCCCCAAATTCGCTGAGCTGATCGAGCAATCGAACGGCAAAATCGCCAAGGTGGCGCTCGTCATCGACCTGCGCGGCCGGGAGTTTTTCACCGCTCTATCTGAGTCGCTTGGCTATGTTAAGGATCATTTTACGATTAATAGTGAAATTTTGTTCCTGGATGCGACCGATTCCGTGTTGGTTCAGCGCTATAAGGAAAGCCGCCGCCGCCACCCGCTTGCACCGGACGGCATGCCGCTTGACGGCATCCGGCTTGAGCGCAAAATGCTGGAGGAGCTGAAGATTTCCGCTACCCAGGTCATCGATACGAGCAATATCAAGCCTGCCCAGCTCAAGGAGAAGATCATCTCCCGCTTTTCTCATTTGGAGAGCAATCATTTGACCGTAAACATTACTTCCTTCGGATTTAAATATGGCATACCGATCGACGCCGATTTGGTCTTCGACGTCCGGTTCCTGCCAAACCCTCATTATATTGAGCAGCTTCGTCCACACACCGGACAAGACAGCGATGTATATGATTATGTTATGAAGTGGCCGGAGACACAGTCCTTCTTGACGAAGCTGTTAGATATGCTGCATTTTCTGCTGCCTCAATATCATAAAGAGGGAAAAAGCCAGGTGATTATCGCCATTGGCTGTACCGGTGGGAAGCACCGTTCGGTCGCCATTTCGGAATATTTGGGCCGGATGCTCGGAACTAGTGAAACGGAGACGGTTCGCGTAAGCCATAGAGATGAGGGCCGAGACCGGCATTAAGAGGGTGAATCAAGACGATGAATCGAGCTAACGAGACGAAAGACCCGCGAATCGTAGTGATGGGCGGTGGAACCGGCCTATCGGTCATGCTTCGCGGATTAAAGGAAAAACCGCTCGATATCACGGCCATTGTTACCGTTGCCGATGATGGAGGGAGCTCCGGGATTCTCCGGAATGAGCTGCACATGCCTCCTCCCGGCGACATTCGTAACGTATTGACCGCGCTTGCGGACGTAGAACCATTGCTATCGAACATGCTCAGCTACCGTTTTTCCAACGGATCTGGACTAGCAGGGCATAGTTTGGGCAATTTAATACTAGCGGCTATTACGGATATATCCGGGGATTTCGTCACGGCCGTCCGGGAACTGAGCCGCGTGTTCGCAGTCCGCGGTCGTGTGCTCCCCGCTGCTGACCAGGCGGTGGTGCTGCATGCAGAGATGGAAGACGGGACGATCGTGACCGGGGAATCGAAGATTCCCGAGGCCCGGGGCAAGATCAAGCGAATCTTCCTCGAGCCCGAGGAGGTTGAGCCGCTGCCGGAGGCGTGCGAAGCGATCCGTGAGGCCGATGCCATTCTGATCGGCCCAGGGAGCCTCTACACGAGCATTATACCGAATCTGCTCGTTCCGAAGCTGACGGAGTCGGTTCTGGCCAACAAGGATGCGATCAAGATCTTTGTCTGCAATGTCATGACTCAGCCTGGTGAGACGGATGACTACACGGTAAGCGATCATCTGCAGGCGATTTACGATCACGTAGGCCATCATTTATTTGATTATGTCATCGTCAATGACGGCGAAATCCCGACTCAGGTTCAGGATTTCTACGCGGAGCAAGGCGCCAAGCCAGTTGAAGTCGACTGGGATGTCGTTACAGGCAGAGGATACAAAGTCATTGCCGACACGCTTGTGTTGTTCCGCCGCTATTTGCGCCATGATGCCGACAAATTGAGTCAGCATATTTATCAATTGGTGCAAAACTGGAATTTACGAAAGAGGTGAGACCCTTGTCGTTCGCGGCGCAAACCAAAAAGGAACTAACGATGGTCGAGGCTGAGCCCTGCTGCGAGCAGGCCGAGCTGTCTGCGTTAATCCGGATGAACGGCTCGGTGCAGGTCTCGAACAAGAAGGTTGTTCTGGACATCTCTACGGAAAACGCCGCGATAGCAAGGCGAATTTATTCCTTATTGAAGAAGCACTTTCAGGTTCATACGGAATTGCTTGTACGCAAGAAAATGCGGCTAAAGAAAAATAACGTCTACATCGTACGAATTCCGGCCAGGGTTCAGGAAATACTGAAGACGTTGAACATCGTGTCCGAAGGTTTTATTTTTACGCAGGGGATTAATCCGGAGTTGACCCGGAAAAACTGTTGTAAACGGGCCTACCTGCGCGGGGCGTTTATGGCGGGGGGCTCCGTCAATAACCCGGAGGGCTCCTCGTATCATCTAGAGATCGCCTCTATGTATGAGGAGCACTGCCAGGCCCTGGTGGACCTCGCCAATGAATTTCATCTGAATGCGCGATGCATCGAGCGCAAGAAGGGCTTTATTTTCTACATTAAAGAGGGCGAGAAGATCATCGAGCTGCTGAACATTATCGGTGCTCACCAAGCGTTGTTCAAATTCGAGGATGTGCGCATCATGCGCGATATGCGGAATTCGGTGAACCGGATCGTGAACTGCGAAACGGCGAATTTGAATAAGACGATCGGAGCGGCCGTCAGGCAGATTGAGAATATCAGGCTCTTGGAGAAAGAAGTAGGACTTGAGAACCTTCCGGAGAAGCTGCGCGAGGTTGCGGAAGTACGTCTTGCTCATCCCGATATGAACCTGAAAGAGGTCGGGGAGCTGCTCAAAGGCAAGGTCAGCAAGTCAGGCGTTAATCATCGACTGCGGAAAATCGACGAGCTGGCGGAAAAAATTCGCGGGGGTACAGGCCTATAGCTAGTCTGTTATAGTCTGTATATGATATAATGATATAAATTTACCATGATCACATAGTTCTACAACATGCTATTGAATTCGTAATAGGGGGTAAGGTTTCATGATCAAACACCCGGTAACTGTTCGATTGAAAACGGGTCTACACGCTCGGCCGGCTGCGCTTTTCGTCCAGGAAGCGAATAAATATTCATCTGAAATATTTGTTGAGAAAGACGATAAAAAAGTAAATGCTAAAAGTATCATGGGTATTATGAGCCTTGCCATTAGCACCGGAACGGAAATCTACATCAGTGCGGATGGCGCAGACGCGGAGCAAGCCGCAAACGCTTTAATTAATCTGGTGAGCAAAGAGGAACTGGAGAACCAATAATAGGGTTTATGCCAGTGTTCTAGAAGGGATGATTTCGGGGTTCTGCCGCGAAATCATCCCTTTTTAAATTGAGTTGAAACCAGCTGAAATTAATATTTTTCCAAAGGAATGAATGTCTGGCTGCAACATTTGCATACGAGCCGTCGTTTAGTAGTTAAACTCACCCTATATTGGAGGTCATTACTAATGAAAAAATGGTTCAAGCCGATTGGCGCAGTCGTGATCGCAAGTGCATTAGTGGTTGGAGGTACTTTGGTTGGCGGGGGGCTGGATATCGCGCAGCCTGTATACGCTGACAATGAGGCGCAACGCAATGTAATCAACGTCACTGGCAGCGGTGAAATCATGATCAAGCCGGACGTAGCTTACATTTCCGTAGGGGTAGAGACACAGGCGGCTACGGCGAAGGAGGCGCAAAGCCAAAATGCAGCCAAAATGGCGAAGGTGAACACGCTGCTGAAGGATACGTGGAAGCTGGATGCAAAGGATATCAAGACAGGCCAGTTCTCGGTGCAGCCGAATTACACTTATGTCGAGAAGGAAGGGCAGAAGGTGAAGGGTTATACCGCTTACCATACTTTGTCGATTACTTACCGCGATTTGGAGAAGGTCGGCCAACTGCTGGATGAAGTCACGAAGGCAGGGGCTAACCGTATCGACAGTGTTCGCTTCTCAACCGAGAACCCTGATCAATATCAGGAGCAGGTGATTCAGAAGGCGATGGCTAACGCGGACATGAAAGCCGCCGCGATTGCCAAGGCCGCCAAGCGTCAGGTCGGCGTCGTGCTGAGCGTAACTCAGGCGAGCAATGACTACGCACCTTATATGAACATGAGCTTCGCTGTGGCGGAGAAGGCAACCATGGATCAGGGAACCTCCATCGAGCCGGGCGAAATCAGTGTAAAGACGACTCTTTCCGTCATGTATGAAATGAAATAATTGGAAGGCGAAAATCTGCCTGCCAAGGCCGTGATGCCCGGACCTGTCCATGGATAGGGGTGTTGCGGTCCTTTTTATTTGCCGAATGAACGCTTAACCTTCACAAAACTTCCTTTAGTTCTATCAAACGACCTAGAAAAGTGTTGTAACTAGGGACGAAACAAGGTATAGTGAATATGCAAAAAATGAATCGACTGACCTGTTAAAAGCCATACCAATGGATATGGCTTTTTTTTCTTAGTAGACTTAAAGGAGTTGGTGCATACATGATTGAACTGGCCGAAGTTGAGAAAAGCTTTGCAGGACAAGTCGTTGTGCATCCGCTTTCGCTCACCATACAAGAAGGGGAGTTCTTAACCCTGCTGGGCCCGAGCGGCTGCGGCAAGACGACGATTTTACGAATGATCGCCGGGTTCGAGCAACCGACAAGCGGCAGAATTTTGCTGGACGGCAAGGATTTGACCCATCTGCCTCCGAACCGCCGGGATTTGAACCTGGTATTCCAGCACTATGCATTATTCCCGCATATGACGGTAGAGGATAATATCGCATTTGGATTGAAAATGAAGAAAATACCGGCCAAAGAGCAGCGCCAGCGGGTAGAGGAAGCGGTCACGACGACCCAACTGACTCCGCTGATCAAGCGCTATCCGCATCAGCTGTCCGGTGGACAGCAGCAGCGCGTAGCAATCGCTAGGGCGATTGCGAACAAGCCCAAAGTCCTGCTGCTGGACGAGCCGCTGAGCGCCCTTGATTTGCAGCTGCGGAAGAATCTACAATCCGAGCTGAAGCAATTGCAGCGCAGTTTGGGCATTACGTTTGTGTACGTCACTCACGACCAGGAGGAAGCGATGATGCTGTCCGACCGGATCGTGATTATGAATAACGGACAAGTGGAACAAATCGGCACGCCGCGCGAAATTTACGCTAAGCCGGCCACCCTGTTCTCCGCCACCTTTGTAGGAGAGAATAACATTTTCTCCAGCGACGGGCGGCTATTTGCTGTGCGTCCGGAGAAATTGCGGGCAAGCAGAGAGGTAGAAGGCTCCAAACAAAGCGGAGAGGTCATGGATGTCCTATACCTAGGCAGCATACACAAACTGATCGTTCAGTTGGACAATGAACCGATGACCGTGTCCATTATATTTGATTTTACAGATGATCGCCCTTGGAATATCGGTGACAAGGTTGGGGTAGACTGGAATGCCGAGGACGAGGTGGTAATTGGGCGATGAGGAAATCGAGCCTGTCCGTACTGCCGGTGATGTTATGGTTGGGCGTTTTTATGATCATTCCGATGCTTATTGTCGTCGGGATGTCGTTTATGGGCCGTGACCAGGTTGGCGGCGTCGTAGCCGGCTTCAGCTTGGACTCATATGCCCGCTTTTTTGATCCGCTGTATTTGGGGATTTATTGGGATACGATCGTGCTGTCTGTCGTGACGACGGTGATCTGTCTGCTGCTGAGCTATCCGCTTGCTTATTATATCGCTAATGCCGGTCCGAAGAGACAGACCTGGGGACTGATTCTGGTTACGATACCGTTCTGGATCAACTTCCTCATTCGCACCTATGCCTGGGTGCTGCTGCTGCGGACACAAGGAATCGTCAACAATTTGCTGATCGATATCGGTCTGATTCACGAGCCGCTGCAGCTGCTATATACTCAGGGGGCCGTTCTGCTAGGCATGGTATATACGTTCATTCCCTTTATGGTGCTGCCGATCTATGTCGCCCTAGAGCAAATGGATAAGAAGCTGCTGGAGGCGGCCAGCGATCTTGGTGCATCGCCATGGAAGTCGTTCTGGCATATTACGGTGCCGCAGACCAAATCCGGCATCATGACGGGCTCAGTGCTGGTCTATGTCTCCACAACGGGAATGTTCGTCGTAACGGATATTCTAGGCGGCGCGAAATCGGCGATGATCAGCAATGTCATCCAAGCGCAATTCTCGGGAGCGAGGGATTGGCCGTTCGGTTCGGCGCTGTCGATCATTTTTGTGATCACGTCGTTGATTATGATCGGCTTGTTTAACAAAGCGATGACTTCCAGGCACCTCAAAGTGAAGGAGGGCCGCTGATGAAGACGAAGACACACCCATTGCTCGGCTTCCATTCATTATTGATGATGGTGTTTATTTATGTGCCGATCGCTTTTATTATTGCGTATTCCTTTAATAGCTCGCGTCTAGCTGCGGATTGGAGCGGCTTCACGCTGGACTGGTATTTCTCTTTATTTAAAAATCGCCGGGTTATCGAGGCGCTGAGCAACAGCTTGATCGTAGCTGCAGTATCTACCGTGGTATCCACGATCCTGGGAACGATGGCCGCGTTGTCGATGAGGAAGCTGAAGAGCAAGATGCGGGCTGGGATGGGCGGTCTGCTCTACCTGCCGATCATCATACCGGATATTATTATGGGGTTATCCTTGCTTGTCCTGTTCACCCAGTTCCATATTCCGATGGGCAAGCTGACGATTATTCTCGCTCATATTACGTTTAGCATGTCTTATGTTTACGTTGTGGTTAGTACACGGCTGGCAGACATGGGCAAGCAGCTAGAGGAGGCGGCGAACGATTTGGGGGCGGGCCCATGGCAGACGTTCCGTTATGTCACGTTTCCGCAAATCATGCCAGGCATCGTGGCAGGGGCGCTCATTGCCTTTACGTTGTCCTTGGATGACTTTATGGTAAGCTTCTTCGTAAGCGGGCCTAGCTCAACGACGCTGCCAATTTATATTTATGGGCAAGTAAAAAGGGGTATTTCCCCGGAAATTAACGCGCTGTGTACGATTCTGATCATCGTCAGCGTAACGTTGATTTTACTCGCGCAGTATGCGTTGAATCGGGGCAAAGGGCAAAAGAAAAAATCCCTCCTCCCATTCTAAGAGGGGAAGTGAGCTGGAACAACAGTGATCGTAGGAACATTTTACGTACTTGCCCTACATCCTTTTCAATTGTCCAACTTATAATAGGTTATTAAAGAGAGGAGATCAAAGAATTGAAAAAAATGAGATGGGCCGGCGTGCTGCTGGCAAGCATGCTGGTGATTTCCCTGTTGTCCGGATGCGGATCATCTGGCAAGGAAACGTTGAACATATACAGCTGGGCGGATAACTTCGACGCTGACGTCCTCGCTGATTTCGAGAAAGAGTATAACGTAAAAATCGTGTATGACGTATTTGCCAACAACGAGGATCTGCTTGCAAAAATTAAAACGGGCGGCAGCGGCTATGACTTGATTCAACCTTCCGACTATATGGTAGATACCATGATCAAGGAAGATTTGCTTGCACCGCTGAACATGGAGAATATTCCGAACTTTGAGAACGTCGATCCTGCGTTCAAGGACCCTGTATTCGACCCGGGTAACAAGTATTCCATCGTCTATATGACTGGTGTGACGGGAATTGCGTACAACAAGAAGTACATCAAGGACGAGATCGATAGCTGGGAAGATCTGTGGAACCCGGCGTACAAAGGAAAAGTACTGCTGCTCGACGATAACCGGGAAGTCATCGGGATGGCTCTGAAAAAAGCCGGCAAATCGAACAGTTCGATGGACGATGCGGAAATCGGTGCTGCGGTAGACGACTTGAAACAGCTGCTGCCGAGCGTGCTTGCTTTTGATACCGATAATATCAAGAATAAAATGATTCAGGAAGAAGGCTGGATCGGCACGGTTTGGTCTGGCGATGCTTCCGTGATCGCGAGCGACAATCCGGATGTGGCATACGTCGTGCCTAAAGAAGGCGGTACGATTTGGGCTGATAACTATGCGATTCCGAAGGACGCGAAAAACAAGGAGCTTGCGGAGAAGTTCATCAACTACATGCTGAAGCCTGAGGTTAGTGCGAAGAACTACGAGTCGATCGGCTACAGCGATCCGAATATCAAAGCGAAAGAATTCCATAGCGATGAATATAATGCCGATACGATGATCAACCTTTCTGCGGATGAGCTGTCCCGTACGGAATGGCTTGGCGACGTTGAGGATAAGCTGCAGCTCTATGACCGCTATTGGACAGAGCTCAAGAGCGGCCGGGAATAACGGCAACCGATCGAAAAAAGTACGGATCATAACAGCGAGGCGCATTTTGCGCTTCGCTGTTTTTTTACGGCCTCATACGCTGCATTTGGGAAGCAAGCATGATTTTGTTGGAAGAGGGACATAATTCGGTTATCCAAGGAAAGGTGTGAGGCAAAAATGATCATGTGGAAAAACATCCGGGTCGGGCTTGGCCTGCTTGCGGCCGTGCTGTTATCGCCGGGAATGCTGCTTGAGGGGAATATCAGCATAGCTGCGGCTTCCGAAATAGGAGTTCACGCCGAGCAGGCACAATTCGCTGCGCCGGCCCGAGAAAGCGCAGCTCCTGACCAAGGGGTCAAAGTCGAGACGCGAACGATAACGAAATCCCTTCCGGGGGCCTCGATCAAAGCGGAGTATCCTCAA
This sequence comes from Paenibacillus sp. YSY-4.3, assembly GCF_054767475.1. NCBI lineage: Bacteria > Bacillati > Bacillota > Bacilli > Caryophanales > Paenibacillaceae > Paenibacillus > Paenibacillus sp. YSY-4.3. The sequence continues at coordinate 846,442 of NZ_BAABMC010000002.1, read as the reverse complement.
ATAAGCGGCTTAAAGAGCAAATCTGTCCAGCGGAAGCTCAACTCGTTCTTCAAGGCCCGCGCAGAGGATTTCGTGAAGAAATCCGTCAAAGAAGCGAAGCAAAGCCTCCCTTCCCCGAGCGGGAATAAGTATGAATTTCTGGGGAACTACACAGTCACGTATAACAAGAATTGCATTCTGAGCCTGTATGAACAAACGTATGCTTACACAGGTGGAGCGCATGGAAACAGCTACCGGGAGGGACTGACCTTTCGGCTAAAGGACGGCAAGCTGCTTACGCTTGATGAGCTGCTGCGGGCGAATCCGAATTATCGCCAAATTGTGGATCCGGTGATTGCCCAGCAATTGCAGCAAACGCCAGGTTATTTCGGCAATTTCAAGACGATTGGCCCGAATCCGTCGTATTATGTCAAGGACGAGGGAGTCGTCATCTTTTTCCCGCTTTATGAGTACTTGCCTTATGTGAACGGATTTCCGGAGTTCTATTTTCCTTTCTCGCAGCTGCTGCCGCCGGGTACGAATCCGTTTGATTTTACGAAACACAAATAATTTAACAAGAGGCTGTCCTAGGTCGATGATCTGCGGAAAGTCTCTTTTTTTATGTAAAAAAGCCATCAATGGCACAATTGTTTTGTTACTGTTATTTCGTTATGCTAATATAAGCTGTGAAATTAGAAGGCGTCATGCTGATTTGCTGGGGGAGGGTTATCTGTGCGAAGGAAGGTCACGATGCAGCAAATTGCTGACATGGCCGGGGTGTCTAAATTTGCTGTACCGAATACGGCATTGCACACAATCAGCTTCCCCAGCTTATGGTGTCCGACAATTTGAACGAGTATGAAGGTGTTATGTCTATTCCGCAAGACGAGCTTCCGCAAATTTTCGTGTGTGCCAATGACTGCGTAGCATTGAGTGTATATGATGCCTTGAATGAACGTGGCGTGAAAATTCCCGCCGAATGCGGCGTGACGGGGTTTGATAATACGGAATATGTAGAGAAATTAGTCCCGAAATTAACATCGGTCCATGTCCCCAAAGAAGCGATGGGCGCCAGGGCCGGATGGCCGTCTGTCCCTGCGGGTGCCTGCCGATTATAGGTATCAGGATATTGCCTTTGTACTCACGAGGCGCTGAATTATACGCAATGACGAAAAAGCTCCCCTCATAAGGGCGGGTATTTAACCTGCCTGCCATGAGGGGAGCTATTATTTTCAGGACGAGCTGTCAAACGGAGCAGGAGCCGTCAGAGCAGGAAGGGTCGGAATCCGGGCCTGCGTCCGAATTTCCGCCTGTCTGGCCGGAGATCACTTGCAATGGCTGCTGCTGTTCTTCCTGCCACACCTGCTCAAGTGCTTCCAGGAACGTTCCGCTCGGCTGTGCGCCGGATACGGCGTATTTATCGTTGAACACGAAGAATGGAACACCAGTAATTCCAAGACGCGCGCCCTGTTGGAGCTCGCCGATGACCGTGGAATTGAAGGAGCCTTCCTCAAGGGCGTGAAGAGCTTCTTGTTCGTCCAGGCCAACTTCGGCCGCTAATCGGGCGAGCGTAGGCTGGTCTCCGAGATCGAGCCCTTCCGTGAAGTAAGCTTTGAATAGCCGTTCGGCCAACTCGTTTCCTTTGCCATGCTGCTTGGCGAACTGCGTCATTTGGTGGGCATCATGGGTGTTCGTCGGAATAACTTTATCCATATGGTATTCCAGCCCGACTTCAGCGGCCTGCATGGTAACTTGCTCGTTCATTTGTTTGGCTCGGTCGTACGGCATGCCGTATTTTTCGGCCAGTATGGTATTGATGTCCTTGCCGGTCTTCTTCTCGGCATCGGGCGCCAGCTCGAAGCTGCGGAAGCCGATTTGGACTTGATCGCCGTGCGGGAATTGCTTCAGGGCGGCTTCGAATTTGCGTTTGCCGATATAGCAGAACGGGCAAGCGAAGTCTGACCATATGTCTACTTTCATAGTTGCCTCCTTAGATTTGTTCTCTTATTCTTCGATGATCTCTACGGGAATTAGCTTAAACTCAGTGACGTCGACCAGGCCGCGGTTCGAAATGCGGATCTCCGGAATGACCGGCAGGGCGATTAGCGAGAAGGTCATAAACGGCGCGTTCAACGGACAGCCCAACTGCTGCCAGGCTTCGGCGAGCTGCTTCACTTCCCTTGTCACGGTCTCCAGAGGCTGATCGGACATCAGGCCGGCGATGACCATCGGAACCGCGGCGAGAATTTGGCCGTTCTCCACCACGATCATGCCGCCGCCGAGCCGGGCAAGCTCATTGGCCGCGAGAGCCATGTCCTCCGCGTTCGTTCCCATAACGAGCAGATTGTGGCTGTCATGGGCGACTGTAGAAGCGACCGCCCCGCTTTTCAATTGGAAGCCTTGGGCAAATGCCAAAGAGATTTGTCCTGTGCCATGATGGCGCTCGATGCACGCCAGCTGCACGATATCCTGCTCAGGGTCAGGTTGGATGATGCCGCCGGAGACGGACAGCATCGCTACTGCTTTGGCTGTACGGGCGCTGTTCTCGATCGCTTGGATAACATGCACCTTGGTGCTTGTTCCCTGGCTCCGGCTGTTCAACAGGAAGTCGGCTGGAGTAAGCGGCCGGGCCAAATGAACTGACTGCCGAATCTTCTCCGGATAGACGTAGCTTGGGAACTGAGCTGTCAGCTTACCGTGATCGTATACCAGCTCTCCGTTCGTAATGACAGTGGACGGCTCCATTTGCCGCAAATCATCAATGAGCAGCAGGTCAGCGCATTTGCCTGGAGCGATTCCGCCGATATCGCCGTCGAGTTTGAAATAACGGGCTGTGTTGATCGTTCCCATCTGAATGGCAGTAACCGGGTCAACGCCTTCCTCGATGGCGCGGCGGATAACGTGGTTAAGATGCCCCTTCTCAACAAGCGTTTCCGGGTAGACGTCGTCGGTAACAAGCATGATGTTGTCGGTCCGCACGCGATCCTCGGTGACGACTTTGATGACCTCTTTGACGTCATGCCAGGCGGAGCCCTCACGGATCATCAGATGCATACCGAGCCTTAGCTTGGCCAAGCCTTGTTCTCTCGTAACCGTCTCGTGACAAGAGGTTACGCCCGCGGCAATGTAGGCCTGCAATTGCTGCTCATCATCGCTTGGGAAGTGGCCGGTTACCGCTTTGCCGGCTTCCATGGTGGCTTTGATTTCCCCGGTCATTTTCGGTTCGCCATGCACGACGCCAGGGAAGTTCATCACTTCGCCCAGTCCGGCCACGCCGTCCCAGGTCATGCCTTCCGCGATGTCGGCGACATGGAGCTCGGCTCCGGCATCCTCCAAGTCCGTCGTGGACGGAACGCAGGAAGGGAAGGTGGTGTACACTTTGAGCGGCAAGCCGCGGCCCTCTTCATGCATGAGGCGGACACCTTCAGTGCCGAATACGTTGGCAATTTCATGCGGGTCCATGAATATGGCGGTCGTTCCTTTGGCTAGCGCTGCTTTGGAGAATTCGGTCACGGACAACATCGTGCTTTCGACGTGCATATGTCCATCCAGCAGACCGGGCGAAATATACCGCCCAGCGGCGTCGATCACTTGCGTGCTTGTTCCTATCGTATGTAATGCGCCGCCAACGTAAGCAATGCGGCCATGCTTGATGGCTACATCCGTATTCTCGATCAGTTCGCCGGTATATACGTTAACCAGTGTACCGTTAGTCACGACCAGATCGGCAGGTTCTGCTCCCATGGCCACCTGGCCCAGACTGTGGCTGAAATCATATTGCTTGCTCGTTCGGTTATTGCTCATCCTCTTGTCTCCTTTATATTCTAGCACCCTAATTGCAAGAAAGACTGTCCTCCAAGCTATGCTTGGAAGACAGCCTTATATCAATAACGATTACACTCCTTCAGGAGTCACTCTTTCGATAACTTTGTCCACGATGCCGTATTCCATCGCTTCGGCAGCGCTCATAAAGTAATCGCGATCCGTATCCTTCTCAATCCGCTCCAGTGGTTGCCCAGTACGCTCCGCAAGAATGTGATTCAGTTTATCGCGCATTTTGAGGATGCGGCGAGCCCGGATTTCGATGTCCGTCGCTTGTCCTTCCGCACCGCCAAGCGGCTGGTGGATCATGATCTCACTGTTCGGCAGCGCATAGCGCTTGCCTTTGGCGCCCGCATTCAGCAGGAATGCGCCCATGGAAGCAGCCATCCCAACGCAAATCGTTGATACGTCCGATTTAATGAATTGCATCGTATCAAAAATCGCCATCCCTGCGGTAATCGAGCCGCCAGGGCTATTAATGTACAAATGAATATCTTTGCCTGGATCTTCTGCGTCCAGGAACAGCATTTGTGCGATGATGGAGTTGGCAACGACGTCATTCACTCCGCTACCAAGGAAGATAATACGGTCTTTCAGCAGTCTGGAATAAATGTCGTATGCGCGTTCTCCGCGGTTGCTTTGTTCAACGACCATTGGAATATAACTCACCGATAAAACCTCCTTAGATTGGTTCGAGCTACTACTAGCGTCCCTTGCGACAAAGGCCGGGCCAATTGCGAAGCGAGCAGTATAGCCTCCATTGTAATATAGATTCAGGTATCGATTCAATCAATCTCATAATTGACGAAATCGAGAATTATTAACCTCATCATAAACAATTTCAAGCATAAAGTCAAAGATGGTCAAACTAATAAAAAAAAGAAAAGCACCGCTTGGGTGCATTCGTTCTTCCGCTGTGATTCCACGAGTACGCGGATAAAGAGAATAAGAGAAATAAAAAAAGCCTTATGCAAGGCTTTGTGTGTGTAGAGATTGAAGATAAGATGGCGCGCCCGCGAGGAATCGAACCTCGATCTCAGGCTCCGGAGGCCTACGTCATATCCATTGGACCACGGGCGCAAATTTAGCGTAACAAAAATGATTATATGGCATCGGGGTGCAAATTTCAAGTGGCAAATTTTATTCTGCGCCAACACGTGTGTGGACGGCATGTCCGTCTCCATGCCAAAGAGCAATACTGCGGGCCGAAAGCTGCCGAGCGGTGTGAACTGGCCTGAACGTGTTGGCGGCATGTTATTTACTTTGCTCTTTACTGCTTCAGCTTAATCTCAGCGACTGCTGCATCGACCGCTTCTTGACCACGCAGCTCCGCTTCCGCGAGCGCTTCCTCTAGCGTCAGCTCATTTTGTAGGAGCCGATCCAGCACGGATTGCGCGGCAGATTGAAAAGCATCCAGCACATCGGCGTCAACCTGGGTATACGGGTCGATGTAATCGGGGTTGGCCTGAAGCAAATAAAGGGGAGAGAGATCATGCGCGCCTACCGGCTGGACATATTCGGTAACGGAAGGTAGGCCGTAATTGGGCTGTTTTTGGGCCAGCAGGCGGCTGTTAAAGGAATCTCCCGCAATGAATTTAACGAGTTCCAGTGCTTCTTCCGGATGCTCAGAGATTGTAGAAACACCAAAAAGGTCAAAAATCTCATAAAAGTTGGAGGTATCCGGACTCAACGGGTCAATGGGCGCGCTAACTACTCCCCAATCGAGCATTGTACCATCTTCAAAATGAGAGAAGGGTTCGAAATTATAAGCGAGAGCATTGGAGCTCACGGTCATTGCCGCATCTTCCGTCAAAAATGCGGGATGCTTCATTGAATCCAGATCCTCGCCTTGATCGTAAACGACTCCTGCACGGAAAGCCTGAACAGCGGTTGTCCAAATCGAATTCCAACGCTCAGTGTTCATCGTTACCTTCAGGGTGTGGGGATCCAAATAAGACAAGTTCTCGGTTTCCCCGGCTTTAAGGATATAATTCATCGTCACGTTCTTATAATAATTCATTTGAATGCCGTATAAGCGGTTGCCCTCCTTATCTTCAGTAGGAAATCGCTGTGCCAGAGCAAATACATCGCTCCAGCTCATTCCGTCGTACGGATAAGCGATGTTATATTCGTCAAACAGTTTCTTGTTGAAATATAATGCTTCGCTATGAAAAGCGGGAGCTAGCGCATAGTAGCGGCCGTCCTCGGAAGCTGAGCTAAGTAATGCGGTAACGATCGGCGAGAGTTCTCCTTCATTCGTCGATGGATCTAATAACGGCGGGAGAATCTGCCTAAGCTTACCTTGTTCTATTGCTGCTTTGTATTGATCCATTCCGTTTATATAGATTACATCAGCCTCTGTATCGAAGCTGCCAGCGTCCATACTGGGTTCATCCTGGATGACCTGGATTTCAATATGGGGATGCGATTTCTGAAAAGCAAAACCGAACATCTTATAGAACTGCTGTGCAGACGGATAACTGACTTTGATCGTAATCGGCTTAACCTGCTGCGGCCTCTGGCAGCCTGCAAGTGACGACATAACGACACTAAGAAGCAGGATCATGAGCAGTCCGCGTCTTCCGGGCATATGTATGTCCCTCCTTATAAGTGAAGAATAGGGCGGGATAGACCCGCCCTATCTATTACCAGCTATCTGATGCATAATCCTGGGCGTATTTGCCCCCGGAGAAATAAGTTCTTGATGCCGTATTTAACTTGTAGGATCCATTGCTGGAGTATACGCCGTCTTTTGTTAACCAGGCAGCTTCGGTATTTCTGCTGGTCGTAGTAGCGGTGCCGGTTTCTTTCTGGGTTGATGATTGATAGAAGGTTCCTTGTACATTTAGACTGGTCATTTTGGTATTCGAAGTAAGTGCATAAGACTTACCCCTAACGGTGTTGGGGGAGGATTGGCTTGAACCAATAAAAGCAACCGTTGTTACATTGGGATCTGGCGTATCAATGTCCGCAGCAAACGTTGGGATAGCGATAGCCAAAAAAAGTGAAGTGGCTGTAGCAGCTAATGTTGCCTTTTTCATCTTAACACGCTCCTTGCTTCATTTTATTATTGCAAGTCAACACGAGTGCTTTAAAAAGATAAGAACCAAACCCTCCTCTCTCGGCATAATGCTGAAGTGCGAGTCTGGATGCTTATATGTAAACGGAACAGAAGGTGTCCCGATTACACTCACCTAATTGCAGAGTTGGTATAGTTATTGAATTTCTTTCTTAGCTACTTCAGCTAATGCCTGTTCTACTGTTGCATTTCCGGTGATGACTTGTTCTATCGCTTCATTGAGAAGCTCATATATTGTGCTTGGGACCGGGCTTGTACGATAAGCAGGTCTAAGCTTGTAGAAGGCTTCTATATTTTCCGTGCTCTGCCCCATGAAAGTATAGGCTGTAAGTGAAGAAAAGCCGTAAACGGAACGATACGACCACTTGGCCGTTTGATCCGACATAAAGAAACGGATTAATTCCCAGGCTGCATCGCTTTCGGTCGAACTGGCAGGAATAGCCCACATGCCGTCTAACACATAGTGGTGGCTTGAATCCGGCTCTGATGGATGGGTTGGCATGGTCACCAGCTTCCATTCCAAATCCGAGCCTTGCTGCTCCAGTTGAATCAATTCTTCGTAAGTGATAATACCCATGGCATATTCGCCTGTTAAAAATAAATTGTCATTTGAATCATGAATGGCAATATTGCCTGTTCTTAGCGGCTCAAGAGTAAGCTCCAGTAAATTTGCCCATGAGGAGCTGTCTAAAGTGATTTGGTTCGTATCCTCGCTGTAGGCTTGGAGATTCTCGGTTTGCCCTACGTTAATTAAAAAGTGGGCGGTCGACGGGTAAGAAAGCGCCAATCCTTTGGGAAATTGATGGGCTAAATCAATGATTTCTTCCCAGGTCATCTGATCCTTAGGATATGGAACGCCATATTGATCAAATAAACGAGAGTTGTATACAAGAGCTCGGCTATAGAAGGTTGGAGCCAGTCCGTACAGCTCGCCATCTCCATATTGCCTCATGAGCTCTACGGCACTCGGAACGAAAGTATCCAGAGAGAAGGAGTTTTTTTGTATGTATGGGTCAAGCTCCTGGAGCAATTCGTTCTTTGCCAAAGATTGCAGATAAACCGGCGGTAGGTAGATCAGGTCCACAGCGTTCTCGGCAGCCCATTCTTGCACGGATTTCTTCTCGGTTATAAAGTCTCTTGTGGATATTACATTGTAATTTAATTTCGGGTATTCAATCGACAGCAAGGACGAATATCGATTCTCGAACTGCTGTTCTGAGAAGTAGCCGATGTTTAGGGTGAGCTCGTTGTCGTTCAGTTTGGAAGGGGAGGGCTGACCCGTACATCCGGTTATAAAAACAATGCAAATGATAAGAATATAGGTTGGCAAAACACGCAAGCGACACACCACATTTCCCAAAATTGTAATTAGATACCAATTCAAGTATACCTCCATCTCTACTATTTTGTAAATCAACAAACTAGATTGCTAGCATATTGTTGCCGGCTTGCCGTAAAAAAAGACATGACAACGCCATTTTTCATGTCTTGGCGAATTTCATCGAAGATTGTTGAATAAGTCTCCCGAAGATAGAGAAATATAGGGACATCACACTTGCAACAGGGACCAAAATTGGTTAAAATATCAGTGGGACTTAAAACGTTAACCCGGGACATTTTAAGGCCAAGGGAGATGGAGAGGAAGACGAAGCTTGCAGGAGTGGAAAGCATGCGAAATATTTTAGAAATGCAAAAGCAGCTTCTTCCAGATCTCATGGAAATTCTCAAAAAAAGGCATACCATACTTCACCAGATCATGTTATCGGATGTGATTGGTCGCAGAACCTTGGCGCTATCGCTAAACATGACGGAACGTGTACTGCGTGCCGAAACAGATCTCCTGAAGGCTCAAGGCCTGATTGAAATCGAGAATATAGGCATGAGGATTAGCGATTCGGGCAGGAAACTGCTAGAAGATATGGAGCCGATCGTAAAGGAAATATTCGGCCTCGCTAATTTGGAGGAGAAGATTCGCAAAGCCTTTGGATTGCGCAAAGTTGTGGTTATCCCTGGAGACTGGGAGAACTCTCCGCTGACGAAGCGGGAGCTCGGTCTGGCAGGTGCCAAGGCGCTGCTAGGGGCCATGCGCGGCGGAGACGTCGTAGCGGTCACGGGCGGTACAACGATGGCCGAGGTAGCGGAGCAGCTGAATCCGCCGGCGAATACAGCGTTCAAGCAGAACTGGTTCGTTCCGGCGCGTGGAGGGCTTGGCGAGAGCCTGGAAATCCAGGCGAATACGATTGCTTCCGGCATGGCTAAGCGGGTTGGAGCAGGATACCGATTGCTGCATGTGCCTGATTTGCTCGGCAAGGAAGCGTATCAGTCACTGGTACACGACCCGAACATCCGGGATATCGTGAGCACGATTCGCCAGGCGCGGATTGTTGTGCACGGCATAGGGGATGCTACGGAGATGGCCCGTCGCCGCAAACTCGACGCTGCAATGATCGAGGACTTGCAGAAGGATGGCGCGGTCGCAGAATCATTTGGATATTATTTCGACGAAGAAGGCGTAGTTGTTCACAAAATGCTGACCTTGGGACTCCGTCTGGAAGACATCAGGAAGACGGACACGGTGATCGGAATCGCGGGCGGCAAAAGTAAGGCCAAAGCTATACACGCGGTGCTGCAGTTCGGACATGAAGACATTCTCGTCACGGACGAAGCCGCGGCAATGGACATCGTGAGCGAACTGGAGCAAAAAGAAAAACAGCAGAACAGCGTATTTTGATCGTTTAACCTTATTTACTCATGACTGCCTTATCAGGTTGGTCTTGAATAATAAAAAAACAAACACACTGGGAGGATCTATCAATGAGTGTAAAAGTAGGTATTAACGGTTTTGGACGTATTGGACGTCTTGCTTTCCGTCGTATTCAAAACGTAGAAGGCATCGAAGTAGTAGCGATTAATGACTTGACCGACGCTAAAATGTTGGCTCATCTGTTGAAATATGATACAACTCAAGGCAGATTCGACGGCGATGTAGAAGTTCATGACGGCTTCTTCAAAGTTAACGGCAAAGAAGTTAAAGTTCTTGCAAACCGCAACCCTGAAGAACTTCCTTGGGGCGAGCTTGGCGTTGACATCGTTCTGGAGTGCACAGGCTTCTTCACAACGAAAGAAAAAGCTGAGCTTCACTTGAAAGGCGGCGCGAAGAAAGTTGTTATCTCCGCACCAGCTACAGGCGACATGAAAACGATCGTTTACAACGTTAACCATGAAATCCTTGATGGTTCCGAGACGGTTATTTCCGGCGCTTCCTGTACGACGAACTGCTTGGCTCCAATGGCTAAAGTTCTGAACGACAAATTCGGTATCGTTGAAGGTTTGATGACGACGATCCACGCTTACACAGGCGACCAAAACACACTTGATGCTCCTCATGCGAAAGGCGACTTCCGTCGTGCTCGCGCAGCAGCTGAGAACATCATTCCTAACACGACTGGCGCTGCTAAAGCAATCGGTCTGGTTATCCCTGAACTGCAAGGCAAACTTGACGGCGCAGCACAACGTGTGCCTGTAGCTACTGGTTCCCTGACTGAGCTTGTAACTGTTCTTGATAAGAGCGTAACGGCTGCTGAGATCAACGATGCAATGAAAGCTGCTGCTGATCCAGAAACTTACGGTTACACAGAAGACGAAATCGTATCTTCCGACATCAAAGGAATCACTTTCGGTTCCCTGTTCGATGCCACGCAAACTAAAGTTCTTACCGTTGGCGACAAGCAGCTGGTTAAAACTGTAGCTTGGTATGACAATGAAATGTCCTACACAGCACAACTCGTTCGTACGTTGGAGTACTTCGCTAAAAAAGCTAAGTAATCCCGCTATATAACACTTATATACCCAAAGAGGAGCGACCTGGCTGCAGGACTCCTCTTTGGTTCATGAAGTTATAGAATCGACATTCACACACACAAATTATAGAGATACAAGCACCGCTTAGGAGAGAAATCATTCAAGAGAACCCGTGGCGCATAGTGGCCTAGAAGCCATAGCCGCATACCTTAGGAGGAACGTGGAGATGAACAAGAAAAGTGTACGTGATGTGGAAGTAACCGGCAAACGCGTGTTTGTCCGCGTCGATTTTAACGTCCCAGTTCAGGATGGTAAAATTTCTGATGATACTCGTATTCGTGAGACGCTGCCTACGATTAACTATTTGGTTGAGAAAGGCGCGAAAGTTATTCTTGCCAGCCATATGGGACGTCCGAAAGGCCAAGTGGTCGAATCGCTGCGCTTGAATCTGGCTGCAGAACGCCTTTCCGAATTACTCGGCAAAAAAGTAGCGAAAGCTGACGAAGCTGTCGGCGAAGCGGTTAAAGCACAAGTAGCTGCCTTGAACAACGGCGATGTACTTGTACTAGAGAACGTACGCTTCTACCCAGGCGAAGAGAAGAATGATCCTGAGCTTGCGAAGCAATTCGCTGAGCTGGCTGATCTATTCGTCAATGACGCGTTTGGTGCAGCTCACCGTGCCCATGCTTCCACAGAAGGCATCGCTCATCATCTGCCAGCCGTATCCGGTCTGCTGATGGAGAAAGAGCTTGACGTTCTTGGCAAAGCATTGTCCAATCCGGATCGTCCTTTCACGGCGATCATCGGCGGTTCCAAGGTTAAAGACAAAATCGATGTTATCGATAACCTGCTTAACATTGCCGACAACGTATTGATCGGCGGCGGCCTGACTTATACCTTCTTCAAAGCGCAAGGCTATGAGATCGGTAAATCTCTGCTGGATGAGAGCAAGCTGGACGCTTCCCTCGAATTTATCGAGAAAGCGAAGAAGCTGGGCAAAAACTTCGTGCTTCCTGTAGACATCGTTGTTGCAGATGACTTCAGCGCGGATGCCAACCATAAAGTCGTCGATATCGACAGCATTCCGGCAGATTGGGAAGGCGTGGACATCGGACCGAAGACGCGCGCGAAATATGCGGAGATCATCAAGAACTCCAAGCTCGTCGTATGGAACGGACCGATGGGCGTATTTGAAATTGATATTTTTGCGAACGGTACTCGCGAAGTAGCAGAAGCTTGCGCTTCAACAGAAGGCTACACGATTATCGGCGGTGGCGACTCGGCTGCGGCAACGGAGAAATTCAATTTGGCGGATAAAATGGATCACATCTCCACGGGCGGCGGCGCTTCCCTGGAATTCATGGAAGGCAAGGCGCTTCCGGGCGTTGTGGCTCTGAACGACAAGTAAAACTATCAGTGAAAGATAAGGAGTGAACCGCATGAGAACACCGATCATTGCAGGGAACTGGAAAATGTTCAAAACCGTTCCTGAAGCAAAAGCTTTCTTCGAAGCGGTGAAAGGCAAGGCGGAGGTAGAAGGCGTAGAGAGCGTAATTTGCGCTCCTTTCACGAATCTGCCAGCTTTGGTCGAAGCGGCTAAAGGAACGAAAATCAAAATTGGTGCTCAAAACCTGCATTTCGAAGATGAGGGTGCATTTACCGGTGAAATCAGCGGCGGAATGCTGAAAGACCTCGGCGTCGATTATGTCATTATCGGGCATTCGGAGCGCCGGGCTTACTTCGGAGAGACGGATGAAATCGTGAATAAGAAAGTTCATGCTGCATTCAAGCATGGCTTGACTCCGATTCCTTGCGTCGGCGAGAAGCTGGAAGAGCGCGAAGCTGGACAAACGAAAGAAGTCGTTAAGGTGCAAACTGAAGCGGCGCTAAACGGATTGTCCGCAGAACAGGCTGCGCAAGTGGTTATCGCTTACGAGCCAATCTGGGCAATCGGAACGGGCAAATCCTCGACGGCTCAGGATGCGAATGAAGTGATTTCCTACATCCGCAGCTTAGTTAAAGATTTGTACAATGAAGAGGTTGCCGGCAAAGTTCGTATTCAATACGGCGGCAGCGTAAAACCTGAGAATGTGAAAGAATATATGAGCGAAAGCGACATCGACGGAGCGCTAGTCGGCGGTGCCAGCCTGCAGCCGGCTTCTTATATTCAGCTGGTCGAGGGGGCGCAATAAATGGCAGCTCCAAGACCTGTAGCATTGATCATTATGGACGGCTTCGGGCTTCGGAATACGACGGAAGGCAACGCGGTTGCCCAGGCTAACAAGCCGAACTACGACCGCTACCTGAAGGAATATCCGAATACTACGCTGACTGCTTGCGGCGAGGCCGTAGGCCTGCCGGAAGGACAAATGGGGAACTCCGAGGTAGGTCACTTGAACATTGGTGCGGGACGCATCGTGTATCAGGACTTGACTCGGATCTCCAAATCGATCCGCGAGGGCGAATTTTTCGAGAACGAGACTTTGGTAAGTGCCGTACGCAGCGCCAAGGCTAACGGAAAGAAGCTTCATCTATACGGACTTCTCTCCGATGGCGGCGTACACAGCCACATTGACCATTTGTTCGCAATGCTCGACCTTGCGAAGAAGGAAGAGATGAACGAGGTCTATATCCACGCATTCCTGGATGGCCGCGACGTGGCTCCGGATAGTGCGAAAGGCTTCATCGAGCGTCTCATCGCCAAGATCGAGGAAGTCGGAGTAGGCAAAATCGCCACGGTGCAAGGACGTTACTATGCGATGGACCGCGATAAACGCTGGGACCGCGTGGAGAAGTCCTACCGCGCCATGGTATACGGCGATGGACCGAGATACACCGATCCGATCACGGCTGTGACAGAATCCTACGAGAAATCGGTATTCGACGAATTCGTTATGCCGACTGTCATCGTGGACGGACATGACCAGCCGATTGCGCTTGTTGAGTCCGGTGATTCGGTCGTGTTCCTGAACTTCCGTCCTGACCGGGCGATTCAATTGTCGAACGTATTTACGAACAAGGATTTCCAAGGCTTTGACCGGGGGCCGAAGTTCCCGCAAGGTCTGCATTTCGTCTGCCTGACGCTGTTCGCAGAGACGGTAGACGGCTATGTAGCCTACAAGCCGAAAGATCTGGACAATACGTTTGGCGAGGTTCTGGTGCAGAACGGGAAAACTCAGCTTCGCATTGCCGAAACGGAGAAATATCCTCACGTCACGTTCTTTTTCAGCGGCGGGCGTGATGTTCAGCTGCCAGGCGAAACGCGCGTGCTGATCAACTCGCCGAAGGTCGCCACGTACGACCTGAAGCCGGAGATGAGCGCTTATGAAGTGGCTGAAGCTGCCGTGAAGGAGATCGAGTCCGATAAGCATGACGCGATCATTCTGAACTTCGCAAACCCGGATATGGTAGGCCATTCCGGCATGCTGGAGCCAACGAAGAAAGCGGTGGAAGTAACCGACGAATGCGTAGGCAAAGTGGTGGATGCCGTTAAGGCAAAAGGCGGCGTCGTCATCATCATCGCTGACCACGGGAATGCCGATATGGTATTCGACGAGAACGGCCGTCCGTTCACGGCACATACGACGAACCCGGTTCCTTTTATCATAACTGATGAGAATGTTATACTACGTGATAGCGGCATCCTGGCGGATGTGGCGCCAACACTTCTGGATTTGATGGGTCTGCCTAAGCCGGAAGAAATGACAGGCACCTCGATGATCGCCAGCCGCAAAGCATAAAAAAATACACATTTTAAAGGAGACTATACAATGACTATTATTTCTGACGTATACGCTCGCGAAGTCCTAGACTCCCGCGGTAATCCGACGGTAGAAGTTGAAGTATATCTGGAGTCCGGCGCAATTGGCCGCGCTATCGTTCCTTCCGGTGCTTCCACTGGCGCTCACGAAGCGGTTGAACTGCGTGATGGGGACAAATCCCGTTACCTGGGTAAAGGGGTACTGAAAGCTGTTGAGAACGTAAACGAAATTATCGCTCCTGAAGTGATCGGCATGGACGCTTTGGATCAACTCGGCATCGACAAACTGATGATCACTTTGGACGGAACACCTAACAAAGGCAAGCTCGGCGCAAACGCGATCCTGGCTGTGTCCATGGCTGTAGCTCGTGCAGCAGCTGACGCTCTGGATCTTCCACTGTACGTATACCTTGGCGGATTCAACGCGAAACAGCTTCCAGTTCCAATGATGAACATCATCAACGGTGGTGAGCATGCTGACAACAACATTGACGTTCAAGAGTTCATGGTTCTTCCTGTAGGAGCACCAACGTTCAAAGAAGCTCTTCGTGTTGGAGCAGAAATCTTCCACAACTTAAAATCCGTATTGAGTGCCAAAGGTCTAAACACAGCTGTAGGTGACGAAGGTGGTTTCGCGCCAAACCTTGGTTCGAATGAAGAAGCAATCACTACAATTATCGAAGCGATCGAAAAAGCTGGTTACAAACCAGGTGTTGACGTATTCTTGGGTATGGACGTTGCTTCCACTGAGTTCTACAAAGACGGTAAATACACACTTGCTGGCGAAGGTAAATCTTACACTTCCGCTGAGTATGTTGACCTTCTTGCTTCATGGGTTGATAAATACCCAATCATTACCATCGAAGATGGTATGTCCGAAGACGACTGGGATGGATGGAAATTGCTTACTGAAAAATTGGGCGACAAAGTTCAATTGGTTGGTGACGATTTGTTCGTTACTAACACTGAGCGTCTTGCAACAGGTATCGAAAAAGGTATCGGTAACTCTATCCTGATCAAAGTAAACCAAATCGGTACGCTGACAGAAACATTCGACGCGATCGAAATGGCAAAACGCGCAGGCTACACGGCAGTTATCTCGCACCGTTCCGGTGAGTCCGAAGACAGCACGATCGCTGACATCGCTGTAGCGACTAACGCTGGCCAAATTAAAACAGGTGCACCATCCCGTACAGACCGTGTTGCGAAATACAACCAATTGCTTCGCATCGAAGACCAATTGGGCGAGCTGGCTCAATACAACGGCCTGAAATCTTTCTACAACCTGAAACAATAGTCTGGAGCAAGTCTTCAGCATCTATTGACAGTTACTCCCGCATTCTAAAGAATGCGGGAGTTTTTGTTGTGGTAACGTTAAAAATGCAATTGATCTGAGGGAAATTGTATAACCCTAATAAAAAAAACGATGGGGCTGTCCCAGCAGTCATTAAAGATGACTGAGGGGTATCCCTTTCTTTTAGAAAACTATCCTTTCTGCGGAATCCATTTTTGCCTGAATCAATTTCTCCCTTGCCTGTATCCCATTCTTTGGCTCATCTTATATAGGCTATCGAACTCTAAAATCCACACTCTTTGGCCTATGTTATATAAGCTGTCGAACTCGAACACTAAATGGAATTCATGTATCTAATTATGCTCTAAACGAATGTTTTAGGGGAGTAGATGGATTTCATGTACCTAAAATCAAGAATCTCGCCCATGATGGACAGTTCCCTTCTTCTAACGACATAAAATCCATTTAAATCTGCTTTCCTTTCTTTGCCGCAGAAACTAACTACTATAATTCCATTTAGAACTAGAAATCCGCGATTCATGCTTGGCGTTAAGTGAGTGGAGAGCCTGTAGTGTGTTAGTTTTTAATGTGGCTTATCCGGATCCAACATATGTCTTAAGAATGAACAAAGAAAGACAAAATTTATATTGAAATGGATAGTACTTCTACGTGCAAATTCAGGATGGAGCTTTATCTGAGCTTCTGGAAAAAATAATTCAGCACCTGCAACCGTTGGATTAGAGCGTTGAATGTAAGAATGGAAAACATAGGGGTACATTGCTTAATTAGGTTGTCATTCCGTGGATGCTATGGTACAATAATAATGCTGTTTTTCTGTTTATGACATGATGCAATCATCATGATAATCGTTGAATTAATTTGGATGTTCTCACTTAGGAGGTGGATACAATGGAATTGTTTTTGAAAATATTGCTTATTATTTTTTCCATCGGTGTAATCACGGCAGTCCTTCTGCAGGAAGGTAAAAGCGCGGGTCTGACCGGCGCCATCTCTGGAGGAGCGGAACATCTGTTTGGCAAGGCGAAAGCACGCGGTATGGAACTTGTTCTGGAGCGGGTTACTGTTGCATTTGCTGCAGGATTCTTCATCCTGGCCATCGCGGTTGCCGTTGCTATTAAATAGGATACCTATAAGAGCCCTCGTTCTTTACGAACGGGGCTTTTTTGCATTGGTTTTCAGGTGAAATGAAATTTGGTGAAAAATGAAGTTCGGCGATTTGCGGAGAAACGGATGATGACGGTTAATTTCGTGTATACTAGGGTATATACATGGAGGGTAATTCATGGAAATCAGTTCCCAACATATAAAATACATAACCGGTTAAGGACAAGCCGAGCCGGGCCGAGGTGAGTTGTTATGGTAACAGAATCAGAGCTGCTTGATTTTATGCGGGAGACCGCTTATAAACCGATGACGTATCAGGAGCTTGAAGGGCATTTCCATATTACAGACGCGAAGGAATTCAAGGAGTTCCTGAAGCTGCTGAACCGTTTGGAGCAGGAAGGAAAAATCATACTGACGCGTACTCACCGTTACGGCATGCCGGAGCGGATGGATTTGGTGCGGGGGCGGCTGCAGGCGCATGCCAAAGGCTTCGCTTTTCTCATTCCAGAGGATCGCGAGCACCCTGACGTATATATTCATGCTAATGATCTCAAAAGCGCGATGAACGGGGACACCGTGTTCGTGCGTGTTAATTCGAAGAGTGTGGCCGGCGGCAAGCTGGAGGGTGAGGTCGTACGGGTCGTTACCCGGGCCGTAACCCAGGTTGTCGGCGTATTTCAAAATGAAGAGGCTTATGGCTTCGTCATCCCGGATGACAAGCGGATTAATCGTGATATTTTTATTCCGAAAGAGGGTTTTAACGGCGCGGCCAACGGCCAGAAGGTCGTGGTGCGGATTGTACAGTATCCGGAAGGGAGAGCCGCGGCCGAAGGCGAGATTATCGAAATTCTCGGGCATAAGGATGACCCGGGCGTCGATATTCTGTCGATCATCCGTAAGCATCAATTGCCGGAGGCTTTTCCAGACGATGTGATGGAAGAGGCGATGAGCGTCCCCGATGAGATCGACCCGGCGGAAATTGCCAAGCAAGGGCGCCGCGATCTGCGGGACAAGGTCATCGTGACGATTGACGGCGAGGATGCGAAGGATTTAGACGACGCCGTGAACGTGGAGCGTCTGCCGAACGGCAACATCAAGCTGGGCGTGCATATCGCCGACGTCGGCTATTATGTGCGCGAGAAATCGAAGCTCGATCAGGAGGCGTATAACCGCGGCTGCAGCGTGTACTTGGTGGACCGTGTTATTCCGATGCTGCCGCATCGGCTGTCGAACGGCATATGCTCCCTGAATCCGAAGGTAGACCGGTTCACACTGTCGTGCGAGATGGAATTCAACGAGCAGATGAAGGTCGTGAAGCATGACATTTTTACGAGCGTGATCCGCACGAAAGAACGGATGACCTACACGAATGTCCGCAAAATCGTAGAGGACGAGGATCCAGAGGTGTCGGCGCGCTACAGCGAATTAGTCGATATGTTCCGCCTGATGAAGGAGCTGGCGCTCAAGCTGCGGAGCAAACGGATGCGCCGCGGGGCGGTGGATTTCGACTTCGAGGAATCGAAGGTGATCGTGGACGAGAACGGCAAGCCGACGGATATCGTCAAAAGAGAGCGTTCGATCGCGGAGCAAATTATCGAGGAATTCATGCTGGCGGCCAACGAGACGGTGGCGGAGCATTTCCACTGGCTGAAGGTGCCGTTCATTTACCGGATTCACGAAGACCCGGATCAGGAGAAGCTGCTCAATTTCATGATGTTCGTCGCTAACTTTGGATATTCGGTCAAAGGCGGCAAGGGAGACCGCGTTCATCCGCGGGCACTGCAGTCGCTGCTGGAGGATATCCAGGGGACGAAGGAGCAGACAGTCATCAGCACGATGATGCTGCGTTCGATGAAGCAGGCGAAATATGATGCGGAGAGCACGGGGCATTTCGGGCTGGCTGCCGAATTCTATTCGCACTTTACCTCGCCGATCCGGCGTTATCCGGATTTGGTCATTCACCGGGTCATTCGCGAGGTTATCGAGAACGGAGGGGCTCTGCCGGCGGCGCGGGAAGAATATTTGGCCAGCCGGATGCAGGAGGTTGCCCAGCAATCGTCCGAGCGCGAGCGGGTCGCCGTCGAAGCCGAGCGGGATACGGAGCAGCTGAAGAAGGCCGAGTTCATGCTCGATAAGGTCGGGGAAGAGTTCCCGGGCATTATTAGCAGCGTGACGAGCTTCGGGATGTTCATTGAGCTGGAGAACACGGTAGAAGGCTTGATTCGCCTGAGCGCGATGACGGACGATTATTACCACTTCCATGAGCAGCATATGGCACTGATCGGCGAGCGCACGTCGAAAATCTACCGCATCGGCGATGAGGTCGAGATTCGCGTGGCCCGGGTCAATATGGACGACCATACGATCGATTTCGAGATGGTCGATATGAAGCCGCGGCGCCGGGGAGAAGGCTTTGAAGACGGCTTCGGCGGGCGTCCAGGCGGTAAAGGCGGCGGGAAGCCATGGCAGGCGGCTGGCGGCAAAGGCGGTAAGGCCGGCGGCGGTAAAGCCGGGAAGAAGGCCGGAGCGGGCAAAGCCTTCGGCAAGGCCGGCAAAGGCGCTGGCGGCAAGGGCAAGGCGGCGGCCAGTGGCAAGCGCGGCAAGCGTGGCGCCGGAGCGGCTGTGGATGCCGGGCCAGCGGTGAGCTTTGGCTTCGGCTCCGGCAAGGGCGGCTATGGCGCCGGGCCGGCGGCCACGAGCCGCAAAGCGGGCGGCAGCGGCGGCGGCGCGGGCAAGAGCTCGCGGCGGAAGAAGACGTCCGCGAGCGGGATTTTCATCGGCGGCGGCAGCAGTGGTGCGCCGGACGCCGATGGGAAGCCGCGCAAGAAGCGGTAGCTCTTGCGAGTGCGGTACGCCCGCCCGTGGGCTGTGCCCGGGCGGGCAGCGGTTTGGGCCGCGTGCCGGAACGGCGCGGCCTGTGGCGGCGGCCCCCACGGTGGTGGGGGCCGCTTTGTGTGGCCGCCCGCGCCTGGCGGGGCGGCCTGTGGTTTTGCGCCGCGCAGCGGTGCGCAAGCTCCTTGCTTTTGCCGCAGGGAGTTGATACAATAAATTTCTGATATACTAGAGTCAGTGACCTGGCAAAAATGGCGATGGAGGAGGATGAAACATGGGCAAGAAGAATGATGGTAAAGTGTTGGCGCAGAACAAGAAGGCTTCCCATGATTACTTCATCGAGGATACCTTTGAGGCAGGGATGGTGCTGACTGGTACCGAAATTAAGTCGATCCGTAACGGAAGAGCGAATATCGGCGATGCATTTGCGACGATTCGTAACGGCGAGATCCATATTCACAACATGCATATCAGTCCGTTCGAGCAAGGCAATCGGAGCAATCCGACTGATCCGACTCGTACACGGAAGCTGCTGATGCACAAGGCACAGATTAGCAAGCTGCTCGGGCTATCCAAGCAGGAAGGCTACTCGATTGTGCCGCTGAAGATCTATATTCGCAACGGTTATGCCAAACTGCTTATCGGCCTTGGTAAAGGGAAGAAGCAGTATGACAAACGGGAATCTGCCGCCAAACGCGATGCGCAGCGCGATATTCAGCGCGTGCTTCGTGAGAAGCAGAAGGTGGCGCGGTAATTTACTACAATAAAAGCCAAAACCTCGGATCGCAGCGGCATGATGCTTGCTGAAATCCGAGGTTTTTTTGATTTCTCTTAGAGTGAAGTCGGCGGCTTTTTATTTTCCTCTTCTATTTCGAATTTTGATTTGAATTTTGAATCTTCGTCGGTTCCGTGCGGGTCGCTTGCATGCGAGCTGTGATCTACTTCATCCGCTTGGTTAGTCTCTTGTGCCGGATCTTCCTGCTGCTTGTTGTTGCCTTTCCTGCGGAGCTTGTTGAATACCCATACGAACGGCAATATGACCACGAACCAGAATTTTTTGATCAGTACGGCTAGCAGTCCGAACAGCCCAGCCTTTTTGGCGACCGCAAGTCCTGCGCCACCCAGGATGAGTCCCGTCAATCCCATGGAGGATTTTTTATCGACTGCAGGGTCAAAGTCCTCATAGGTTTTACCAGGGTTAATAACGAGGTTCGGCAGGATGTCGCGCTCCATTGTCGCGCGGTCTGCGGCCAGGTTCTCAGGGTCTGAGGCCAGAATGACGGATAGGTAGCCAGTACGCGTTAATATGCGGACGTGATAGTTAATGAGCTTTTCCCCTTTGTAATCATGAAGGAGCAAAGACCATGTGAGGCTTCGCAAGGATTCGTTATATGTAGGTTCGATATCCCATCCGTCTACATAAAGACGGTTATGTTCTTCAACTTCTTTGTTGACTTCCTCTGTGCCTTTTTTGAAGCTATCCAGAAGCTTGTCGGCATCGATCTTGGTCTTCTCGTCATCTGAGATATGACCGGAGTCTACGTATTCGAAGTAAGTCACCCAGTAAGCATCTTCGTCTATAGGAAAAACAGCTCCGATCTCTAGATCAGAAGGAACTTGTCCATATTGTCTGATATAGGCCTTGACATCGGCGCCATTCAGAAACACGTAATCCTCATTAATAGTGACCTGCGCGATGTCTCCCACAGGAAGCGCCTGATCTGAGCCCTGAATCCAGTTCAGGTTCGTTTCGTTGACGGCCGCAGCACTGGCGGATAAAGGCGCGACCAAGGTGCTGATGACTAGAATCCAGGCCATCATAAAATGTGTTGCATGACTTTTGAATAAACGGCTAATTTTCATAACATCCTCCAATATTAGTTTGTCCAACCATTTATATCGGAGAATGATGTTATATTTTGTAGATTAATGTTTATTATTACCTTGAAAGTCGTGATTCACGGCTGAAAACTTGCATTTCGTTGTTCGGGTTGCTACAATTATGGTCTACCTGCCATTAAATCACCAGACATGAAGCGTGGTGAAAGTGGTATAATGATGTTAGTCAGATTGAAGCGATATTCGCTGAATTTGACTTTGCAATACTAAGTGCAAACAGCACTTATGCTCGGAATGAACCGGCTTAGCAGCCGACCCATTCGAATCGCCGTTTAAGGCGGGCGGATCGTTGAAGACCGCTTATCTTATTTCGGGGGCGTTTTTGGATTCGACGGGGGTAGATCGAGCATGGGTAGCGGGTAGTGGGGACGCGTCCGCTTTATCAACGCTAAAGCCAATTAAACGGCAAACAACAAACAAACTACGCTCTAGCAGCTTAATAACCTGCAGACGTGCTCTCGCTCTGTATCGCCCATGTACCGGGATGAGGGCCCAACTTTAGTGGGATACGCTGTCTAGTCTCCGCCTGCGGCTAGCTGAAGAAGACAAACAGGCTGACCCGAAGGGAATCCGGTGACGGGGAGTCTCTAGGGTGACATCAAAACTGTCACTACACCCGTAGAAGCTTATGTGGCGTTGCCTTCGGACAGGGGTTCGACTCCCCTCGCCTCCATATGTAGTACCAGTGACGGACACCAAAAAGGTGTCCGTTTTTGCTTGCTCGTACTCGATGGGGTGGGGCAAACTGCTTCGGCTCTAGGGCTTCGGGCTACTCTGACGTCGAATACGACATATTTCAGATGATGTACATGCGGTGCTTCTGTATGTAGCAGTTTTGATGTCACCCGAGCGATGCCCCGCAACTGGTTTCCCTTCAGGTCAGACTGCTTGTCTTCTTCCGTTCGCTACAGGCGGAGACGAGACAGCGTATCTTGGGGAGTACATAAAATAATCCTGCATTGACAACCTCAATTAACTTGTGAGACCATATTTTTCAAATTAATTGATATAAGGGGGATTACTATGTTGGTGCCAGGAGAACTTGTGAAATTTGATAGCATGAAGAACTTCAGATATCTTTCTCCATTAGGGGCTGGAGGAACTGGGGATGCTCATCTTTTTAAGGATGAGACAACGGATATGTTGTTTGCATTTAAAAAATATGCTCCTAAGGATAGTAATAACTCAGATGATACCTATAGACGTTTTGTAGACGAGATCAAAATTCTATTCAATATATCCCACAATAATATTGTCAGGGTTTTCAATTATTACTTGTATCCCGAAGCAAAGACAGGTTATTTACAAATGGAGTATGTGGAAGGCACGGCTATACATGAATTCGAGCCATTTTTTGGGGATAAATGGGAATATATTTTTAAAGAAGTTATATATGCTTTTGAATATTTAGAAGAAAAGAAAATATTACACAGAGATATCCGTCCTGCAAATATACTAATAGATAAGAATCAAAATGTAAAAATTATAGATTTTGGGTTCGGTAAAAAATTGGATTTTGAAGAGACTGGAGGGGAGAGCGTCTTTCTTAATTGGCCAGTGACTCAATGGCCTAACGAGACTCAGTTAGAAGGTATATATAATCATCAATCTGAGATTTATTTTATTGGGAAACTGTTTCAGAACATCCTTAGAGATAAAGGAGAGGTAGGGAGGTTTAAGTTTAATCATATTTTAGATAAGATGACTAAATTGGAACCATACGAACGTTATGCTTCATTTAACGATATCTCCCAAGCTATTTCTGAAGGAGTGATAAGCGAGATTGATTTCTCGGAAAAGGAGAAGGATACATATAAGAAATTTGCTGATGCACTAGTTGGTCACATTTCTTACTATAATGATAAATATGAGCCAATAAATGATATAGACATTATACTTAATAAATTAGGGACTCTAATTCGTAGTAGTTCACTTGAAACATTTATACAAGATAACTCTCAGCTTATCAGGTGTTTCATTAAAGGAAGCTATGCATATAATAAAAGATGTGATATTGAAGTTCAGCATGTAAAAGATTTTTATCAATTATTGGTAGGATTAGATCCATACAAGCAAAAAATTGTACTTGATAATATTCAAACTCGTTTAGGTGGCGTTAAAATTAATATTACTGATGATGATTTGCCATTCTAACTACTGAATTTGTGATAATCTTTTGATGCAAGCAACGACCGATCTTATCCTACATTATTGGACTGTCACTAACTGTATTGGGTGTTAATTTAGTAGAATGCTCTAATCTTCCTGATGCACTTATATGCCATTATAGCCGCGATTTTGTAACCAACATTATGAATTTTCACTTATTCAAATACAACTTCGCGGCAAAGATCTATAAAACTGCAAACAGTGGAAAGAACAACTGTATCCCCTCCGCTGTATTGTTGTTCATTCTCGTAAATGTATCCGCACCCTACGCCGTTCCCCATCTTATAGTTCTCAGGATGCGTCTCATGACTTGGTCTACTGTCTAGCCTTGGTTTCTTCAGATAGTTTCAGCATATCTGCATTGTAAGTCGTTCTAGCCAGCGTTACACCTTTATTCGGGTAAGCACTATAATCTAGTAGTAGACGTACTATATCAACCTGATTGAACATCCTCGCCGATTCCAGACCGCTATTTAAATCCGCACCGTATTGGGCAAGCAACTCTACAACCTTCAGATCGCCCTTCTCGATAGCATCCTGCATGGCCGGAAAGTCTAGGGTCGGCCCCCGCTTCCAGCAACATCTTCACCATCGGTACCAAGTCATCACAGCCAGTGGTAAGTTGCCTACAGCAATTTCATTTGCACCTATACCATAATCGGCCGGGATATTCGGCGAAGCTCCTTCATTCAACAATCGTTGCACCTCATTCAGATAACCTTCTCTGTTGCGGCAATCAACTCCGTAAATATGCCATCTAATCTTGTCCCACTGGACTGTTGCTGAGCTTTCCGTCTGTAGTCAGCTCATATATCGTTACTCCTGCGGTTAGATAGAATTTGCCGCTATGGTTTGTGAAGCTGTCATAGCGAGAACTATTCAGAGTAACGACCATCTCCACTTTGCGAGGGAAGAGACTGATTTTGGACAACGTATTGTTGCCAGTATCGAAGATGAAAAACTGCATTGTCGTTGACAATGGCATCACTTTTACCGAAGAAGTCAATGCCTGTTCCTTGGGAGTAATCACCTATAAGTTCCGCTTCGTTTCCTTATCCTCCTGCAAAGATGGAAGGGTTGAATTTCCATGCAACATCGTAGCCATAGTAGACCGTGTTAGCGCCAGGTACATTGATAAAGGCCATCGTTCTGCTTTTACTGCTGTATCCCAAGTTACCATCCACATCATCACGTAAAATGTAAGTTGCCAACTTCACATTGGACGTGATGTCAAAGACGAAATCATTGTCATAAGCGTACCTTTTGGAGCTTCGGCCCAGCAGATACAGTTTGTTGGTGATGATGAACTCGGTGTAGTTTTTTCCTTGTTGTCATTACCGTACTGATAAGCACGCCAGAGCATAACGGTTGTTTCTGCACGGGTGACTGTTGCCTGCGGACGGAATTTCTCATCCTGAAAACCAGAGACAAGTCCGTTCTCTACTGCCAATGTAACATAGCTCTTCGCAGATTCGGATATGCCAGCGTAGTCTTTAAACATGGCTTCAATGGTGCTTTGGTCAGGTGGACGATTAGCGTCATAGCCCTTAAGTTTGACAAGAGCCACAGCTACAACTTCACGAGTTGCAGGGGCAGATCTGCCGTCCACGCATTGGACAAGCAAATACATATATCCGAGATGGTGAACCGCAAAGTCATCAGAGGCCATCCTGACGGCAGGTTTCGGCCTAACAACACCATAGTTATCGGCAGGACTGTATACGGCCGATGTGCCAGAAGAATTCATTGCATCTGTGAAATATGATATTTAAACGTTGATAGGACTGCTGGATGCTGAGATTCAGAAATTTCAGTTCGTCAGCAAGTTTATGTCCCAGGTGCAGGTGATGAGAGAGACGAAGTAGATATATCTTATGGTGTGATTTGTGAATGCGGATGGGGTTCTGTATGAGAAGCATATAGTAACTGAACTCTAGTTCAAAATGAATACGAAACAGCCGATAAATCTTTTGACAGTGAGTTCATGTTATGGGAATATAGGCTTATCATATTCCAATATCTTGAAGGGGTTATTGGAGTTGTCGGCTGAATTTCGTATTAGTATTCAGGGTAAGGGTGTGTCAGTTGTTATATTAAATAAAGAAAAGAGGAAGAAGAGTGGAAAATTTTGTGATGGATTGGTCTTTATTGTTGAATGAGAACAGGAGAAGAGATTCTAAGGCCGCTAAAGACCATCGAAATGAATTTGAAAAAGATTATGACCGTGTAATCAACTCCTCATCCCTAAGAAGACTGCAAGATAAAGCACAAGTGTTCCCACTTCAAGAGAACGACTTTATTCGTACCAGATTAACACACTCTCTAGAGGTTTCATCTCTTGGAAGATCGTTTGGTTATGACATTGGACAAAAATTAGTTGAGGGTGGTCAAGTTGATATTGATGACTTCCCTAGAAAGATTGCATCAATACTTTCAGTAACCTGTTTAGTACATGATATTGGAAACCCACCATTCGGTCATTTTGGTGAGGATGTTATTCAAAAGTGGTTTAGTAAGTGGTTTTCAAGTGACGAGTTTAATAGATTAGATAAAGAATATTTTCGTAAAAATCAAAGGGCTCTCTTAAATGATCAGCAAAAAAATGACTTTATTAACTTTGAGGGAAATGCCCAAGCTCTTAGAATTCTCACTAGGTTACAATTTTTAAATGACCAATATGGTATTAACTTTACATATGCTACTTTAGCTGTTCTTCTTAAATATCCACGAAACTCATTAGAAAAAAATAAGGACAGTGAATTGAAAAGTTACTCGAAATTTGGGTATTTTAGTTCTGAACAAAACATTTTTGAGGACATAAAACTAAAAGTAGGGATTGCAAAATATAGACACCCCCTTACCTATCTGATGGAATCGGCTGATGACATAGCATACTCTGCGGCTGATGTAGAAGATGGTGTTAAAAAAGGTATTGTTCCTTGGGAAATTGTTTATGAAGATGTAAAAGTCGCTTTGTATGAGAAATACAAGGTGGGTTTTGACTATTTAGAATCTCTACGCATGAAAGCAAGGGAAAATAATGTTCCTGATATTGATCTTGTCAATGCACAAAATTTCAGGGTGTGGGCACAAGGTGAAATGTTTAAAGCATGTTCTGAGGCTTTTATTAATAATTATGAATTAATCATAAGTGGGCAAATTGATAAAGAATTGTTAAAAATTTCAACAGCATCCGATATTAAAGATAAGTTAGACGAAATAGCGCGTAAATATTGTTATTCGAGCAAGGAAGTGCTGCAACTGGAGCTAGTTGGAGAGAGTGTGCTTTCAGGTTTGTTGGATATGTTTGTAGATGCAATAATTTTGGTTAATACGGAGGAGGGAGCTAAGAAAAAAGAAAATAAGCTATTCCATCTTATATCTGAGAACTTTAGGTATGTTCAAAAGTTGGATGCATCTGGTAAGCCGACGAGGACTATACAAGATTTAAGTTTGTATGATAGGCTATTACTTATCACTGATTTTATATCGGGTATGACAGACTCTTATGCGGTTGATCTGTATCAGCGTCTTTCTGGCTTAAAGCTATTGTAAGGAGGTCTAGAAAGCTGTGTATCCTAAAAACTTTGAATTAAGGGATCAGTTTTACAATACAATTAAAAACTTTCCTCTTGCAAAAAATGTAGTATTTAGGTTGTTAGAAGAAGGGAACCTTCTTTTGTTTGGTGGTGCCATAAGAAGTTATTATGAAAATCAGTTTAGTACAATGCCTCGTGATTTTGACATTGTAGTTTGTACTAGAAATGACGAACTTGACCAATACTTTTTTAATGTTCCTTATACTCGTAATAGATATGGTGGGTATAAAATAAATATTTACCCGGTGGGTTTTGACATTTGGAGTATTAATTCAACGTGGGCTTTTAAAAATGGTGTAATAGAAAATCCCAACGTAGAAAATTTAACTAAAACTGTGTTTTTAAATTACGATTCCGTTGTTTATGATTTAACAACTGGTGAAGTCTATGATGAAGATTATCAAAAAGCTAAAGAAAATAAGAAATTGGATATTATTCTTGAACAAAATCCGTTTCCTGAACTTAACATTTTACGTTCTTTAGTTTTTAAGACGAGATATAATATGGATCTCTCAGAAGCTTTATATGATTATATGAAATCGTGGAGAAAAATGTTTAGTAATAATGAAGAAATAAATGTTTTAAGTGAGGTTCAAATAAAACATTACGGCTTTGAGTACATGACAAAAAAGCAGTTATTCAACGAACTACAACTTATCAGATAACTTTTGCTTTGAAATGATAGGTTAACATAGAACATTGACTACACTCGTAGAAGTATATGCGTCGTTATCCCTTACTTCCATACATGTACAAAAATGGACACCATAAAGGTGTCTGTTTTTATTAATATAAGTCTTTATATGTTAAATACTCCCTAGCGGTCATACTATGCAAACATTGCCTTCTTTCATGGAATATTCATCATCTTCCAATTACTCTATCGGATTCTTTCCTTTTTCTGATTGGTTATGAGAATATTTATATATTTCAAAGTAAGGAAGATAAAAAGAAGTTTGACTGTATTTTGGGTTATCCAGAACAAGAGAATCGAATGAGACAAAAATCAGGAAATTAATTTCAATTATATGGAAATCGGAAAGTGGTATATAGTAAAATAGGTATAAGTTGTATTTTAATTATTCAATTTTTTGGGGAGGATACTGATGTATCGCGAAATGAATGCAGTAAATGAACTGATCTCTAAACTCGGACAGAGATTGAAAATGCTGAGTTTTATACTCCCAAAGTCCTTAAATTTTTCAATACATTTATAGATGAAGAAGTACCGCTGGATGCAATTACTTATAACGATATAAATACATATTTATATGATCGAAGCAATCAATATTATGGGCTAAAAAAATTCCTTGAACTTACCTATACAGGGAAAAAGGCACAGAGTGTAATGTCCAAAGTAACAACACGTGTATCAAAGGCGAAAAATCCCAATATATACCTTCTAGTCATTTGAAAAGTTTTGAGGAGTTTATACTAGATGAAAATGAAGATATGCCTGAAAGATTGTTATTAGTTTTTTTACTTAACTCGGGGGAAAATCTGGCTCTTAAAGAATAGAGACATAGTAGTAGGTAAGGATTTTTGACGGTCACTATATCAATAAATAGTCCGGATGCTGTTATTCCTGTTACACCTAAATTTGCAATGGTGCTTATTGAGTATAGGAGTACTTTATATCCTACAAATCTGAATAAACAAATAAATTTTTAATGTGACAAAAGGTGAAGAGTTAAATCCAATGCTCAATAAATTGAGCATGAGGATCGTAGGCAAGAAATACCCTCCAACAGAGTAATCGTATACGTTTATTGCAAAATGGCATGATAAGTCTGATGATATCGAGGCGATAAGCAAGTTGGTATTGAATGATCCATCAGGAATAATTAAACATAGATGCAGTGAAGCAGAAGTAATATATACTCGTCAGAATAAAGTAGTGAGCAATCTTTTTTGAAAAATCACAAAATATTATTAATTGGGAGAAGAGTAGATTGAGAAAGGTATGGCGGTTATTTAAAGAAAGTATATGGGATTTATTGAAGGATTGGACCAAAGCCATAATTAGTGCAGGTGTTATTGGTCTGTTGGCTATACTAGCTTCAAATGTAAAAAACGCATCAAGCATTGAAGTGAGAGTAAAGTTAAGCGTTATTATTTTTTCGAGTGCAGGTTTACTTGTTATACTAATACTTGTTGTTACTTTGTTTAAAAGACAGGTCGTTCTAAAGAAACTTTATAATGAGTTATTAAATCCGACAAATGAAAATGTTACAAAGTTTGAACGAGGTGATATCGTAATTATAAAAACTGAATCACAATCAATGAAGCCAAAAAGGCTGATAGTATTTAAAGTAACGAATTCACATGTATATTGTAGGTATGCATCCGATACAGATAAAGTAATTGAATTTGCTCCCGAAGAATTATTAACAAAGATTGAGACTGAAACAATTTTACAAAATTTGTTATTACGAAAACATAAACAGGAGAATGCTAGAAGAGAACATAACCGAAGTCAAGCGGATTTCTTCAGTCAACTTAATCGTTAAAATTCTTTGACGGATAATTTTATAGAAATTTCAAATATATTTGTTGGATATTTATAACAATTATTATGTCTACGAAGAAGAATAAAATGAGCTATGTAAAATTTTATTCGGAATATGATATGGCATATGGTTGGGAAATTGATAAGATAATTGAAAAGATTAATGGATGTGCAATTGAAATTGATTGGTCCATTAATGATCTAATAGATTTTCATAATATTTTAAAGTACTTGGATATTAAACGATTTGCAAATTACATTGTTGAGCAGACTGGTATCGATATTAAGGTATATGAGAAAAGACTAAAACAAAAAGTTGGTCTGTTTATTGGTAAGAATAAAAGTAATTTTGTTTCATTATATGATGATATTGATTTTATGGACACCAAGACTTTTTGGAAATTCCATTTATAAACTGATTTCAGAAGATGAATTTAAAGAACTACTTGGAAAAGAATATGTACATATATATATAGTTCTAAAATTTAGGAAACTAACAGAGTATTTTGATGCTGTAGTTAAAGAAGCTATACTAAGTAACTCTAGTAATGCTGAGACTATAATTTCGAAGTATCTAAAAGAGAGTCTATTGTTTTTGTAGTCTTCATTAACGGATAAAGAAATACTTAATTTAATTGATGAATATATTGACTCGCCACATGATAATATAAGTGATTTGAGGAAAGTTGTAAATTTCCCACCAGGTAAAGGCATTAATATTCCTGATAAAACTAAATTACTTGCAAAAAGAAAACTTAAGAAAGAGGAAGAAAAAATTTTCAGTACTGGAGCAGGGGTTGAATCAGGAGTTTCAATATCATATCCGATATACCAAGACGAAGTAGTCTTACTAAATAGCGATAAGAACATGGTTAGCATTAAGGTTAGAAGATTTGGTGGAGTGGTTTTTTCACATTTATGTTAAAGAAGAATTTGAAATTAATGATTTCATAGTAAAGATGCCATCTGAAGATGCCTCGTATTTTGAAAAATGCAGGACTATTCTTCCTGAAATTTACAGGATATTCAGGCAATTTAACGTACTAATCGAAGATGGTGAAATAGACCAGGAATTAATCCAGATGTCGTCATCTAGTGTGAAGAACAAGAATATTAAGTCATTAAATGAGAAAAAGTATGTATACTCTTCAAGTGAGTGGTGCGAAACAGCATCATACCTCTTGTTTTCTGACCAGAGCAGAATATTTTACTTGCCTAATAAAGGTGAAAAATATCAAAATTTCTTGGATTTGATAATTAAAGAGAAAGTATCAAGAAGCAAATTTCAGGAATATCAAATACAGAGAATGAAATGGTTATTTGACAATGATTTAATCCGTGAAAATGATAGTGATTATAAAGAGTTTACTGACATTAAAAAAGTCTATGCTCTAAAAGAGCTTTATTTTAAGGATGTATTAAGTTATTGGCACTATCCAGATGATATCAAAAACACAATTGATGATTTAGCAAATCAGGGGTATGTCTCTTTTGAAAGTATCTTATTCTCTAGAAACGAACAAGATTATTTTGACTTTTACTTAAATAAGGCAAAATTCACTAATGGTCTTGATCTTTGAAATAGGTATTTGCACGGTACTAAAAGTAATGATGAGAAACAGTACGAAACAGATTATTATTTAATTTTGAAGTTGATTGTAATAATTATTATCAAAATTAATGACGACTTTTGTATTAAAGAGGTTTATTCACGTAATCTGGAATAAAGCATTTTGTTCTACAATCATCATTTTAAATTGATTTGCATACTGCAATTAGGGACAGTTCTTAAAGTGCCTTCTATTCTACTTTAGTATTTTAAACTAACCTACTTATAATGAATGTATCCAACTGACAGGGTTTTTAAAAGTTTAAGTTCGCCTCCATATGTAGCATGAGAAAAAGCGACCTTAATGGGTCGTTTTTTTGTATTCTCATATAAATCAAAAGTTACGTGACACATTCCTTTCTACGGTAGCGTTAGCAACTCTACATTTTTGGTGAAATAGGAAGTGGAAAAATTAAGTTAATGTAGTGACTAACAAATTTAGGACAAAAGAAAGGCGAAATATTGAAAAAAAGGGAACCTAAGAACCATAAGGCTCGTAATATGTGGTAATATGTAGAAAAAGGGGGAGAGAGTTTTGAGAAAGACTAGTTTGGGAATTATATTTTTAGCACTGTTATTATTGGTTACTGCATGTGGAGGTGCTGCGTCTACATCAACAGGAACGCAGAATACTAATACTTCTGTAAAGGATCAAGGCACTGCTGAGAATGCAAATAATGAGCAAACGGGTGACGCTGTTGCAGCAGAACCGACTAAGGAGCCTGAAGAGCCGAAAGAGGTTGCTTACAAAGTAGGTGACAAGTTCAAATTGGGCGATTGGGAAGTTGTACTGGACTCTTTTGAATTCAATCAAAAAGTCAGTGATGAATACTTTTCTTCAAGTGCGGACGAGGGCAATAAGTTTTTAATTTTAAATTATACGGTTACTAATGAAGGAACGCAAGCAGACAACTTTACGTCAATGATTGGCGGAGTCGATATGAAGGCGATATTCCAGGACAAATATGAGTATCGATATACGATCACTATGATAGATAAAGATCTTAGCAAAGAGAGTATTAAGCCGCTATCTTCAAAAACCGGATTTGTTGTAATGGAAGTTCCTGACACAGTAGCTACATCAGAAGATAGTTTGATTCTTAAGCTCGAAGAAGATAAGGACAAGGCCACTATTAATTTAAGATAGCTGAAGTTGCCACTAGTATGAAAGAAACCGCAATCGTCTGGGAGTTCTCCCCAGGGCTTGCGGTTTTTTTGAGAGTCCCATCGCTTTAAAGAAACCTGTACCTCATTCGTTCAATCTGGAACCGATCACAAGCTGTATGATACGAATCAGTATGAATAATGGAGCGAGATTCTAGCAAGCTGCCCCGTGTGGCGTTGCCTTCGGACAGGGGTTCGACTCCCCTCGCCTCCATATGTAGCATCAGAAAGACCGCCGTTGAAGGTGGTCTTTTTTTGATTTTTCCTAGAGTCTTGCCAAGTACCTCCCAAATCAATCCCGTAATGTCTTATCTTGAACTTTGCTTAGCACTAAAATCTAATTTATAATAATAGGCTAATCTAAACTATCTATACTGCGTTAGGAGGAAACGATGGAATTTATCAAGAATCAACTAGACGGATATGGCATGAGCGAACAGATGATTGGATATCTTTCGAATATGATCATGGTCGTTTTTATAGCTGTGGTCTCTATACTAGCCAATTTCATTTCCAAAAAAATCGTGTTGAAGACGATTATTCATATCGTCCATAACAATCGGTATACGTGGGATAATATCATTTTGGAGAAAAAAGTGTTCCATAAGCTGTCGCATCTCGTGCCAGCCATTATCATCTATTATTCTGCGTCCATCTTTCCTCCCTATCAAGCTTTGATTGAAAAGGCCGCATTAACGTACATGATTATTGTAGCCATGGCGGTGTTTAATGCACTGCTCAATGCTTTTGATGCGATTTATCGCTCGTATGAAGTCTCTAAGATCAGACCGATTAAGGGATACATTCAGGTGGCGAAAATCGTTCTATTCATCGTTGGCGGCATTGTGGTGATCTCGAATCTTATCGGTCAGAATCCCTTAATCATTCTCAGTGGCCTTGGTGCTCTATCGGCTGTTCTGATGCTCATCTTCAAGGATTCCATATTAGGCCTGGTGGCAGGCGTTCAATTATCATCGAATGATATGGTGCGTGTCGGTGACTGGATTGAAATGCCTAAATATAATGCGGACGGCGATGTGATCGACATTACGTTAAACACGGTAAAGGTTAGGAATTTCGACAAGACGATTACGATGATTCCTAGCTACGCCCTCATCTCGGACTCGTTCAGAAATTGGAGAGGCATGCAAGTGTCCGGTGGCCGCAGGATTAAGCGAAGCTTCCATATCGATACGAGCAGCATCGGCTTTTGCACTGAGGAAATGATTGAGGAGTTCCAGAAGATTCACCTCCTTACCGATTATGTCACGACAAGATTAGATGAAATTAACGCATACAATCTAGAACACCAGATTAATACGGAAAGCAAAGTGAACGGTAGACAGCTTACGAATGTGGGCGTATTCAGAGAATACATCCATCAATATCTGCGGAACCATCCGAAAATTCACCAGGAAATGACGCTGATTGTCAGACAGTTAGCGCCAGGAGATAACGGACTGCCATTGGAAATCTACGCTTTCAGTAATGATACCAACTGGGGAGTGTATGAATCGGTTCAGGCGGATATCTTTGACCACATTTTTGCGGTTGCGCCGACATTTGGGCTTCGTGCCTTCCAAAATCCAACGGGCCACGATATCGCCAATCTCAAGGAAAGCACGCAATATTCACGAGGGTATTGAGATTGGATCGGAGGTAAGTTGAAGGGATTTGCAAGGTGAAGGCATGACTAAAATAAGTCTGATAACGGCGACTAGTTGGGCATGAGTTCGGTACTTTACCGGATTCATGTCTTTTAGTTTGGCCTTAACAAGGATTGAATTTCCCATATACTACCAATATGTTACCCATTTAATATTCTTTGGTAATGTACCTTACAGAACATTTTTCTTTTCTCCGGTAACATGAATCTAAAGCCAAAACAAAAGGGATCATTGTATGTATGATCACCCTAATTCCGGAAATAATAAATTTAAACTTTGGAGGGAATCAAAAGATGAGTAAAGTAGCTATATTTTTACATGCAACAGAGAATGAAATCGGTAGAGCCATCCATTCCTTGGTTTATACACAAGAGCTGCACGAAGCGGGTCATGAAGTTAAATTGATTTTTGACGGTCAAGGCGTGCTATGGATTAGTAAATTGGAAGATCCAAGCCATATGGTTAATCCACTCTTTAAGGCAGTAAAAAAGCTTGGTGTTATTGAAGCTTGTGGACACTGCGCAAGTTCTTTTAACGTAACTGAGACTGTTAAACAAGCCGATGTCTCCTTCTCCAAAGATATTGACACAGAAGGACATACTAATATTGCAACGTTAGTTACTAATGGTTGGCAAATTATTACTTTGTAATAGGGAGCTGCACCATTTGAAAGCTAAGATTCGGATTTATGTTACCTCGGATTGTCCTTCTTGCAAAGAAGCAATAAGTTATTTGAAACGTAAAAACACTCCGTATGAATTGGTTGATGTTACTTATAGTAAACAACATTTTAAAGAGATGATGGGATTGGGGGGGTTCGCAACCCCCTTTATCGTGTTGGATGAACGCAAGCTGTATTATTTTAACCCCAAGATTCTAGATTGGTTACTTGAGGATCAGCATGGATAAATTGTGGTATTTATCGCGCATTAGCCTTTTCGAGTCACTTTCAACCGAGGATTTAAAACAACTTGACCAGATGGCTCCCATGACGCATTTTAACAAACTTCCTAAGAACACAATTATTCAGCGGCCTGATATGGTAGTTGAAGGATTGTTCATCGT
Organism: Paenibacillus sp. YSY-4.3; assembly: GCF_054767475.1. Taxonomy (NCBI): domain Bacteria; kingdom Bacillati; phylum Bacillota; class Bacilli; order Caryophanales; family Paenibacillaceae; genus Paenibacillus; species Paenibacillus sp. YSY-4.3. The sequence goes on along the minus strand of NZ_BAABMC010000002.1, from coordinate 811,069 downwards.
TAAGGAAGGAAAAGTAAGACTCTATAAGTTAAATGATGAAGGAAAACAGTTTACGGTGGGGATATTAGGTTCAGGGAATATGTTTGGGGAAGTTCATTTTATATCTCTCGGTACGAAAGGAGTTTACATTGAAACGATAGAAGAAACGCTTATATGCTCTTTAACGAAAAATCAATTCGAAAATTTTTTACTGCAAAGACCAATGCTGGCAATAAAATTACTACAATTATTGAGCAATAGGCTTCATGAACAGGAGGAGCTGCTTGAGATTATCGCGCTTGGTAATTTAAAGGCTCAAGTTCTCTTTTTGCTAATCAAGCTAGCCGATAAATTCGGTATTGCTGCAGAAGATGGAATGGTAAAAATCGATATGCCCCTTACGCATCAAGAATTAGCCAACATGATTGGTGCTACACGTGAATCTGTTACTGTTGTTTTGAATGATCTTGCAAAAGAAAATATCGTGATTACCGGCAGAAAAAGCATTTTATTGCGAAAAGATATTATGCAGGAAAGTTAAAAGGGATCAAGGTTGAAACCACCTATTAAATGGCAGTCAATGAACGTGTTCTAGAACATTAAGTGTGCTATTATGCCATCTCCCAAACAACCTAGACATCATGCGGCGGCGGATTGTGGATTTTCTGAGCCAAGGTTCGCCTCCACCATCATGAACACCATCCGCATGAGGATGGTGTTTTTGTTTATAATAAGTCAAAGCATTTCGTACAGTTGGAGTGAAATAGATGAATCATAATCATAATGAGGGAACAATGATATCGGTACTCAATATGGATGGTCAAGAACTAACACCGTGTTTGCCTCATCGAGCTTGGCGGGAAGTCGAGCGTTCGCGTGCCGTCTGGATTGATGAGGAGACGATCCAATTACTGTATAACCCATTCTTATTTCGTGACTATCGAAAGGTTGCGCTAAAACGGGATCATCACACTTGTTTGTGGTGCGGAAGTCCCGCCACGACAGTGGACCATATTATCCCCTCAAGCAAAGGCGGATCGGATCTTCCACACAATCTGCTTGCTTCATGTAGCGAGTGTAATACGAAGCGAGGAAACCGTACTGCGTTCTCTTATCTTGCCGAAAATGCACATTCGGTTCCTAATCTTATCAAGCTTTGTTGGCGCATTTTTAGAGCTAAATACAGACATCGTTCATTGTAAAAAACGATCATGAACACCATCCACTTAAGGATGGTGTTTTTGCTATATTTGGGGTATTACTGTAATGAGACGTAATGTCAGGAATACTCTACCGGGATTATACGGTGCACACTCCTGTGTTATAATTTGATATAGCATAGTTTCATTCGGAAAAATTACATTTCCTATATATAAATCCATTGGACAAGGGGTGCATTGACCAACCATGCACGATGATCAAGCTTTATTGCACCACAAGTTGATTATTATCGGCGCAGGCGCATCAGGACTCATGGCCGCCGTTACTGCGCGGGATTTGGGTATTGATACTGCCATTCTGGAGGGTAACGACAGGATTGGGAAAAAAATCTCAATGACAGGCGATGGTCGTTGCAATATTACGAACGATTCCACTGCGACGGGTTCGGACGACGAAGCGGTGGCCTTATCGCGTAAGTATTACGGAAATCAGGCTGAATTTCCATTGCCTGTGCTGCAGCAATTCGGCATCCGTCAAACCATTGATTACTTTCATGTGCTCGGGCTGCCGTTTACAAAATTGAAAGAGGGCTTAATGTACCCGATGTCGCTGCAGGCTGCATCTGTGGTGGATATTTTCGAGCTTGCTCTGGAGGAGCGGAGCATTCCGGTATACCTTAACAATAAAGTGCTGGATGTCACTGTATCGGCAGGTCATCCACGATTTAAGATGACATGCCGAACTGAAACAGAGGAGCAGGTTGTTTATACCAGCGAATATCTGTTTCTTTGTACGGGCGGTCTTACCGGCCAGAATGCCGGGACGGATGGGTCCGGGTATACACTTGCCCAGCGAATGGGGCACTCCTTGGTTAAGCCTGTTCCGGCCCTTGTGCAATTGAAGGTGAAATATCCATATCAGAAGGCGCTATCCGGCATCAAACTCCAAGGACGAGCCGACATCCTCGTGAACGGCAAAGTCGCCCGCAGCGAAACCGGCGAAATTCATTTCACCGATTACGGCTTCTCTGGACCAGCGATTTTGCAGCTCGGGCGGAAGGCAGCTGTTCATCTCGCGAAGGGAGATTCCGTGACGGTATCCATCGATTTGATGCCGGACCGCACGGAGGAAGAGGTTATCGAATTTCTGGAGACGAACTGGGGAACGTTCGCGCACCGGACGGTCGCGGAATCCTTCGTCGGTTTTTTACACAAGAAACTGGTCTCCGTCCTGTTGAAGGAAGCAAAAATTGATCAAGAGCCGAACTTGCTTTGCCAGGATCTCTCGTGGAAAACGAAAAAGGTCTTCTATAAGTTATTGAAGTGTTGGGAGTTTAAAGTGACCGAAACCCATAGCTTTGAGCACGCACAAGCGACAGCCGGCGGCATCGCTACGAAAGAACTCGTCGCAGATACGCTGGAATCCAAGCTCGTTCCGGGGCTCTATTTGACCGGTGAGGTGATGGATGTCGACGGCGACTTTGGGGGTTACAACCTGCAATGGGCCTGGAGCTCCGGTTATGCGGCCGCGATGGCGTTAGGGAAACACATTTTCAGATGAACCCATTAGAAAAAGGAATGAATTCAACACATATGTATAAGTCGAAATCTACAAAGCACCACAAGCTGTTCATTATCGGTGCAGGCGCCTCAGGTCTTATGGCCGCCGTTAATGCGCGAGACCGAGGGATCGATACTGCGATCATTGAAAGCAACGACCGGGTCGGCAAGAAGGTCCTAACGACCGGCAATGGGCGTTGTAACATTACGAACCAATCCACGGCGACGGGTACAGACGAAGCGGCCAACTTATTCACCAAATATCATAGCAATCAAGCGGAATTTCCGCTGCCTGTGCTGCAGCAATTCGGCGTTCGGCAAACTGTTGATTTCTTTAACACACTCGGCCTTCCGCTGACCGCTATTGAGAATGGCCGAATGTACCCGATGTCGTTGCAGGCTGCATCGGTGTTAGAGGTTTTCCGGATTGCTCTGGAGGATCGGAATGTTCCGATATACTTCAAAACCAAAGTATTGGACGTTACCGTATCGAAGGAACATCCGCGGTTCACGATTCAGTGCCAGTCGGAGGAAGAAGGGGAGGTTATATATACCAGCGATTATCTTTTCCTCTGTACGGGCGGCCTTACCGCTCCAAAGACAGGAACGGATGGCTCTGGTTACACCCTTGCCCAACGACTGGGACATACTCTGATCGATCCTGTACCCGGGATTGTTCAATTGAAGCTGGATAGCCCATATCTGAAGGATCTTTCCGGAGTTAAATTCGAGGGATGGGGGCATATCATTGTAAATGGTGAAATCATTCGCAGTGAGTATGGAGAGGTGCTGTTTACGAATTATGGCGCTTCCGGCCCGCCGATTCTCCAGTTAAGCCGAAAGGCTGCATATCAACTCGGAAGAGGAGAAACGGTGACCTTATCGCTTGACATGATGCCGGACCGGACAGAGGAAGAGGTCGTTGATTTTTTCGATACGCATTGGGGAATGTTCGGGCACCGGACGGTGGCTGCTTCCCTGATTGGTATTTTGAACAAGAAGTTGATCCCCGTCCTCTTGAAAGAGGCGGGAATCGACGATCAGGACCAGAATATGCTGTGTCAGGATCTATCGTGGAAAACCAGGAAAGCCTTGTGCCGCCTCATGAAGCATTGGGATTTCATCGTGACCGATACCAATGGTTTCCCGAACGCTCAAACGACAGCCGGCGGCATCGATACGACAGAGTTAAAAGAAGGAACGCTAGAATCGAAGCTTGTGCCTGGGCTCTATTTGGCCGGCGAGGTGATGGATGTGGACGGGGATTGCGGTGGCTATAACCTGCAATGGGCCTGGAGCTCCGGCTATTCCGCCGCGGTAGCACTTGCTGAACAACTTGCAAGCACCATGGAAAAGGGTGGATAGTTGCTTGCTCCTCGCATCTGGGAACACAAGTCGGCGAATAAAGATAACGTATTAAAGATGGTGGGGGTACTGGATGAATACTAGGTATCGAATTACGAGAAATGCTGACGGTAATCACCCTGATCAGGTCATGTCTCTTGATGAATGTAAAAGCTATTTTGCAGCTCAAACGGACTTTGTATATGCACAGGAGTATTCCTTTCGGTCAGCTGATACGACAATGAAGATTCCGGGAGATTTTTTTCTTTGGCGGCTAGGAGAGGCGACAGTTCCATTCCGATTTTATGAGGGAGACCTGTATGTAGCAGTATCGCATGAGGTTATTTTTCAGAAAATGCTAGAAGTGGCTGAGCAATTCAATGCGCAATATATAGAAGGTTAAGGAAGAGGGCACCTAATAGGGTGCTCTTTTTAATGTAACATAACAAACAAGCCTGCGATCATATAAATGGTGAATGTATATATATGTTCTCTTTTTTAGTGTAGGAAATGGGGTGACGATATGACCGATTCCTCCAAATCGCCAGCCGTCCTCTTCGAGAACGTTTCATTTCGATATTCAGAGCAAAGTGAATGGGTCATCAAGGATATAAAATTTAGCATTAGTCTGGGTGAATGGGTATCCATCGTGGGAGGCAACGGTTCGGGAAAATCGACTTTAATTAAATTAATGAACGGCTTGTTGAAAACAAGTTTGGGAAAAGTGTATGTCCTTGGTGAAAGTATCAAAATGGCGAATCTACTTAAGATTCGCAAGTGTGTCGGGGTTATTTTTCAAAACCCTGATGAACAGATGGTGGGAATAACTGTTGAAGAAGATATTGCATTCGGTTTGCAAAACCTGATGTTCCAAAGGGATGAGATCATTTCGAGAGTAGATCGTATTATGAAATTACTGCAACTGGAGGAGTTTCGGAACCGCCCCGTTCGAACCTTATCCGGAGGGCAGAAGCAGTTGGTTGCGATTGCGGGCATACTTGTCATGCACCCCAAAATCATCGTTTTCGATGAAGCCACATCCATGTTGGATCCACAAAGTACCATCCATCTGCACAGCCTAATGTCTGATCTTCATCAAAAGGGATTCACCGTGATCCATGTGACGCATCATCCAGAAGACATATTAAAGGCAGATCGGGTACTGGTATTGAATAAAGGCAGACTCACTTTTGAGGGAGATGTCCCGACCTTAATGAAACAGCCCGAGATTCTACATGATGCTCATACTCTACCGCCTTTTGTTGTACGCTTCAAAGAATCACTTTATAGGAGAGGTATAGAGCTGTCAGGCGGCTGCAAATCGGAAAAGGAATTGGCTAAATCCATATGGGCATATATTTCTGCGATGTAAGCTATACGCATGCCAAAGGGACGCCTATGGAGCATAGAGCGGTTAAGTCTATAACTATGTCCATCCCCGACGGACAATTTATTGCGATCATGGGTTCATCCGGGTCTGGAAAATCCACATTAGGACAGCTCAGTGCGGGTTTGCTGAAGCCGGATAAGGGTACTGTGTATGTGGATAATATCCCGATCAACAACCGCAAAAGCCGTTCTCAATTATGGAACAAAATCGCTTATGTATCCCAATTTCCGGAGCACCAGATGTTTGAAGAAACGGTATTTCTGGATATCGGTTTTGGCCTTCGCAGGATGAAGTATAGCGAGCATGAAATCACGGCTAAAGTGAAAGAAGCCATGGAATTAATAGGGCTGGACTTTGAACGTTACAAGGATCGATCCCCTTTTCAGCTTAGCGGTGGAGAACAAAGACTTGTTGCATTGGCAGGGGCACTGATCAAAGAACCCAATATTCTTATATTGGACGAACCGACAGTTGGACTCGATCCGTTAGCCCGTATGAAGTTCCATGCTTTACTAACCTTTCTTCAACGAACACGCCGAATATCCATAGTCTACATTACTCATGATCTTCAGGATGCATTGGAGCATGCAGATCGTTTAATCCTTTTACATCACGGAGAATTAGTCCATGACTTGAAAGCAACTGCAATCCAAAGTGTACTTGATCATCCTGGCTTTCCTTTATTTCCAACCCCACTACTGCGTCTATGTAAGGAACTTGAAGTCGTTTTCCCTGAATTAATCGATTCAGAGATCGTGCAGGAAAACAAGCTCCTCAACTACGTATCTGAACGACTTTTACGTATCTCGGAGATGGACAATGAGTAACTTTGGCGCATTATCCTCCTTGCAGTATGTAGCAGGCGATTCCTTACTTCACCGGCTGGACCCCCGTTCAAAATATGGTTTTGCTATCAGTTATTTGGTAACCCTCATGTTATCCAACTCATTAATAACGAGCTCAATAGGTATGGTTATCGTCATATCCTTCTATCTGCTTTCCGGGCTTCATCTTCTTATGGTATGGAAAAATCTGCGAGGTATTATTGTCGTCCTGTTCATCTTGGGTAGTGTTCAAGCCAGTCTAAATGGGATAGAAGCCGCAGCTCTAATGACTTTAAAAGTGCTTTCTTTTTTCCTGATGATCACATTGATGTTATCCACAACGCCGCCTGAAAAACAACTAGAGGGGCTTCGTAAATTATTAACCCCTGTACGTCGCTTAGGGATAAATACGGAAACGTTTGTGTTTATGTTCACTGTAGCCGTTATTTATATGCCGCTTCTTTTGGAGGATACAATGCAAATCATGCAGGCACAGAGAGTTCGTGGATTGCATAACGGCAGATGGAATATAGCAGGGAGGGGGAAAGATATGTTTTTACTTTTGACACCCTTACTCCTCATGATTTTAAGGCGGGCAGAACGATTGTCAGAGGCCATGGAGTCCCGATGTTATCAGCCCGGATGCGAGCGAACGGGTTATGTTCAACTGAAAATAGCTAAACACGATATCATCGTTTTGATTCTGGCGATCTTGCTTCCATTTATTCTTCTGTACCCAATATAAAGGAAGGCGGGAGGCTTCAGAGCAATGCGTGAACTTCTCCTAAATTATTGGATAAAACCGTTACCGCAAATGTCCGAAAAAATATTACCCCGGGCTCGTGAAAATCAAACGAAAACTCGGATCATCATTGCGTTTTTCAGCGCTCTTACCGCATTACTCCAATCGGCGGGAGGATTTTTGCCAGGACCGGGATACTTGATCAGCCCGTTTTCTACTGCCCCAATTGTATTATCGACGCTCATTTCGTTACGCTCAGGCCTTACTGCCCATGCACTTAGCTGCTTGTTATTGCTTCTTATTCAACCAAGCGAATTAATCGTCTTCCCATTTACTACAGGATTGCTTGGATTAGCATTAGGCTTCGGCATTACACATTTAAAGAATCGGATTCAAGTTATATTATTTTCCTCAGTCGCGTTATGGATGGGGATTGCACTAGTGGTATATGCCTTTCGTTTTCCAATACTCGGACCGACGGTCCCCATAAACTTTCAGATTGACATCAGCGTGTATGTCATTCTTTTTTGCTTGCTTTATAGCGGGATATGGGCGGAAATTAGTCTCCGGCTCTTAGCGAGATTAAAAAAGGCCGTGCAAGAATAATAATTAAGGGGAAGGAGTGTGATGCTAGTTGATGAAAGTTAAGGTGAGTTTACGGCCCATTGTAAGTAAGATAAATCTACCCACTGTTATGAAAACAGCTATACTTCCGGGTGATTCAGTTGAACGATTGTTTATTGCAACCCAGGTAGGAGAGATCTTTTACATAGGCAATGGAGATATAAGGACTTTTTTGGATATTCGCCCGCGAGTCATAAAGCTAGGTACTTCTGAACCGGGTGTTTCTCGTGGTGGATATGATGAACGGGGATTGATCGGGCTGGCGTTTCATCCCGAATTTTATTATAACGGTTTGTTTTATCTTCATTATTCAGTAGCTGGAACACAAGGTCCAGGTGCTCTTTCTGAACATTTTAAGCCTAATCCGTGTGATCCCGGAACTTTAAACTTAAGGTGGGTAAACAGAGAAACTCAATATGATCATGTTGATACCGTTGAAGAATGGATTTTACAATCGAATGGTCAACCTCGAAAACGGCGGACATTACTTCATTTAAGAAGACCATTTTTTAATCATAACGGTGTCAATAGCTTAAACTTTTCACCTGAAACAGGAAAGCTTATTCTAACAACCGGAGATGGAGGATCAGGGTATGATCCATTTAATTTAAGTCAGGACGATATGGAGATAGCCGGTAAAATCATAGAAATTGATGTAGTTAAGCCTACATTTATCAATGATCCACCTGTAGTCACACGTTTTAATGAACTTCCCGCATCTATTCAGGAAACCCTTACGGTAATTGCCAAAGGGGTTCGCAATATAACAGGCATTTCATTTCAAAGGTATTATAATTCGTATATTAAATATGTGGGAAGTGTGGGCCAGGATTTGGTAGAATCGATATTTTCATTCGTTCATTATAAACCCATACCGGTTACTCAGCTTATTCAAGCTTCTTCAATGAATTCTGAGCTTGAACAAGAAGGATTTATTAACTTTGGCTGGCGAGGGTGGGAAGGTGCTTTTCCTACTTCGTTTATAAAGGGGTGCTCTGCAAATCCGACTTTGGATGAGAAAACAATTGCTTATTACAATGAAGCCATAAAAACTTCTGTGAGGCGTATTCAGCCTTTAATAAGTTATTTTCATAAAGATCCCAGACCTGATAAGTTTGGAGGAACTGCACTTACAGGTGTCCAGTCATATATAGGGAATCAAATCCCCAATTTAACAGGTAGTGTTGTGTTTACCGATCTTGCCCGGAAAGAAGGAGCTGGGCCTCCGGTTAGAGGGGTGTTAGCTTATACTAGGGTAAGAGCGGATTGTAAACTAAATGATTTTAGTGTTATTGAAACCGATTATAATTTTGGATCTCAATCCGCTTATTATGTGAGTTTGGGGACGAATTTAGATCAAACCAGACTGTATTTAGGGGTTTACAGCTCTATGAAAGTAACTGATGTTAACCAAGGTACTGTTTTTGAAATTGTTCCATAATTCGTAGCCATTCCCGTTATAGCTTTTAGCTATAACTAGTTATGACTTTTGAGTGTTACCTATAAGGCCCTCTTCAATGCTACAATCAAGGCATTACACACGAGATAGACCGAGGAGGTTTTTTGAATGAGCAGTAGATTCCAAATAGTAGGTAGTTTGTTGCGACCGTCTGAGCTATTGAAATATAAAACACAAATAGAACATCGTGATGACATCAGCTATCCATTTTATCAAGATTTTGAGGGCTATGAGCAGTGTGAAACTGAGGCAATTCAGACTGTGATTGAAAAACAAATTGAGCAAGACTTGTCGATTATAACGGATGGTGAATATTCCAAATCCATGTGGCATCTAGATTTTGTTTGGGGATTTCAAGGAATAGATCGCTATATTGCGGATCATGGATATTTTTTCCGTGACATTGATGGAAGTTCGAAATATGAGACACGAAAAGATATCGGTTTGCGCATTACAGGTGAATTGAGCGGAAAGAACCATCATTTCATTGAAATATTCAAAAAGTTCCAAGCTCTTGCTGGCGACCGTGAAACGAAGTTATGCGTACCTTCTCCATCCCATATTTTTGGTGAGTTGTCATGGTCGGATAATATTGGCGGCACAGATGCGGTTTATAAAAATAGACATGAGCTTAAAAATGGCCTAGTCAAGGCATATAAGGAATTTGTTGAGGAGTTTGCTGCTGCTGGAGGGAAAATTCTGCAATTTGACGATTGCTTATGGGAACTGTTTGCGGATGACAACCCGAATTCTCCGTATACCGGTGAAAATATCAATCAAGAGGAAGTACAAGCTCTTGCTACTGAATTTATTGACATTAACAATACATTGATTGATTTTGGTCATAGTTTAGGTTTGAAAATGTGGACGCACAACTGCCGTGGCAACTATGATTCCCGTAATATGGGTGGCGGCTCCTATGTGAAAATTGCTAATCTGTTCCTGAAGCAGCTTAAATATGACCGTTTCTTCCTGGAATGGGATGATGAACGTGCAGGTTCGCTTGAGGCGCTTGCAGTCTTCAAGGATAAGCCGGAAACAGAAATTGTACTTGGCTTGCTGTCATCTAAAACGAATACGCTTGATGATGAAGAGCGTGTAATCAGAATGCTTGATGAAGCCTCGAGTATTATTGACAAGGATCGATTGCTGCTATCCCATCAATGCGGATTTGCTTCTTGTGATGGCGGTAATGAATTAACTGAGGCTGAGCAGTGGGCAAAAATTAATCAAGGACAAAGAATTGCCCAGCAATATTGGAATCAATAGGAATATGTAGGGATATATATACTGAAAACCCGCTCTTTGAGTGGGTTTTTCTCATTTTAAGAGTAAAATTGTAGACTTGATGATGATTTGAATCTTCCATGTTACATAAAATACAAATAAACTAATATATTTACAATTTTAAATCTTGTTGTATAATATTTTCAAATTGCATATCCATAAATTGTTCACATTTTGTTAAAGGTGGTGGCCCTTAATCATTGACGGATGTTGGAAGCGCTTCGTTTTTATACTTTGCAGGTAAATAAAATCGAATGAGAGGGGATTACCGATGGTAAGTAAACCATTAACCACTGATCGGAAAAGGCAGAAGCTAACTCCCGCACAATACTCATCCATCGCGAAGTCGGATCAATTTAGAAAGCTGATTCGAACCAAGAAAAGATTCATTATTCCTTTCACGATCTTCTTCCTTTGCTTCTATTTCGCTCTGCCGATTCTGACTTCCTATACGAACATCCTGAACCACTCCTTCTACGGCAGTATCACATGGGCTTGGGTCTTTGCTTTTCTGCAATTTATCATGACCTGGGCGCTTTGTATGATCTACTACAAAAAAGCTGCCAAGTTCGATGAAATCTCCGATCAAATTATAGCTGAGAAGGAGAGGTAATCATATGAATACAGCTGCATTTATTATGTTTTTAGTGATCGTTGCCCTGACACTCGTTATTACATACTGGGCTTCGAAAAAGAATAATTCTGCAAGTGAATTCTATACGGCTGGCGGCGGATTGACCGGTTGGCAGAACGGGATGGCGATTGCCGGAGACTATATGTCAGCGGCTTCGTTCTTAGGGATTGCGGGTTCGATTGCGCTAGCTGGATTTGATGGATTTTTCTACAGTATCGGATTCCTTGTCGCTTACTTAGTCGTCCTATTCTTAGTTGCGGAGCCTTTAAGAAATTTAGGAAAATATACTTTTGCAGATATGATCGCCGTTCGCTTTAAAACTGCAAAAATTCGCGGGTTTGCTGCGTTTAATACGATGGTCATATCCATCTTCTATATGATTGCCCAGCTTGTAGGTGCAGGGGCTTTGATCAAGCTGCTTCTTGGTATTGATTTTGCAACTTCTGTTATCATCGTAGGGATTCTCATGACTATCTACGTCACTTTTGGCGGAATGCACGCAACGAGTTGGGTGCAGATTATTAAGGCGGTCCTGCTGATGGCCGGAACGCTTCTAATCTCGATTATGGTGCTGCACAAATTCAACTGGAGCATCACAGGCATGTTCGATCATGTCAAAGAAGCAACGCCACTCCAAGAGAAGTTCCTTAATCCTGGCGTTAAGTATAAAGATGGACTGGATACCCTGTCCTTGACGATGGGATTAGTCCTTGGAACTGCCGGCCTTCCTCATATTCTTGTCCGCTTCTTTACGGTTAAGAATGCAAAAATAGCCCGCAGCTCCGTTGTCTACGCAACTTGGATTATCGGCATTTTTTATGTGATGACGATTTTCCTGGGCTTTGGTGCTGCCGCCTTCGTTGGAAATGGCGATATTACCGCTGCGGATAAAGCGGGGAATATGGCTGCTCCGCTGCTCGCACAAGCGCTGGGCGGCAATATGTTGTTTGCCTTTGTCTCTGCCGTAGCCTTCGCGACCATTCTCGCCGTTGTAGCAGGACTTGTGCTTACCGCCGCGGCTGCCTTCTCCCATGACTTCTACAATCAAATCTTGAGAAAAGGGAAGGCTACCGAGAAGCAGCAGGTCAGTATGGCACGTTACGCTTCCATTGGGATTTCTATCATTTCCATTCTACTGGCTTTATTTGCCCAGAATCTTAATGTTGCTTTCCTAGTGTCGCTGGCGTTTGCCGTTGCTGCAAGTGCAAACCTGCCTGTGATCCTATATACGATTTTCTGGAAGCGATTCAATACAAACGGGGCAATCTGGGCCATGGTGGTTGGTCTGATCGCCTCCGTGGGACTCGTTATCGTCAGTCCAAACGTATTTCATCCGGAAGCCGGAAAGGCGATCTTCGTTGGGGAACCCTGGTTTCCGCTGACGACTCCGGGTCTTGTCTCTATTCCGCTTGGCTTCCTCGCTGGTTTTGTGGGCACCATGCTGTCGCGAAAAACAGGCAACGCAGACAACCAAGTCGAATACGATGAAATTCTCGTCCGTTCCAATACGGGAATGGGTAACACGGTGATGTAATTGTTTACTTCCAGCAAAAAACCACTAAACCTAACGTTTAGTGGTTTTTCTTCGGGCAGAGATAACACTGCAGGTCCTTATGGTCACTCACTGACTCGTAACGACAAGCGCTTCTTTTTCCTCATCTATATATACCGTGGCGTTGCTCACCATTTCAAAATCGGATTGGGAGAGCCCTCCGCATTCATGACCATGATATTGCAACAGGTTCTTTTTTTCCCCGTTCTTCTTCAGAGTCCAGCCCCCCAATTTATTGACGAGGTAAGTATCCGAGCCTAATTTCCACTTGTATTTACCGTGGTCTGGAGAAGACACCTGAATTCCGAGTAGAACCAGTACGTCTTCAAAATCATCAATATGATATTGCTTGGTTGTCGTACAATATTTGACCTGGTGGACAGAAACGTAGGTGTCTCCCTCTTTGTAATTTTTTCTAACCTGATATTCCTTGCCGTTGACGATCACGCTTCCGAGTTCTTTCAAATGTCCGTCTATGTATCGTAGCGACTCGTGGTATTCCTCCATGGTAATCCAGGTGAACGAGTCCCTATCCTTATCATAAGTCCCGTAATATCCATGTCCATAATCTTCGACTACTACGTCGACGGGAAGCAGATCGTAGTTGTCCACATACTTAGCATAATCTCTTAACGTTTGCTCGATTTTAGCTAATAACTCTTTTATTTGCTCTTCATCGTCGATTAAAGTGAAGAATTTAAACTTATAGGAAGTTCCCCAATCATTAACGAGCTGTTTCGGGTGAATAGATTTCAACCGCAGTCCTTTTTTGGGATCAACAAAGCTGGCATAATAGTCCTCACCCTTGGTTAGGTATTCGTTGAACACGGCTACCGATGTTTGGGTTGCATTCGTTTCGTATTCGTGCAATCCGATTTCTTCCGGTTTAAAATATTTTGACAGCACATCCGAGTTAATTTGTTCTTCGCCTAGTCCCAAGGCATAATCCATGACCGCGTAGCCAAAGTTCGGCTTATCCCCTCCTTGGGTGTATCCATAATTGCGAAATTCAAATTCCCTTTGGATTCCGCGATCATCGGAAAATGCGACAACCCACCGGTAACCCGTTCCTTTCACAGGCAAGGGATTCGCTCGCCAATGGATTTTTTCTTCCTCCAGCACTTCATAGGGGCCTAAAGAATAGTTGAGATAGGCGCCGAATTTCTTGATGTAATCCGTTTTATAATGCTCCGTACATCCTGAGAGCAAAAGGAAAAGCATGGGGCATCCCAACAACAAAGTTACGAATCGTTTTTTCATGACAATGACAACACCTCTTTATGATTGTTCAACATTACATCATCTATTGAATGGACTATCTTTATATTGTAGTGTAAGTAGTGTGAGAAAAAAAGGAAGTATATAACATTATAGAGTTGTCAAAAATCTTCTTTAAAGGGGGCCGTTGAATCATGTCAACCCGTTTAACAGATCAAACAATTGTTCCGCATTTATGGTACGACAAGGAGGCCAAAGAAGCAGCGGAGTTTTATGTTTCCTTGTTCCCGGACTCACAAATTACGAATGTAACCACATTACATAACACACCGTCTGGCGATAGCGATCAAGTCTCTTTTGAAATATGGGGTCAAAAGTTCATGGCGATCAGCGCAGGACCCTACTTTAAAATCAATCCATCGGTGTCTTTCATGGTTAATTTTGACCCATCCCAGGACAAAGATGCGGAAGAGAGATTGAATGAGGTTTGGAACAAATTATCTGATGGTGGCACAGCGTTAATGCCGCTTGATAAGTATCCGTTCAGTGAGAGATATGGCTGGATTCAGGACAAGTATGGTTTGACGTGGCAGTTAATTCTTACGAACCCGGAAGGCGAAGTACGCCCTACGATCATACCGTCGATGTTGTTTGTCGGTGATATATGCGGTAAAGCGGAGGAGGCGATTCATTTTTACTTATCCATATTTAAGGCTTCAAAGCAGGGACATACTGCTCGCTACCCCAAAGGTATGGAGCCTGACAAAGAAGGGACGATCATGTTCGCTGAATTCATGCTTGAAAATCAGTGGTTTACCGCAATGGACAGCGCGCACGAGCATAGATTCAGTTTCAACGAGGCAGTTTCATTCATGGTGTATTGCGACACACAAGATGAGATTGACTACTACTGGGACAAGCTCTCTGCGGTTCCTGAAGCTGAGCAATGCGGCTGGCTGAAAGATAAGTATGGTCTGTCCTGGCAGATCGTGCCGAGAGATATGGACGAGATGATGAGTAAGGGTACACCGGAGCAGTTGGCTTCCGTAACAAAAGCATTTCTTAAAATGAAAAAATTTAATATTGCGGAATTGCAAGAGGCATACAAAGGATAATGTGATTTAGCCTAAAAAAGCCCGCTCATTGAGCGGGTTTTCTCATTTTCAGGTTCGAATATTCTATGGAAATTAGCGGCAGCGAATAATCTAAAGTCGGCAACGGAATATTAAATCTGAGAAGCTTAACAAGAAAAATCTAGGGGGTAATGAGATGAGCCTAAAAGATTTTGACGGCCGTGTTGTATTGATCACTGGAGCTGCCACCGGTATTGGTCGCGCAACAGCGATTGCTTTTGCACGCCGTGGTGCGAAAGTGGCTATTGGTGACGTGGATGGGCAAGCAAATGAAACGGTTGAACTGATTCAAAAAGAAGGCGGAGAAGCCGCATTCTTTAAAGCGGATGTAACAAACTCGAAGGAAGTAAAAGCACTTGTTGAACAAACAGTAAACCAATTTGGCGGATTGCATCACGCATTCAATAATGCGGGAATTTTAAATAAACCAGCCAAATTCGCAGATATTGAAGAAGATGTATTTGATAAAGTCATGGCTGTTGACGTAAAAGGCGTATTCCTTGCTGTAAAATATGAACTTGAATATATGGTTGCTAACGGTGGCGGTACCATTGTAAACACTGCTTCAGTAGCAGGTTTAATCGCCGATCCTAATATGGCCCCATACGTTGCTGCAAAACACGCGGTTACCGGTTTAACCAAAGCAGCTGCATTTGACTACGCCCAAGACGGCATTCGTGTAAACACCGTTGCACCAGGTCTAACTGAAACACCAATGACTCAAATGTGGAAAGATGACGAAGACAAATGGGCGGAGGTTACTTCCAACGTTCCCATGCGCCGTGCCGCTAAACCGGAAGAAATCGCTGAAATGGTAGTATTCCTTTCTTCCGATGCTGCAAGCTTCTGTAACGGATATGTTTATGCAGTGGATGGCGGACAACTTTCTCACTGATCTCCAAAGTTCAACTCGATTTTGTTGGTGTTCGTCTATTTCAGATCAAAACCTTTGCTTCTCACATATTCCGTATATCCGCCTAACGGCAAATCTCTATCCAGCATGGCGATGAACTTCCCGGACCAACTGGCCTTCTGCTTGTTGTTTGTTCGCGCGCCGTAATATTCCTCAATTTCCCGGTCATACCTTTCGACTTGTGCTTTAAGATCATGATCATACCGGTTCTCAAAAAACACGGCGGACCGGGGCAACCGCGGCTTCTGCTCGGGAGACTCATCGGGAACGCCTACTGCAAGTCCAACCAAAGGAATGACGAAGTCCGGCAGTTCAAGCCATTGGTCCAGTTCGGGCAGAGCTCCGGTAATCCCGCCGATAATTACGGCGCCGAGCCCCATCGATTCGGCCGCCAAATTGGCATTTTGCAGGGCAAGCGCGGAACTTAGCACAGCGGTTTGGTAAAAATACGAGAAACTCAGGTTATCACTCATTTTTTCTTGCTGGTCAGGTCCGGCGGCTAACATCATGCGGTGAAGATCGGCGCAAAAAATAAAAAAGTACCCGCATTCCTCAATCCACGGATTTTCCGAACGCGCCGCGATTTTCTTTAACAGCTCTTGATCCGTGACACCGATGATCGAGAACGGCTGCATATGCGCCGAGGTCGGCGCCATTTGTGCCGCATCGACGATAGCCTCGATTTGCTCGCCGGTCAACGGAGTATTTTTGAACTTGCGGATGGAGCGATGCTGGCGGATGACTTGGATGACCTCATTCATAAAATTTCCCTCCAAATAAATGGTTTTTGTAGAAGCTGCATGAAGACCACGTTTCGCCATATGGTTTCCATGGAAACAATAATAACAAAGGATATGACGCTCTGTCAAATGGTTTCCGCGGAAACCATGATATAATGGGAAGAAAAAAAGGTAGGCTTGCCTTATGTCAGATATAAATGATGATATGCTTCAGCTCAAAAACCGCATCGAAAAATCAATATACCGGATCCTCATCAGCGAAAACGATGAGGATCAGGACCGGCTTTGGCTTATAGAGCGCGTCGCCGACAATCGACTGAAAAAGCTGCTGCCCCGCCTATCCATCTCAAGCCTGCACGTTTTGGATGTCATCC
Source organism: Paenibacillus sp. YSY-4.3 (assembly GCF_054767475.1). Lineage (NCBI taxonomy): Bacteria > Bacillati > Bacillota > Bacilli > Caryophanales > Paenibacillaceae > Paenibacillus > Paenibacillus sp. YSY-4.3. Next base: position 794,136 of record NZ_BAABMC010000002.1, on the reverse strand, counting down.
ATGCGCATGACGGCATTATAGGAATCGATATCGCCCGCGAAATGGGCTTAACGAAAGGCGCCGTCTCCAAAATTACCCGCAAATTGCTGGAACAAGGCCTGATTCGGAAAGCCCAGCTGCCGGACAACCTGAAGGAAATTTATTTCTTCGTGACTCCGCTTGGCGCCGAATTGGCCGAACTGCATCGGCTGTTTCACCAGGAGAAGGATCAGAAAGCGATGGAACTGTTGGCAAGTTTCGACACAGCGTCTTTGGAAATCGTGGCAGATTTTCTGGAGAAGCTGGCTAGGCTACGGTAGCTTGCGAAGTTTTTTATTTTACCGACATGAACAGAAGATCTCTTCCTACGAATTTGATTGTTTCAGCAGTTCTCTTATTTCATGTAGTTGTTCTTCCGTCATTTGTTGAGATTGATGAATTGTATTTAGCTTTTCCTCTACTTTTTCTAACCGCAGTTGGGTTTCTTTTTGGATTTCCTCGGTGTTCTTTTGCGTTTTGGAGTTATCCATGATGACCAGGATGGTGAGGCCTGCACTAAAGATGGTTAGTCCTCTAGCGATTTGATTTAAATCCGGTTGATTCATGGCGAGCAGGCAATCGGCAAGTCCTGCCCCGATTAGGATGCCGCCGATCGTTACAATCCCATTTCGTTTCCACTTATCAGGGATAATATTTAATGGTTGTTTCATTATGAGATCTCCTTCAACTAGGTAACAAGTTTATTATTCTTACAAGTATTCTACTATATAAACGGTCTTGTTATCGCACTTCCAAGGATGCGTTTAGGATCGTAAAGCTGGGTAATCAAAGAGTAAAAACAAGGGAATCATAAACCCGAAGGTTGCGATTGTCCATAATCCTACCGTGAAAGGAAGGAATGAACCAAATGGCGCAAAAGAGCGGCGAGCTATCCGGAAAGACGGTATTGGTGACTGGAGGAGGGTCGGGTATTGGCCGGGCAGCAGCAGAGCTTCTGGCGGAATATGGTGCGCAGGTATGCGTAGCCGATATCAATCTCGATGGAGCGGTGGAGACGGTCGATCCTATTCTGGCAGCGGGCGGGGAGGCCTTGGCGGTTCCCTGCGATTTGACGAAACCCAGCGATGTCCAACAAGCGGTGCAGTCGGCCGTCGAGCAGTGGGGGAAGCTCGATGGTGTTTTTGCGAACGGCGGCATCGTAGGCGACCTAACGTCCATTGAGGAGATGGAGCCCGAAAATTGGGACCAGGTGATGGACACGAATTTAAAGGGCACCTTCCTGACAGTCAAATATTCTGTTCCGCATCTGAAGCGGCAGGGAGGAAGTGTTGTGATTACAAGCTCGGTGAGCGGTAACCGCGTAATCTCACAGGTGGGGATGTCGGCGTACAGCACATCGAAGGGAGCGTTGACCACCTTTGCCCAAATGGCTGCGCTTGAACTGGCGGGATACGGCATTCGTGTGAATACCATCTGTCCCGGCGGTGTGAAAACGAATATTCAGGCAAGCATAGATGAGAAACCGGCACTCGAAGCCGTGGAGCTTCCGGTGCATTTACCGCATGGCGGCATGCCGCTTGAGCACCGGCCGGCCAGTCCAAAGCAGGTTGCAGAGCTTGTCTCGTTCCTGCTTAGTGACCGATCGTCACATATCACGGGCACAGACGTTTATATCGATGGTGCGGAATCTCTGCTGCGGGGTTAGACGCTGTGGCTGGCTTAGGCGGTAAAAGGAGAACAGGCCTCTTAAGTCCAACGGGCCGCCCACAGCTTCATCTCATGGCATATAACGTGCAGATCCTGCCCCTTCGGAGTCAGCGAATATTCGACCGTCACAGGCACCGTCGGGAATACATTCCTCTCCAGAACCCCCTTCTCTTCCAAATGCCGGAGTGTACTGGTCAATGCACGAGGACTTATGCTAGGGATTTTCCGCTGCAGTTCCCCGAACCGGAGCGTGCCGCAGAACAGTTCCCGGATGACAAGAAACGCCCATTTGCCACCCAGAACGTCCAATGTTTTTTCGATGTTGCATTCGATATGTTCAGGCGTCTTAGGAATATAGCTGCTAGCCTTTTTGGTTGTTGTCATTAGTGTATCCCTCCGATATATCATTACTATACTTTGTATAGTATCTATATCTCATATAATTAAGTGAAAAACATTTCACTTCTTCAAATTGTATATGAGATTATATAGAATGAAAAGGGAGATTGAAAAGGGTTACAACATTTATTAAGGAGGCCTATAAGATGAGATATAGAAGATTAGGCGGAAGCGGACTAAAAGTCAGCGAAATCAGCTTGGGTAGTTGGCTGACATACGGAGGTTATGTAGAACGCGAGAACGCGGTAAATTCCATTAAAACTGCCTATGACCTGGGGATCAACTTCTTCGATACAGCCAATGTTTATGAGAAGGGTGCCGCGGAAGAGCTGGTTGGGAAAGCTTTGAAGGCTTATCCGCGCGAATCCTACGTGCTGGCTACGAAAGCGTTCTGGCCCATGGGCGAAGGTCCGAATGACCGCGGGCTGTCGCGCAAGCATATCGTTGAACAGGCCAACGCCAGCCTCAAGCGCCTTGGTCACGATTACGTGGATATTTTCTACTGCCACCGCCATGATCCGGAAACGCCGCTGCACGAAACGCTGCGCGCCATCGATGATCTGATTCGCCAAGGCAAAGTGTTATATGCTGGCGTCAGCGAGTGGCAAGCTTCCCAAATCGCAGAAGCGCTTGGCGTTGCTGACCGTTATCTGCTGGATCGTATCGTCGTCAATCAGCCTGTGTACAATATGTTCGACCGCTATATCGAAAAGGAAGTCATCCCGCTCTGCGAACGTTCCGGCATTGGGCAAGTCGTTTTCTCTCCGCTTGCGCAAGGCTTGCTGACCGGCAAATACACGTCCGCTACCGACATTCCGCAGGACAGCCGCGCGGCCAAGATCGAATGGGTGCGCAAAGGAATCACGGAAGAGAAGATTGCCAAGGTTCAGCAGCTCGAAGCGATTGCAGCAGAGCTGGGAATTACCGTGGGCAACCTTGCGCTGGCTTGGATTCTGAGCCATGAGAACGTAGCGAGTTCGCTTGTTGGCGCCAGCCGTCCAGAACAAGTAACGGAGAACGCCAAAGCGTCGGGCATCGATCTTAGCGAAGATGTTCTGAACCGTATTGAAGAAATTTTGAAATAGGAAGCGCCCCGCTTCATACAGATAAAGGCCGTACTCAAAAGCGATTCGCTTTGAGGCGGCCTTTTTGTCGAGGCAGGGATATATTTCCGTATGTCGAATAAATACATAACATTTGAGATTTGGGTAAAGGAGCGGGGGATATGGCAAAGAAACAGATTCGAGTCCAAATTTTTCCCGATGGGCAAATTAAAGCAGACGTCATAGGGATCAAGGGGAAATCCTGCACGGATTATATTGAAATTCTAGAACAGCTGCTCGACGCGGAAACGATAGATTCTGAATATACGGATGAATATTATGAAACCGAGCAAGTGGAAAATCAGCAGCAGGATTTGAATCATATCCGTACCAGAGAAGGGGGAGTATAAATGTCGGTTTCAATCTCAATGATCCCTGTCGCGCTTACGCTGCGTCTGGTAATGGGGAAAGACAAATTTGACAGATGGGTCGAGTCGATGCAGGTGAAGGAGCCTTCCACTTTTCAGAACGAGACGGAACTTGTGCGTACGGTGCGCAAGGCCGGGTACGATGCCGAAAAATGGGGGGGAAGCTATAAAACCCATATCGATGGCGAAGATCTGTACTTCTTCTGGGAGCTCGTAGACGGCAAATGGACAGCGATCTTTGGGAGATCTGATTCCAGGCAGAAAGTCAGGCAATTCATGGCTGAAATCAACCAGGCGGCTGGGCGGCAAATTTTTGAACAGCTTCAGGGACAGAGCGAAACGATGACCATGACAGCAGCCACAGCGGCTGCCGAGTCCGTAGCCACCTTTCCTACCAATTTTCGAGACGGGGAGCTGCTGTTCAGAACACTGAAGGAATTCGGCGTTAACCCGGTCCGTGAGGGCTCCGGCATGAAATGCAGAGTAGAAGATTCCCTGTTGATATTCAGGCAGTCCCAATCCCATGACAGCCCGTTTTACGTTGAGGTTCACAATGCGCCTGATTTACGCAAAGTATACCAGTACCTGTCTGACGTAGATGAAGATTATAAGCGCTGCCTGCAGTCCATGGTCTATGAGAAGCTAAAGGAACGTGTGGAAGCAAAGAACATGACTGTCGAAAGTGAAGAAGTGCTGGAGGATAACTCCATAGTACTTACGATCAACATCAGGGGTTGAACAGGATGAGATCCATAGATTTTAATAGAATTGAGCGCATTTGCGCGGGTTACTGGGGGTCTGGCTATTTCGTCGGAGAGACGATTCCATTCAACAAATTGTCTAAGTTTTGCAGTGCGATATCGGTCCAGGTTCAGGGGCATGCCATTGCTTTTATAGACGCTACCGTATTTGGCAGCGGTAAAAATGGGCTGCTTATTACCGAAGCCGGAGTATATTGGCGCAATGACTGGGCGACGGATACCAGACAGAATTACCTGAACTGGGAGGAGTTCATACAGGTCGTGATCATGCGGAGCGGAGATTATGACATCGAACTTGGTCCAGGCAACTTTTTCAGTATGTCCTCCGGGCAATTTGATAAGGACGCCTTGGTTCAGTTGCTACAGGATATTCAGAGCTATATCATTACGGTATTTGGGGATCAAGCTGAATCTAATGACAAACACACGCAGGACGAGGTGAGCGCCCCACCCATGCCCGCTCCAACAGAGAAGTGGAATGTGGCCATTGCAGGTCAGTCCTACGGTCCATACGATATTTATCTTATTAAAAGTTTATTGGGAAGCGGACAAATTCGTCCGGAAGAGAGCCATGTATGGCAGCCGGGAATGCCGGATTGGATCCCGTTCATGAGTCAGCCGGAAATGGCTGAACTTGTCTTTCCAGCCGGAATGCCAGCTCCTCGGTTTATGCCGACACCACAGTCGATAGAGGACTCGATTGAAGCAGCCCTGGAGCAGGTGCAACAAGCTAAGGATACGGGCGAGCCTGGCTCTGTCGATGTTAATACCGCATCCATGGATGAATTGATTGAAGTTCTGGGCGTTGGAGCGGTTGGGGCCGAGCAAATCGTGCAGCAGCGTGATGCGATTGGCGGGTTTCGGTCTCCTGAAGAAGTGGGGGAATTATTAGGATTAAAGCCTCATCAAGTGGCCAGATTGCGGAAACGGGTTGTTTTTACGCCTATAGAACAAGCCTTATCCTCGTCGCCATCCCCTATGAAGCCAAACGCTCGGGTGGTGGATTACTGATGCTACTACGAGTACATCAATTTATACCTGTGACCAAAGTGGAGGGGCCCGGCATACGTGCTTGTATTCAGGTACAAGGATGCCCCATTCATTGCCCTGGCTGCGCAGTTCCGTTTACTTGGGCGGCAGACGGCGGGGTTACAATGGAGGTAGAACAACTGGCAGAACAGATTCTGCAGGGTCCTGAAGTTGAAGGAGTTACCTTTCTCGGAGGGGAACCCTTTGCCCAAGCCCGGGCGTTAGCTCAGTTAGGCGGTATTCTTAAAAATGAGGGGCTATCTGTCATGAACTTCACGGGTTATCTGATTGAAAATTTACGGGGCTCGGGAAATCAGGATTACCTCGACTTATTGGCGGTTACCGATCTGCTGATTGATGGACCTTTTCAAAAAGAAAGTCTGGATACGAGTCGTCCCTGGGTAGGATCCTCCAATCAGCGCTATCATTTCCTGTCGGATAGGTACCTTCACCTCCAGGATCAGCTGACAGAGATTCCGAACAGGCTTGAGGTTCGCCTTGCGCCTGACGGCAGAGTTAAGGTTAACGGGCTAGCCGAGGTTAAGGATTTAGAGGACCTGTTTGGACGGCTGCTGTAATTATTCGTGTTAGGAAGATGCGATATGCGATGTGGTGAGAAATGTTTTCTTGTAACCTATGAAATCGACGGTGAACAAAAAGTAGCTCCAATCACAGCCAGAACGCCGGTGGAAGCGAGAAAAAAGCTCCGCCGCACGATTGGAGCTGAACCGAGTATTATTGCGGTTAGACGGGAATCAACAAAATAAACTTGACGGAAGACACTGACCTTTGAAGGTTAGTGTCTTATTTTTCTTTTTGGGTTCCTGGAAGGATTAGTTGACTGCCTTGTATTGCACCAAATGAGTGATTCGTCCAATTCACTTCTCTCCTCTAGTCATAAGATGGTTAGAAAGAAAATGATCAAAGGAGGATTTATATGGCAGAGCAGATAAAGGTAAGTCCGCGATTCAAAAGGCTGTGTACCCAATTTGGAAAAATCCTGGGGGGCGAATCTGAAATTGATGAGGGGCCGGTTTGTTTTGTCACGCGAATGACGAATTTAAATGAGACGATCTTGGGAAGAAGAACTCGTTCCCCGTTAGTTCAAATGCAAATGTTCTCGTTTGAATCGCTGGATAAGTCAGGCCGCGCGCTTTGTTTGGGTGAGACTGCCGTACATCAAAGCCAGGTTAATCGATTGTTATCGAATCTCCGTAGACGGGGGATCAAAGTAACCGCCCTTCATAATCACTGGCTAAAAGAAAATCCGCGCCTCATGTATATGCATTGGGAAGCCATTATGAATCCTATTGTATTTGCCAAAAAAACAAAAGAATCCATTGCATTCTTGGGTTAATGCAGCTTGGCCGATGTTTCTTACTATGAATTGAAAGGATGAATTCTATGGCGGAACAAGTAAAGGCAAGTCCTCGTTTTAAAAGGCTATGCAACCAATTTTCACGTATTTTGGGCGGAACAGAGCATGAAATTACAAAAGGACCGGTTTGTTTTGTATCTCGAAATAGGAGAATAAAGGCTTCCATTTTGGGTAGAAAGACAACCTCTCCATTGGTGCGTTATCAGCTGTTCTCGTTTGAATCGCTGGACAGTTCAGGCCGCGCGCTTTGTTTAGGGGAAACGGCTCTCTTCCAGGGCCAAGTCAACCAATTGCTGAGCAATCTTCGAAAAAACGGGATTAAAGTAACGGCAGTCCACAACCACTGGTTGTTTGAGAATCCGCGTCTTATGTATATCCACTGGGAGTCAATCGATAATCCTATTTCATTCGCAAGGAAAGTGAAAAATTCTATTGCATTCTTAGGTTAAGATTGTTGGATGAGTAACCGTATTAATTGAAGGCGGATTGTTAAGCCCGGCCGTATAGAGGTTGGGCTTTTGTTCTATGTGCGAATCAAGCCATCATTGCAGCCCATTTGCAACTATGCTATATTTGACATAATTGGTCAACCAACCAAATATAGAAAATGCGGTGATTGAATGGTACAACAAAAGCGGGATAAAGTCGTTGAAGCGGCATATAAAGTGATGTCAGAAAAGGGATACGAGAAGGCCTCCATTAAGGATATAGCCAGCGAGGCAGGGATCACGCCGGGATTGATTCATTATTATTTTCGCAATAAGGAAGAAATCTTGACTGATCTGCTATTAGCTTCCTCCCAGCAGTACACGCAGGATATGCAGCGGCTTCAATCCAGCGTACCTTCCGGGCATCTTGCGAAGGCGGCTCTTAACGAACCTAAAGATCGTGTTGAAAGGCAGCCCGATTGGTATAAACTCAGATACGAATTATTTGCCCTGGGGCTCCGCAATCCGCAAATTTCGGATAATGTGGATGCCTTGCTGGAGAATGCACGAATCGGGATTGAGGAAATTCTGCACAAGATTGTTGGCAATACCGGAGAAGAAGCGGCTTCGGTGGCAGCAATTATGCTGGCCTGCTTTGACGGGTTGGCTTTGCAGAAGCTGCTGAATCCGGAGTTTGATATAGACCGTGCATACTTGGAGCTCGAGGCAATGTTGAGAGCTAGATATAATATTACGGATTAAGGGGCCGCTTTTCTTTTTTTAAACAGTATTGGTTGGTCAACCAACTAAAACATTAAACTGTAGTTAAAAAGGAGATGTTTACTATGTTTATGTTCATTTTGCAAGCCATTGAAAATTTTGCGTTGGCCCTTATCGTAGGCGGAGCCATTGTCATGGCCGCTGCGGTTCGTCCACTTTTGTCTGAGAAGCTGGCCTTAAGCTCTGATTCGGGAATGGCCTCGACGCTTGAAGAGATATCTATTAACGCCTGGAACAAATATAATCGGTTAGCGCTTGCCTCGACAGTATTATTGTCCGTCGTTGACATGATTCGGATTATCGGTCGCCTGTCAGCGGCTTATTGGCACATGGGCTTAACCTTATTGATGCTGGCGGCTCTGATCGGCAAGCTTGCCATCGATAAGCAACTGAAGCAGCGCCTGAACACTTATGCGGCGGATGCAGTCGGCAGCAAGGAACAAAATACGGGCCACCGTCAGGTCGAATGGCTAACTAAGTTGATTCTTGTTATTGCCCTGCTATTGGTTTTATTACCCGAATAGATAGTGTGCATCCTTTCGCTTAAAACGAAAGGTAATCAATTTGGTTGATTTTACATGGACGCTGCTGAAGCGTCCGTGTTATTATTTCTGTGCCAAAGGACCCAAATGGCTTGATCCATATTGAAAGGAGTGGTGTTCCGTACGAGGATGGGGAGCGAAACACAGCCATACAGTAATTACTTCAGACCCATGATAAAGGAGTAGGAGAACCATGAAACTTTTCAACAAAACTTGGATTTTTAAGATGATGCTTTGCGGTATACTTGCAATTTCTATCATTCCTATGGGCAATACATATGCGGCGAAACAGCGATTCACGGATGTACCTTCCAATCACTGGGCGAGTCCTGCCATTGAGTACCTGGCTGATTCCAAATTAATGGGCGGCTATAGCGATGGAACGTTCAAGCCAAATGCGTATATCACGCAGGAGGAATTTATCGTAACAGCCGTGAGCATTGTGCTCGGCAGACCTGCGGGCACAGCTTCCCAAGAGGATTCAACATCAGAGGAGTGGTCTGATTGGGCATATGATGTATTGGATCAGAAGGGAATCTACTCTTATGATGATTATTGGGTTAGCGGCGGGGATAAAAGAAAAGTGCATATAACCCGGGCAGATGCGGCTCGAATCATCTATTTGCTTCTAAACGGGAATGTCGAACACCTGTCTACGAAGAAGGCCGTGCAATATTTATACCAAAAAGGCATGACTTCAGGATCATATAACAATAGGGGAGATTTCTTTGCGAATTACGGTCCAGCAGAACTGCTAACCCGTGCGTATACTGCAGTTCTATTGAAAGGCGTGAAGGATTCTAAAGAAGGGAAGATCAAACGTCCAAGCAGCGCTACCCCTTTAAAAGACACACTCGCCAGCCGAATCAAGAATGTCGCTCAAAAGGCCAATGTCAAAGTAACGGCGACCACCAATGGGGAAAGGTACCAGACAGAAGTTAAAGGCAGCGGCATTCATCTAGACTTCCAGCTGGATGATTTTGCTTACGCCGATCTTGGCGAGCATTGGCATATGACGATCATTGCCCTCGATAAAAGCAAGATCAATCTCATGGCCTCCATCCTCGTTGAGCTTGGGCTGCCTATGAGCGAGAAGGATGCCCGTTCATTACTTAAAGATTTGCTTGCGCTCAAATACGGGCAAGTTGGCAAGACGTATGAGAAGGGAAAGACAGCCATTCACACTTCGTATTACTTTGGCCACCATATACAATGGGGTGAACAGAGAAACAACAGCCCGGAGGTCGTCTCAAATGCCGATCCCTATGCGCTATTCGTCAATGGCGTATTAAAGAGAGCGCCGGGTTTCAATACATTCTTGGATCCGGTATTCGCGGAGAATGGAATCGTCTATGTTCCGGTTAACGATATTTTAAGAGACATGGGAGGATCCTATACACTGGACGACGACTGGACGACTTCCATATTGAATATGGGAGGTAACGTACGATGGCAGTTCGAATGGGATGGGGTTCCTAAGAAAAAAGGATCACCCATATACGTCGGTACCCGAATCGGAAATCATCCAGACAATCATACCGTTTCCGCAATCATGGAAGGCGGCACTCTCTTCGTGCCATTAGAGTTTATTGCTGAGTATTATCCCGTCAATAAGCAGATGGAAAATAAAACGCAAATGATTTTTGTGGGGACATTCCCTGAGCACCCTACGGCTAATTATTTTGGAACCAAGGGACAGTACCCGTCTACCTTTGATTTCAATCCTTTGGACCCGAACGCCAAATACCCAGGCGGGTGGAAGGCGCCGCAGCTCAAGGCGAAATGGTCGCCTGATCCGCAGAAGAACTTTCAAGCCTTTGCTGCCGAGCTTGGATTTACGAATGAAGGACGTACATTTGGCATCACTGGTGCTTCGAGAGCTATCACTTTGATCGGCGGAGATGATAACGGTACGGAGATTACGCTTCAGTTTACAGGATGGGGAACGCCTCCAGGCCAGCCTGATGCAACGTTGTCGGAATCATTTAAGATCCCGGTCGTCTCAGCGCAATTATTCCACTTCTACTTCGAGGAGAAATGGAAGACGGTTTGGAATTACTTTAATCGCAACGATATTCCAGAGCAGTTTAAGTTGAACGGCAGAATGGTGAAGGTGTCGTATGACCACCTCACAGGCATTCTAACGATGAAAATTGGCAAGAAATCTTCTTAAACTTCTTCACACGATGAAGACACTAACTATGAATCGGTTAGTGTCTTTTTTATTGTGCTTAAATGAGTGATTCGCCTAATTCGCTTGCTCGACAGTATGACTGGCCGCCGTAAAATAACCGAAGCAGCTTGACATTCTATAGCGACATGCTAAGATATAACCGACAGACAGTCGGTCGGTATAGTAAGGGGAGGCATATCAATGAGAATTGTAAAAAATGCAGAGGAGCGCAGAAACGAAATACTGGATGCGGCGGATGAGCTCTTCGCTCTTAAGGGCTTTGACGGTACAAGCACAAACGATATTCTCGAGAAGGTCGGCATTGCGCGGGGAACTTTATATCATCACTTCAAGTCGAAAGAGGATATTATGGATGCGCTGATTGAGCGGTATAGCGACCGTCTTTTAGGTGCAGCCAAGGAAGTTGCGGCAGACAAGAGCCTCCCCGTAGTCGAGCGTATTATCCGTGTTGTGATGGCACTGAACATAAGCGGCGGAAGCAGCAAGGAAATTATGGAGCATATCCACAAGCCGCAGAACGCGTTGATGCATCAAAAGATACATAAAGTCATTATCAATGGCGTTCCGCCGATATTAACAGAAATCATTCGCGAGGGTATTGCGCAGGGAATGTTCAACACACCGTATCCCTATGAGTGCATGGAAATGGTTGTGATTTATGCGAATACCGTGTTTGACGATGATATGGTTGCATTGACGGATGAGGAGCGCCTATCGCGAATGCTTGCCTTTATTTGCAATGTAGAGAGGCTGCTTGGTGCAGAAAGCGGAAGCCTGAGGGACACTTTGAAGATGTTTGGGATGAACCATGAGTAACAGGGGTGACTTATGTATTTCAGATTAATCCGCAATGATATTTCAAACAGCAAGCTGATCACGTTGACAACCACGATATTTGTAGCAGCGGCAGCTATGCTTGTCTCGCTTGCGGTGATCCTCGTTGTCAATCTGTCGGGTGCGATAGATACGCTGATGACGCGGGCGGAGACTCCGCATTTTATGCAGATGCATGCAGGTGAACTTGATACTGCCCGGCTAACGGAATTTGCGAATCAGAACAGCAATGTGGATGAATTTCAGGTGCTGGAATTTCTCAATATGGACGGCGCGCGGATTGTATTTGGGGATCGCTCGCTTGCGGATAGTGTCCAGGATAACGGATTCAGCGTTCAAAGCGATAAGTTTGACTATCTGCTTGATCTGAACGGGAATATTATAAACGCATCTAGCGGCGAGCTGTATGTACCCGTCAGCTATATGAGAGATAACACCGCAAAGATTGGCGATAGGGCAGTCATCAGCGGCAAGGAATTTATCGTTGCGGGATTTCTGCGCGATTCGCAGATGAACTCCATGCTCTCTTCCTCTAAGCGATTTCTGGTTAGTGCCGGGGACTACGCAGACATAAGAAGCCTGGGCAGTACGGAATATCTGATTGAATTCAGGTTGAAGGATTTAGCGGCATTAGGGGCTTTTGAGACGGCTTATGCAGCTGCGGGACTTGAAGCGAACGGGCCAACGATTACATATCCGCTTTTCAAAATGATCAATGCGATTTCCGATGGGATGATGATCGGTGTAATCCTGCTAGTGAGCGTGCTTGTCGTGGCCATCGCTTTGATGTGCATACGCTTTACGCTTCTTGCAAAAATCGAAGACGATTACCGCGAAATCGGAGTGATGAAGACATTAGGGCTGCGTATTTCCGACATCAAGAAAATTTATCTTGCCAAATATGCGGCCATTGCGGCGGCGGGGTGCATGCTGGGTTTTGGACTGTCCTTATTCTTCAAAGATCTGCTGCTTGAAAATATCCGGCTTTATATGGGGGAAAGCAGCTATTCTTCTTTGGCGCCGCTCATAGGAATAGTTGGCATCCTGGTTGTTTTTCTCGCTATTACGGGCTATGTGAGCGGAGTGCTGAGACGCTTTCGGAAGATTTCTGCTGCGGAAGCTATTCGCTTCGGCACCTCACAGGAGAAAGCGGCAGTTACAAAGCATATGCTCTTGAGCACAAACCGGCTGTTCAATACGAATGTTTTTCTAGGAGTCAAGGATGTGCTCGCCAGAAAAAAACTGTACGCCACCATGCTGATCGTACTGATCATTTCCGTATTTATCATAATTGTGCCGCAGAATCTGTACAACACGATATCCTCCAAAAGCTTCATTCAATATATGGGGGTTGGTAGCTATGATCTGCGCGTTGATCTCCAGCAGACTGACCGTATCTCTGAAAAGGCCGCTGAAATATTAAAGGCGATGGACAACGACAAGGCCATTTCCGAGTATGCCGTGCTTGTAACTAAAACGTTCAAAGCAAAAGCAGAAACCGGCGCGGATAAAAATATAAAAGTTGAACTCGGCGACCATTCGATATTCCCCATCACCTACTCCCAGGGCAGAGCACCTGCCGCAGCAGATGAAATTGCACTGTCGACTTTGAACGCGGAGGAGCTGGGCAAAAAGGTCGGCGATGTCATAACACTGGTCATCGAGGGAGAGGAGAGAAACCTCACAGTAAGCGGCGTCTATTCCGACATTACCAACGGAGGCAAAACGGCAAAGGCTGTTTTCAATGACCATGCGGCAGACGTGATGTGGTACGTCATCTGTGCAGAGCTTGCAGATCCATCCCTCATCAACAGCAAGGTTGCGGACTATGCGGGCAGGTTTGCTTACGCCAAGGTCTCGGACATAGATGCATATACTGCACAGACGTTTGGTTCGACAATAAGCTCCATCGGAAAAGCCTCTTATGCGGCCATTGCGGTGGCCCTCATGATTATGGTACTGGTTACACTGCTGTTTATGAAACTGCTTGTCACTAAAGACAAATACTCCATCGCCGTCATGAAAGCCTTCGGTTTTACCAACTCCGATATTCAGGCGCAGTATGTATCGCGTGTGGTGTTCGTGCTGATTGCTGGCATAGTCCTTGGCACGCTTCTGGCCAATACGCTCGGAGAGATGTTTGCCGGGGCGGTGATCTCCTCCTTTGGAGCGTCAACGTTTCGTTTTACGGTCGAACCGCTTGCGGCCTATTTGCTAAATCCGCTGATGATGATCGGTACGGTGCTGATCGCCACCATTCTTGGCACCGCGGGCGCGGGACGCATTACAATATCCGAACATATAAAGGAGTAGGCCTATGCAGAAAATGTTGATTGGTGATCATATCGTAAAATCCTTCGGTGCAGGCGATGAAAAACGCAATGTTCTGGGCGGAGTGACCGTGGAAATAGACGAAGGCGAGTTCGTAGCCGTTATGGGGCCTTCGGGCTCGGGAAAATCAACGCTGATGTTTGCGCTGAGCGGTACGGATCACGTAAATGGCGGGCAGGTCTTTTTTGGCGGCAGGGATTTATCGGAGCTCGGTGAGAATGAGCTTGCAGATATGCGCAGAACCCAAATGGGCTTTGTCTTCCAGCAGCCGACGATGCTGAAGCATCTGAACATCCTCGACAACATCATTCTTCCGTCCATGCGGGGCAGTAGAAAGAACGCCGCAGCAATTACGGCAAAAGCAAGAGCGCTTATGCAAAGAGTAGGTATTGCGGAACTTGAGAAGCGTGACATTACACAGGTGTCTGGAGGCCAGCTGCAACGGGCGGGAATTTGCCGCGCGCTGATGAACAGCCCGAAAGTTATTTTCGGCGACGAGCCTACAGGCGCGCTCAACTCCAAATCGGCGCAGGAGATTATGGACATCTTTTCTGAAATCAACGCGGAAGGTACGGCGATTATGCTTGTAACTCACGACGCGAAGGTTGCGGCGCGGACGGAACGTATAATGTTTATGCGCGATGGAACTATCGTCAGCGAATTGAAACTTCCGAAGTTTAACGGAACGGATATCGATGCAAGGGTCGGGCAAGTAACGGCGAAAATGAGAGAAATAGGAATATAGCTGCAAAAGGAAGGTGGGTAGAACAATCCACAGCCGCTGAGGCTGTGGATTGGGCAAAATGCTATTTTGCGTTCTTGTCCGGCTGATGAATACCGAAATTATTGCCTTCGGTGTCCGTGTAATACCCTTGCCAGGCCATGCCCGGAAGAGCATGCTTAGGTACTGCGACCTTGCCTCCAAGATGAAGAATCTTTGCTTCAGTAGAATCGTAGTCCTCGACTCCCATTGTACATGCATAACCGTTCATAGCTTGGCCTGGTACGGGAGAAGCGCCTTTGCGCTGCATCAAAGCCCCGTTGATTCCAAGTTCATTTGCATCGCCCGTTGTAGCCCCGAAATATGGCATACCCGCGTATTCGCTCCAATCCTCGAAGGTCCATCCAAATACCTCACCATAAAATTTCTTAGCACGCTCCATGTCATCTACATGAATTTCAAAATGAACGATTCTTCCCATGATCTCCTCCTGTGGTTTGGCTTCGTTATATCTTTCTTCTAATAGGTTGCCCTTTCCTTCTTCATATTAAAGCAGCTGTCACACAATTAAATTTCCTATTGACAAAATAATATATTTATGCTATAATTTACAAAATTAATATTCGCTTGTATAATGAGATTCTCCTGGCCAGGGGGAATCTCATTTTTGTGTATGCAGGGAGATGATAGAATGAAGCCCAATGAGTCCAGTTTAACTTCCTTAATATCTGCTTTTGCCAGAGCCTATCACAGTAAATATGACAACCCTAAAATTATCGACGATGATCTCGCCAAAGAGTTGATTTCACCGGAAGAATTCACGAACATCAGCGAAAATATGATCCAAGGCGCATCGTTCTTCAATCCTGAAGTTGCTCAGAAGCATCGGGAGGATCCCGGAGAGATTCTGAGATGGATTACTCAAGTCCAGCTATCTCCAACAACCTTGGCGCGAGCCGCTTACTGTGAAGAAGTACTGCTGCATGAGGTGAAGCTTGGCTTGCAGCAGTACGTCATCCTTGGGGCCGGGCTGGATACGTTTAGTTTCAGGCATCCCGAAATGAACGGGACCCTGCAAATATTTGAAGTGGATCACCCTGCCACACAGAAATTCAAGGAGGAAAGATTGGCCGAGGCCAATTTTGATATTCCGGACAATCTGCATTTTGTCCCTATGGATTTTACGGGTGGCATCTCTTATTCCAAGCTGGTCGATAAGGGTTTTGTATATCATCATAAAACGTGCTGCAGCCTGCTCGGTGTGTCTTATTATTTAACGAAAGCGGAGATTTCGAGTCTGATCGATCGGTTATTCTCCTTGCTGCCTTCAGGAAGCTCAATCGTTATGGATTACGCGGATGAGCAGCTTTTTACGGAGAGAGGCCTGTTTAATAGAGTCGAGAATATGGTCAACATGGCTGCGGCAAGCGGAGAACCGATGAAATCCTGCTTCACGTATGAGGAGATGGAGGGCATGCTGGATCAATCGGGCCTGTTAATTTACGAGCATCTTACGCCAGCGGGCATAAATGAGCGCTTCTTTCGTCAGCGGACCGATGACTTGTCCGCTTTTGAGACGATCCACTATGTGCATGCGGTGAAGAGATAAGGCAATAAACCTTATTATCGCTATAAAAAAGAGCTGACGCCGGATCATACCGGCGTCAGCTTGTTTTTTAGTGCATGAGCTTACAGCTTCCAAATGCGATACAGGATGGCCGCAGCTTCAGCGCGATTGAGCGAATCGTGCGGCGCAAGCTTGTCATTCTTGCCGGCCACGATGCCGTTCTTCACCAGAGCTGCGATGCTGTCCTTAGCATAGTCAGCAATGTTCGCAGCATCCGCATACGCGTCTAAGGCTGCGCTGCCTTCGGATTGCTTGCCGGCAGCTGCAAGTGCGCGTGCCGTCAATACCATCATATCCTGGCGGGAAATCTGGGTGTCAGGTCTGAACGTATTGTCTGTAAACCCGGCGGCGATGCCGAGCTCCCTGGCAATGGCCAATTCATGGCTGTAGTAAGCCGTGGATGGTACATCGCTGAAGGCCTCATTGCTGCCGCTGCCTTTCAATTCCAGAGTTCTGATTAGAAGCGCAAGGAAATCTGCTCTATTCATTGCAGCTTCAGGAGAGAAGCTGTTGTCATTCGTTCCTTGGATGATATCGCGAGCCACCATCGCATCGATGGCTCGTTCGGCCCAAGGGACATTTTGCAGATCTCCGAAGCTCTTCGATGAGAAGGCTACGGCGAAGGAGCCGAAATGGTCAGTTTGGAAAACAACCGTTCCAGATGCCGCATCATATCTGCCGTTCGGGATAGCTGTTGCATTGCCTTTGCCATCAATGTACAGAACAACGATCTGATCCGGATGGGTCAACTCTTCCGCTGAAGGCGTGTAAGGAATGGACACCGTTACAGGCGCATCAGGGTTATTCCAGGCAATGGCATTACCGCCTGCACTGATGCTCAGGTCGATCGCCGGGTGATTGCCGATCCGCTCCCGGGTAGCTGCACTCCAGCCATCGGTAGAAGCTGCGCCCACGCGGATGGATACTTGGTCAGCTTCTACGGCCGCGTTGGACAGCATGCCGCTTGGAATTTGCAGCGTCGCTTGATCCGTCTTCAACAATAGCTCGAAGGTTTCCTGACCCTTCAGGCTTTGTGCGGGCAGCTGGACTTCATAGGATACTGCATCCGTCTGCTCCGGTACGTCAATGACGATTTGCTTTTTGCCATTGGCTGCAGGAGTGGCTTGCTCGAGAGCTTTGCTCAGGTTGTCGTTGGAAATCGTAGCAGTCGCAAGTCCATTGCCGACTTTTACTTCCGGTTTAATTGTTACTACACCGTCTTTGCTTTCCACGCTTCCTGTCTGCTGGGCAGATCCGCTGCCGCTATTGCTGCTGCTTCCACTGCCGCTTCCGCTTCCTCCACTACCGCTGCCGCCAGGAGTGCCTGGCTTGCCGATGAGAGACAGCACGCCGTACACGGATGTGTCCTGGTATCCGTTGCCGGTCGTATCGTTCCACGCAGCCACGCTTTGGCGGGCGCCATCTTTGGCGTCATTGATTTGGGCGTCGAAGCCTATTTTCATATTGTTGGCTGGTGTAATCGATTTGAACGGGATCTTCATTTCCACCGTATAGTTCGAACCGGAAACCTTAACAGCCGATTCGAAGCCTACGGCGAGGCTTAGCGGATTAAAAGAAGTCTCGTTAGCAAAGTTGATTCTGTACTGCCCGTCGTCATCCTGATAGAACGAGGTTTTGCCATTGTTCTCGTCCAAGAAGACTTCAACGGAATCATGCTCCCATACGTTGGCGCTGGACTTGTCGAGCTGGGAGTCGCTTACCTGGATCAATACGTACAGGTTCTTGTCGTCCCACAGCGCTTTGGCAACTCCATTTGCTCCCTGCCAAGCCATCTGATACCGGTTAATCGGCATGCCCGGGGTATCGTTCCAGACGGCGTCAACCGTTCCGTCAATGACCGGAGTGGCAAATTTGGCGGTTGATTGGTTGGCATTGCCCGTCTCGGGCTGATGATCCTCGATGAATTTATCTGGGTTAATGACACCGTAGTAAGCTGGTTTGGCTTGTAGATTTTTATCAAATAGCAATGGATTGCTCGAAGCTCTCCAGCTTGTGGCGTCATCCAGGCCCCAGAACGTAACACGGGCGATATGATCGGCGTGCTTCTTATAGATTTTGAACAGCTCTGCGTATAAATAGCCTTGGGCATTGGCGAGTTGATCAGAGAGCTGGTAGTTGCTGCCGGCTTGAATGTCGAGCTCGGTGACGCTGACTTCCACACCTAAGGAAATGAACTTCTCCAAGGACAGCTCCACATTCACCGGGTTCGTGTTCACCGAATAGTGCCCCTGCATGCCGACGCCGTCGATCAGCAGCTTGCCTGGGTGTGCTTGTGCATAGTTCTCATTGATTTCTTTGACCATGCTGTAGATGGCCTCGGCTTTGTTCTGGTTATCGTCGTTGTAATCATTGTAATACAGCTTGATGTCCCAGCCTTTCTCGTCCAGCACTTCTCTGGCTGCGAGGAACGCCTGCTCGATATAGTCCGGACCGATGGCCTGGTACCATGGGGCCTTGCGCAGCGCCTCTTTCCAATCGGACGGATTAGGCGGGTTATCGTTCATCGCTTCGTTGACAACATCCCAGGAAATGACTCTGTCGCCGAAATGCTCAACGACCGTTCTGATGTGGGCTCTTAAATTCGCGAGCGCTTCATCCCGGCTCAAGGGAACCGTATTGCCTGATCCATCTGTTGTCGTATTCATCCATGCCGGCGATTGCTGATGCCAGACCAGGACGTGTCCGTGCATCTGCATTCCTTCGGCCAGAATTTTATTCACCATGGCATCGGCGGCATCAAAGGTAAAGTTCCCTTTGGTCGGCTGCATCGCATCCGGCTTCATGGCGTTGCCTGCTGTAGCGACGTTGTGATGCATCTTCAGCAGCTCAAGCCGAACGCCGTCGAGATCCTCCGCGGATATGGCGTTACCAATCAGGAAATTAGATGAATAGGCGTCTTTGATCGGAAGCAGATCCTTCTGGATGTCGATCGGTCCGGCGCTTGTTTTCTCGAAGCTGATATCGTCAATGTAGAAGGATGCTGCGGCGTTGTTGGAGCTCTCCACATAGATCGTTAAGAATTCATCGCCAACGCTGCTATAACGGTAGGTTCCCTCGAATTGGACCCAGCCGTCGCTGGCATTGATCGTTTTGGGGGCGAGTGCGACGTAATTCGCGCTGCCGCCGTTGCCGATTTGCGTGGACAACTGAAGCTGAGAGCTTGCGGGGTCGATCAACTTGACCCAGGCGGAAATCTTGTATTCGCTGCCCTTGTCGACGTATTGCTCGACGCGCAGCGACGGCCCGTGCCAAGTGTCGGATCGGTTCTCAATTTTTAAAGCGCGGGAACCCCCTTCGGTATGATTCGCTTCAGGGGTGACGGTCAGAATTTCTGTGCCTGAACGGCCCTCAAATCCGCCAGTCGTTCCGTCCTCGAAGGTGATGGTGGTGAAGTCCTTCGCTGGCGGTCTAGAAGGTTCAGGATTGCCGCCTCCGGAATTCCCCTTCTCGGTGATCAATATGTCTCCGATGTAGAAGGGAACGGAGGCGCCTGCAGCATTGGATTGAATGCGCAGAGCCGTATCCGTACCGGTATCGACGGTAATGTCTTTGGTCAATGTAACGGCTGTTCCAGCTTGATAATCCACGCCGGTCCAGTTCCCATAGCTATTTACGGTAAGCAGAACAGCCTGGGCACCGCTCGGTACAGTCTCATTCGCATCCACATATACGGATGCCGTGACGGTGTAGGTTTTGCCGTTGACCAAGTGGATATCGGCAAATTTGAAATCGGCTGCGTCATAGTCGTTCGCTCTGTTGCTTACATATAGAGCCGCTCCGTCGGCGTTCCCGTCGAAGACCTTGCCGGAGACCGGCGTCAGGTGAGCGCCCCCCGACTGCGTCGCCGCGCCTTGCCCGCCGGCAAAGGTCTCGTGATACACGGTGACCGCATCACTCGTAGCCGATGCCGCCGCGGCCTTCGCTTCTGGAGGCAGCCATCCTAAAGGAATAAGCAGGATTGCTGCAAGCAAAGTCGAGATGCCTTGTTTGATCATTCTACCCATTCGTTGCATTCCCCCTACAATAAAATTGATTAAAGAATAGGTGAAGCGCTTTCATTAAATTGAAGGAGTCCTCCTTTCCCAACCCAAATCATAGCATCCATGCGAAAAATGCTACTAGCTAGAAATTAAAGAATATTCCGTAGTTTTTATAGATAAATCTCGAATGGTGTTTATTAAGTTGAGTAACAGAGAGGCTGAGTTAATGGGGAGTTGCGTTTAAAGGATGAAGAGGACGTTTAGTAAAGAGTACTTTGATTGTTGGGACGGCGATTTGAAAACGAACTGTATTTTATACATTTAGTTAAGGCTCTTTTATCAAAAATACATGGGTTAGATGTAAAACATGCAGTTAGTTTGCCAGAATGGAGCTCATTCGTCGAAATAGCTTAAAACTAAATGTAGGTTATGCAGTTAGTTCCCTTGAACACGGCCAAAAACGAGGATCTAACTGCATGAATTACATTTATTGGGTTGAGTGACAGCGAGGCTGAGTTAATGGGGAGTTGCGTTTAAAGGATGGAGAGGACGTTTAGTAAAGAGTACTTTGATTGTTGGGACGGCGATTTGAAAACTAACTGTATTTTGTACATCTAGTTAAGCTCTTTTATCAAAAGTACATGCGTTAGATGTAAAACATGCAGTTAGTTTGCCAGAATGGAGCTCATTCGTCGAAATAGCTTAAAACTAAATGTAGGTTATGCAGTTAGTTCCCTTGAACACGGCCAAAAACGAGGATCTAACTGTATGAATTACATTTAGTTACCTTATCAGTATCCTTCCCCTTCCCTTACCCCTCACCCTAATCGTCTCTTAACCTGCCGCTCGATAGCAGCGCTCATGGATCAGGGCGTGTAGCCGAAAGCGGACATATGCCGAACTGCTTCAATGAGGAGGAGTATCACAGGCATACCGGGGAATGGCAGGAGGGAGTATCGCTAAATAAGCGAAAGGAGGCAATGAGGGAAGCAATAAGCAATTTGATGATACTTTCATTAGAAGGAGCGAGCCAGCATCAGCAATCAGCTTCGGTAATCAGCAACGGCAATCAGCATCGTGCATATAGGCTGTCTATTATGAAGGTTAAGAAATTTGCTGAAAATCCCCAGTCTCGATTATATGAGTCAAAAACATAGGAACCCCACTGTCGCACTATGCTAGCAGGGAACCGTGAATCGAATGATTCTGCTAGTCGAGGACAATGATTAGCGATTCGCAGTCCAGTGCTCAATAAATTCTCCCCTTTCCGGACATAATAAAATTATGAAGACTTCGTGAAGATGTTTGACAATGAGAATCAATAGCATATAATAATGATTATAAATAAGAATTAGTTTTAGTTGAGTAAGGCGGTGTGATAAACTAGTCTTAAGCTTCTATTACTAATTGCGAAAACATAGGAGGTAAGGTTAACCATGGCATTGATTGGAACAGAGGTACTACCATTTAAAGCAATGGCTTTTCACAACGGAGATTTTATCGAGGTATCTGACGAGAACTTCAAAGGTAAATGGAGCGTAGTTTGCTTCTACCCAGCAGACTTCACATTCGTTTGCCCTACTGAGCTTGAAGACTTGCAAGATCAATATGCAACTTTGAAAGACCTTGGCGTAGAAGTATACTCCGTATCCACGGATTCCCACTTCGTGCACAAAGCATGGCATGACAGTTCCGAAGCAATCGGCAAGGTTACTTACATTATGATTGGCGACCCTTCCCATACAATTTCCCGTAACTTCGACGTACTGGATGAGGCAAGTGGCATGGCGAACCGCGGTACTTTCATCATCGATCCAGACGGCGTAGTTCAAGCGGTTGAAATCACTGCAGACGGCATCGGCCGTGATGCAAGCACGCTTATCGACAAAGTCAAGGCAGCTCAATACGTTCGCAAACACCCAGGCGAAGTATGCCCGGCTAAATGGAAAGAAGGCGGAGCAACATTGAAGCCAAGCCTTGATCTCGTAGGCAAGATCTAAGGAGAGAGAAAACATGAAACTGGATGCAGACATTAAACAACAACTGGAGCAATATCTTCAGCTTTTGGAAGGCGATGTTCTGCTGAAAGTCAGTGCAGGTAGCGATTCTGTATCTAACGACATGCTGGATTTAGTCAACGAACTATCCAGCATGTCGGATAGAATTGCTGTAGAGCAAACACAGTTGGCTAGAACTCCGAGTTTTAGCGTTAATCGTGTAGGTGAAGACACTGGCGTAACATTTGCTGGCGTTCCATTGGGACATGAATTCACTTCGCTCGTCCTGGCACTGCTTCAAGTCAGCGGAAGAGCTCCAAAAGTTGAACAGAGCGTAATCGATCAGATTAAGAGCATTAAAGGCGAGTATAACTTCGAGACATACGTTAGCCTCTCCTGCCACAACTGCCCTGACGTTGTGCAGGCATTGAACTTGATGAGTATCCTGAACCCTGGCATCACGCATACGATGATCGACGGTGCAGCCTTCAAGGAAGAAGTGGAAAGCAAGGACATCTTGGCCGTGCCGACCGTTCACCTTAATGGCGAATTCTTCGAGAGCGGCCGCATGACCATCGATGACATCCTTGCCAAGCTGGTTACTTCTGATGCCTCCGAGTTCGAGAATAAAGAGCCGTTTGACGTTCTGGTCATCGGCGGCGGACCAGCCGGCGCGAGTGCGGCAATTTATGCGGCACGCAAAGGAATCCGCACAGGTATTGTGGCCGAGCGCTTCGGCGGACAGGTTAATGATACCTTGAGCATTGAGAACTTCATCAGCGTGAAGTACACGGAAGGGCCTAAACTCGCTGCAAGCCTTGAAGAGCATGCGAAGGAATACAACATCGATATTATGAAGGCACAACGTGCGAAGCGTCTGGAGAAGAAAGATCTTATTGAAGTTGAGCTGGAAAATGGCGCAATCCTGAAGAGTAAGACAGTGATCATCTCCACAGGTGCTGGCTGGCGTAATCTAGGTGTGCCTGGAGAAGCGGAATATAAGAACAAAGGCGTGGCTTACTGCCCGCATTGCGACGGACCTCTATTCGCAGGCAAGAGCGTTGCAGTGGTTGGCGGCGGTAACTCGGGTATTGAGGCAGCAATTGATCTGGCAGGTCTGACGGAGCATGTCACGGTTCTGGAATACATGTCAGAGCTGAAGGCGGACTCTGTATTGCAAGACCGTCTGAATAGTTTGCCAAATACGACTGTTATCAAAAATGCGCAAGTGAAAGAAATCACGGGTTCGAACAGAGTTGACGGCATTAGTTACATCGAACGCGAGAGCGGTGAAACGAAGCACGTCGATCTGGAAGGCGTATTCGTTCAAATCGGCCTTGTTCCTAATACGGCTTGGCTGGGCGATACGGTTGAACGTAATCGTATGGGCGAAATCGTCGTTGACAACCATGGCGCAACGAGCATCCCTGGCGTATTCGCTGCCGGTGACTGCACGAACTCACCTTACAAGCAAATCATCATTTCGATGGGATCCGGTGCTACCGCAGCGTTAGGTGCATTCGATTACCTGATTCGGAATCAATAATATATTTTAGCGGCCTTGGTCCTGATCTTCATTTGGACCGGGGCCGTTTTACTTTTGCTCGTCATCATATTTCCTTCTATAGTGGCTCAGCGCCAGGAGCGGCCAGATATACCGGTAGCTGTGATAATGGGTATAAAAATGACCGGGTAGACCCGCTCCTGTTGGATAAGTGCTCTTCCAGTTGTCTTCATGCAGTAGTGCGATAAGTCTACGGATCCCCGCATTTATCGCGGACGTTGGTTCCGTATGAACAGCGATAAGCGCGTCCAGCGCCCATGCGGTCTGGGAGGGTGTGCTGTTCCCTAAGGGCAAGTAGCGCTGCAGCCGATCACTTTGGCAGGATTCGCCCCATCCGCCGTCCGGGTTTTGGATACTTGCAAGCCAGCGGGCGCCTTTTTGGAGAGCCGTATCGCTTGCAGGGATACCGACAGCTGCTAAACCAGTCAGTGCAGCCCACGTACCGTAGATATAACAAACGCCCCATCTTCCGTACCAGGAGCCATCCTTCTCCTGATGTCGAATTAACCACTTCGTTCCCCGCTTGATGAATTCGTACCGGGTATCCAGTCCGGCGAAGTTTCCGAGATACTCTAATGTTCGCCCTGTAAGATCCGCCTCCGAGGGATCAATGGCAGCCGATTTGGCGCCGTCGATGGCGAGCCAGGTCAGCATCTCATTATTCGTATTTTTCTCGAACGCCGGCCATCCGCCGTCGTTATTTTGCATGGAGAGCACCCAATTCAGTCCGCGATTCCACGATTCCAGGTAGGCTGTATTGGTATTGGATAAGCTGGCAATCGCCCGCAGAGCTGCGGTTGTGTCATCCACATCGGGATTGATCGTGTTGGTCTCCGAGTATCCCCAGCCCCCGGGAGGGGTGCGCGGATTATGAATGCTCCAATCTGCCATTTTATTATGCTGCCTGGACAGCAGATACGAGGCGGCGCGGCGCATCGCTGGATGATCAGCGGCAATTCCGGCTTCTTGCAGAGCGTAGGCAAGCAGAGCGGTATCCCATACCGTAGAAGGGGAGTTTTGAATCGTTGTTTTGCCGTCATAACGGTGGCATTGCATAGCGGTAAGCCCCTGAATGGCGCGGGTAATGCGAGGATGCTGCGGATCATATCCAAGGGCCAGCAAGGCAAAAATCATGAGAATCGTGCTGCTGGCATAGCTGTAGAGGGTACCGTCGGCTTCGACCCGCTCCAGCATGAATTGCTCAGCCTTGGTTGTAGCGGCTTCATGGATATAACGCGGGGTACCGATGAGCCGTTTTAGCCCCGTATGTATGTAGTCCAGCATATCTTGGTATCCGCGAGGGAGCTGCTCGTCTTCGTCAACAGGTCGGCCAATGAGATCGGTCATATCAGGAGCATGAGCTCCCTTTATGGAGAAATGCTTGTCGGCCATGATTAGCATCGGGGTAAGATGGACCCGTGAATATCCAGAGAAGTCAAAGAAGTTAAGCGGAAAATAAGCCGGGAACAGCAAAATTTCCAGCGGAATGAGCGAGATGGACCGAGGCCATTTCCTTTGCCCTGTGGCAGCGAGGATCGCTTTGGTTAGGAGGTTGGTGACTTTGCCATGACCGCCTTGGGATAAAATATACCGCTTGGCCCGCTGGATCGGTTCGTCTGCCGCTGTGCTGTAACCGGAATAGAGCAGGGCATAATAAGCTTCCACCGAAGCGGATAGATTCCCTTCGGCTTCATCGAAGAACCATTTCCAGCAGCCCTCGGGCTGCTGCTCTGCAAGGATCCGGTCATGGAGCTGCCGAATCAGCGTTTCATTTTGGATGCCCAATGCCCGAAAGAGAATGATCACATACGCATCTATAGCGGTCCCATTCTCAAAGCAAAAATGCCAGGACCCATCCTCCCGCTGCTGCTGAAGCAGAGCTGTGGTCAGCCGCTTTATTTCATCATCCACTGCATGGAGCACGTTGCCCATCCCTTGGTACCTCCGAGTATGTCTTTTTAGCATTATATGAAGGCGGCGGAGGGGAAATGAGGGGAACCAGACGGATTCATAATTGCTGATAATGACGTAAGAGACGCTCTACCCGGTCTTGGATTATTCGCTTCAAGGATTCAGGCTTCACGGATACAACGGAGCTGCCATACCTCATCAAATAATCAGCTATAAACTCCTCTTCCCCCGGGTTATAGAATCCCCTAATGACAGCCTTATTCCCGCTTTCTAGGCTCATCGAAGGGTAATGTTCTTTATAGAAAATATCCTTGGCCTGTTCTAAAATCTCCACTTCAAAGCCAATACTATGCTTAGATTGATAAATTTCTAACGAACGACGAAGGAGCTCGTCTATAGAAAAAGGAGACTCAGCATCCAGTTCTTCTACAGAGGTGATCCGGTCACATCTGAAAACCCGATATTGCTGCGTATCTAACTCGATTCCGGCAGCATACCATTGACCAAACTTAGCGGATATTTTGAAAAATTGAACGTGGTAGCTTCTTTGCTGCTTGTTTTTGCGATATTGTATCGTGCAGCTGCTTTCATGAAGAATGCTTTTCAAAATTTGATCTAAACATCGGCTCGTATGAGCATGATGAACCATTTCAAACTGCAGAACTTTTTTCATTTGGTGGATTTGCTCGATTTGTTTTTCAGACAAGCAGTTTTCAAACTTTTCATTCAGTTTATTTACGCTTAGATGAAATGGAGTGGATTGATACGCCTCCAGTGTCAACATAGCAAAATACAGCGCATACACCTCATCCATCGTAAAAATAATGGGGGATAGCAGCCGGTTCTTTAAGATCCCATACCGTCCATGCCTGCCATGCTCGGAGAAGATCGGCATGCCTAATTGCTCTAACGAACTAATGTCCCGCAGGGCTGTGCTTTTGGAAATATCGTATTTATCCATCAGGTCATTTAAGTTAAAAAACTCCCGACCGTTCAAGTATCGGATCATGTCATTTAATCTTTCCGATTTCTTCATCCTGGATCTCCTTGTTAAGGTGTCATATTTTGATACCTTTATAAATTATGATGAGTTCAAGGGTAAATATCAAATGTGCAAACCTCAAATTACTATATCAAAGGAGACTGATCCCATGAGTGCAACATTAGAAGTAGCTATTTTCTTATCCATGAACGGAAGAGCGAGAGAGGCCATCGATTTTTACAAAAAGCATTTGAACGCCGAGGAATTGCTGCTGGTGACCTATGAAGATATGGCAAAACGCGACAGCTCGCTGCAGCTCACGAACCAGAATAAGCATTACATCACTCATTCCGTCTTAAGAATCGGCAAAACAAAGATCATGCTGGCCGAGGAAACTATGGACCCACGTGAAAAATACACCGTCGGCAACAACACCTCCTGGTGCATTCAAAGTGCGGACTTGGAGGAAATTGAACAATTCTACAAGAGCCTAACTTCCGATGATCGAGTGAGGGTCATTGTTCCTTTATCCAGCAATGTGTTTAGCAAAGCGTATGGGATTATAGAAGACCCGTTCGGGATTCAGATTCAGTTAATGTATGATGAGAGATTGGGGTGAGAAATATTAGATGATCCCAAGTTAGAATTCCTTATATAATAGTCCGTCACCTTAAAGGAGCCATGAGGCTCCTTTTTTGTATAAATACAGCTCCCAGTAATGCCATATTTACATAGTAGGACTCCATTTACTGGATACGGTGGGTAATCTTAGAATGGGTATTGGAGTATTAATTATTTTCGCCATGATTTGAGGTGTAATTTGAACGAATGAGGTGATGCGAGAGATTCTGAAAGTTTTTGGACAATGAGACCAATGAGACCAAGGAGAATCCATAATCATGAAGCTAATCGAGATACTCAATGATATTAAGCTGCGAAATAAGCTGTCATTGATTTTCATTTCTGTTGCCGTTATCCCGATGCTGATCAGCGGCGTCATCCTTACGGTGCAGCTTCGCGAAATTTTAATTGCGGGCGCATTTCAGCAGGCTTTAAGCAATGTAGAGCGAGTAAGACAAAGAACCGAGGAGGTGGTCAAAGTCCCCCTGGACATCTCCTATCAGCTCTCCAACGATTCGCGATTAAAGACCGTCGTTAACCGGGAGTATGGCAGCAATTACGAAGTCGTCCATTCGTATAAGCAATATACCGATCTCAGGGACTACGTCCATATGTATAAGGAAATTCAGGGGATACGCCTGTACACCCCCAATTCGACGATGCTTAATAATTGGGATTTTATGCAGCCTGATGAATCTATACAGAACCTGCCTTGGTATAAGCAAGCGATAGGGCAGAGAGGGCTTGTCGGGTGGAATTTTATTGAGGATGAGCGGGATAGGCGGTCCTATCTAAGTCTGGTGCGCAAAATTAACCTCGAAGATGGGCCGTATGATAGCGTCCTTGTCATCAACGTAGATACGGTGCTCCTGGATTCGATATTAGCACAGGAGACCTTCGCCACATGGATTGTGGATGACCAGAATAACATTGTAGCGGCGAACCGTCCGGAGCTGTACGGGGAAAATCTGAACGAAGTGCATGGGGACAACCCGGATATTTTAACGAAGGGAGAAGGAAGCTTTGACGTGATGCTGGCGGGACATCCGTCCAAAGTTGTCATATCCAGTCTGAGCCTTCAGAATAGCTGGAATGGACTTAGAGTCATCTCCGTCTTCAGTATTCCGGAAATTGTGAAGGAAGCGAATGGGGCGATCGGGCGCGCGGCACTGGTCATTGCCGCCAGCTTCTTCATCGCGATTCTGTTAGTCTATAGCTCGGCCTCTCTCATTACAAGGCGTCTGCTGCGTCTTAGCAAGCACATGTCTAAAGTGGGGAGCGGGTCGTGGAAAGCGTTCCTGACGATCGACGGCAAGGATGAAATCGGGCAGCTGTCCAGACAATTTAATGGAATGGTCGAACGGTTGAATCAGCTGATGAACGAAGTAGAGGAGAGCAACTATCAGAAAAGCCTGCTGGAGCAGAAGCAAAATGATATTAAGTTCAAAATGCTGGCCAGTCAGATCAACCCTCATTTTTTATTTAATACGCTCGATTCGATCCGAATGGAGGCGCATGTTCGCGGGCAGGAGGACATCGCGGAAGCCGTATGGCAGCTTAGCAATATGATTCGGAGCAGCCTCGAGATTGGGAACAGAAAAATCCAGCTGCGAGAAGAGATAAATATCGTGCTCTGTTACCTTGAACTGCAGAAATTCCGTCATGAGGAGCGGCTGCAGTACGAATTAAATATTGAACCGGATACGGAGCAGGTCGAGATTTTGCCTCTCATCATTCAGCCCTTGGTGGAGAACTCCATCATTCATGGCCTTGAGAATAAAGAGGAAGGAACTACCTTGGTCCAGGTTTATGTATATCGTTCACAGGAGGGCGTTCGAATTGAAGTTATCGATGATGGCGCGGGGATATCGAAGGACAAATTGCTTGAGATTCATGGCCATCTGGAATGCCCGGAGGAAGAGGTGATGGATCGGAGAATTGGCCTTCGCAATGTTCATGACCGATTAATCCTCTCTTACGGCAAGCCGTATGGGCTTCAGATCGATAGCGTCGAAGGGAAAGGAACTAGAGTGTCATTTTTAATACCGAAGGAGGGTCATGTTCATGTATAAAGTGATGATCGTAGACGATGAGCCTAAGCTTCGCAACGGACTAAGAACCTTGATTCCATGGGAATCTATAGGCTTTGAAGTCATCGGGACAGCGGCCAGTGGAAAAGAAGTGCTTCGTTCATTCGATACACAGCTGCCTGACTTGCTCATTGTCGATATTCGCATTCCTGGCATGAGCGGCCTGCAGCTTATTCAGGAGATTCGCACGCTCGGATTTCCTATGCGTTACGTGATCGTTAGCGGCTATGCCGACTTTGAATATGCCCGAACAGCGCTGCAGTTAGGAGCCGACGGCTATTTGCTGAAGCCTGTGAACAAGGACGAAATGACCTCATTGTTAGTAGATGTGAGAGGGAAAATGATGCAAGAGGAACAGCAGCAAAGCTCCGGACGCAATGACCATCCATCGAAAGAATGGCTTATATATTCGCTGTTATCAGGCGGCGCTAATATAGATCAAAGTACGGTTCAGGACATGGCCATAGAATACGAGTTAAGCTGGCCGGAGTATGAAGTGGTGCTTGTGGAATTTCGGGGAGAGGCTTCCAAGAGTGAAGCCGAAATCCATCGCTTCCGCGAGCAGCTTGCTGATCTATTTAACCGTCAGAAGCGTGGTGTTGTTCTTGATACTGCTGCTTATATCGCCATACTTCTTAAAAATCCGCTGGAGAGAGAACAGGACAAGGTGGAGCTCTATAAGGAATTGCAGCATATATCAGGAGTGTTGGGCCCTTATATAACGATAGCCGCAGGCGGTAAGGTGAAGCATTTGCTGGAGATTCGACAGTCCTATACCGCATCCCAAAGATTATTGGAGAAGAGCTTCTTCTATGGCCAGGATGCCATTCTATGCCCCGATTCTTCAACAGCCAGCCTATCCCAGGTGACAGTACCAGATCGCTGCGATTTACCAGATGTACAGGAATGGGGCTTTCGGCTGTTTTACCTCATAGACGTCGGGGAAGGCGGTAATCTGGAATCTTTATTGAAAGATGCAGCCCAAATTTATATGAACAAGGGATGTAGTGAGCAAGAGGTAAAAGAAGCTTTCTTCCAAATGATGAATGAAGTGATTCGGAGAATTTCAGGGAGAACATGGCATGAGGCGAATCTGGCATCTAGCCCAGCACAATTTCTAAGCAGTATTTACGGATACCGTACTCTGGCCCGGCTTGTTGAAGATGTGCTTAGAGTACTGGAGAAATTGTCTATCGTATCTGCTTCTTCGGGTCAACATAGCGAAATTAAGAAGATGCTGGATTTTATAGACCGCCATTATGCGGAGAACCTCAAGCTGGAGACCTTAGCTCGTATGTTTAATTACAGCAGCGCTTATTTAGGACAAATTTTCAAGAACAAGACGGGGGAGTACTTTAACACCTATCTAGATAAGGTAAGGATTCAGAAGGCGAAGGAATGGCTGGCCCAAGGGGACAAAGTATATGAAGCAGCTGAAAAGGCCGGTTTCTCGAGCGTTAATTATTTCTACAGTAAATTCAAAAAGTACGATGGAAAATCTCCATCCGATTATCAGAAAAAAGTGAAAAACGATGGAATAAATTGAAAATTTCAGAAATGATCGAAGATTTATGGATGAATTTATGCGAAATCCCTAGTCTGTTACGGTGCTCTCCTCCTGCGTTACTATGAAATGCAGGAAGGGGGAGAAAGGGATGAAAGCGGTAACAACGAGTGAGCCTGAACTGGGATTAACCAGGAAAAGGACAAAGTGGACAACATTCAAAAGCCAAAAAGTGTTGTACATGATGTCCGTACCCTTCGTGCTATGGGTTTTGGTGTTCCAGTACTTGCCCTTGTGGGGCTGGACCATGGCTTTCCAAAATTATAAACCGGGAAAGAGCTTCCTCGAACAAAAATGGGTAGGATTCGAGCACTTTGCCGCTTTATTTCAGGATGACCGATTCTATCTGGTGCTTAGAAATACGCTGGCTATGAGTGGCTTGGGACTCGTCGCTGGATTTGTATTCCCTGTCATGTTTGCCTTGCTGCTAAATGAAGTTAGGGTACAGGTGTTGAAACGTTTTGTACAGACGGTATCGTACCTGCCCCATTTTGTATCGTGGGTCGTTGCGGCCGGGATTGTGAGCAAAATGCTGTCCACGGACGGAGGCGTAGTGAATGCTGTCTTAATGAGCCTTCATTTGATAGATCAGCCAATTCAATTTATGGCGAAGGGCAACATGTTCTGGGGGATTGTAACCGCGGCTGACGTCTGGAAGGAGACCGGCTGGAACGCCATTATCTACTTGGCCGCCATCGCGGGGATTGGACCGGAGTTGTATGAGGCGGCGAGAGTGGATGGAGCTAGCCGATTGCGCCAGATGTGGCATATTACGCTGCCGGGCATCAGGCCGACGATTATCGTTCTATTAATTATGTCGATCGGTCATTTGATTGGCATTGGGTTTGAGAGACAGTTTCTGCTTGGCAACCATATGGTCAGTGATTATTCCGAGGTCCTCGATTTATATTCTCTAAAATATGGGCTTGAAATGGGACGTTATTCTTTTGGTACGGCGATTAACATTTTTAATTCCGTCATCAGTCTCATGCTGCTGTTTATTGCGAACGGAGCGTTCAAGAGAATAGCGAATGAAAGCATCATGTAAGGGAAGGAGGAGCTTGCCATAGCTTCCAAATCGTTATTCGATAGATTATTTGACGTCGTTGTCTATGTTCTTATTACGCTCATTACGATCATTACACTGTATCCGTTCTTAAACGTGCTGGCGATTTCTTTTAACGACTCGGTAGATACCGTCAGGGGGGGCATTACGATCTATCCGCGAGATTTCACCTTGCAGAATTACAAGCTGATTTTCAGCTACGACGGTCTCATTACCGGGTTTAAAATATCCGTTCTGCGTACGGTAGTCGGCACGATTGCGGGACTGATCAGCGGTTCGATGATTGCCTTTACTTTGGCCCGGACGGAATTCCAGGGTAGGAAGTTCATCTCGACCTTCTTGGCGATAACGATGTACGTGTCAGGCGGGCTCATTCCAGGTTTCGTTCTGATTCGTAATTTGGACCTGGTGAACACGTTTGCCGTCTATATTTTGCCGGGGCTTGTAAGTGCTTTCAACATATTTGTCATACGCTCGTTTATTGACGGTATTCCCTATGCCCTTCAGGAGTCTGCGAAGCTGGATGGGGCGAATGATTTCACGATTTACTATAGAGTGATTCTTCCTTTATGCAAGCCGGCATTGGCCACTGTTGCTCTGTTCCTTGCCGTGGGCCAGTGGAATTCCTGGTTCGATACTTATTTATTTAACGGCTCTAATAGCAAGCTGACTACCTTGCAATATGAATTGATGAAAGTGCTGCAGAGCACGACAGTGAATGCGAACAATGTTCGAGGGGACAACATGAACCAATTGATGGCCCAGATCTCTCCGGATTCCGTCAAGATGGCTATTACGATCGTAGCTACGATCCCGATTCTCGTCGTATATCCATTTTTGCAGAAGTATTTTGTGAAAGGGATGACTCTCGGTGCAGTCAAAAGCTAGTGGAACCCGATGATCCATAGATCCGGTATCGTCAGGCGTGGACCTGTTCAATACGCAATAACAAATAAGGGGGATTAATATGAGGCTAAGAAGCAAGGGGCTGGCAGTTTCACTACTGGTTCTGCTTATGCTGTCTACTGCATTAACGGGTTGTGGCGGGGCCAAAAATGAGGGGCAGCCTGACGAATCACAGCAATTAAACACAAAACAGCCGGGTGAAGTCATCACGTTGACGTATTTCTCTGAGGATGCGAACCCGAATTGGAATAAGATGCAGGACCGTATTGGTAAAATCATTACCGAAAAGACGGGGGTAGTCCTGGATGCCGAGTTTGCGGTCGGTGATCCCGGGCAGAAGGTATCTATTATGGCCGCTACCGGGGAATACCCTGATCTAATCGCGGCCAAATCCGATTTGGGCAAATTGGCCGACGTCGGAGCGGTTCTTGATTTAACCGACCTGATTGAACAACATGCCCCCAATATTAAGAAGATGTTAGGGGACAAGATTGTCCGGACAAAATACAGCCTGGAGGATCAGGCGATCTATGCCATTCCTACCTGGTCTGCTGTAGATGAGAAGAAATTCAGAGCAGAGCACGGGTTTGAATTGCAGCATCGGGTTGTAAAAGAAGCCGGATATCCAGAAATTCGTACCCTTCAGGATTACGAGAAGGTCATCTCCGACTTTTTAGCGAAGCATCCTACCGATGAGAACGGCAATAAGAATATCGGTCTCTCCCTAAATGCAGATGATTGGCATATGTACATGGTGACCAATGTGGGCTTCATGACGACTGGTGCGCCTGACGATGGAGAGTATTATGTCGATCAGGAAACTTTTGACGTGACTTATCACTTCCGCCGCCCGGAAGAGAAAGAATATTTCCGCTGGCTAAACCACATGAACGATATTGGCCTCTTGGACCCGGAGAGCTTCGTTCAGAAGACCGATCAGTTCAAGTCTAAAGTAGCGTCAGGACGCGTACTTGGTCTCATTGTTCCGATGTGGGAGTTCGGTGATGCGCAGCAATCGCTGAAAGCGGCCGGCAAGTTCGATCATACCTATGGCCATTATCCAGTAACATTGAGCCAAGAATATAAAGATCCCAGCTTCTGGTCGGCAGGCTTTGACGGCGGGTATGGTGTAGCGATATCCAGTGAATGCAAAGATCCTGTAGCGGCCATCAGGTTTCTGGACTACCTTGCTTCCGAAGAGGGGCAAGTTCTGGTGAACTGGGGCGTTGAAGGCATCGATTACGTAGTGGAGAATGGCAAGCGTTTTGTGCCGAAAGACATTCAGGAGAAAATGGACCGCGAGGGTACGGCTTACACTAAAGAAGCCGGCCTGGGATTCTATTGGAACATGATGGTGCATTATGGAGATGGAATTAAAGATTCCACTGGCAACTATTTTACCAAGACGAATGCCGAGGAGCTGACGGCTTCCTACAGTGAGCCGGAGAAAGAAGCGCTGGCTGCATACAATATAGAGCATTGGAAGGGCCTCTTCCCTAGTGAAGAGGATTTCCCGGAGCGAAAGGCTGGCGCAGTATACAACATTTCATTACCGGCAGATAACAAGGCGACTATACTGGGAGCCAAAATGAAGGATATTACATGGAAGCGCATCCCGGAAGCGATCATGGCGAAGCCAGCGGACTTCGATGCCATTTGGGACAGCTACATGAAGGATCTTGAAAAAGCCGGCGTCAAGGAAATGGAAGAGGCTTATGGCCAGTTTGTGAAGGACCGTGTTAAGCTGTGGTATGGAGAGTAAGAATATAGCATGAACTGGAACTGCCAACTTATTTGTTGGCAGTTTTTTTGTCACAGCGTGCCATTAGCGTATGCTGGGGGAATGTTCGAATTCATCATTAGCTAGTATCCAAATCGATGATTAAAATTTTAGATATCTACACAGTTTCCACACATTTTTTGGTTACAGTAACTTTATGTAACAAAAAAATGACAGGAGGACAGAGTAATGAACAGGAGCTTAAAGGTATTACTGGCCATCGGAACGATCAGCCTGGCGGCAGCAGGTTGCAAGAATGCTAGCAGTAAGGACGCTATGGAAGCAATGGGTCATTCCAGCATCAATATGAAGGTCTTTACACAAGAAACCCCGCAGGTGGATGGCAAAGAATATACAATCACTGCGCAAGCGAGTAATTTGGAGGTATCCGAGGGGAAGACACTGCCTGTATGGACGTTCAATAATGCTGTGCCTGGTCCGGAGATTCGAGTCAAGGTTGGGGATACCGTCAAGATTCATTTGAAAAACGAGCTTGAGGAACCCGTCTCTATTCATTGGCATGGGTATCCAGTTCCCAATCAAATGGATGGCATTCCCGGCGTCACACAGGATGCAGTAGTTCCGGGCAAATCGTTTACGTATGAGTTCAAGGCGACCGTTCCAGGCACCTACTGGTATCATTCGCATCAAGACAGCGTCAATCAGCTCGATAAGGGGCTCTATGGCGCGTTGATCGTGGAGGATCCGAAGGATAGCTACGATCGGGATTATACGCTGGTGCTTGACGAATGGGTAAGCCCGGGCAGTATGGAATCCGAGGCGAATAGCGCTGCACAACCGGATAACGGGGAAATGGCACATATGGATATGGATCATAGCAAGATGAACATGGGCGATAGGAGCGGCATGGATCACGGCAGCATGGACATGGGTGATATGGCTGGCATGGAGGGCCACGACATGAGCATGTATGATCTCTATACCATCAATGGGAAAACAGGCGACGCTATTAACAAGCTTATGGTTAAGAAGGGTGAAAAGGTTCGAATTCGCCTGATCAATGCAGGCTACCTGTCGCATACGATGCATCTGCATGGGCATGAATTCAAGGTGGTCGCTTCCGACGGTCAACCTGTAAACAGTCCGGCTGTCATTGCAGATCAAGGCATTGCTATTGCCCCAGGCGAGCGCTATGATATCGAGTTTACAGCGGACAATCCCGGCTCTTGGCTGCTAGAGGAACATGGCTCCGAAGACCGGGTGAAGAACATGAGAGCGGTGATTCAGTATGAAGGATCTTCCGTAAGGTCCGATAACTCCAACGCCTTGGAGAAGCTGCCGCAATTCGACCTTATGAAATACGGTCGGCAAGCGAAGACGAAGTTCGCTTTGAATCAACTCTTTGATCAAGAGGTGCTCCTAAATCTGAATACGGAAATGCAGGATGGTGAGATGGTCTATACGATTAACGGAAAGGTATTTCCGGATACCGATTCGATCAAGGTGGATCAAGGGGAGAAGGTCAAGCTCACCTTTGTCAATCAGTCGAAGACTGAAGATCACCCAATGCATCTGCACGGGCATTTCTTCCAGGTACTTAGTAAAGATGGACAAGCACTTGATGGTGCGCCTGTCATTAAGGACACTCTCAATGTGAAGCCGGGCGAGAAATATGTGGTTGCATTCGAAGCGGATAACCCCGGGGAGTGGATGTTCCATTGTCACGATCTGCACCATGCATCCGCAGGTATGATGACCGATGTCATATATAGGGGTTATCAAAGCGGCTACACCCCTGATCCAAGTGTAGGGAATAAGCCGGAATAAGGGGAAGACTCCTGCGGGTGTTTGCACCTTCAGGAGTTTTTTGCCGTTATTGAAGGCCCCACACGGTTTCTACACATTTATGATCTACAATTCAGGTGTACAAAACTTTTATCGGATACGGAGGAGTTGGAGATGGATTGGATATGGCTGGTGCTGATGTGCCCACTCATGATGGTGATCATGATGTTTGGAATGCGTGGAGGTCATGGACAAGGACGTGGTTCACATGGAAAAGGAATTGCCGAGGATACCGAGCGGATGCAGCGGGAGATCAATGAATTAAAGGCTCAGAATGAGCAGCTGCGCAGAGATATTCAAAGTGTGACCTGTTAGAATGGTCACCATAAGGAGGAAGGAACGTTGAAGGAGTACCGTTTGCCGTTTGCCGATTCTTGAAAGGACGGTTTGTTTCGTTTACATTGGGGGGAGGAATTCACTAAGAAGGTGAAAGCAGTGGCTAAGCTTCATGTGCTTGTAGTAGATGACGAATGGAATATGCGGAACCTGCTTCGGATATATCTCCAGCGAGAGGGCTTTGAGGTCAAGGAGGCTTCGTCGGGTTACGAGACCTTATCGATGATTCGGCAGCAAACCTTTGATCTGATGATACTGGATGTGATGATGCCAGGCATGGATGGCTGGCAGGTATGCAAAGCTGTTCGGGAGAGCGACACTATGCCTATCCTGATGCTTACCGCCCGTTCAGAAACCAAAGACAAGGTTCATGGGCTGGGCATCGGGGCCGATGATTACCTGACCAAGCCTTTTGAACCCGAAGAGCTGGTCGCCCGCGTATTTTCGTTACTAAGACGCTCCATGCTCCATCAGGCGCAGAAGCAGCTTGAACCCAGCCTGGAATTTCACAGCCTCAGCATCTATGCAGAGGCCCGAGAGGTTCGTATCCATGACGTCAACATCGATTTTACACCGAAGGAATTTGATTTACTGCTCTATCTGGCACAAAATAACCAGCGCACCTTTGAGCGAGAAGGATTGGTGGAGCGGCTATGGGGGTACGAGTATACAGGGGATACCCGTGTCGTGGATACTCATATCAAGAATATCCGGGAGAAATTGCAGCGCGCCGGACTTGGCTATGATCCCATCCAAACCGTTTGGGGAGTAGGCTATAAATTTGCCGCACAGGGAGGAGAAGGATGAGCAGCAATCGGATCGGGATGAAGTTAGGCGCTATCATCGCTGCGATTTTCTTAGTTGTTCTTCTCTTCCTTGGCGTAAGTCTATATCAAATGTTTTCGAGCTTTTACCAGAGGGAGATGAGAACAGAGGTCGAAGAGAAGACCTCCCATTTCACGACTATGGCGGAAACGACAGAGGCCTCTATGGAGGAAATGATTCTGACTTTCGCCGATTTTTCCAATGTCAGTCTGTTTTATATCAATGCCGCAGGAGAGATTACCCTGCATTCCGGTGAACACGACGCTGCCGACCGCTCGTTTATCCGGCCTGAGGGCCTGGAGCAAATCTTTGCTGGACAGTCGATTCAATTAGAGCACAAGGATCCGCTTGGCCGTCGCTATATGGTGATTGGGCGTCCAATCTACCAGGATCATGAGGTGTCTTCCGCGATTTATGTGATGTCATCCACGCTAAGCATGGATAAGTCGCTGGCTGCCGTACGCAATCTGCTGATCCTGTCGGGAGTCGGAGCGTTCTTATTGGCCCTGGGAATTACCTGGATTACGGCGCTGCTCTTGTCACGTCCGCTGGTTATGATGCAGAAGGCGACCAAGAAAATAGCGGTCGGAGAGTTGGAGACCCGGCTGGATATCCGCAGCAAGGATGAAATCGGAGATCTGGCCGCAGCGATCAATGATCTGGCTGCCGATTTACAGCGATACCGGGATACGCGGCAGGAGTTTTTTGCGAATATTTCGCACGAGCTTAGAACGCCAATCACATACTTGGAAGGTTACGCCAAGGTCGTAAGGAATCAGTTGTACCAGACCGAAGAAGAGAAGGAGCGTTACCTGGATATTATTTATCAGGAAGGCGTCCGCATCCATCGCTTGGTGGATGATTTATTCGAGCTCGCCAAGATGGAAGAAGGCAAAGTCAGTCTGACGATGGAATGGGTGGACCTGAAGGCGGTGGTGGAACAAGCCGTTGAGAAGGTGTCGTTAAAAGCGCAGGACAAGGGATTGGCGCTGGCAGTTCATTCCCCAGGCTCAGTACCCCTGATCCGCGGTGACGGTATGCGCATGGAGCAGATTGTGCTCAACCTGCTGGAGAATGCCGTCCAATATACGAGAGAAGGTCATATTGACGTTCATTTCAATGTAACAAAAGGCACGCTCTCGCTCTCCGTAGAGGACACAGGCATTGGAATAGCGGAAGAGGAGCTGAGCTATATTTTTGATCGTTTTTACCGGGTGGAGAAATCCAGATCAAGGCAGACGGGCGGAACAGGGCTGGGATTATCGATCGTACAAAGATTAGTCGAGCTGCAAGGAGGTACTCTTCAGGTTCGAAGCAAGAGGAACGCCGGCACTCGATTTACGGTTCAATTCGTTCTCCCGGCCACGCAGGAGGAATCCCAATGAAGAAAGCGGACTGGATCATTGCCTCGCTGTTTATGGCCATCGGGCTGCTCTGTTTAACCGTCTCAGCTTCCTATTATCGAGCCGACCGTGGACTCGGTATGTTCAAATCCGCTTGCCTATGGATGGCGCTTGCTGGGGCTGGGATCTATCTCGGCTATCGCATCCTTCGATGCATGCTAGGGAGAGGAAAGAAAAAGTGACTTCCAGGAGAAGCCGCTTTTTTTTGTTTCTGCATATGTGACGATCTACACAGATTCAACATATTTGCAGAGTAAAATATAAATAGGGAATGGCTAAGCCCAGAAACGGTTGAAGTGCTGGACTATAAGAAGAGATGTGAGCGAATGCCTTTCAAAATACAAAAAGGGGATTATGTCTTGATCCTAATTCTCCTGCTAATCGCAGCGATGATATATGGATATAATCTCTTGCGGCCCACACATGAGCAGATCATGCAAGGAGAATCCTATGCGCAAATTCAGGTGGATGGCAAGATCTATCAGACCGTGAAGCTGACCAAAGAGACCCAGTGGATAGAGATTGAGACCGACAGGGGCTATGACCGGCTTCGGGTTCGCGATTACGGCATCGAAGTGGTAGAGTCCGACTGCCCGGAGAAAATATGCTTTACGTTTGGACATATCACGAAGTCCAGTGAAGTGATTATCTGCTTGCCGCTTCGCATGTATATTACCATCATCCGTGATGCGCCCAGCGGCGAAGATGAACTGGATGCCATTGTTTCGTAATTTGCACTAGCGGGAGTCCTGGCCCGGGGCTATTGAGGGGAGGTGAACATCATGAGAGCAAAAACCATCGCCATCATAGGCGCGGTAGTTCTGACCATCGGGATCGGCACAGCCGCCTATGCTGCAGAGGCAGGTCCTTCTGCCTTCAGAGACATGCTTCCATTCATGAAAGAAATGCATCCGAATTTGAATGATTCGCAGTTGGAGCAGATGTACAACAGTTGTCATCAAAGAGAAGGAAATGCAGCTTCTCAAGGGATGCATTCTTACTCTTCGATGTGAGTGAATTAATCATACTGGATAGAGACCGCAGCGGCCATTGGATGGTTGCTGCGGTTTTCTCTTCAGGGGCAGTAGATTAAAATTTTTTGTGCCGCAGGTCATCTAACGAAGAGTAAAGTCAAGGGATTCTTGAATGTCTAACCCTCGCTGAAAGTAAAGAGTATAATCTCCCTTCTCCCAATCCAAATTATGAAGTCGCATTTCAAATGCGGCTAAGTCAGAGGTTTCTCTCATTTTCTCTTGCTGAAGAATTTCCTTATCCCCGCGTTTTGTTATATATAATTGAGCTTGAAATAAGCTTTCCTTCTGATCTGGATAAATGGCTATCGCAGTTAATGGAGCAGTGTTCATAAAATCATTAGAGCTGCCGTTTATTTTCGGGAATTCATGATTGGCTGTAAATCCAAGCTGGAGATCATAGCTGCTATTCGTCGTTAGATTCGAAAATAACGCTCGGGACAGCATCCAGACGGAGACGATCCCTAGAATTGAAATGATGAGTAGGGAGGTTTTTCTTGGCATCATTGCTTTCACCTTTCCTATGGCAGGCTAGCGCTTAGCATTACTTTTGTAACGGCTGGTGGACTATATTCCATTGTACTGAATGTGTTCCATGTAATACCCTTTCTGTGAAAACAAATGTAATATTACTGTAAGCTATACAACTGAGATTAATTTGCAAGGGAGCATCAGATATGGCCATCCGTCGTGGAACTGTAGATCAGGATTACATTATTGAGCGTGTCACAGAGATATTTCAATGCAGAGTTTTATGGAGCGAAGGACGTCCATGCTTGGAGTATAAAAGTGCCCGAGAGCTGGATCAAATTTCGGAGTATGTCCAAGCTCATTTTGAAGTAGAGCTTCTGGATGTATTTTTTACAGCGGTGGAGAGCTTGCCGGCAGACTAGAGTGAATTCGTCACGAAAGTAGGCGAAGCTACGGCGATGGGCGTATTAAGGCTTTGCGGCCTGTTCGCTGGCCTCGCACTGAATATATTCCAAGTGTTGAAATCCCCAGCCGCACATCTCCGTCAGTACCTTGTGAAGAGATTTGCCGTAATCCGATATGGAATATTCCACTTTAGGGGGGATTTCTTGATGAATCGTTCGGATCACCAGGCCGTCTCGCTCCAATTCACGCAGCTGATTGGTCAGCATGCCTTGCGTGATATTCGGGAGCAGGCGTCTTAGTTCGCCGAAGCGTTTCGTGCCGTCCTGCAGCAAAATGAATAAAATTAAAGGCTTCCACTTTCCTCCGACCACGCGGAGTGTGGTCAATATACCCGCCGTCTTTCCGTCATCGCGCACCTCGTCCATCATCGTCGTCCATGCTCCTTTCGTGTGGGTACCTATTACCAGAGATTTTACCAGAGGGCTGTGAAATAGAACAGTACGATCATTAGCAGTACTTAGTATGGTTTACAGTACTTAAGGGGACGTCTAAATACGACTGGATGTCTGGCTGGATATCCTGCAAAATGTACGATTAGACATACATAGTACGAAAATAATGCGTACTTTACATCCCAGAGCATTCTCGCCAATAATGGGATTGCATCG
The DNA here is from genome assembly GCF_054767475.1 of Paenibacillus sp. YSY-4.3. Taxonomy (NCBI): domain Bacteria; kingdom Bacillati; phylum Bacillota; class Bacilli; order Caryophanales; family Paenibacillaceae; genus Paenibacillus; species Paenibacillus sp. YSY-4.3. Next base: position 752,528 of record NZ_BAABMC010000002.1, on the reverse strand, counting down.
CGATGCACCATTGTAGGAAGGAGAAATGCTGGTGAAAATCATGGCTATTCTAGCACATCCCGATATGAACGCTTCTCGGGCAAACAGGGCGTTATGTCTGGAATTACAGCGATCGGGAGTGCGGCTTCATGATCTCTATGAGGCGTATCCGGACTGGAAAATCGATGTGGAGCAAGAACAGCAGCTGTTATTGGAGCATGACAGAATCATTCTTCAATTCCCTTTATACTGGTACAGCAGCCCGCCGCTGCTCAAAAAATGGTTCGATGATGTACTGGAGTATGGCTGGGCCTACGGATCAGGTGGAGATAAGCTGAAGGGCAAAGCCTTCATGGTAGCAACGACGACTGGAGGGTCGGATAAAGAGTATTGCTCAGGAGGTTTTAACCGATATACCCTTAGCGAGCTTCTTCGGCCGATCGAGAGAACCCTGACCCGGTGCGATGCTGAATTTCTGCCGCCATTCGTGACATACAATACAACGAATGCGACGGATGTAGAACTCCAGCAGGAAGCGAGGCATTATGCGGAGATCCTGCGGATGCCATCGGAGCTGCTAATCAGTTAGAACCACAGCAATTAAAAATGGTCCTGTAAGTACTCCTTACAGGGCCATATTGAAGAATATATTAGGTATGCCTCTTATCTATAATCGGTTCTTACTTCGCCCGGCATCGTAAAAGCCATGACTCCCTCCGAGTCAGTGACCCTATCGGCAACAGTGTGTTTGTAAGCAAGAGTCGTATATTTGTAGTTCGTATCGATCATCCAACTCATCATGGCCGTGCTTCTAGTTGCCGGCTTTGGGGGGTTACACTGGTTAATGATAAGCAGTCTGATATGATATAATAATAGTAACTATTCAATCGGAGGTGTCGAAGATGCGATGGGATGAGGTTAAAGAACGTTTTCCCAATGAATGGGTCGTTCTAGAGGCAACCAAAGCGTATTCTAAGGAAGGTCAACGTTTCATAGAAGAGATGACCGTCATTGACTCCTTCGAGGATTCCACCAAAGCATTGAAGCGGTATAGTGAACTGCACCAGGAGGACCCTCACCGTGAGTATTGTTTTTTCCACACATCCCGTTCAGAGGTAGTAGCGCGTGAACGATATGTAGGGATTAGAGGGCCGAGATGAACATAGCAGAAATATATGGACTTCCCTTCGTAAGCATAACGGTCGCATTTAGGGGGAAAGAATTAAGGCTCGAGAAGGTTTTACTCGACACCGGCTCGGCGAGCACGCTTTTGAATGCGGATATCGTACAAGAAATAGGTATGGTTCCCGAGGAAAATGATGTAGTGGATATTATACGGGGCGTGGGCGGTGTAGAATACGTATACACCAAATACTTGGACTCCATTCTAGTTGGAGAAGCAACACTTAAAGATTTTCAAGTTGAAATCGGAAATATGGATTATGGCATGGAAATCGACGGAATACTAGGATTTAATTTTTTGAAGCAAGCAGAAGCATTGATAGATGTGGGAGCCATGGAATTAAAGACCCGTATTTGCTAATCGACAGGTTCGTGGATTTGAACTTCATAATATAATTTTATTTAAAAAGGGGCTTGGCCACGGAACTTGTGGCAGGCTCCTTTTGGTGTTGTCAGATATCATCTCAACACAATTAAATTTTACTCAGAATCCACTAAAAAATTGTGTCTAAATCGTGAAAGTCACTCTATATATAGGGGCAAAAGTTCTTGACTTATAGAAATTTTTTTTGATATGGTAATAAACAGACCGGTTGGTATGGAGGTGCAACGGGATGGATACGAAATCGCGGATCATCGAAATCGCGACAGCCCTTTTTCAGCAGAAAGGATATATGGGCGTAGGATTAAATGAAATTTTAAAAGCATGCAATATCTCGAAAGGCTCGCTGTACCATCACTTTCCGAATGGAAAGGAGGAGCTGCTGATCGCTTGTCTTCAGGCTTTGAATGAAGCCATCACGGAGGACATTGAAGAAGTATTCAAGCGGCATGCGAATACGCAGGAGGCCACCGTCGCCGTCATTGATAAGTTGATCGGGCATCTGGAGACGGAAGGGACCGTTGCCGGGTACACGTTCAGCAGTATCGTCAGTGAAATGGCTGCGGTCAACGAGCCGGTGCGAAAGGCATGCGATCAGCTGTATCAGAGGATACAGAACATTTATTATCATAAGCTTGCAGCCGATGGATTTGCAGAATCTACGGCAAAATCAGTGGCGCTAACGATGACGGCTGCGATCGAAGGAGGCATGCTGTTCTGTCTGACGCAGAAGAGCACGGAGCCGCTTCGAGTCATCGCGCAAACTTTGCCGAATCTTTTAAAGGGGTTATTATCGAGTGAGTAAAGAGATCAAAACAGGGCCCATCATGGCCGCGCTTCTTGTCGCCGGCTTTGTGGGGCTTTTTAGTGAGACGGCATTGAATATCGCCTTGGGCGAGTTAGGTCAATTATTTAAGGTGGGTCCCACGACGGTGCAATGGCTGGCAACGGGGTATTTTTTAACGTTGGGCATTCTAGTGCCGGTCACCGGGATTCTGATGCAAAAATTCACCACACGGCAAATGTTCATAAATTCGATACTATTATTTATTTTTGGCACGATTCTCGCCGCGACGGCTCCCTCATTTAGCGTATTGCTGGCGGGTCGCATTATTCAAGCTGCAGGATTGGCCATTAACCTGCCGCTCACGCAGAACGTCATATTTACAATCTTCCCTCCGCATAAACGAGGCGGCGCCATGGGCGTAATGGGCTTGGTGATGCTGGCGGGACCCGCATTAGGTCCAACCATAGCCGGACTTATTATGGATACCTTATCCTGGCACTGGGTCTTCTGGGTGACCTTGCCCTTCCTGCTGTTCTCGCTCGTGTTCGGGTTCATGTATTTGCGGAATGTCAATGAGCCGCGCCAGGTATCGATCGATGCGCTATCCGTCATTCTGTCGACGATTGGCTTCGGGGGGGTCGTGTACGGTGTCAGCGTTGCCGGCAGCCTGGGATGGACCAGCATGACGGTGATCAGCATGATGGCCGTTGGACTCCTCGCGTTGATTCTTTTTGCGGTTCGACAAACGAAAATGGACAGCCCGATGCTCAACCTGAAGGCATTCCGTTACCCGTTATTCGTGCTCGGGGTCATCATGAGCTTCGTGACCTTCTTCAATATGTTATCCATGCTCGTGGTTCTGCCGATGTACATGCAGATGGCTTTATTGGTTGCCGCCTTTGCGACCGGCCTTATACTTCTGCCAGGCAGCCTGCTGAACTGCGTATTAGCGCCAATGATCGGCAGAATGTTTGATAAATACGGCCCGAAGGCGGTCATTACGCCGGGAACGATTCTCGTGGCCTTGAGCTATGGAGCCTATTCCCTGTTCGGCACGGGCACCGCCCTGTGGCTGATTGTGCTGACCCATATCGTCATGATGTTAGGCATCGGGATGGTGCTGGCCTCCGTGCAGACCAACACGTTGAACTCTCTGCCGAGACAGTACTATCCGGACGGCATCGCCCTAACCCAGACGATCCAGCAGGTATCCGGCGCAATCGGCATCGCGGTCATGGTATCGATCTTGTCAGCCAAGCAGAACAGCTTCCTGGCGACCATCGCCAATGAACCGACCCAGGCGGTCGCTACGGGCTCCTCGCTGGTGTTCAAGATCAGCTTGCTGCTGGCGGTCGTTAATGTGGTGTTGTCGTTGTTTATGAAGAAGCCTAGTTTGCAGGCACAACCTTAAATATGCTAAGTAAAGGAGCCATCTCCATATCGGAGGGCTCCTTGCTTACATTTTTGGGACTCATCAGAAGTCTATGGGGCTTGTATTGAAATAGCGGATTAATCAACTAGTCGATTGCTACTAGCCTCCAGTCTCCCTTGTCATTCTTATTGAAATAGAAAATCTTCGATTTTTCTGTAATATTGTTATCTAGTAGGACTGTTCCAAGAACGACTACGGATATGCGTCCACTCCGATCTTCTTCTAAGCTATTTATTTCATCGTAGGTAGCTATATTATCAAATCCATGCATATTAGCCTCCATTGTCTCAGCATCTATAAATTGATTTTTAAGTTCTTCCTTGTCTTTATTGGTTAAGGCTTCCAAGGTTTCTTTTAAAACTGTCTTGATTTGTTCATTCATTAATGGCTCATTGACCGAGTCCCAATCAATGAATACACCGGGAGTAAAATCAATAGCGGATGTTTCTATATTCTCCTCTACAGAGTTAGTATGTTCTTTTGTAATGGGGGGTGGTGAGCTATTGGGGGTTGTATTAGTTGTGTTACCACATCCGCTCAAAAGGCTAATCATAAAAACAGTAGTAATGATTCGGTTTATTGTCCTCATTAAACTATCCTCTTTTCCTGGTTTATTAAGTAGGACGCTTTAGGAGGGGGACTAGTTTCCGATATATGTAAAAAATCTCCAAAGTATGCTCAATAAATGCTACGGTGGGTTGATTGGGATTTGGAAGTGAATATTGGGGAAGTCGCTCTTTGAGCGGCTTTTTTGTTGTTAATGGAGAAGGGGCAGTAGCGAGCCATTAGCGTATACTGATCAATGTTCGGATTAATCAAAATGATGGAATTTACCGATTTACATAATAAAGGAATTTGGGGGCCGGTAAAACCTTCCAGTGGATTGTTTGTGGGAATATCATTAAAAATTGTAGGCCTGGATAACGAAGGATGCTCCTTCGAGCTAGATGATGAATTATTGGCATGATTGGAGGAAGCTTATGCGAAATAAATGGCGTATATATGGTGGAATAACCTTAATTCTACTTCTAATCGCTTATATTGCTTATATGCAATTTGACTACTGCGAACAATCGAAACAGAAGTCCCACGAACGTCAAAAAATGGAGCAAGATCTGAGGTCGAAGGAAAAGCAAATTGAGTTTTATTTTAATAAAGTTAATGAGCTCATTACGGCAAGTCAGAAGGCTAATGTGAAAGTTGATTCACTGGATGGAAGAATAGAAGATATGAATCTGGATGATCAATTGGTGTGGGATGTTTTAAGTACATATGAATACAAAGAGATTGTGGCGGAATATAGAAAATACTATGGTGTTATCGATGAATACAGCATCCCCGAAAACGAAACTTTAGGCGGTCTAAGATATAAAATGAAGGAAAGCATCGCTGAAGGGTATGATTTATTGCCAAAGTATTATGGAATAACTAATGTATTGATGTGTTTGGATACGAAGGAGTTCATAGAATTGAACAGCTTATTCCAAGAACATTTTGGCGATGTCATCCCGACCGAAGTAATTGGTGGAACAATGGAGCAACTGATAGATATCGTGAATAAAAGTGTGAAGGAAGGGAAGAATCTCCTGCCTGAGTATTACGGGTATGGGAGGAATCGGGATGCTTATTATTGATTTTAGATGACAATAGGTTCGGGATGTTTTGGATTCAAAAGAATACAATAATCTAACGAAGAGTAAAATCAAGGGATTCTTGAATATCTAAACCTCGTTTGAAGTAAAGAGTATATTCTCCCTTTTCCCATTCTAAATTATTAAGTTTCATTTCAAACGCGGCTAAGTCATTAGTCTCTCTCATTTTCTCTTGCTGAAGAATTTCACTTTCTCCATGTTTTGTTACATATAATTGAGCCTGAAGTAAGCTTTCTTTCTTATCTGGATAAATGGCTATAGCAGTTAATGGAGCACTGTTAATAAAGTTATTAGAACTATCGTTTATTTTGGGCAATTCGTGATTTTGTGTAAACCCAAGTTGGAGATCGTAGTTGCTGTTCGTGGTTAGATTCGAAAATAACACTCGAGATAATAAAAAGATAGAGATTATACCTAAAATTGAAATGATAATTAGGGTGGTTTTTCTTTTCATAATTGCATTCCCCTTTCAATTATCTAATAAAATTTATCGGATAATAAACCGAACTAGGAACAATGAAATGTTCCTAGTCCGAAGAATATTAATATTTATTCAAACGTTCGTCTCCGTTTAAAAAAGTAAAGCTTGAACAATTGTACCCCATATTTTTATATCCCTTATAATAACCACTACTCTTAGGTGAGTGATTACAGTAAGAATTGCTTTCATTAGAATCTTCCCCAGAGCTCATTGCTTCCTGGACACAGAAGACTCCTTGAACATAATTAGAGTACAGGGCTGGTTTACTTAAATATAATAGGCCGCCAGCTACTGCTTTTGTACAATCTGCTCCATTAAGAGGAAAGTTCTTACCTTGGTCGTGATCAGACTTATTACAGCTTACATGTCCTTCAGGGGTTAGCATTTTCATTCGACCTTTACCCAGCCCGAAATAGGAACCGACTTTTATACCATTGTAATATGAGTCAGGGTCATAAAACGGAGTAACTAATTGTTTACTAATATTGTTACTGTCATCGGAATTCATTTTTAAACCGGCATTAATAACGAGATTGTTAAAGTCAAAGTTTAATTCTAAGGGTATATGATTTATCCCACTCACAAGGGTATGCTCTTCTTCATAGATTAAGGAATCTGAGAGGTATATTTGTATTAAGGGCTTGTCAATATTCAAATTACTTACAAAAAACTCTCCGTTCTTTAATTCGGTTATGTTATTGTCAATTTTTAATGTGAGTAAGGAGGAGTCGAGTTCTATTTGCGGGATATTATCATTAAGTTCGAGTATTGAGTTTTCCTGATTGGCCTCAATATTATAACCAATTGAGCTATAAAGTTCTTGAACTTGTTCTAAAGATCTACCAGGAAATTTCACAACTGTTTTCAAATGACCGTGAATATTGATATTTTCTGAACTATCAACTTCATGGGCACTTACCGGAATAGCTAACGACAGTAATAAAACTAGTGGCAGAATTAACTTAACAATTTTCCTCAAAATAATCAATCCTCCTAATTAATGTTATTATAAATCAATTACAATATTAACCATATATGTAATTGTTAAAAATAACATTTATCACAGCCAGGAAGAAACTTTTAAATCGATTAACACAAACTAGAAGAAGTGAAAAATTTAAGCTGATGATTAGTGGTTATGGGGTTGGCTAAATAGCCAATTTTGTCTTAATAAAGTTAAGGGGAAGAACTGGTTCATTATAAGGAATACGTCCGGGGAGAGTGTGAAACAAGTTACTTGACCGAAGATATAAATTTCTACTCCACAGAAAAGCCCTTTGTTTATGAAATAAAATTTTTACCAAGTCTACATAAGGAGGGAATGTGCTTTGATTAGGATTATATCATCCATCATTTCTGCATTCATTCTATCTCTTGTATTCACTATGATTAACCAAACGAATGAGGATAATGTCTTATATTACAGCCTTACAAGTAAGCTCTGGATCGGATTCATGATTTTGTTTTCCATATACCTATTTATTGCTGTTCCTATATCCATATTTATCGATTTCAGAATTAAAAAGTATGGGAGATTCGCACATCTCTTGCTGTATTGTCTCGGGGGATTCATTGTAGGGGGAGTATTTTTATTGATCAATCCTACATCAAATCCTACGGCCGGCTTCCGCTTAACTTTGTTATTTGCATTGGGTGGCGGGTTGTTTTCTGTAGTATTGAATGTTTTTCGGCTGTTTGTGAGAAGGTGAGTATTGGGCATGTTAGTATTCGAAGCAAATTAGTGAGGCATATTATTGCTGTTCCTGTTATTTCTCAAAAGGAAGCCTCTCGTCTTTGAGCTCGGCATTAATTCGCTTTGCGTCTTCCATATTGTTAGCTGGTGAAGTGATCGTGATCTTTTTATCCCCATCATGATTGGATAGGGTTAGTTGCTGGTAAAGATCCTGGTCTGTAATTTCTATCGAGAAACGCAGGCTTTTATAATCAAAAAAGATCTGACCAAGATAAGATCTTGTTGATTCGTTGTAGCTGATTAATCCTGATCCAGGAGAAAAGGTTACATGTTCAAGCTTAATTACATCTCCAATGACTAGAGAGCCGACGAAACTGTGTTCTTTGGTGTTATACTCGCCATTCATGGATACCTCTACAGTTTGATTTATCTCGTCCCCATACATAAATGCTGTAATGTCGATATTTATCACTTGCTTAGGATTGGTACAACTGACGAGGACAAGAGATAGAAGAACTATAACTAAAGTTTTAAGCAAAAGACTATTCTTCATTAAAGCTCGCCTTCCTCTTTTAAAAGAGAGGGCCAAGAGTCTCCTCCTAACCCTCTCCGTATAAATTCTAGAATGGGAAATATGGTTTTACATTAACAATAGTACCAGAGCTATAATGGCGAAAGGGTATTATTTGTTGGTGTGTAACGAACAGTGCCTTTGTAATAAACTGTGTTTAATTGAGCTGATGTATCTTTTTATTTTTACATATTTACGCTCTTAGATTCTATTTCTTTAACAATAGTTTTTACTATATTCAAAGCTAACATTGTACATTTTGGACGACTGTAAATAATCTTAGAATTTAGTTTATTTATTAAAAAATCATGGCTGCAAATTTTAATTTCTTCTAATGTTCTTTGGTTAATTTCATCTATAAGTATTGATGCGCATGCTTTAGATAGAATACATCCCGATGCTTCAAATGAAAAAATCAACTTACCCTTTTCTTCTTTAAAATAAATTAACAAAGAATCATTACACCCTGGATTATTCGCCTCATATATTATTGCATTATCTAATTTTCCGTAATTTCTCGGTGAGCGTGCATGATCTAGAATGAAATCCTGAATTAATCTCTCACTCAAAATCACATTTTCACCTTCTTTACTTTTTTTGAGCAACTAATTGTAATCTTCTAAAATTGTTATTAAAACGGATATTATTAATGGTAAAATCTCCATATAGTTTCTCGAGTGAGAAACCATTACTTTCTAATATTTCAATCATTTCAGAAATTGTATACATTCTTATACTATGAGAATTTTCTCTTTCACCATTATCATCAATAACTTTCATTATTGTATTTCTCCTACCAGCTATATAGTCAAACTGGTGGGTTAAACAATATGTAGCGTCATTAATTGTAATCCAATCTCTATATCTAAAATTTTTGAGCATATTATCCCTATTTGGAACATCAATGATTAGAATACCATTATCATTTAATAACGAATTAATTCTTGAAATTAACTCCCTATTTTCTAATTCTGAAAAATATCCAAATGAAGTTTGCATCAATAAACAGCAATCATATTTATTCTGTGATACAAATTTCCTCGCATCATCAACTATATAATTCACATTACTTACACCTGAATTCTTCGCCATTTCTATTGTTTCTTGATTAATATCTACACCAGTTACAGTATATCCTTCTTCACTTAATCTATTTGCATGCCTTCCAATCCCACAAAATAAGTCTAATATAGAAAGTGATTTAGACTCTTTTAATATAGATTTAATAAACATTAACTCATTATCTGTAACTTCTATCGATGAACAAGAATAATTCACAAAGTTCCAGTAATCTTCATTAAAATAAGTATTATACCAATCTTCATTAAACGGGTTATTCTCAATTTCATTTCTAGGAATTGTACATGTTATCGGTTGATTTACCATTACCAGCACTTCCCTTATTAAAATAATTTATTGCAATAATAATAGCTAAAATAGCGGAAATTAAGATTAATAACCTTGGACTGAAATAAAGAATTAATAATGAGGCCAAACTTGTAGCAGTAATATTACTAAGTCTAGCAATGGCATCACCAGCTGTTATTGCTCTACCAATGTATTTTGAGTCGGCTATCGATTGACCCATTATTGATATTCCAGTTCTACCAATAATCAATCCAAAACCAATAAAGAAACTTCCTAAAATTATCAAATATATATTCCCGAACATCCAAAAAATGAATCCTAATGAAAATATTATACCTGCATAAACTAAAAGGTTTTCTAATCGATTAGTTAGCATCTTTTTATTTTTCTTAACTACAATACCACCACTTAATGCTCCAAAACCTTGAATAGTGTTTACTAAACCAAGTAGTACAGGGAATGTCAAAGTGTAGTTTAGAAAAGATTTATCTATACTTGCTAAATATGAATACATAACAATTACGTATATAGCTAACGAGCTCGTTAAGAATATTCGGTTAATATTTAATTTTAAAAGCGGTTTATTTTTGTATAAATAGATCCAGCCTGATCCAATTTTCCTTAAAATTGATTCTTGGGATATTTCATGGTGGGATGTTTCTTTTGGGATTTTTCGTATGAAGTATGCGGATATAACAAAAGTAAATAAATTTATAAGAAATGAAATGTTAGGTGTTAAGAATGCAATTAATATACCAGCAATAGTTGGACCTATTAAACTTATTGTTGATAAATAACTTTGTACAGTTGAAACGATTTCTAATCGATCTTCTTGTTTAAATTGGGACTGGATATACCCCTCTCTTGATGGATGAAAAATAGAATTACAACAGGCTATAAAAAAAACAATAATATAGGTTATCCAAAAATATTCCTTAGTTATAAAGAATAGTGGAATAATAAATATTGCCCGCAATAAATCACAAATTAACATTAAATCTTTTTTGGAGAACTTATCAATAAACCATCCAGAACCTAACCCCATAATAAATGTCGCCAAAGCATTTATTGACATTATCCAAGCTGCTTGAATAGGTGAACCTGATATTTGAAGAGCTGTTGTTGCTAACGCAATTGTTAAAAAGGTTTCCCCAATTGATGCAGTGACTTGAGATTTCAGTATATTTTTATACTGCATTTTATCAACTGCCACAACTATCCCACCTCAAGCAAGACATTAAGATTTTATCAAACCACATTCATCTAAAATCTTACATAAATCGCATAATCCGACATCTTCATATTCTCTATCGATAAGAGTATATTCCGGTTGATAAGAAGTTGAATAAGTCCCAGTGCAATTTCCGCACTTATTATAATTGTTCGGTATTAAATGTTTTAAAGTTGTTTTTTGTGAATTTAGCAATTGTAAACCAGCACCGGGGAGAATTGTTTCAATAGTATCTGCAATAAGATAATAAATATCTCTTGATAGGGAACCGCGCTCGAACTCTGATGGGCTTTCTTGTCGGTTATGACTTGGCATTATAGCTTCTAAATACAGTGTTAGTTCCTTTTTTGATACTGGCCATAAGGGATAAATAATATCAAAGTCTCCAAATTTTCTATTAAATGGTCCATTAAATGGAAAACCAACAAAAATACATTTAATAATTGTTGACATTAAATCTTCTTTCATTAATCCAAATGAAAGTTTTTTTATTCCTTGTTCTCTTGCTGCTTTTTCTACTGCCGAACGCATAATGATATGTGTACCTGCTATAGAATAGGATTTATTATATTCGTATTTTATGAAATCAAGAACCTCAACGGGGTCTTTTTTTAATCTAAATTGTTCTTTAACAGCCTGGTTTGTAATAAGATTATGTTCAAAATGAAACCTGTCCGCAATTTCACTTGAAAATCTTGTTTCTTTCGGTTTAGAAAATGTGCTAACATGAAACGAACTCATGGTATGCTTTGGGAATTTATCTTTATTTCTGCTTAAAAAGTACCCTAATGATAGACTATCCCTACCACCTGACATAGCAAGAGCTATCATATCGTTTTCCTGTATTAATTCATTTAGTAATATGCCGTCCACAAAAACCTGATCTAGATAATTTACAAATTCATCTTTATTAAATGAAGTTTGTGTTGCCGTATAATCGCCATCAGAATCATTATGAAGAAATAACCTTTTAGTATAGTAAGCTTCTTCCTTAACTGTAAGCTTTCCACTCATTATTTTAGTATCCCATAATCGTAACAAAGATAATAAATCTGGGAGATGGTATGCTCTGACCATTTCGACAGTATATTCTCCATTCTCCTGAATTCTTTCCTGCCAATCATCAATAATATTACCATCTTTTTTTACGATTACTGCATCAATAGGAATATGATTCTTATTCAAAAAAGATGATATTGGGTCATCTATATTACCCTCAATGATAAACTTTCTATCTAGCCTATCTTTGATCTCAATGGGTTTTTTTTTAGAAAACGTGTTAACTGTGCTCTTCATTTTATCATTCTCCTTGATTATAAAAGTAGCCTAAGTGTCCTTAGGCTACCATATAATAGATTATAAATGTCCCACATGATTTTCCGATGAATTACAATTTGTTTCTTCATGAATCATTCTCTGCTCAAACATTTTCATGATTTCAACTAATGTTAACGCTTTAGTATTCGTAGAAACTTGCAAGACTGGAGAAATTACAGACTCTGGATTAGAAAATTCACGAATTTTAAGTACAGCAGTTGTCCCCATGGATATCCCTCCTTTCTATTTGTAAAATGTATTCTTTTAAATGATATCATTTATGGAATTTATTCTCAATAAGTTTAATATATGTAATTTCCGTGAATTGTCAAATCGAAGGGTTTCAGACTTAAAAGAGGTATCATAACCTTTAGGCTTTAATACTAAGAAATATATCTAACTTCAATCTATCAAATCAGGAAGGATTTCCCTGAAGTTTGTCGAAAGTACCCCTAACTAGAGCTTTAGGCATGGAAGGGTGAGTAGCAACCATGAACGTACTAAAGTATTGGAGAAATAGCTTAGCTGATGCGGACTGGTTGGATCCGAATTTTAACAAGATGAAGCCCAGTGGGTTTTTAATTGAAAATGATGCAATTGAAAAAGGTGTCGCATCCTCGGATACCGTACAGCAGTTTATTTCCAAGTGTAAGGATAAGGATAAGAAGAAGACGATTTTTGATGTGGTAGTGTGCCCTGCCGTAACTTATGTAAAGAAAGAGCATGGTAGCGCGATTAACTATAGATTACCTGAATCTATTGCTCCATTATGGATTCCGGCCTTACTGGATGTATCCGGAACGTTAAAGCCCCACCCACGATATACGCCCTGGATTTGTAGGGACTATCTGGAACCGAGTGAAACTGAAGTTTTATCGATGGGGAATATTGATCAGGTAGATGAGTATCTTTCAACACGATCTGTAAACCGGGAAAGCTGGGCGGATTATTTAAACTTCGCTCTCGAATTATTTAAAAATGTCACCGGCTTCCCCCTTTCGGAGTGGACACACGAACAGTATCGGTTATCTGATGGAAGTTATCTTTTCATCAATGATCTTGTCACTGGAACTTCGAGAGCTATACAGGATCTTTACGGCAATATCGAGATAGACCAAGTCCAATCGCCTTTGCAGCTAACGTTTGCAAGCATAGAAAGTCAACCTCCGTTACCTGCATTGAAGGGGATAGATTCCGAGAAGCTTTCTGTTGGTCACTATGGGCAGATGAGCAATCAGTTCTACCTTTCCAACTCGCAGCGACAGGCTATGCATCATGCAACGCTGCTAAACGATGGGGATTTGATAGCGGTCAATGGTCCGCCGGGGACCGGAAAAACGACATTGTTACAAAGTGTTGTCGCCACTTCTGTTGTTCACCATGCAATTCATAAAATGGAGCCGCCAGTCATCGTCGTGACTTCTACGAATAACAATGCGGTTACTAACGTTATTGGAAGCTTTGGAAAAGTGAATGAAGTGGGGGAGAATCCCCTTTCCGGTCGATGGATTCCCGATATTACGAGCTACGGATCTTATTTGAGATCTTCCTTCAATGACGAACACGAAAATGAAGACTGGTTAACCGTAATGACTGGACAAGGCGGATTTCGAGGTTACTTTGAGCACATTGAAACGACGGATTTCCTAGCTCAAGCCTCCCAGTACTATTTGGAGAAATGTTCTCAATATTTTGCAGAGGATATCGCCACCGTCGATGATGCAATCGACTTATTGCACGGTAATCTTGTTAAAGTATCACAAGAAATTCAATATATCGTAAACACCCATGTTAAGTATCAAGAATTGGAAGTTTCTATTAAGGCCAAGTATCCCAAAAGTATTCAAAATGTGATTCAAGATCGAACGGAACATGTAAATCGAGTAATAGAGGAATTGGCTGAACTAGAGAAGTTCCGGATCGAGTGGAAGAAGTTTCTTTTGGAAGAACCCTGGTGGATCCCATTGCTGCTTAAAATTCCCGTTGTCAAAAATATAGCTATTCGCAAGAAGCAATTAAGGAACATACTCTTTTGTTCCCTTAACCAGCTACCCGATATGCCCCAAGAGGAGCAAATTGATCAGTGGTTCGCAGACAGTCACAGCAGGTTGAGAGGCAAGAGAGAGCAGGCAGAAGCGCAGTTGTCGGAAGTAAAGAAGGAATATGAGGAATATGTAACAGCGCAGAATAAATGGGAAGAAATCGCATCTACCCTTTCGATTCAAGAGGAAGAGACCTATTTGGAATATTTGGATCGAACGAGCCGTTATGAGGCGTTTAAGCTCGCCGTTCATTATTGGGAGGGTCAATGGTTGCTGGAAACCGAAAGATTGCTATCGGATCCGAGCTATAATCGGAAAAATGGAAAGAAAGGGCGAGCTCTACTGTGGAGAAGATTGGCCAAGTTAACGCCTTGTTTTGTTACAACCTTATATATGTTGCCTACTTTTTTTAGCGCATATCAAGCGAGGCTGCATCCGATGTATGAATATATTGATATGCTGATCATTGACGAAGCAGGGCAAGTTGTACCTGAAGTTGCGGGGGCTTCTTTTGCCTTGGCCAAGAAAGCGATTATTGTCGGAGATACTTTGCAAATTCAGCCCGTTTGGAGCATCCCAATTACAGTGGATATGGGCAATTTACAACGATATGGATTGCAGTCAGACCCCGACGCTTATGATGAACTAAGAATCACGGGGATCCCGGCGTCTTGCGGCTCCGTCATGGAAATTGCCAGAAGACACACTAAATATACTATTTCGGAGTCGGATGGAGGATTTTTGTTGACAGAGCACCGTAGGTGTGTACCTGAAATTATTGCCTACTGCAATGAACTGGCTTATCACGGGAAACTGGAACCTAAGCGGAAATCGATCAAAGATTATTTACTACCGCATATGGGATACGCTCATATTCCGGGTACTTCGCGGAAACGGGGTGGCAGCCTAGAGAATAAACTCGAAGCGGAAGTGATTGTCAGTTGGATTGACCGAAATAAGGATAAGCTTCTGGAATACTATTCGCAAGAAGGGCTAACTCGGATCGAAGACATTGTTGCCATTGTAACTCCTTTTTCTTCTCAAAAATGGCTACTCCTAAATAAGCTGAAACGTGTAGGAATGAAAGGAGTAAAAGCGGGTACGGTACATACATTGCAGGGAGATGAACGCCCGATCGTCCTATTTTCTCCGGTGTACGACAGTAACCACTCTTCAGGGTATTTCTTTGACCAAGGGGTTTCAATGTTAAACGTGGCCGTATCCAGAGCGAGGGACAGCTTTCTTGTGTTTGGCGATATGGGAGTGTTTTCTCCTGCTAGGCCGACACCATCTGGCTTGCTTGCCAAGTATTTATTTGCCAAAGAGGAAAATGAAATCAAGAACATTGATTTGGGAGACTACTTTAACACCCGTTACGGTGCACCCGTCGAGCATATTCATGAACTAGAGGCTCACCAACAATTTCTTCGAGATTGCATTCAATCGGCTAACCAAGAGGTTCATATCGTCTCCCCGTACCTATCGTCAGTCGCTATTGAAGCTGATCAACTTCAGCCGCTATTTGATGAAGCTGTGCAGCGTGGCATCACGGTGGCGGTATATACAAACGAAGCATTAAACTACAACAAGAATGAGCTTAAGTATACTTATGTAAAAGCCAAACAGATTTTGCAGGAACACGGGGTACAGCTACATCTGACCGACAGAGTCCATAGTAAGGCGTTATGGGTGGATACCAATGTCTTGATTGAAGGCTCCTTCAATTGGCTATCTGCCAGGAGGAACCCATCTCATCAGTGGTGTTATTATGAGACGTCATTGGTTTATCGTGGCCCGGATGTTGGAGAGATGATTGGGAAGATCAGGGAGGATTTGGAGAAGAGGAAGTTGGTTCAGGTGGTATTGGGGTAGGAGTGGATGGGGAGCTTGAACTGTCGCACAACTAATCAAGAGCCAATTGTCTGAATCGTAATGGTGGGTCTATTCCTCCCTGGATACAGTAATTAAATTAACATATTACCTTGGTATGGTAAGTGGAATTGTTGAAGGTGTGTTTAGATCGACCTCTTGCCATCAACGAACTAATGGAGGACTTATCCCCGGTATATAATGAGGCAGAATTACTCAATGCACAGTCGCAGATCAAATATCCGCAAAGTGCCCGCAAGATTGTGTTCATGTTACGGAGGTTAGAAGAGGATGGATTTACTTCATACTGGTTATCGTAATGGGACGGTAGAGTTACTACGGATCGAGACCAACCTATTTAATTTATATATTCAGGGCAAGCCGTTTCACCCCACGGTAGAGGCATTACAGCTACACCGGGATGAGGAGGGCGCGTTGGTAAATGCCTCCTTGCGTATAGATAAATACTCCTCCAATTTAGAGATTAGCTCCATATCGGTCTTCTCGCCAGAGAAGAACAGTTTGGAAGAATGGGAAGAGGGTCAAGCGTGCGCCCCTCTTTTCTTTGAGACGCAGGCTTATGAAATTGTAGTCGAGAAAAAGCAAGATGTGGCTATTCAGTTTTTTCATGAGAATAGGTACTTAAGAGAGGCGGTAAAGCCTCTTGGGAAAAATATATTATCTGGTATATTGAACTTCCAGAATGAGGTTGGATTTACGGAATTAGAGCTTCGTTTACATGGACAAGCGCTCCTGCAATTACAGTTAGAAATTTTTCCGACGAAGATGGATTATAAAAAAGACTATGAAACAATACTGAGCGACGTGAACCAACAAATTTATAATCTGTCCTTTGATTTTTTGCGGAAAACCTATCATTTGACAGGGCTAAAGGATACCACCCAGCAAAGTATGACAGAGTTTTTTGCGATCTTAAGATATATGTTTCAGCATCTGGTTCAGGCCGTGGAGCGCATCAAGAATGCGCCTCACATTAAGACGAATATAGTGAATCAGAAAGTAACCTCTGGTAAGGCAAGACATGCTGGGAAAGGTAATATAGCTTACCTCTCTAAACATCCGGAGCTGTTTGTTAAGGATAACAAGAACGGAATTATTCATATTAATGGCCAAAAAATGTACCCTACTCATGTGTTGGAATCCAAGAAGTACATGGACTTCGATACGGGGGAGAATCGCTTTGTTCGGTGGGTTTTAATACGGATTGCAAAGAAATTGCAAGCTCTTCGTATTCGGTTAAAGTCCGTAGAACGTACTTCCGATCCCCAACTATTAAGAAATGTAGATCTGATGGAATCTCAGCTGCAAAGGCTGCTACGATATGATTTTCTGGCAGTCGGTGAGATGACGCATATGTCAGTATCCCTTGTTCTACAGATGGCACCCGGGTACAGAGAGGTATACCGTTGTTATCTCATGCTGATGAAGGGCCTCTCGGTGCAAGGAGATCTCATTCGTTTGTCGTTAAAGGACTTAGCCCAGTTGTATGAGTACTGGTGTTTCCTAAAAATTCACGATTTATTAAGTCGTAAATATGAACTCATCAAACAAGACATCGTCAAGGTGAATCGTTCAGGGATTTTTGTGAAGCTCGACAAAACTCAGAAGTCGAAAATAATGTATCGGAATCCACAGAATGGCGAAGTATTTACACTTTATTATAATTCACTACCAAGGGGAGAGCAGACCCCTACGGTGGGCCAGATGCCGGATAATGTGCTGACCTTGAAGAAAAGCGATTCTTCGATTGAATATAAATATATTTTTGATGCGAAGTATCGCTTAAATCCAGCTTATGAGGGGACTCCTTACCGGAGGGCGTACACTAATCCTGGACCTGAGGAATCAGATATTAATACGATGCACAGGTATCGGGATGCCATTGTATATGGTGATGGACAACAAGAATTGGAACGTAGCATGTTTGGGGCATATGTTCTTTTCCCCTATGACAATGAAGAGCAGTTCCGCGATCATAAATTCTATAAAAGTATTGAGCTCGTCAACGTGGGAGCATTCCCATTCTTACCGAATGCCACAAGCCTGATGGAGAAGTTCCTGGACGAAATCATTATGGATAGCCCAGAGAAGGCTTATGAGAGGTCTACCCGTCCTCGTGGTACGAAGACTTATTATCAGAACAAATTTACAGGTAAAAATGTGTTAGTAGGTTCCTTAAGGCAAGACACGCAGCTGGAAGTTGCCTTGAAATATGGCTTTTACCATACCCCGTTAAAGAATATCTCGAATCATCAACTGCTCACGCAGATCGAATATGTAGCCATCTATCAGTCAATCAATAAATTTGGAAGATTCGGCGAGACGGGCATTCATTGGTATGGGAAAGTTATAGAATGGAAAGTGTTGCGTCGTAAAGAAATCACCGAGCGTCCCGTAAGACCGGGAACTGGTGAGGAGCTGTATGTTAAGTTCTCGGTAGAGAAGTGGGTTAGAAAGGCGCCTTCAATTATTCCGGGCGGTAAGGGGATAAAGACCCTCTTGTTCACGTCAAAGTACATTTTTGATCGTGCGCAGGAAATCGCAGAGCTCAGACTCGAGACGGAAGAAGAGCTGAACACATGGCGTGAGCAACGAAGACGAGGACCGATTACTGTAAAGCTTAATCACGATCAGGTAGATCTGGCTAGTGCTGTTGTGGATATACGGTTGCGGGAAAGTCGGGAGAGTTAATTAAGGAGAGGATGAATACCTCTCCTTTTTTACTTAGGATTTTAAATTAAGTTTTTGGCGTTGAAAAGTTTGTGTTGATCAGAATCGAAAGATGACGCTAAACGAGCTAAGAGCAGTATACTTTGTATGTTGTTTTGAAGGAGCAGTGCGACATGTCCTTACTTTTCATAAAAAAGAAAATTATAGGAGGGATAATGTCGATTGGTGTAGAATTAGATAGGACAGAGGAACTACATTTTTTAGCAAGGCGCTGTTTGCTAAAAAGTATTAAAGGATGTGAAGATACATGGAAAATTTAAAATTCACTATAGAAGAAAAAGAGATTGCCGAATTATTAGGAAGACAAAATTACTCTACAAAAGAATCGGCCATCTTTGAATTAGTGAAAAATTGCTATGATGCAGGTTCTACAGAATGTGACATTTATATAGATAAGAATTTTATAAAAATTATCGATAAGGGGAGTGGTATGAATAGTGAAGATATAAAAAATTCTTGGATGCATGTAGGAAAAAGTAATAAAGGTTACACATATAGTGGTTCTGATAGAGTACTTGCCGGTTCAAAAGGAGTAGGAAGGTTTGCCTTGGCAAGACTTGGTGACAAAATACAGGTATTCTCAAAAAAGAATAATGAAAAAGCTATAGTATGGGAAACAGATTGGGTAACGACTAGCTTAAGAGAAGCTGTTGTAGATTTCGAGAAAGGAACAAGTTTGGAAGTTTTTAACCTAAGAGACACATGGAAATGGAAAGATGTTGAGAAACTGATTGATTTTTTAGGTCGTTCATATAACGGTAATGAAATGAAAATATGCATAATATTTGAGGAGACCCCTTACCCAGTTAAACCAATATTTGAGGGTATACGGAATGGGGTAAATTATACTGCAAAAATTTCATTATCTTATGATAGTGCAAAAATGAAGCTTACTGTAGATATAGAATCTGATGAATTTAAACCAGAAGTGAAAGATATAATTGGATCGATTTCACTTACCAATTTTAAATACGAGTTCAATATGGCAGATGAACTAAATTTAAATACAGAGGAGTTTGAACATTATCAAATATATCTTAAAGAATTGGGGGATTTTACCGCTAAATTATATTATGGAATGGAAAAGGTCCCTGAAGAAATAAGAGAGAGATTCAAATATAAATATAATAGTTTAATCACAAAAGATACAAGAGTTATATTATATAGAAATGCTTTTAGCATCTCTTCTTTAGATGGTACAAAAGATTGGCTGGATATAGCCTCACGAGCAAGAAAATCACCAGCTGCAGCAACTCATCCAACAGGAAGTTGGAGAGTAAGGCTAAATCAAGTTTGCGGATTTGTTCAAATTGATAAAAATACTAACGCAAATTTAAAAGATTTAGCTAATAGGCAGGGACTTGAAGAAGATGATTACTATCAATTGTTTAAAGATATTATACATTTTGGAATTAGTAGATTTGAAAAATACCGTCAATCAATAATCAGAAAAATAAATGAATCTATTCTTCATATCGAATCTGAAAAGGAAGAAAAAAAGAGCCTACAAGGTTTTTTAAAAAAACCCTCTGCAGTTACTGAAATGACAGAAGAAGAAATATCTTCATTAGTACAAGAAATTATAGATATTCAACGTGAAGCAAAGGAACAAACTAAAGCTAGAGAAGATAGTGAGCAACAGCATAAATATGATGTCAGAATTCTTAATGTTTTAGCAACTCAAGGTTTGAGAGCTAGTGCCATTGCTCATGAGCTACATAATAAAAGAAATTCATTAGAGAGCGGCTATAGGGATATAGTAAATGCATTAAAGGAGTATGGGCTCTGGGAAGTATTAACTTCAGAAGAACATACAAGAGTTACATATAAAAATGTTCCAAAAATTCTAAATGGGTTGGAAGAAATAAATAGGAAACTAATAGCTTTTATTGACGTAATTTTGAATAAAATTGAAAAAGAGAAATTTAGCTCAAAAATTGAATCTTTAGAAGGTACTTTAAATAGAATTGTTGATACATGGCAAAAAGAATATAATTGGTTGGGTTTTGAGATTATTATAAAAAATCAAATGCCTCAAAAATACAAGATATCAAAAGATGTTTTGGAAGTTGTTTTTGACAACTTAATTTTAAACAGTATTCAGCACAATGAAATGAAAGACTTATTAATAATAAAAGTTGAAGTTGAAAAAGTAGGCAATATGCTCGAGTTTAAATATTATGATAATGGTAAAGGGTTAGATGAAAAATATGTATCTGATCCCGAGAGGATATTAGAAGTTCATGAAACCTCTAGATCAGATGGACATGGTTTAGGAATGTGGATTGTGAGTAATACATTGCGTATGTACAGTGGTAAAGTAATAGATATAAATAGTGAAAAGGGATTTAACATATATTTTTCAATTAAAGGGTGAGCTTATGAAACAACATATAAATATTGTTTATATTGATGATTGGATTGATCCTATATTAAACAGATACTTGGATGAGTTTTGTAATGATTTAAATGCTCGTAGTACATACGATTATGTCTTTAAATTTGAGGAATATACATTTAGAAAAGAAGATAATTATAAAACTCTGTTAAGTAACAATCTGATAAATAGCGCTAATATTATTGTGATTGATTCTTGGTTGTTCGAGAACAAAAACTCCAATTTGAGTAAATTTACTGGAGAACAATTTAAAATAATTTTGAAGAAGGTATTACCTTTTATAAAGACAATTGTCATAAGTCAAAATGAATTAGACTCTGTTTCTTTGACAATAAAGAAATTCAAATCGAGTAGCAGTGAAACTTATAAGCAGTACTATGATGAAAATCTAGAGCCGGTTCTACATAAACATATTTTATCGATAATAGAGGAATTTGAAGTGTTGGAACAATTAACATTAGATGAGGAAGTAGATCCAATATTGGTAGAGTCAATTCAATCAACGATAGAAGGAATTATGGAAACAACTCTATTTGAAAAAGAAGATTTAGATGAATTGATAAAACTTTTTAAAGAGGTAAAGAGTAATTATGGCGACTAATTTATTGACAGTTCAGGATTACAGAAATACTTCATTTAATCACATCGACTTTTTACTTGGAGAAAAAAAAATAAAATTTATGGAGGATTTTAAATTAGAGCATCCGCAAGTAAAGAATATATACGATACAATAAAAAAAAGAGATAATAAGTTTAATGCTCACTTTAGATCCATATATTATAATAAGTGTGCCTACTGTGGTGTTAATACTCAAGTAATTGATTCTTCAAGATTTGAGGTTGATCATGTAGTACCAGTATCTGTTTTAAAGTTAAGCTTAGGTTATTCAGAAAAATTTATCAATAGTATAGATAATTTGGTAAGTAGTTGTCAGATGTGCAATAGAGGGAAATCAAATTTTCTCTGTGAGGAAGAAAGTCTGTATTTACTTCATCCAGATAATAATAATCTCCCTCAGATTTTTTGGCGTAATGATGATTATTCAATAAAAATAAACGAAAAGTATAATGATAATTCGATAATTATACAATTCTATGATAAATTGAAATTTCATAATCAATTAAGGCGAATAGACTATCTCTTAATGGAAATGAAAGATTTTTGTGATAAATATGAAGGGGAACATTTAGTTGATGAGATTCAAAAACTCATTATTAAAATTGAAAGCAAACGAAGAAGAAACTACTAACTTATTGGTGAGGACTATGAATACTAAATGTCAAATATTCACGCCTGAGAAATATGTGAATAAAATGTTAAATATTATTGAATATAAAGGAAAAAACATTTTAGGTAATTACATATTAGAAAATTCCTGTGGTGAAGGAAATATTTTATCGATAATTACTGAAAGGTATATAGAGGCTGCAATAGAAGAAGAATATACCTTAGATCAAATAAAATCAGATTTAGAAACCTATATCGTCGCTTATGAAATTGATGAAAAGGTTAGAGGTAACTGTATAAATAAATTGAATGAGGTAGTAAAGAGATATGGAATTAGTTCAGTTAATTGGAATATTACCAGTGCTAATTATCTCAAGAAAAATGTTGAACAGAAATTTGATTTTATTGTAGGAAATCCTCCGTATGTTACTTATCAAGATATAGATATTGAAGAGAGAGAATACCTAAGAGCTACTTTTCTATCTTGTCATAAAGGAAAATTTGATTATTGTTATGCTTTTATTGAAAAAAGTCTAAAAGAATTAAGTGATGGCGGTAAAATGGTATATATTATTCCAAATAGTATTTTTAAAAATGTATTCGGAAAGGGTTTAAGAGAAATTATCAAGGAATTCCTAGCTCTTATTTGTGATTATAAAGAAAGTGTAGTCTTCGATAATGTTCTAACATATCCTGCAATTATATATTTAAATAAAATAAACAAAAATAACCATATAGAATATTGTGATATAGATAATAAAGAAAACATATTAATTAATAAAGATTCCCTAGGAGATAAGTGGTTATTTAACAATAATCCAGTAAACTTAAGTGTTTCAAGTAAATTTGGTGATTATTTTAAAGTATCCAATAGTGTTGCAACATTACTTAATTCAGCATATATAATAAAAAAAAGTGATTTTATAGATGAAAATGAAAATTATATTAAAGTAAAAAATTTTTATATTGAAAAAAGTATACTTCGTATTGCAGCTAGTCCGAGAAGCTATTCAATAAAAAGAGAAGAGTACATAATTTTTCCTTATATCTACTCAAACGGAGAATTAATCAGGTTTGAACAGGATGAATTCCAAAAAAAATTCCCTGGAACTACCGAGTACTTATTAAGTTTTAATAGCAAGCTAAAAGAGAGAAAGGTTGATAAGTCGGCGAAGTGGTTTGAATATGGTAGAAGCCAGGCTTTATCATATTTAAATCAAGAAAAGTTAATGTTGTCCTCCGTTGTTACTAATGAGATTCGATGTTACCATCTTGGAAAAGATACGATTCCTTATTCAGGATTTTATATCGTCCCTATAGGAGAGAAAGGCCTAAGTGAAGCTGAAGCAATTTTAAAATCCAAAGAATTTTTTAATTATTTATCTTCTCGAGGTATTAATGCTAATGGAAAATCTATTCGGTTCTCTGTTAAAGACATTTTAAATTATCCATTGGCTTAGATAAATTAAATATTCAACAACCCTAAATTAATATTTAGGGTTGTTGTTTTACTCTTAATCTGATCGAATATCAAATTACCTATTTAGCATCCATTGAATCACATGTATGAGATAAATTAAGCCCTTAGCATTAAAATGTAGAAGAGAACCACCAAGGCAAGTATTAAATTATTTATAAGAACTCACATAAGGATTTAGACATTGAGATTAGAAAGTCGCTTGATATTTCATGGCACTGGGAAACTTTCTGAAAAGCGCCCCCTTTTTTCCAATATTACGCATCCCCGTACCACATTTCGTCCCTCCTTCTGCTATCCTAAAAGAAAAAGGAGGCCTCCCCCATGCAATCCCTACTCGAATCCCTATACTACGGTCATCTCATTCCCGAAGAACAATTGGTTCCCAAAGATCCCATGTATCGCAAGAAGGGCAGGGAACTATCCGAGAAAATAGAAGCCTGGAAGAAGAAGCTGACCAGCGATGAGTTTGTTGAACTGGAGACGCTGTTGGACTTGCAGCAGCAAATCCAGAGTATGGAGATAACGGCGGCGTTCACGTACGGCTTCAAACTGGGAGCGGTTATGATTATTGAAATCCACTTCGATCATCGGGTGGGTAATATCGCCAACCAGGATGATGAATAAACAGCAGCCATCCCAGTGCAATCCAGCGAAAGTTGCCACTAAAGAATACTCCTCACCCTTAAGTCCCCCCCAAATTCCTTCCATGTTCTCTAACTCCCTTCTACGTCTACATTTATAATATAGTCACACAGCAGCATGGTTGACTTAAGCCACTTTTACTATTAACAAGGGGTTGCAGTGACGGGTCTCATATCGATCGCGTCGCAGCTAAGATCGCTGCCCGGCTTCTTTGCTGCCTACATCCACAGCTATCCCCAGCAACAATCCAAAGAAATGGTTGTAAATCTCAATTTCTTCTTATATTTTCTTTACTAACAACACCCTGCTGTATGTAAGAAGCATCGGTTATTTGTTCTCCGAAAACTGGAGACGTATACAGTGTGGAAGATATGGGGAGGCCGGGGTTGGCTTTTTACTATAAGATCTGGTCTCATAACGATCTTACCGAGACGCTGAACACGCTGGATTCTCCCATGGTTCGGCCCGAAGAGGGGCTGATTTCCCGACTATGACCGGGTACGGATACTGATCTTCATGCAGACGGGTTCGGCTTTCAACACCCATTCGCCCGGCGTGGTGATGTTCATAGTCCGGGAGGATACGATCCTCCGCATGATGCGGTCGGTCTCGGCAGCGTATAAGGAGGGACTTCTTTATTTTTAATGCGCAGGGACAGCCACTCGTTGCCTCCAACGAGGCACTGCGTCAGAGCTCAGAGGATTTACCACAGCTGGTAAGCCGTATAGAAAAATTAAGTTATTCATCAGAAAGATCATCAATTGCTTGAACAGCCAGTTCCAGTGATTTCATTCTTCTTTCTAAAAGCGTTTTTTGCGGGCTACCTGCCTTTGACTTGGCATAACTGTTCTCAATGGATGGGAATAAACTAGTAAGCACATGACGAGCTTCGGCTATATCTTCCTGGGTGTAATGATGGGGTTTTTGATTCCATACGTATTCTAGTAGGGCTAAGCCAATGTAAAGAGCTTGAAGTCGTCTCGTGATTAAGGTAGTATTTGCACCTTTCTGTGTCATCTGAGCCAAGGCATTTTCGCATTTGCTGATGGTTGATTGGAAGGATTTAATGGATTCCATTTGAACTTCATTGGATACGTTCTCCATGTTAGTGCTGTCCTCTCTTCGTTTCTAAAGTATTAGGCCTGAACCCTGATAAAATCGTTAAGAACCTCATTGGGGGCTTTTGGGATAGTTATGAAGTGGAAAATAGAAAAAGGGGGTGAGCCAGCATGGGCAAAACTAGGGTGAACTTGCTGACAAAGCTGCTGATTTCCTATTTGCTGGTGCTGTTATTTCCTGTCACGATTATTCTATTCTATTATTATCCGTATTCGGCGCAGGTAGTCAAGGTGAAGGAGATGGATTGGAACGCCCACATTACGGAGCAGTTCCTGACGTCGATGGATACGTTCACGCGGTATGTGTACAATCTGCCGTTCGAGCTGGTGCAGAATCGGGAGTTCCGGCTGTATCAGGCCGAGGAGAGCGATTACCAGCGCGTGCTGATTGCGAATGAGATGAAAAAATACAACGCGACCGATGCTTTTATCTACAACACCCTGCTGTATGTAAGAAGCACCGGTTATTTGTTCTCCAAAACTGGAAGCGCATACAGCGTGGAGGATATGGGGAATCCGGGGGTTGGTTTTTATTATGAGAGCTGGCCTCATCACGATCTGACTGAGACGCTGAACACGCTGGATTCCCTCATGGTTCGGCCTGTAGAGGGGGTACTGGTCCCCGGTCATAACCGGGTACGGATGCTGACCTTCCTGCAGCCGCTTCCGGTGGGCGGTACGAGTTCGCCTGGTGTGGTGATGATCATGGTCCGGGAGGATACGATCCTCCGCATGATGCGGTCGGTCTCGGAAGCGTATAAGGGGGACTTCTTTATTTTTGATGCGCAGGGACAACCGCTCGTTGCCTCCAACGAGGCGTTGATTCAGCGCTCGGGGGATTTACCGCAGCTGGTAAGCAGTATAGGAAAAGATAGCGGCTCATTCCGGGATACGTCCACTGGTACGTCCACTGGTACGGTCTTTGGCGCGTCCTCCAGCTCATCTTCCGGCTCGTCCCTTGGCTCGACCCAGGGTTCGACCTCCGGCATTCACCGGATCGACGGCGTGTCCTATCTCGTATCTTATGCGGTTTCGGATAAGAACGGCTGGAAGTACGTCAGCCTGCTCCCGGTGTCGGAATCGCTCCAGGGGCTGCGCACGATTCAACTGAACACGATTCTGCTTGTCAGCTGCATTTTGCTGCTTGAAGTGATTGTCATCTACGTCTCGATCCGCAAAAATTACCACCCGATCAAGCGTCTGGTTGAGTTCGCTGCAGGTTTGTTCGAGCCTGAGGAGCGCGGGCCGATGAACGAGATCGAGGCGATCCGCTATACGTTAAGTGGTCTATCTGCGGTCAACAGCCGGCTGGATGAAGAGGTGAAGGAGACGCTGCCGATCATGCGGGACAATATGCTGTTGGAGCTGGTCAACGGGCATTTCCTGACCGGGGAGCATATGCAGCGGGAAGCGGCGAAGGTAGGAGTGAGTTTGGACGGAGCGCGCGTGACGGTGGCGGTCATCTCCTGTGATTCCGAGACGGAAGAGACGAATCTTGTGCTGCTTTATTGCAAAAATCGAGAGAGCCAGCTGCCTGAAGGGGTTCGGGGTTATTTTTTCAAAAGCAATTACCATCATGAGATCGTATTCGTCTGCTCCCATGGAGAGGACTTCTCCGTTCAAGCGTATCTGGCCCGGTTGCAGGAGGAGCTCCAGGTGCGATCGGGCTGGAAGACGATCATCGGCATCGGCGAGCCAGGGGAGGTTGTAAGGACAGCGGGATATAGCCAAACAGAAGGAGCACGAAGGACTGAGGGACAGGATCAACCTGAACGAACTTGTACGTACATCCTCGATCCCAACTCGGCGCATGTCTCCTACTTGCAGGCGCTGCGTACGGTCGAGCAGCTGCGGCTACGCCATACGAGCCCGATTCTGAGCTTTGCTGAGATCGAGACGTCGCCGTCCGGCACGGTTTCTTATTTCGCGGAGCTGTTGCAGTCGCTGGAGCTGGCGATTTTGAAGAACGAGGCCACCCTGGTGGAATCGCTGATTGAGCGGATCGTCTGCTATCTGAGCAGCGAAGGGCTGCCACCGCATATGCTGCGGAGCGTGTATTTGAACACGGCTAGCGTGATTTTTAACGGGCTGCAGCGGTTCCGTCATGATGACCAGAGTCTGCTGCGCCTAACGGATGCGGCTTTCCAGCCCCGTTATACGCTGGAGCAGATGACCGGAATCCTCCGCGAGAGCGGCGCCAAGCTGTGCGAGATGATTCGCGAGACGCTGCCGAAGGGACGCACGGCTTCCCGCGAGGAAATTCTCGCCGTGATCGAAGACAAGGGGATGGACCCGAATTGCTCGCTGCAGTTGATGGCCGATCATTTTGGCATGTCGGTCTCGAATTTCAGCCATCATTTCAAGAAGGAGATGGGCCAGAACTTCAAGGAATATATCGATCGTCTCAGAATCCAGAGGTCGGTTCAATTGCTGCGGGAGAGCGAGGAGACGCTGGAGAGCATCGCCGCCCAGGTCGGATTCACGAACACCTCCAGCTTCATCCGCTCCTTCAAAAAAATCGTCGGTACCACGCCCGGCCAATACCGCACTACCCACAGAAGCTGAGGTCCGTTCCATCCGAAGCTGTCATGGCAAGCTGCGGTATAGCCGACAACCATCCAAGCATGCCCCGAGTCCGCATCGTCCGCACAAGGGAACAGTGCGAATACGACGCAGCTCTCCACCAACTGCCGCTGTATGGCCGTTAATGAATCCGTCTGCAAACACCATCGCAAGGGGCATTTTTTGAACATCCACAATATTTGAAGACGCCCCCGGAACGGCCGGGAACAACCGTCTAGCCACACATTACATTAAGCGCTTTCAAAAAATGAAGACCCGCACAAAAACTGCCCGTTTACGCGGCTTGGCATCTCCCGTTACTGTCTAAGGTGCCTGCGATTCAGTCCAGGCAAAGCTGTGGCAGCGGTCTGTATCGATCGGGCCCATATCAAATGTGTGGAGGTATGGATATGCGGAAAAAGGTAAGCGTTCTCACATCACTCGTCTTGATCACAGCCATGCTGCTGGCGGGGTGCGGTTCAGGGGGAGATAGCAAATCCGCGGGGACAACGCCCGGGAATGCGTCCGGGGAGAAGGTGAAGCTGACGGCGATTATGACGAAGCATCCGCTCACCAAGCCGCTGGCGGAAATGGAGTGGCTGCAGGCAGTCGAGGATGCCGCCGGAGTCGAAATTGAGTGGCAGGAGATTACCACCGACTATGGGCAAAAGAAAGGCACGATGCTGGCCAGCGGCGACATCCCGGATCTGTTCATCGGACCAAATGTCATTACGGATGCGGATTTTGCCCAATTCCAGGGGTTGTTCCAGGATTTGTCCGGTATGCTCGACCAGACACCGAACGTACAGAAGATGTTCAGCGAGAAGCCGGAGACGAAGCTCATCGCCACACAGCCGGATGGCAAAATCTACGGCCTCCCCAAATACCAGCGGTTCTGGCCATCAACCGGCACCAGGCAGTTCATCAACCAGAAATGGCTGGATGAGCTAGGGCTGCAAAAGCCGACGACCTGGGATGAGCTGTATGACGTCCTCGTCGCTTTTAAAGAGAAAGACGCCAACGGCAATGGCGATGCGAAGGACGAGATTCCGATGGATTGGCCGGGCGGGATCGGCGGGTACTTCAATCCGGCTGTGCTTCTGGGCAGTATGGGCATCACGCTGTCGGAGGGCAGCAGTCAGGGCTATTTTGTCGAGGATGGACAGATCAAAAATTTCCTCATCGACGAACGCTACAAGACCATGGTGGCTTTCCTCAATAAGCTGTACAAGGCGGGACTGATCAATCCTGAAGTTTTTACACACGACTATACGAAATATCAATCGATCGCCCGCGGGGAAGGGGACACGGCCAAGGTTGGCTTCACCTGGGGCTGGGTGGCGTCCGACCGGTTCGGGGAGCAGCTGGCCCCGCAGTATGTCACTCTGCCTCCGCTGAAGGTTACTGCGGATTACACGGGGAAGCTGTCGTGGAGCTATGATTACTACTCCTTGAACTACGGCACGAATCACGTCGTAATGTCCGCCAAGACGAAGCATAAGGAAGCGGCGATGCGTTTTATCAATGAGCTGTACGATCGGAAGGTCGGCATGCAGGCGCTGTTCGGTTCGATCGGCCCGAATATTCAGGATCATGGAGACGGGACTTACAGCGTGCTGCCTCCGGCTAATCCGGAGATGGACCCCGGCACCTGGAAATGGACGTCCACGATGGCGGATCATGGGGCTTTTTATATCCCGGACGATCTGCAGTTGACGCTTGGTAAAGACATGCAGGAAGTGCTCGGCCAATCCGAGCCTTTGGATGAAGCATTGAAGGTGGATCTGGATAAGGATGTTTTTCCCGGCCTGTTTATTAAATACTCGACGATGGACAACAACACGATGAGCCTGAACAACACGAACATTATGAACCTGGCCGAGTCCAGCTTCGCCAAGTGGGTGACCAAGGGCGGCATCGAGGCAGAATGGGACGCGTACGTGAAGGAGGCCCAGAAGGCCGGCATCACCCAGAATCTAGAGATCATGCAAAAATACTACGAGGAATATAAGAGCAAAAAATAAGGGGGGAGCATATGCGGACTCGCAAAGGGCTAGTTCAAGACGTCACGCGCGACTATCAACTCTGGATCATGATCCTCCCGGCGATCATCGTCATTCTGATCTTCAATTACATTCCGATGTATGGGATTCAGCTCGCTTTTCGCGATTATGACTTCAGCAAAGGACTGACCGGGGGCGAATGGCGGGGACTGGCGTATTTTCAGCAATTCATTGACAGCTATCTGTTCACCGACCTGATGCGGAATACCTTTCTAATCAGCCTGGCGAGCATTGTGCTCGGTTTTCCGGCTCCCATTATTTTAGCGTTGATTCTGAACCAGATTCGGCGCAAAAAAATGAAGCAGCTCATGCAGACGACCGTCTATCTGCCGCACTTCATCTCGATCATCGTGCTGGTGGGCATGCTGAATGTGTTGCTGTCGGCGGAGACCGGGGTCGTCGGTCATTTGATGAAAGCGGTCGGGCTGGGGCATATCAACCTGCTCGCCTCAACCGGCACCTTCATTCCGGTATACGTGCTCTCGGATATTTGGCAGCACTGCGGCTGGAACAGCATCATCTATCTGGCTGCCCTGTCCACGGTTGATCCCCAGCTCTATGACGCAGCCCGCATCGACGGGGCCAGCCGCTGGCAGACGATCCGCTTTGTTGATATCCCGGCGCTCGTGCCGACGATCATTATTTTGTTCATTCTCAGCATGGGCAACATTCTCAGTACCGGCTTCGAGAAAATATTCCTGATGCAGAACTCGCTCAATCTGCCCGTGTCCGAGGTGATTGCCACCTATGTGTACAAAATCGGGATCGTCTCGAGCCAATTCAGCCTGGCCTCGGCCATCGGCCTGTTCAATACGGTGATCAACTTCATCTTCCTGTTCGCCATGAACACGATCTCGAAGCGGGTATCCGAGACGAGTTTATTCTAAAAAGTCTATGAGGAAAGGAGGAACGGGGATGGATCGTACGCATAAGCGTAATAGTGGAGCCGACAAGGAACATACTCGAATGGGCCGCCATGGCGCCTTGAGCAGCGACGGAGCCGGATTAAGAATCCATGGAGCCTTGAGCGGGGGCGGAATCTCACTCAGCCAAGGAACTCCAGGCAGCAATGGGCAGCCACGACTCGGTAGTACCATGCCAAGCAACCAGGGGGCCGGGTTAAGCACCCATACCACCAGGTCAAACACCCATGGGGCACCACCGCCTACCAACGGGAGCCGAGCACGCCTCAACGGCAAAGAGCTAGCCTTCAAAATCACGCTTGGGCTGCTGTGCACGTTTATTTTTCTAATCATCGTTTATCCGCTGTATTTCATCGTGATCGCTTCCTTTAGCGATTCCACACTCGTAGCAACAGGCAAGGTGTGGCTGTTTCCGAAAAACATCAGCTTTTTCGGTTATCAGGAGATTTTCAAGGATATGCGGATCTGGACGGGCTACCGGAACACGGTGTTCTACACCCTGTTTGGCACCTTGGTCAATATGTTGTTCACGCTGCCGGCTGCGTATGTGCTGTCCCGGCGGGAGTTCCGGGCGAGGATGGTCATTATGTTTATTTTCGTGGTGACGATGTTCTTCAACGGCGGCCTCATTCCGACTTACCTGTTGATGAAAGATTTGCATCTGACGAATACAATTTGGGTGTTCATTATCCCGTTCTGCGTCAACATCTTCTATTTAATTATCGCCCGGACGTTCTTCGAGAGCTCGTTGCCGCAGGAATTGTACGAGGCGGCGGTCATGGACGGCTGCTCGCATTTCACCTTTTTCTTCAAAGTGGCGCTGCCGCTCTCCAAGGCGATGATTTCGGTAATTGGCCTTTACTATTTGGTCGGGCATTGGAACGACTTCTTTACCGCACTGATTTATATTCGCAATAACAACCTGCAGCCGCTGCAAATTATTTTGCGGGACATCCTGCTGTCCAATCAGGTGTTTGCCGGCGGGGCGGGCACTGGCGGAGATGCGGGAGGTTATGCGCAAAGATATGCCGACCAGATCAAATACGGCGTCATTATCGTATCCACGCTGCCGATTCTGATGATTTATCCGTTTATTCAGAAATATTTTGAGAAGGGCGTCATGATCGGTTCGATCAAGGGGTGACGTTGTGGGGCAGGACCAGGGAACCTCTCGTAGGACTCGGCAGAACCCGGATGAGCCCGGGAAAGGGTCGTCCAAAATACAGCTACATGAAAAATACCGTCCAATACGGCAGCATATGCTGCCATTGGGCGGTATTTTTGTGTTAAAACAGGGGAAAGGATCGTAAGTTTATAAAACCATCGCGACAAACGTTCCAGGCGTCCGCTCCTTGTGTTAGCCTGAATGTATCTATGGGATGAATTGCAAATCATTAGGAGGTAAAATTGATGCCTGAGACAAGTCATATACTCGAGTGGACGCTGATAACTGAGTGTCCGATCCCCCCGGATGTGAACAGCTTGCTCGTTCCAGGGGAAGTAGCTGTTGCCGCCTACAAAACCTTTCGGGACAGCGCCATTTTCACCAACAAACGATTAATTGTCCGAGATGCGCAGGGATTTACGGGCAAGAAAGTCGAGATTTACTCGCTACCCTATTCTTCGATTGATATGTGGTCTACGGAGAATTCCGGTGGATTTCTCGATATGAACGCCGAGGTGGAACTGTGGACGCGCGCGGGCCATATTAAGGTGAAGCTGCAAAAAGGCGTCGATATCCGCAGATTCGACATGCTGATTGCTAATGCACTATTAACCAAGTGATTTGTACGAGGGTCTTATTCCTTTGCTTTTTGAATGTTTCAGGCCTAAAGTCAGGGAAATTTATAGAGCTAGGATAAAAGGCACTTTTTATAGTGTCTTTTTTTGTTCCTGCATAGGCATACCGGTTTATTCCTTAAAAGTAGGTATTTTGGTAAAATATCAGACACTAATATTTTCCTGAAATGAGGTTGGACAAGCTTGAATAAGGTGGATCCTGGCCGAGTCGGGGGCTTGGCACGCGATCTGGAGCGTTTAGAGCGCACGATGGAGAATGGAATAACGGGAATGTCCCGGGAAATAAGCCGACTTATTAGCGATGTGGAAGCAGCTTATTCCGATTCATCCGAGCATCATGTGCGATCTGCGGCGCGCGAGGCCAGCGGTTTGCTGCGGGAAATCGGAAAGCTGGCCGAGCGTATCGATGAGCAGATGAGGAAGAAAGCTCAGGCTCTACGTTATGCGGAAAATGAATACATAAAGGCAGAGAAGGAATCGGCCAGGGCGACCAGCGTGAAGAAATCGACGACGTTTACGCTCAAGGGGACGATCCAGAGCTGGTTTCAGCGATTTTTGGAAAAGGGGAGGCAGAATGTCGCTGATCCAGGCGCGGTTTCGTCTGCGGAGTCGCGGCCATCGCTGGTGCAATGGATCAAGGGAAACTTGCTAGAGCTTCAGGACGCCTCTTTGGTACAACGTTTAGACCCTGTGAAGGAGGACGAACGCATCGCCTCTCTTCTGCAAATTTTGGACACCGGGACGGCGAAGGATCAGGCGTGGGCGCGTGAAGAGCTCGTGGCAATCGCTTCAAGCTTTAAGGAAATCGCCCGCAACCAAGCGGCCTATAAAATATATGCCATTTACAATAATGAGCTGTATATGGGATACGCACATCGGTCCGCTCAGCAGCAAAGAGAACGGCTGGCGAAGCTAGGTGTCGCAGATGAATGGTATAAGTCCGGAGTCAGTTTGGCCGTGTTCTATAAAGGCTCTCCACTGGACGCCTGTGAATATAATCCATTGAAGCAGAATCTGTCCGCGATGCCCAAAGAGAGCGAGCTGCGTCTGATGATTGCAGCCGGCATGATCAATCCCTTCTACCGGGAGTGGGTGAGACTCAACTACGATTCCATTGCGGCGGCGGTGCGTCAAGCGGCGGAACGGCGCAGGGAAATGCAGGCGCTGCTGGATGAGTACAACCAGGCGATTCCAGCGGAGGATATCCGCAACATGCAGCAATATTTGAAGGACATGAACATCTACCAAGGCGAGATTACGGGCGAATATAATCAGGAATTCCTGATCGCCGTAGCTGGCTACCAGCATATCGCGAACACAGTGAGCTCTATGGCGTCGGTTAGGCGCGATTGGTTCGGATGGGGGATGTTCGAGGTAGATGGGAAGATCACGAAGAACCTACTGGATTTGGCCCGCTCAGAAAGAGGCTCGGGAATTCGCAATGATCCGAACCTGAAAACCGGCGGATTGACCGCTGCCGTAACGATCGTAGGCGTTGGAGACGGCATCGTCAGTCAACTGTTTGAAGACGTGAAGGACTTAGCTGAATTCGCCATCAATTCCAATCCGGCAAACCTGGGATTCTGGACAGATACGGTGCCGGGATATTACGCTATAGGGGAAGCGATTGCAACCGGCGAACTGACGATTGACGATATGAGAAAATTGCTCGGCGACGCAGTGGCAGAGGAATTCGTTGTTCCTTTCCAGGATATCATCGAGCTGCAGCCTAAGGTTCTTTCTGGAAAAGCGACCTATGAAGAGAGCGTAAAATACGGACGAGCTGTAACGAAGGCATTCTTCGCCTTGACGATAGTAGAAGGCGCCGCCAGAGCGGGAGCCAAATTCTCCGGCAAGACCGTAAAGGAACTTGTGAAGACCGTGAAGGAAGCGGCGCAAACGCGGCCGCAAGTATCGCTTGCTACCCCCAATGGCCCTCCAATCCCTGTTCGGGATTTGGACATGCCGAAGACGGAACCGCAGTTCTCCAAATCCAAGCCTGATTCGGGATCGAATGGTGGGAAGATGGATTCTGTTGAGGGGAAGGGGAATGCTCTTGATTCTGTGCCATCAGTAAGAAACGGAGAGTTTAATAAGTGGTTCAATTCCTTGACTCCCGATGAATTTGATAAAGTATGGGCAGATCCTAAACTAAGGGATTCTATAAAAGACCGACTTAGACATCCTGGAGGATTGCATGAGTGGCATTTGGTATCAAGAGCTGATGTTTTCAAAAGATGGGGAGTAACGAGCGAACAAATCGCTGAAATGAGAACGCTTATAAGCGAGACCAAGTTCGTGAATCCCACTGGTAAGCATGGTGGGAAAGGCTCAACAAAAGCACATAATGAATTGTTAGAAATTATTGATTCGTCTACTGATTATGATATGTTTAAAAGAAGATTACAAAACTGGGCTAATTATAGATTTGAGGGTGGAGTAGATGCTCTACCTGATGGACTAAAACCTTAGAGGGAGGCTTAACATGGAACAGGAAAGACTTGTATCTTTGTGGGTGGGTAATGTTCAATCTTCCGAGGAACTAGACAGACTACTTGCTGTTTCTTATTCGGATGAAGGGGATTTTATTCCATCCATATTTGCTAAGCACTTTGAGATTGATAGATATGATGATGCAGTAAGAGAAGCTGAATATTATGATGAAGCAAGTAGTGTCCTAAACCAATTACTTGAAGGATTCTCATATGATGATGAAATAATTCCAAGATTTACTAACCTAGTGCAAGAAGGTCTGACGGATGGTTTTAATGCAGTAGTTTTACTATATAATTTTAAGTATACTGGAGAAATTTTTGAAGCAAACGTCCAATCCAATTATTTTAGATTCTTAGGTGCGGTAGAATATCAATGATTACCCAGTGCTGAATAAACCCGTTATTCTATCAATGACACATATAACCAACGTAATATCCATATGAAGATTTCGTCATTTCGCTTGTACGCACACCAATGCTTGAATTTTATAACCTAAATAGCGTTAGAGTTATTCCGGTACATTGAACAGGTCGATTATGGTAAGATACCACCATGATTGACCTGTTCTTGTTAAAGCAAACAATGAGTGCCTATGACAATCTAGTATAAGTCCACTTGCTCAGCTAAGTTATTCAAATGTGACGATAAAACTTCCGGTTGTGATAAGAATGGGGAGTGGTCTGTATCCATAGTAATAATGGACCTGCAAGGTGTTCGAGTGTACATTTTTCTTTGACATCTTGTGGAGAGAGCATTGTCCTTGAGTGTTTCAATATACACGCGGGGGATCCTTCCGAAATTATCTTCCGTTGTCCGAACAGGTGTGGCAAAAGGCAGCAGTGGTTGTAAACAAAGTTTTTGTATTGCCTCAAAAGCATCATTTTCAGAGCACTCCCCAAAAAAAGCGTCTTTTACAAATTGCTCATTGAGCTTTAAATAAGTGTTATCCTCGCCTTTTATGATGGGAAGAGGCGATTCTTTATTGTCTTTTTCGAGGATTTGAAGTAATGTTTGTCCATTTTCCGGCAGAAAGGCACATACATAAACGAGCAATTGAATTTTTTCAGGACGATATTCAGCGGTTTGTGTTACCACAAGTCCCCCCATGCTGTGCCCCACCAAAATAACTGGTTCAGATTCATTGTCCAAAACACTGCATAGATGATCCGTATAGTCTTGCAAAGTAACTTTAGAAGTTGCAGCTATATCCATTCCATGTCCGGGTAAGTCTATGGTAAGGACCCGATGTCCAGCCTCTCGCAACAATGGGACTATTTTATCCCAACACCATCCCCCGTGCCATGCTCCATGTACTAAAACAAAAGTGCTCATTTTTTCACTCCTTTTTATTTGCCCCAACGTTCCCCAAACACTTATATATAATACTTTTATATTAATTTATGCAATACAATAGAACTTCATAAGCAATGCTGCGCGGGACGCCCGTTCTAACGGACAGGAGATCCGCTATTTGCCGTTTTTTCGCGAAATTGGCAAGCTAACGGACACAGAAGGCGCTATTTAGTGAAAATGACCATGGAACCCATCGATTTTACACTAATAAGGTCCGCTGTGTCCGTTTGTTCTAGAAAAAGCAGCATTTTTGTGAAATAGCGGAACCAGGGTCCTTAAGAGATCAGGCAGATATTAGAAGAGATAGATAATCAACTTGAAAAGGGCATAGGTGGGATTTTAATTTCCATATTCATTCTTTTGTTGTAAATTTCATTTCCGGAAAACTAATTTAGCCGCTCGACATCAAGCTTAAGAAAAAATACCGTCCAACAGGCAGCTGCTGCAGCCGCTGGGCGGTATTTTTGTGATAAAACGGGGGGAGGATCGTAAGTTTATAGAATCATCCCGCGGAAGCGTTCCGGGCATCCGCCCCTTGTGTTAATCTGGATGTATCGACTGGATTAGAGGCAAGTCATATACTCGAGTGGACACTTATAACTGAGTGTCCGATTCCCCAGGTGAACAACTTGCTCTTTCCAGGGGAAGTAGCCGTTGCCGCCTACAGAACCTTACGGGACAGCGCCATTTACACCAACAAACGATTAATTGTCGGAGATGCGCAGGGGTTTCACGGGGAAGAAAGTCGAGATTTACTCGTTGCCTATTCCTCGATTGATATGAGGTCTACGGAGAATTCTGGCGGATTTCTGGATATGAACGCAGAGGTGGAATTGTGAGACGCGTGCGGGCCATAATAAGGGTAAGATGCAGAAAGGCGTCGCTATCCGTAGATTCGCTATGCTCATCGCGGCGCTTTTGACAAAGTGAGTTATACTATTGTTTCGCTCGGAACCGGAGTTACAAATTCACACTGAAAATATAGAGTGATACGACAAAAAATAGAATACATGAAATTATTGATAAAATCAGGCGACGATCCTGACTTTCTCCTCTCTTCACTTCAATGATGTACATAAACATAGCGATGCCGGATGTGAGGGTTAAAAATCCTAAAAATAATGATTTTCGAGTACTGAACACGATACATATAAAAAAGACAAATATTAATACCGTAAAAAAATACCTTAACAATTTAAAAGGTTTTCTGTTCAAATAATCACCTCATAAATAACTATATTTACTAATATTATAAATTAATATGTATTATTGGCCAGAAGTAATAACTTCAAAGCCAATATTTTAATTTTAATAATTATGGGTATACGTAGTGACCTTTCATATTAACTAATAAAGTCTGGGCGTTTTTCATAGCAGCATGACCAGCGGTACTTGCTTCGTATACTACATAAGCAGCAGCAGTGGTTCCAATTGCTCCTATAATCCATGCTGGAGTCAATACAGTTGCACCAGCAGCAATTAATCCTGCCATTCCTGTATTAATTTGTGATCTAGCGTTTGCAACTTGAGTAGCGTAAATTTTAAAATCAGACACATTAGCGCCAGTATACGAGTGTTTAAATATATATGTTTTATCACTTGGAGGATCTAGGAAGAAATTAGTGTATGAAGATAAATACGTCTGCAAATAAAACATAGTAGGATCGTTGGTACCTGCGTTAGTGTAATAAGTTAGAGATGAATGTCCACCACTTTCTATAGGATAGGAACTGGCATAGGGGGTAAAATCCGATTTGTATGGAGTTACAAGTGGTTTATTAGGTAGAGTTATTTTAGTATTCAAAAATTCATCCGTAAGTCTTTCACCATTTATATAGTAATCTCCGGAAGATTCAATTAGTATTTCTGTTGTTCTTATTTCATCTCTATAAAATTTTTTTAAGTTTTGTGTATCTTTAGTGAATTTATATTTTATATCTTCAGTAATTGTTTTTAGTGTTCCTTCATCAACAATATTCTCCTTAATAAGAGTATCAATAATTTTAGTGCCTACAACCTCATTCTTTTCATTTACTACAGGTTTCTCAATATGATAAGGAATAACTTTTTCTGTAGGATTAATGTTATCTGCAAAAGTGGAAGCTGAGAAACAAGAAAAAACCACTAGTGAAAGAAATAAACTAAAAACCTTTTTGAATTTTGTCACAATAATCCTCCTTTTATTTTTTTACTTTACTGCTTTAGCACTTTAAGTCTTTCACCACCTTCTCTAGTCCTTCAATTTAAATCACAACTATATTATACCTTATATTATATTTTTTTCCATAAGATATTAAATATTACATCTAATTCCAATTCGTTCGCTAACTTTGTCACTTAATTACTAGACTTCGAAGCCTAAAGCTGTAAAGCAAAGGATAGGAAAAAGAACGCCCCAAAAAGGATTAATCCATTGGGGCTTGCTCCAAAAAAATACCGTCCAACAGGCAGCTGCTGCGGCCGTCGGGCGGTATTTTTGCATGTCCATCTATTTTCACCAATTCATCTATTGCCTCATATATCTCCAGATCATGGTCATAATATCCTTAGCCTGGTCGTAACCGTCAGAACCCCTAAAGGCCTCGACATACGGCTTCAGGAGGGCGTTAACGACCGATTCACGCAGAGGTAACTGGTCGATTTCATAGCGCAGTGCTGCCGACAGATCGGCTTGCGACTTCGTGAATCTTAGCTGGCATGCGAAATCGTCCAGTGCCTGTAGTATCTCCTCCTGTTTGACCTCTTCCTGCATCAGCTGGCCTTTCATGACATGCAGCTTCTCGTCGTCAATGACAGAGGTGTTCTTCTCGACCAGGCATTCAATAATATAGCTCATATAGTGCAGCAATACTGTGCTGGCGACGTGCTTGGGGTCCGGGGTTTGGTTGATATTTTTGGCCGTAAACTGGAGGTGCTGCTGAATCCCCATGAAAATCACGGCGGCCTCAAAGGCGTATTGGCGTAATTTCTCGCCGTACACGTCAACCAGGCGTTCCGCGAGCCAACCGATTTCAATGATGCGATGGTACATGACATATTGCTTCATTTCTTTATCTCGGGAATGCAAAATTTCCTCGAACAAGGCGGATAAGCCATATTTCTGGCTAGTCTCTGAAATCATCGCGATTTGCTCGATTAGGATATGGATGTCGCTGGGGTCCTTGCCGATCTGCAGCTCGCTTCTTTTCATGCGCGCTTCGTAACGAAGCTTCTCTAATACGGCGCTGACGCAGTCATTCTTAGAAGTGAAGTAATTGTAGAACGTTCCTTTGGAAATTCCAGCTCGTTCAATAATATCTTGAATAGAGGTTTGCATGATTCCCTTTTCGATAAACAGGGCAAAAGCATGGTCCACCACTTGCATTTTACGTCGATTCATGAGTTCCTCCGTACAACTTGATACCAACAAGTATATCCACGATACCTAGAAAATACAATGTGAATTATACCCTGAGTATAAAAACTTGATTTTATTGAACCGATGATATAAAATCATCAAGTAACTTTAAATTTTAAATAGAGATAGGAGAAACTTCAGAATGAGCGATACTGTTAAACAGTTAGAAAAACCGCCCTATTTAATGATAGGCTTGTTATTCTTTGCAACCTTCGTTGCATTTCTTAATAACTCATTGCTTAATGTCGCTTTGCCGACGATTATGCATGATTTCAGCATCGATTACTCCGCAGTCCAATGGCTGTCCACCGGCTATATGCTGGTCAGCGGGATTTTGATTCCCGTATCGGCCTTTTTGCTGATGAAATTCACAAACCGCACTTTGTTTATTACGGCCTTATCCATTTTTACCGTAGGAACCTTGATCGCTGCGATTGCTCCGAACTTTGGCTGGCTGATCGCTGGACGGATGACCCAGGCTGCTGGATCCTCCGTAATGTCGCCGTTGTTGATGAACATCATGCTCATCAGCTTCCCGCGCGAGAAGCGCGGCGCAGCTATGGGGGTATTCGGTCTGGTTATGATCGTGGCTCCGGCCATCGGACCGACGCTTTCCGGTTATATCGTGGAATATTACAACTGGCGCCTGCTTTTTGAAATGATTATTCCATTTGCGGTTATCGCATTGCTTCTGGCTATCTGGAAGTTCCGCAGCGTGATGCCGACGAAGGATACCAAGCTGGATTACTTGTCTGTTGTGCTCAGCACGATCGGATTCGGCGGATTGTTGTACGGCTTCAGTGACGCAAGCAGCGCCGGCTGGGGCGACCCTCTCGTCATAACTTGTATCGTTGCCGGTGTTATTGGAGTCGCGCTGTTCGTCATTCGCCAGCTGCGCCTAGAAATTCCGCTATTGAACCTAGGCATTTATAAATTTCCGATGTATTCGATGGCTGCCGTTATTTCGGCCGTCAATGCGGCGGCGTTGTTCTCGGGTATGATCCTGACGCCGGCCTACGTGCAAAATGTTCGCGGCATTACGCCGCTGGATTCCGGCCTAATGATGCTTCCGGGTGCTATCGTCATGGGGATCATGTCCCCGATCACAGGGAAGCTCTTCGATAAATTTGGACCGCGTGTACTCGGTTTTATCGGTCTGACGATTACCGCTATCGCTACATTTATGATGTCTAAATTCGATCTGGAAACAACTTATACTCATATCATCATGCTCTACTCCCTGCGTATGTTCGGGATCTCCATGGTCATGATGCCGATTATGACCAACGGCTTGAACCAGCTGCCTACACGCCTGAATCCGCACGGTACGGCGGCGAACAACACGGTTCAGCAAGTTGCCGGCGCGATTGGCACCGCGATCTTCGTATCGATCATGAACTCGAAAACGAAGTCGAGTGCGGCCAGCCAAATTGCTGCCATGGATCCAACTACGATTACGGATCAAGTGAAAGCCCACATCGGCCAAACAGCCCTGCTTGAGGGGATTCAGTATTCCTTCCTGATTGCGGCTGCAACGACCGTGGTTGCGTTGGTGCTTACACTATTCGTGAAGCGCGTAGACGTGAGCAAGGCAGCCCTGGCGAAGCTTGAAAGCGAACCAGTGCCTGGTACTACGAAATAACTGAGATAAGTGAAGTAACTGAAATAACATGGGTTTATCCAATAAAAAACTCGAAGCCCCAGTCTTAGGACCGGGGCTTCGAGTTTTTTTATTTATTTATACTCATTCGTATATTTCGGAGATACCAGCTTTACACCCGTTGCTTGCTTAAACTCTTGGACGCGGGCATTCTTAGCTGCTTCGATGCTGCCCAGCCCCAGCTTGTCCATCGTAGCCATAGCTTCGTAGTATAGAGATTCGAACTCTTTGGCGTTCTTGGCCAAAATCATCTTCGGAACGATTTGCGCCCAGAAGACGGTGATCTTGGCTTCGGCGTTCGCTTCTTTGGAGCCCGGGTCATAAGCGTCGAAGAGGTTGCCTGAATCCAGGACATCGTTGCTGTACATGTACTTGGCCGAGCCATAGAATAAGCCGTCCATATATTGTGTCTGCTCTGTCTCTTCGGCTTCCCGGACATGCTTAAGCCATACCTCGTTCGTTAACCACCAGATCGACTCGAAGCCCCACTTCTTCGTAGCGGCGTTCCAATCCGCGTTAAACTCTTGATCGATTTCTGGATTGCGCTTGTACTTGCCATCGGCGGTAATTGTAAACGTCTCGCCTTCTTTGCCAAAGAAGCTGGCTGCATGGCCTTGCTCGCTGTACAGATACTCCAGGAATTGAATTGCCCGGTCTGCGTGCTTGGATTTCTTGTTCACGAAGGTTAGCGTCCAGCCCTTGTTCAGAGATCTGCCGTATTGAGGCAGTGTACCCTTGTTGGATTTGATTGCATCGATTGTAATGTATTTCGCATTCGGATCCGCGAGGTACAGCTGGCTGACGGGCGTCGTATAGTCGGCGTAGCTTCCGATCTTCATGAAGACGGCGCCCTGCGTCATTTTCTCTTCAATTTGATTGCGTGCACTAGTGAAGTTCTCCAGGGACAGCAGTCCTTCGGAATATAATCGATTGGCGAACTCCAGCACATGCTTGAATTCCTCCGTTCGGCGGAAGTCAACGTATGAGCCGTCCTCCGCTTCAGGCACCGCACCGAAGGAACCGGCCAGCACGCCGAGGGAATCATTGATATATTTATCCTTGTCATCAAAATACAGCGGCAGCACGGTCATGCCATTATATTGAATATTCGCTTCCTTCACTTTTTTCAGAGCCGCGATAAAAGAATCCTCCTGCTGCAAATCCTCTACCGTAATTCCTAATTGATCCATGATATCTTTTCTCACGATAATCTGGCCATTGGAGCGTTCGTTATAAAATTTCTTGACGTCGGGATACTGCTCCAGCATTTCCGGTGACACGTAGAAGTTCGGAATCGCGTAGAGATTCCCGTCCGCCTGCGTATACCAATCGACCATCGTCTCCGGCAGAATCGTAGCCAAGTAAGGATCGTACTTCTCCATTAATTCATTCAGTGGAGCTACCATCCCGCTGCTCATCAGCGTCTGGATGAGCGAAGTGCTGTTCCAGCGATCCAGCGTAATGATGTCCGGCAGATTGCTGGTTGCCATCATGACGTTGAATTCCGCGTTCACATCGTTGCCTGCATGGAGGAAGTCCACGCTGACCCCGGTTTCTTCGGTGATGAGCTTATCCACGTAGTTATTTTTGGCGTCCCACTTCTTGGAATACCCTGCCACCCCGGTGTACCAGGACAGGGACACGGGCGAGTTGTTCGATTTCCAGCCAGGCTCGCTGGCAGACTGGGAGGCTGCTGCTTCCTGAGAAGAAGCAGGTTCAGCCGGCGTGCTGCTGCCCGCGCCCTGTTGGCTGGAGCAGCCGGTGATCATAACCGTTAGAGCCAGCGCAATCGCCAATAATCGCAGTGATGCTTTGTTCATCGTATTTCCCCCTATGTGTAAAATAGTAAACCTTATATCATCAATCCTCAAATGCCGCCTAACCTTTGACAGAACCAATGAGCATTCCTTTAATAAAGAATTTCTGTACGAAAGGATAGACCAGCACAATCGGCAGTGATGCAGCAACCATGGCGGCTAACTGCAGGGTGGTGGTGGTGACTGAACCCTGCGCTGCTCCGAGGGAGCCTGACATATTCGCCAGCAATAGGGCCGCCTCCGTGCTCTGAATCAATTTCAGGATGTACAACTGCACCGTCTGCAGGCTGTCGCCCTGGGTGAAGATCATGGCATCGTAGTAGGCATTCCAGTGTCCAACCGCCGTAAATAAAGAAATGGCAGCAATAACAGGCTTGGACAGCGAGAGAATAATGCGGAAGAATATCGTGTACTCGCCTGCACCGTCAATTTTGGCCGATTCGATCAATGCTTCGGGAAGCTCGGCAAAATAAGAACGGAACAGAATGACATTCCAGAAGCTGAACAGCGTCGGAATAATAAAGACCAGGAAGTGATTGTAGAGCCCCAGCGCATTAATCAGAATGAAGTAAGGGATCAAGCCGCCGCTCAAATACATGCTCATTAGCCCTAAAGTCGAATACAGCCTTTTAAATTTCAGATTCCTTCGCGAGAAGGCATAGGCGAATAAGGCGGTAAAAAGTACATGGGTGACGGTTCCGATTACCGTTCGGGATAAGGTGACAACGAAGGATTTCACTAATGCGGTATCGCTGAACAGCGCGCTATAGTTATCCCATGTGAACTGCCTTGTCCACAAATACACGCCGCCCTTGGCATAGTCGAGGCCTTCATTGAATGAGCCGATGACGGAATACCAGAAGGGATACAAGGTAAGTACGATTAAGCAAGCCATAATGAATACGTTAAAAATATTGAACAGCCGATTCGGCCATGAATGATCTCTAACCATAAGTCCCTCCCTAAAAAATCCCTTTCCCGGTTATTTTCTTAGCGATGAAATTAGCCAGGTACAGCAGGAATAACGCAATAACGGTCTTCATTAATCCGACAGCCGTCGCATACTCCATACGGAATTCCCGTAATCCAACCTTATATACGTAAGTGTCGATGACCTCACTGGCGTCAATGTTCAGCGGGTTTTGCAGGACGAAGAACTGGTCGAAGCCACTGTTCAGAATATTG
This sequence comes from Paenibacillus sp. YSY-4.3, assembly GCF_054767475.1. Classification (NCBI taxonomy): domain Bacteria; kingdom Bacillati; phylum Bacillota; class Bacilli; order Caryophanales; family Paenibacillaceae; genus Paenibacillus; species Paenibacillus sp. YSY-4.3. The sequence goes on along the minus strand of NZ_BAABMC010000002.1, from coordinate 707,669 downwards.
CTGATCGAGAAGACGAGCAGGATGACAATCGTGCCTGTAATCGCCGGCAGCGTAATATGCCAAATGCGGCGAAACCGCGAGGCACCGTCCATATAGGCCGCTTCGTACATTTCCTGATCGATGCTGGCTATCGCCGCAAGATACAGAATGGCCCCCCAGCCCAATTCCTTGACTAAATTCGTAAGCACCGCCAGCATCCAGAAATAATCCTTCTCGGCGAGGAAATGAATCGGCTCGGAAATAATACCGAGGTTCACGAGCAGATAGTTCAATACGCCATTGCTTGGCGACAGGATATTGATGATTAATCCCCCGAAGATGCTCCAGGAAATAAAGTGCGGCAGATAAGTGATCGTCTGCGTCAGCTTCTTGAAGCGCGGGAAGGTGAGTTCATTCAGGAACAACGCAAACAGGATCGTGACCGGGAAGGTAATACAGAGGCCTAATAAATTGATCCCAAGGGTGTTGCGCAGCATGTTCCAAAAGTTGATGTCCGAAATGAATTCTTTGAAGTTCGCCAGCCCGACCCATTCCGATGAGACAATCCCCTGGATTCCAGTGACGATGTTGTAGTCCTTGAAGGCGATAATGACGCCGTATAGCGGAATGAACGTGAAGATTAGAATAAACAGGATACCCGGGATGATCATCGATTGCAGTGAAAGCTGGTCACGATTGCGGGAGGATCCTTTTTTTCGTGCCAAAGCCAGATTTGAATTCGCCGTTGAAGCCTCCGAGTCTGTCATCTCTCTATAAACCCCTCTCTCTTTTGCTGTATAACTAAATTGTAAGCGCATTATTTTGGAGGAGACAGGACTCAGGTTTGCGAAAAGGTATCATTATTCGTCATCCGAAAAGCATCTGTCGACGCGCAAAAGCCTTCACATTCGCCATAACGAACGTGAAGGCTGATTGAAGCATCGATTATTTCACGAGCTTCTGGTATTCTTTCGGGCTCATGCCGCAATAATTTTTGAACACGCGGGTGAAATTTTTTGGATTGCTGTACCCCAATGCGGAAGCGACATCGTAAATTTTGACATTGATGCCGTTCAGAGCTTGCTTGGCATAGTCCATCCGCTTCATCGTGACATAATCCTGAAAGTTCACCCCGGTGCTCTCTTTGAACAACTTGCTGAAATACGCATAGCTGACATTGCAGTGGTTGGCGATCACAGCCATATTAATCTCGCCGAGCAGCTGCTCATCGACGTACTTCTTGGCGATTTCCACCATATCGTAGCTGCGGATCAAGCTCTGGCGCGCCTCAATCGTCTGCAATATCCGGGATATGAGGTATAAGCGCAATTGCTCGCTCTGTTCAAAGGCAGAGAAATCCTGCTTCTGACGGGGAACCCAGCTGACGGCCTGCAGGATCGCATCATAATTGCTCTGAATACTGTCCAGGGTGCTTCTTCTTAACGATTCATCATTGAAGTATTTTTGAATATAGGGGAGCACCTGATCCTTTCGGCACATATCAATCATTTCGGCCAAAATCCTCAAATCCGCAGGCGAGATACGGTAGTCTTCCCTGGTCAGAATATCGTCGTGAAGCAGGATGGACCGCGGGCCTGCGGTCAGCTTGTAGCTCAGTACTTCTAGTGCACTGCGATATGCTTGTGCCAGCTCCGTCGCCGCTGATACTGTCTTGCCTACGGCAATGACGATGGGGAGCTCGGGATTGCTCCTAAGGAATTGCTCCAGAATTTCTTTGACGGCGGATAGGCCATCCGTCTGCCTCTCGTAGTTGATCCATATGACAAGGTCATTCTGTCTGTTGTAGAACGCATACAGCTTCATGGGAAACCGACCCGTATCGGGCTTGGTCAAGAGCGCATCCCAGTCGGCGCCAAGCGATTCCGCGTGGGAGGCGGAATGCATAGGGGAGAGAATCGCCGCCGCCGTATCCGGATAAGGCAGGCTGAAGCCCAATTCGGCGAATACGCGTTCCAGGGCATGCTCATCCTGCTCGGCGTATTGAATTCCCCAATTCATGCTTCTGCTGACTCTCTCCATTTGGGTTAACATCTTCTCTGATTCGCCTTTCTGGTACTGCTGCTCCTCCTGCCGCAGTTCGCGGACAATCTTATCCAACACCTCCAGCAGCTCTTCCGAATGGGCTGGCTTGAGCAAATAATCGCGCACGCCCAGCTTGAAGCTCTCCTTAACGAGATGAAAGTCATCATATCCGCTGACCACGATGATTCTATGCCCATGCTTTCCTTGCAACTGCTTGATCATTTCAATTCCGCCCAGCACCGGCATGTTCAGATCAGTGAGTATGATTTGCGGATTTTCCGCATGGATGATGGACAGCGCATCCGCGCCATCCTTTGCCATCAGGATTTGCCCAATATGCCGAACCTGCAGGTACGCGATAATGTCACACAACCCTTCGCGCACGATTTCTTCATCGTCGACAATAAGCAGTTTATACATAGCGGGATGCCTCTCATTCATAGGGTAATTTGATCTGTACTTGGGTATAATCGTTGTCTTTGCTTGCGATGGTGATATGGTAGGATTCTCCATAATACAAGCGCAGCCGGGAGTTGATATTATACAGCCCAATGGAGCGTTCGGGCCTAGACGGAGCGGCTTCATCATAATGAAGCGGAGTCTGAAAATGCTCGTTGAGCGCGTTCATCTTCTCTTCGCTCATCCCCGCGCCATTGTCGATGATATCCAACCGGACCTGCTGCTCTTGCACATAGCAGCGGATTTGAATCTGCAGCAACTCCCTTTGCACGGTTTTCCCGTATTTGATACTGTTCTCCACGATCGGCTGCAGCAGGAATTTGATCACCGGGTACGATTTCAGCTCCTCGGTAATTTCAACCTCGAGCTGGATCGACTGACTGCTGCTGCTTAGCGATTGGAGGCTGACGTATTTGCGGATCAGCTCGATTTCCTCTTTCAGCGTGGTGTGCAGCGTATTGCTGCTGAGATTGTACCGGAGTATTTTTCCGAAATCGGCCATCCGGTCTGCTGTACTGAACATGCGCTCCTTGATGAGCTTCATGCGGAAAATATCCAGCGTATTGTAGATGAAATGCGGATTGATTTGATATTGCAGCGCTTGGATTTGCGCTTCCTTTCTTAATCGCTCCTTCATGACGATGCGTTCGATCAAATGATTGTTCGTCTCAATAAGTCCATTGAAATCCTGCGCGAGCTGTCCCAGCTCATCCGGCTTGGTATCGGTAATTCGCAGATGAGGATTGCCGTTGATGACCTTCCTCATGATGGATACGATGCGATTCAGCCGCAGGAAAATCGTCTTGAACATGAAGTAGCAGGTCACGATGAGCAGCATCACGCTGAAAATGATGAGCAACAGCTGGTTCAGCATGCTTTTGCGAATCGACCGATTCAGCTGCTCCAGGGATACCTTGTATACGAAGGTCTGCTGTATGGCATCGAAGTTCCGGTACAAATAGAGATGCTGATCGTAAATGAAATAAGCTTTCGATTCAGTCAGCTGCTGCTGCAGGATCTCTGCTTCAGCGGCTTCATCGATATCGGCAGCAGCTTGCACAATATTGTGCTCGTGATAGAGGAATTGCGTTATATCCGAAAAGTAAGCACCTCCATTCGTGCTGAGCAGACGATCTTCGGCAACCATAACGGCAACCAGCCCTAACAATTCACGTGAAGGGGAATATAGCTTGGTAAGGAGCGTATACTTGCTGCGGTCGGAATTCAGGGAGCTTGGCGCTAGCTGGAGGTCATCCGGTCTGAGCCACATTTGCGCCTCATTCTCCTGCGCTATAAATGCTTGCAGCTTCGCATTGGAGGCCTGCCTCTTCAGATGCAAGAAGTAAGGCCAGGACTCTGGAATCTGATCATTCATCATATAGATGCGAATGGAATAGTCGTCGGTTTCCGTAAAGGCAGTCGCATATTTAATGATTGGAATCACACTGTCCAGGTATTGGCTGAGGAAATCCGCCTCATCTCCCAGGAAGGGGTCGTCTATGAACGTAATGATTTTGCTATTCTTGCTGACGATCTCGGTTAGGTCATACGCCATATCAATACGTTTTTGAGTTTCCTGGGAAGCTTGATCGAAGGCATGGGACATATTCGAAATGAAGCTGTCCTGAATATTTTGCGTCGATTTCTGACTATTCCAGATGAGAATCAGAGACAGCAGGATAAATGGAATGGTGTACACGATGACCATTTTGACCATGATGCTGTTTTTCTTGATTTTGAATAGCATAGCTGCACTCCTAAGGGAACAGAAATAGGGTTATTGCAATTAATGCCTATAGGCATATGCATTTCTGTAGTTTCTCGGTGTTATCCCGTATTTCTTCTTGAAAATGCGTATAAAATAGCTGGTTTCTATCCCCAGCCGATGAGAGATTTCCTGAATGGAATATTCCGGATTGCTCTCGAGCCAGGCCGCCGCCTGTTCCAAGCGGAGGCGCTGCAAATAGGCGTGGGGACCAGTACCGTAGGCTTCGCGAAAGATGCGCTGAAAGTGCTGGACAGAGTAGCCTACAGCATGGGCTATATTGGAAATGTGCAGATCTTCGTTATAATGCTGCTTCATGAATTGAACGGCCTGCTGCAGCGCATCCTGCGACGCTTTGGGCTGGTTGGGCAGGATAGGATTCTTATGGCTAATGGCATGCTCGGACAAGAGAAGCATAAATTCATATAATTGAACGGACAGCAGCCCTTGGATTCCCGGGGAGTCGGCAATACTCGCCTGCCAGATCGTCGTTATTTTATGGTTCAATACATCAAGGGCCGCCGGGTTCAGCGGAATGCTGGTCATGAAGGGGATGTCGAAGCCTTCGACGATATGCTCTACTGAAGTGCCGTGAACGCTGACGAACCCGAGAAGCCAGGTCTCACCGGGGCAGGGATAGTACTCGTGGGCAGTCTTGGCTGGCAGCAACAGGGCATGATTGGGAGCCAATACGAGTTCTTGATCATTGCAAAAGCGAAATGTACCATATCCGCCAAAGTTAACGAAGCATTGCAAGGTCGGATATCCCATCGGCCTGTATTGATAATTCTGTTCATGCAGCCCGCAGCTATAAAGCGCTAAAGGCAGCGGATAGGAGGATGGGTTCGGAAACAGTCGAAAAGGCATCAGCATAGCGTCTTCTCCAATTCATCTATGTTAGTCTACTATTTCTATTCTTAATCCTACTTAAGGAAAAGAACAATAGTTAAACAGAGGGATGTTCATTTTATACTATTTTCCGTCCGTTTTTGTCCTAACTTACCTTCGTCAAACTTTTTTAGAATGAAGATATCAAAGGGAGAAGGAGTTGAGAAGGTGAGAGAGAGACTGAGTATGGATAAGGACTGGCGATTCCATTTAGGGGATCCTGTCGAGGCGAAGGAAAGCAGCCACAAGGCCGTGTATGGCCACGCCAAAGCGGGCGGGAGCCGGGGACCCGCAGGGATTGAGTGGAATGACAACGAGTGGGACACGGTACAATTGCCGCATGATTGGTCTTACCAGCAGCCGCTGGACCGTGAGAACGGGGTTCCGGACTTCGGTTATTATCCCCGCGGGATAGGCTGGTACCGCAAAAAATTCAAATTGGATCCCGCTGACAAAGGAAAGCAGCTTCTTCTGGAATTCGACGGGATTGCCACGCATGCTGCCGTGTATTTCAACGGGAGCATCCTCGAAAGGAATTTTTGTGGATATACGAGCTTTACCGTGGATATTACCGACCGTGCCTACTTCGGCGATCAGCCGAATTTGCTCGTCGTGAAGGTGGATGCCACTGTATCAGAGGGCTGGTGGTACGAGGGCGCGGGAATATACCGGCATGTCTGGTTAACGAAGACAGCGCCCGTTCATATAGCCCATCGCGGCATATGGGTGAATCCAATCAGGGAAAGCGCGTCCTGCTGGCTTACGAATGTGGAGACGACGATTGGGAATGAATCGGAAGCGGCTGTAGAATACCAGCTCATCTCCCGCGTCGAGCAAGCGGATGGCGGTATCGTGACGGAGGAGCTGACGAACGTGAACTGCGAAGCTGGACAATTCATTGTGGTTACGCAGAATCTTCCGATCGAGCATCCGGCATTGTGGGACGTGGACGCCCCTCATCTATACAAGCTGCACTCCATCCTGGTCGTGAATGGGGAAGAGGTGGATACGACCGTTACGAATTATGGATACCGCACCATCCGCATCTGTCCCGATACTGGTTTTTATTTAAATGATAGGCCGCTAAAAATAAAAGGCACATGCAATCACCAGGATCATGCGGGAGTAGGCGTCGCCCTGCCGGACGGAATTCAGGAGTATCGTATCCGGCGCTTGAAGGAGATGGGCAGTAATGCGTATCGCTGCGCTCACCACAACCCGGCCCCGGAGCTTCTGGATGCTTGCGATCGGCTGGGGATGCTGGTCATGGACGAGAACAGGAACTTTGACAGCTCCCGGGAGGGGCTGCGGCAGCTGGAGAATATGGTGACCCGGGACCGCAACCATCCATCCGTTGTATTTTACAGCCTATTCAATGAGGAACCGCTCCAAGGGACGCCGATTGGACGTAAAATGGTGAAACGGATGATTCGCGCTGTGAAAAAGCTGGATCCTACCCGGCCTATCCTGGGCGCGATGAACGGCGGGGTGATGGAGGACGAGGGAACGGTGGATGTCACGGATCTCGCAGGCTTTAACTATATGAATGGCGGATACGACAAGTTCAGGGAGAAGCATCCGAATCAGCCGATCATCGGCTCCGAGACGGTCAGCGCCTTTTCGACCCGCGGCAATTATATCAGCGACAACAGCCAGCAAATATTCGACAGCTATGATCGGGAGAAGGCCAGCTGGGGGAATACCGTAAGAGAGTCGTGGCAGGCCATTAATACACGCGATTTTGTCATGGGAACCTTTGTATGGACAGGGTTTGATTACCGCGGCGAGCCGACGCCGTATGAATGGCCGAGTGTCAGCACGCACTTTGGAATCTTGGATACCTGTGGGTTCGCGAAGGATTCCTACTATTTATATCAGGCGTTCTGGCTGGATGAGCCGGTGCTGCACATTGTGGGACATTGGAATTGGCCAGGCCAAGAGGGGCAGCAGGTTAAAATCATGACGCATACGAATTGCGATGAGGTCGCGCTGTACCTGAACGATATTCTCATCGATCGGCAGCCCATTGATATCTATGAGCAATATGAATGGGATGTGGCGTACGAGCCGGGAACCTTAAAGATGGAGGGATATAAGGGCGGCCAGCTCGTCAAAGTATCGGAGATCCAAACCACGGATAAGGCTCATACTTTGCGCGTCGAGACACAGAAGCCGTCCTTAGCGGGTGACGGCAGGGATGCGATGGCGGTCAATGTGTATGCGGTGGATGGACAGAGCCGATTTGTCCCTACGGAGCAAAGCAAAGTGTCCTTCTCCATCGAGGGAAGCGGCGCCATACTTGGCGTAGGCAATGGAGACCCGAACTGTCATGAGCCGGATCATGTTGCAGAGCGCAGCTTGTTTAACGGGTGCTGCCAGCTTATTGTCCAAAGCCAGGCCGGGGAAGAGGACATCGTGCTTACAATCGAAGGAGACGGATTGCAGCCCGTATCTTATGTCATCCCGGTTCAACCGGCGGAGGAGCTGCCTTTCGTTCCGTCCATAGATGAGCGGTATATCAACAACTGGCTGATCACGCAGGAAATCGCTGCGGAGCGTCCGGATCCGAACGTGACGATTCATCCTACGGACATGAACTCGTGGGAGATGGTCGATGTCAGCTTCGGCGCCCTTCAGATGCTGCGCGGCGCCAGCGGTTATGTCATTTACCGCAATCAGGCACCGGTGTCGGATATGGAGAGATCGGGGCGGCCATACCTTTGGTTCCATTCGATTAGCGGCGATGTAGAGGTTTATGTGGATGGCAGGCTGCAGCTGAAGCAATTCATTCTTTGGCCTGAGACTCTGGAGGTTCCGCTGCAAGGAGCTGAACTGCAGGATCAAGTCACGATTTCTGTGTTAATCGGAATTAAGCCCGATATGTACAGTCCGGGCATTCAAGGATCCGTCTTGATCCGCACGAAATAGAAGCAGCGCGGGAGGAGCTATTGGGGCGTTCCTCCCTGGCTTCAACAACAAATCCATACCTCTTAGAGGTGTGGATTTGTTGTTTGTTTATGAGTTCCGTGGCTGGAGAATCGGGCCGCCTCGTGTCTAGTTTATAAAGGAACTTAAAATTTTGGGGTCTAACCTATAAAATGAGCCATTTCCCTGAGCTTCCGGATAAAGTAAGATCGAATCAAGCGTACCTATGGAATAGTGTTCTGAAAGAGTGACCATGCAAAAAAGGTACCTATGGAAGAGCTCAGAAAGTGCTCTATGGAAGTGCTCTATGGAAGTGCTCTATGAGAGGTACTATCTATGGGAGGGGAGCGATCAAGGTTGAAGCTGCATAGCATGCTTAGCGACGGGATGGTGCTGCAAAGGAACACCCATGCGCCGATCTGGGGAACGGCCGGGAGCGGCGAGGAGATCCGGGTTTCTTTCCTTGGCAAAACATATAGCGCAGCGGCGGATGCCTCCGGGCACTGGCGGGTGGAGTTGGAGAAGCTGGAGCTACCGGGAGGCCCGCATGAGATGACGATTTCGTCCGGTCAAGAGGAGCTGGTCATTCGCGACATTCTGATCGGCGATGTCTGGGTGCTCGGCGGGCAGTCTAATATGGAGCTGCCGGTGCGGCGAACGCTGGATCTGCTCGCGGAGGAGGTGGCGGACGTCAATCTGCCGCTGATTCGCCAGTTCGCAGTGCCGCAGACGTACAATTTTCATGCACCGCAGCAGGAGCTTCCGGGAGGGCGGTGGGTCGCGGCTGCTCGGGAGGAAGTGCTTCATTTTAGCGCGGTCGGGTTCTTCTGTGCCCGGGAGTTATATGAGAAATATCAGGTGCCGGTTGGGCTCGTGCAAACCGCGGTGGGCGGGACACCGATTGAAGCCTGGATGAGCGAGGGGACGCTCAGGGATATCGGAGGCTATGAAGCCGTTTTGGAGCAGTGCAAGGATGATGGTTATGTCCAAGAAACCATACGCAGGGACGAAGAGCGCAACCGCCTATGGTACAGCCATCTGAACGATACCGACCTGGGGCTGCAGGAAGGCTGGTTTGATGCCGTGTGCGATACAGCGGATTGGGAGCTGGTCGAAGTTCCGGGTTCTTGGTCGGGAAGCCAGCTAGAGCCTTTGCGCGGGGTGGTCTGGTTCCGCAAGGTAATCGATGTACCCGCCTCCGTGCTGGAGGGCGAGGTTATGCTGAAGCTGGGAACGATAGTGGACGCGGATGATACGTATATTAACGGAGTGTCCGTCGGCAGTACCGGCTACATGTATCCGCCGAGACGCTACCCTGTTCCTAAGGGGCTATTGAAGCCGGGGCGTAATACGATTGCCGTTCGCGTCATCAGCAATCAGAACACCGGGGCCTTCGTACCGGACATGCCGTATAAGCTGGTTGGCAGTGGCCAAGAGCTTGATTTGCGTGGAAAGTGGCAGTATCGGATCGGCACGAGCACTGCAGCGCTGGAGCCGAGTACTTTTTTCCAGTACAAACCTTCCGGGGTCTACAACAGCATGATTGCTCCTTTACGGGAATATCCTGTTAAGGGCATTCTCTGGTATCAAGGGGAATCCAACACCGGGCGGCCTGCGGGATACCGTGAGTTGTTTGCGGCGTTGGTTCGGGACTGGCGGCGGAATTGGGGAAGCGCTGACCTTCCGTTTATTTATGTGCAGCTTGCCAATTTGGGTGAAGAGGACGATGCTCTAGTGAATTGGGCGGAGCTGCGGGAGGAGCAGCGTAGAAGCCTGGCGGTACCGAATACCGCGATGGCGGTGACCATCGATGTTGGAGAATATAACGATCTGCACCCGCAGGATAAAAAAACGGTTGGTCAGCGGCTCGCGTTATGCGCCCGGAGACTGGCCTACGGTGAGGAGCAGTTGCTGCATAGCGGCCCGATGTTCTCAAGGATGGAGCAGCGCGAGGATGCGATTGTCCTGCATTTCGACCATGCCGGCAGCGGGCTGATCGCACGCGGGGGCAGCGGGGAGCTTCATGGATTTGCGGTATGCGGCCCGGATGGACGTTTCTTCCCGGCGCAGGCGGTCATTTCCGGCAGCACCGTAATCGCCCGGCATGAGGGGACTTCGCAGCCTGTCCATGTGAGGTATGCCTGGGCGAACAATCCGGCGGGGGCGAACTTGTATAACCGGGAGGGGCTTCCGGCTTCGCCGTTCAGTACTGTGAATGTGACTGAATAAGGTATTCTTTAAGCTTTTTTTAAGATGGATAGGGGGAGTAGCATGAAGAAGTCAGTCCTGATATTGGCTCTGGCCGCTGTATGTCTTTTGTCAGCTTGTCAGAAGGAAAATAAGAGCGTCGCAGGCCCGGACTCAACCATCGAACAGCCAAATCCCGGACAACAGAATCCGGTGCAGCCGGACAAAGTGGAGACGGATCATGATACTCGCACAGAAAGCCTCTTTGAGCTTACAGAATACGATGGCGTGCCAGAAATTACTTTGGAATGGGGAGATCGGCAATCGCCTGCTAAATTCCACAAAGCTCCCTTATTGCCGCTAGGCCTCTATCTTCCTGACCAGATGGAGGTTTATGAATTTGAGGACGGCAATAAGTGGGGATACGATGGGGGAAAACATTTTATTTCTATCAATGATTATGATGAAATTTATCTGATGGACTTAACGCTGCAGAATAAGGAATTGGGGAAATATAAGGAATATGTGGGCTCGAAGCTGGAAGGCACTGTCGCCATGGATGGCTTTATAGTCGAGAAGGATCAGAAGAAATATTTCGTTGAGTTGATTTATTTTACGAATGAACAGGCGAATGCACTCCCGATGTTTGTAGAAGTAGCTAGGCACATACGTCATGTACCGGATTAATTTCGTACAATCGCATGATGGTACAATCACACGGTGGGGACGATCGTACTGTCGTCGATCGCTCCGGGGATCTAGCGGACCGTAGTTCCGCTATTTCCCCGAAAAAACGCAAATTTCAAAGTTAACGGACCGTAGTTCCGTTATTAGGGGAAAAGTGGAGCAAAACATGCTCATTTAAAGCGAATAGCGGAACCAGGGTCCGCTCCGCATATCAAATTCAGTCAAACAGGCGGAATAGCGTACTGTGTGTCCGATAGAACAAACTCAAAGTAGATCATAGCTTCATAGGCGGATCTTCCCTTAAATAAATTCAAGCAGCTTGCAGCTAGGTTAGCGATTGTTAGGGCTTCCAAATATGAGTTATACTAAAGAAAATTACATGTTAGGAGAGAGAGCATATGCACCCATTCGATAAGTGGCAGAATGAATCCCAAATCATTGAGAAGGATAATTTGCTTCAAATTCCCGCACCAGGAAATACCGATTATTTTATTAATCCGGAGTCTGGGGAAGTCAAGAACAATGCGCCATTTTTATATACCGAGGTCCAAGGAGACTTTGTACTGCGCGCTAAAGTAAGACATGATTTCATCTCTACCTACGATGGGGCAGCGCTCTTTATTATGGATCGCGATAACCGCTGGGCGAAGCTGTGCCATGAATACAGTGATTTTGATACATATACTGTGGTTAGCGTCGTGACGGATGGTGTGTCGGATGATGCCAACGGAGTGAACCTGGATGATAAAAGCGTGTGGCTGCAAATCGGCAGAAAAGGCGATGCATTCGCGATGCATTACTCTACGGATGGAACGAACTACCGGATGGTCAGAGTATTCAACCTGAAGGCCTCCGACACACTGAAGGTGGGAATCGTATCTCAATCGCCGACCGGTGAAGGACTGGTCAGTGATTTCTCCGATATTCAGCTGGAGCGGGTCACGATGGAGAAAATCAGAGCCGGAAAATAAAAGTTAAACGTTAAACGTCTTAGTCAGTCATGGTTGTAACCGCTTCAATCAAACTAGTTTATAAAAACAAGACATAGGGAGAGAAGAAAGTGACGACTAGCAAACTGGGAATTCCACTAGAAGGCTTTGCTGAATTTAGTAGAAAAGTAGCCGCAGAAGGCGCTGTACTGTTAAAAAATGAAGGACAAACCCTTCCGCTGAAAAACAATGAAAACGTGGCGGTTTTCGGCCGGATTCAGGTCAACTATTATCGCAGCGGGACAGGTTCGGGCGGCAGCGTGAACGTCGCTTATACAACGAATTTGCTGGACGGCCTTCGCAGCAAGAAGAACATTGCCGTTAACGAGGAACTAGCGGCTGTATACGAGAAATGGATCGAGCAGAATCCGTTCGATAACGGCGGAGGCGGCTGGGCCGCAGAGCCTTGGCATCAGAAGGAGATGCCACTCACCGATGAGCTTGTGCGCGAAGCGAGAAGCAAATCCGATAAGGCGATCGTCGTCATCGGCCGTACTGCGGGCGAGGATCAGGATAATGCCGATAAGCCGGGCAGCTATCAATTGACCCCGGAAGAGAAGGTCATGCTGAAGCAGGTCACCGCACATTTTGAGCAGACGATTGTCGTGCTGAACGTATCCAATATCATCGACATGAGCTGGATCGATGACGCGGATTATGCGCATCCGATTCCATGCGTGATCTACGCCTGGCAGGGCGGCATGGAAGGCGGAAATGCCATTGCGGACGTGTTGGCCGGCGACGTAACGCCAAGCGGCAAGTTAACCGATACGATCGCTTATTCCATTGAGGACTATCCTTCGACTCGCAACTACGGGAACGAATTCAAGAACATTTACCAGGAAGACATCTATGTAGGCTACCGTTATTTCGAGACGTTCTGCCCGGATAAGGTGCAGTTCGAATTCGGATACGGCCTGTCATATACGGATTTCCGCATTGAGCCGGAGGAAGCAAAGATTGTTGCCTTGGAAGGAAAGCCTTGCGTGGAAATTGGCGTAACCGTAACGAATACGGGCAGCGTCTATGCGGGCAAAGAGGTCGTTCAGGTCTATTATGAAGCCCCTCAGGGCCAATTGGGCCAGCCAGCCAGAGCACTGGCCGCATTCGGCAAGACGAAGGAGCTCCAGCCGGGTGAATCGCAGCGCCTGACGATAAGCTTCCCTGTTCATGCCATGGCTTCTTATGACGACGGCGGCGTGACCGGTGCTCCTTCCGCTTATGTGCTGGAAGCCGGGATGTATCGATTCTATGTAGGGAATAGCGTTAAGAATGCAGCGCAGGTTGCAGTCGAGGGACGGGACGGCTACGAAGTGGCGGCCCTTCAAGTGGTGGAGCAGCTGGAGGAAGCGCTCGCCCCGACAGAGGAATTCACCCGCATGAAGCCGGGCGTCCGGAAGGAAGACGGCTCCTATGAGCTTGCGTTCGTGGCAGCGCCGAAGCAGCAAATTTCTCTGGCAGAGCGGATTGAGAAGAACCTGCCGCAGGATTTGAAGCAAACGGGAGACCAGGGCTATAAGCTAAGGGACGTCCATGACGGCAAAGTAAGCATGGAGGCTTTCATTGCCCAGCTTAGCGATGAGGATCTGGCGACGATCGTGCGGGGCGAGGGCATGGTCAGCCCGCTGGTGACGCCGGGTACGGCTTCGGCCTTCGGCGGCGTCAGCGATCGCCTGCTTAGCTACGGCATCCCGGTCGGCTGCACTGCGGATGGTCCTTCCGGCATCCGGATGGATAGCGGGGATAAAGCGACCCAGGTCTCCATCGGCACGCTGTTGGCCGCGACCTGGAACGTGGAGCTGGTTGAAGAGCTCTATGTCATGGAAGGGCAGGAGCTGCTAAGAAACAACGTGGATTCGCTGCTTGGGCCTGGGCTTAACATTCGGCGCAGCCCGCTGAACGGGCGCAACTTCGAGTATTTCTCCGAGGACCCGCTTATTTCTGGGGCGTTCGCCGCAGCTTGTACCCGCGGGATTATCAAAGGTGGATCTTACGCGACGCTGAAGCATTTTGCCTGCAACAACCAGGAGAAGCATCGCAGCAAGGTGGATGCGGTCGTGTCTGAGCGCGCTTTGCGGGAAATTTACTTGAAGGGCTTCGAGATCGCCGTGAAGGAAGGCGGGGCCAATTCGATCATGACCTCGTATAACCCGGTCAACGGGCATTGGGCCGCTTCCAATTACGATTTGAACACGACGATTCTTCGCGGGGAATGGGGCTTTAAGGGCATCGTGATGACGGACTGGTGGGCGGTCATGAACGACGTAGTTCATGGCGGTCAGGCGGACCGGAAATATACGAACTGGATGGTTCGCTCGCAAAACGACCTGTATATGGTCGTTACCAACTATGGCGCCGAGGTCAATGCGTATGACGACAATACGCTCGAATCGCTGGACAACGGCACATTGACCCGCGGAGAGCTGCAGCGCTGCGCGATGAATATTTGCGCGTTTCTGATGCAGGCTCCGGTATTCGCCCGGAAGCAGGAAATCGTCGAAACGGTTCACGCCTTCAAGGCGAATCCTGCTGTGGCATCAGAGCAGGCGCTCGTGCAGGAGCTGTCCCGCGATGCGCAGATCAAGCCTTCGGCGACAGGCGCGGCTTATATGAAGGTAGATCAAGCCGGGCAGTACCGGATCATCGTCAACATCATGTCTCCAGAGCCGGAGCTGGCGCAAAGCGTATGCAACGTCATGCTGAACGGCCAGCCGCTGGTTACTATCCAGACGAACGGCACGGAAGGCAAGTGGATCCGGCAAAAGCTGGTGAAGGCTGAGCTGGAAGCAGGCCTGTACGAGCTAACGCTCGACTTCCTCAAACCGGGCTTGCAAATCGGTTGGATTGAGTTTAATCTGATTTGAATCGAGGCAAGGTACGGAACGTGAAAAGAGATAATTGAGCACAAAAATCCGGGACGATGTAATCATCCCGGATTTTTGTCATCTATGCCTGAATCCGCTGCTGCATGATGCGAGATTCACGTCGAAACTGAATTATGCTCCTCTATCGCCTGCGCCGAGGATTCCCGATCAGTAAGCAGCAATAGGAAAGCTATGGCTGCCATGACGGCACAGACGATAAATACGATACGGAAGCCAAACCATTCCGCGACGCTGCCGGCGATAATTCCTCCAAGCATATTGCCGATGACCGAGGTGTTGGAATATAACGTTGTTGCGGTCCCCGGCTCTTGCGGGAGCAAGTCCTGGAAGTAACTGATGCCCAGCCCCATAACGATCGACACGGCGACTGCGCTTAGGAACTGCATGGGAACGATAGCCCATACCATTGGCGTTACAGCCACCAGAGCATAGTAAGCAATCGCAAAGACCGCTCCGATCTTGATCAGATTGGATTTGCGGTATTTCGCCGCCAGGATGCCTACCCCGATCAGCAGGGGAATCTCTACGGCCGCGGCCACGCTAAACAGCACCCCTACATCGGACTGGCTGCCATGGAGCGTCCGGGTTACATAAAGCGGAAGGTTCACCAGACTCATTGTCGAGGCTACGCTGAGCAATATGAATGAGCCCAATACCCCGGCAATGCGCGGCTTCAGGAGGAATTTCCTTAAATTCACGGGTGCCTCGTTCTTTTGAGCGGTCTCTTGGCGGTTGGGGTTTTTCAGAAAAATCAGGACAAAGATGAATACGATGCCATAGGTCACGGCGGCTGAGAGGAATAATCCCTGAAAACCAGCCGAGGCAAGCAGTATGGCAGCAATCGCCGGGCCGATGACCCAGGCGAGAGAGAAGAACATTCTTAACGTATTGATGGCCATGTCGGCTTGCTTCGCACCGCTCCGGTTCACTTCCTCACGCGCATAAGCGAACATCTGCGGAAACGCAGAGGATGCCGTGCCGAGACATAGAAAGGAAACGGCAAGCAGAACGTAATAGTTCCGAACGTAAATGAACAGGATGTAGCCGATGATCGCCGCACTAACCGAGAGGATGATTACCCATTTCCTTCCCCAGTATCTATCGGACAGCCTTCCAAGCACCGTGCTGATCAGCACGCTGGATGCGGCGGTAACGGTCATGAAATAGCCCAGATAAGAGGGGGACATGCCCACCTCGTCTACGCCGAATAAGGAGAGGAAGGGATAGGTAAAGGAGATGCATATCCCTAACAGCAAGGTCGAAACAATCAGAATGCTATAGTTAGGGATCGAGAATAAAGCCAATATTTGTTTTAACTTATGCAAAGGCTTCCTCCTTCTCGCTTCAATGCTTAATTGCAGCGATACGAATTCTTTTGTAGTCCGCAGACCAGGTCTGACCGTCGTATAGAAGCGGTTTCGTTCGATTCATGATCAACGCGTAGGCCTGCTGCTTCTCGCCTTCGGACAAATCGCTGAAAAAGTCGCCTGTAAAGGAGGCGAGCCAGTGGCGTAGGCCGTTCTCTCCGTCCTCTAGAGGAGTGGGCCGGTCGAAATGCTCGGCATAGGTAACCCGGAATCCCTGATTTTCCAGTAAGGTGCTGTATTCAGAAATGCTAGGAAAGTACCAGGGATTCCGGTCTCTGGCATCGGGGATGCCAAAGAACTCTTCAAGGACGGCTATCGTATTCTCCGTGATGATGCCTACGTTTCCCTTGCCGCCAAACTCGGCGACAAACCTGCCGCCCGTGCGAAGAGAGCTATAGATCGTCTCGACTACGTCCTGCGCATTCTTCATCCAATGCAGAGCCGCGTTGGAGAATACGGCATCGAAGACCTCCTCCGTCCGGTAGTTCTCGGCATTGGCGGTAATGAACGGAATATTCGGGTACTTTATCTTGGCCTGCTGAATCATTTCTTCGGAATAATCCATCCCTGTCACATGGGCGCCGGCTTTTGATATTTCGTCAGCCAAATCGCCGGTTCCGCAGCCCAGGTCTAAAATGCGCTCGCCCGCCTGCGGATTCAAAATAGAAACAATCCCCTTGCCGTATTGCGAGACATAACTTAGCTTATTGTCGTACAAATCCGCGTTCCAATGATTAATCGAACTCATTTATGCTCCTCCTTTATCGGCTTGCCGTAATCAACCTGCCTCCATACTCCGTATTGAGCTATTTGCCGGAAGATCATTTCCTTTTGAGGATAGCTCGGGGAAGAGTAGTACATGAGGTCATATTTGCTTGCTGCACATAACAATGACAGGGAAGCCCGAAAATCTCCGGACTCGTCGATGATGAACACGACCCTCTCATCCGCCTCCCGAATTATTTCATTCAGGCAAGCTTCGTCGACTGGGGAATGAACGGTATAGACGCTTACGGGGCCCCTATACGGCAATTTACCATGGGCTGCGCGAACGGCATATTCAAACCGGAGGTAGCTGTCGAACCAAAATAGGCGAATGTCCGGATTGAAAAAGAGCTCCAACAGCTGGAGCAGCTGAACATCGATGAACGGGTGCAGCTCCTGGAAGGCGTGCAGATTTCTCAGCCAGTTCTGGTAACGGTCCTCGTTATATTCGCTAGGATGGTACATATGGTAAATGAGCGCATTCTTCGCATAGACGAAGGTCAATCCTTGCTGATATAAACGGTAAGCCAGTTCGCAGTCCTCGAGTCCCCATCCTTTAAAGCCTTCGTGGAACAGCCCGGCTTCTTGAATATTCCGGCGGCGTACGGAAGCATTGCAGGTAAAGAAGAAGTACCAGGCGGTTTCCAGATTACTCATTTTCTCTGAAAATGCATCAACGGCAAGCAACCGGTCCGCCGGCTGCTGCTCCGGCAGCAGATCCTCATGGAATCCCGCCTTCAGCTTCTCCAGATCGAAATCATTCGACGTTAAGTAATTTCGGAAGCCGATTACCACGAGATCATCCCGCTCCCGATGATACTTCAAATGCTCTTGGACAAAATGCGGAGGCACCAAATGGTCGCCGTCCAAAAATATAATGACCTCGCCTTCCGCCTCCGTAAGGCCAAGGTTCCGGGCCGCAGCCCGGGATGAGGCGAGAGACCTGTCGCTATAGAAGTATTTCAGCGCATATTCGGGGACGAGTTCATGTATGGCTTCGCCCGTTCCGTCGTTTGAGCCGTCATCCACGACAATAACCTCGAAGCTGTCCCCCTCCTCCAGAACCTGATGGCTTAATGAGATCAGGCAGGGAATAATTAATTCTACGCTATTGTAAGTCGGCATAATAATGCTGGCTTTCATCTTATTCCCCCTTTAAAATGCGCATCGGAAGAGCTCATCACAGCCAGCATCCGTTCGAGCAAGCTTTTTTCCAGTGGCGCCGTTTCTTGAAGAGTCGCAATCATCTTGGAAATTAGCGCAGGATCCTGGTTCTGTTGATACATCATGAGCATGAAGCGTACCGTTCTTATCCCCTTCTCGATCTGGGCGTATTCGGCGGCGATATCCCGCAAATCCTCAAGCCCCAATCTGGTGATCAGATGATCCAGCCTTGCCTGCATGCAGGTTTTGTGCTCCCACATAATATGGAACGGGCGTATGTCGAAGGTGATGCGGTCCTGCCTCAACTCCTCGAGGTAACGCTCCAAGCAGCGATAGGATTCCATACCGTATGCCAGATCGATGGGCGGCTGCATATTTCGCATGTCGTGATATGAATTCTCGGAATTCACGTAAGCGGAGAGCTGACGACAGGCGTGCTGCAGATCGAATGGATAAACGGTATGAGGCCTGTAACGCAGCAAGTAGGTATACTGGCGATGCTCTCCGGCCAATTCGACTTGGCTGAATCCCTGGGCCATATGTTCATAGGGCACGTCAAATTGGGTATACTTCGTCTGGTTCCTGTCTTGTATGAAATCCGCTACCTGAAAAGTCCCGGCCTGGTCGTCATAGCCGAATATCAAAACTTGATGTGCGAAACGATTCTTCTGATAGAAAGGAGTGTGGGGGATAAAAAACTCATCGATGTAGGTGAAAACGTAACATTCCGCATGAATGCATTCTTTTAAGAAAGAGACGCAATCCCGTCCCATTTGGAGTATCCTCTGCCTGGATATTTTCTCCGCGCTCAGCCAGGGAATGGAATTCAGATAATGGCTTAATCCCGTCGTATAACGCTGCTTGCTGGCTTCATAGATGAGTTCGTCGTAAATGAAGAAGTTGAAAGGTACGCTGCTATCCTTAAAATTTCGATGGCAATATAATTGAATATAATTGCTGTAGAGCCAGTCCGAGCTCTCAGGATAATGGGCCAGGATGCTAAGCACATGGCCATGATGGACGTAACCAGTGATCATCGGCGGCTTTATGGGCAATAGGACCGCGCTCAACTGATTAACTCTCCCAAATATTTAGCAACGCCGTCCTCGTCGTTGCTGAGAATAGATTCGTCAGCGATCTGCATGACGCTTTCATGTGCATTGCCTACAGCGATCTTACGCCCAGCTACAGCAAACATAGAGAGATCGTTCACATGGTCACCGAATACAGTCGTTGCGGATAAAGGAATTCCTAAGAAAGCAGCCAGTTCCTGAACCATATGTCCCTTATTCCCCCTTGGATTGGAGATTTGGAGATTGAAGAATCCTTTATTATAGGAATCTTCGAATATGAGCACATCTACGCTGTCTCTATAGGTGGAATCGATCCATTCTTGAAAGGGAAGCAATTGTTCGTAGGGAGCGATGAAGAATAAATTCAACAAGGTGTCGGAAGGCATAAGCTTCGATTGCTGGGAAACGGGGTGATGCCACGCTTTCAATTGCTTTATTAAATTGCATTGGGCATTATTCTGCAGCCCGAAATGCATCACAGTCTCTTGTATATTATCATAATTTAGGACTATTGGTAACAAATTATAATTCTTTCCTTTATCTATGATATCCCTCGCGATTTCGAATGCGAGATTATTGCAAATGATAGGTTTATGCTCGATGGGATCTATCATTATGGCGCCATTTAATAAAATGGCAGGGAGGCGAAAATGGATTCCGTTCAATAAGCTTTTGGCTGCCGTATACGTGCGAGCCGTACAGTACGTCAAATTTACCCCCTCATGAATCGCTCTGTTCATGACCGTTCGGGTGTAATCGGATAATTTCAAATCTGAGCGGAGCAAGGTACCATCCAAATCCGTTATATATAAAGGCTTCAACATATCAATCCCTCCAGTTATGGCCAATCTGCGGCCTGCAAAAGCAAGGACGCTTTGTTATGTTTGATCTGTTCCTCGATATACCGGGCGATTCTCTTTGCGTCCGTTTTGCCGGACGGCAGCTTGGGAAAGCAAGTGCATAGCAGCAAGTAACGCGGAACCATGTAATCTAAAAGCTTGTCTTTAAGCATCTCCTGAATATCGGCGAGCTTGCCGAGTTCCGTGGCACCGTCTTTCAGAGTGATTGCAGCCGCTAATACTTTGCCCCGGCCTTCCTCATGAATGATGCTCAGGATGAAATCCTTCACTAAGGGAATTTCTCCGAGCGCTCCCCTGATTTCATTTAGATTAATGCGGTAGCCGAGTATTTTGACCTCGTCATCGCCTCTGCCGATAAAGTGATATAAGCCCTGTTCATCCTGCTGACAAATGTCCCCGGTCCGGTAATAAACCTCCCCATGGATTTCGACGAGCCGGGACTTGGTTTCCTCAGGATTCGACCAGTAACCGCGCATGAGCTGATCTCCGGCAACCAGCAGCTCTCCGCTGCCCCCCGGAGTCTCTATGATCTCTCCCGCTTGATCTATCAATAATGCTGTTATGCCGGTCAAAGGCCGGCCGATCGGAAATAAATGATGGTCGTCCGCATTGGCGGCTGTAATCGGATGAGCTAGGCACACGCATGTAGCCTCTGTCGGCCCATATCCGTTGATGATCGTTAAGGATGGAACCTCCTGGAGCCATTTTTGTATCGATTTGACGTTCAACACCTCTGCTCCCGTCATGATCCGTTTTAGGCTGGATAAATCCTCCCGCCCGAAATGGGGATCCTCGGAGAGCAACGATAGAATCGGCGCTACTGCCGCAAAGTGGGTAATCCTCCGTCTGGCGATATATTGGAGAACCAGGGAGGGAATCATGAATTCGTCGTACAAGTATACGCTTGCCCCGCAATACAGCGGCAACAGGGTATCTACGATGGATACATCGAAATAAAAAGGGGAGGTGTTCATGCAAACCGATTCCTCGGCAATGTTCATGAATTCATTGACCGCTGCAAAGAAGGCCAGCATGCTTCGATGCTCAATCACCACCCCTTTGGGTGTGCCCGTCGATCCTGACGTATACATGCAATAAGCCATATCGGAGATATCTATATCAGGCCATGCTTGGCCTGATATAGATTCTTCCGTTGGATGGTAAGGTCCTGCGTGGAGAGGGGAGAGCGATTCAATGGTAATCCGCCTGATCTCCGGGTCCAGCCCGGCCGCCTCTGCCAGCATTTTTTCCGGTAGAATTACAGCCTTAGGGGCGATTTCCCGAGCGATGTGCTGCAAGCGGCCCGGCGGGTTTTTAGGGTCTACAGGGACATATCCCACCCCGAGACGCAGGCAGCCGATGATTGCGGCCACCAGAGAGACTTCCTTTTGGGCAAAGCATATGACCCGATCCCCGCGGGTTATTCCCCATCGGGATAGAGCGGCAGCGCAAGCCAAGCTGTGCTTGTCCAATTCGGCATAAGTCAATGAATGCCGGCTGCCCTCGACTGCCATTTTATTCGGATGCTTCCTGGCATAGTAAGAAATGCGGCTGCCCAGCGAATCTACAGGCTTCCCTGTCAATGCATCGAGCATGGAAGAGACCTCCCACCTTAATAGAATGGATGCTAATATAAGTTATCCTTTATACGCTTACTTTTGAGAATTGGTCATAAATTTTATTGCAGTAGTCCATTGAAGTGTTTAAGCGCAAGAAGGCGCCCTTCACGATCTCGATTCTGGCTTCTGGATTGTCCTTAATGATCGGAATAATCGCGTTTTTGACCCATCCATGCCCATGACGGGTGTCAATTTGGATATGCAGAGTATGGTATTCCCGGCCCTTTTCGCTGATTCCGAGGCGCTTGAATCCCTTGACCAGTCTGCTGAAGCGTTTTGGCGCAACTAGCTCGACCGCCCCCAGGCAGCCCAGGGCACGATACAGATTTTTGCGGTACAAGGCGGAATACAGCAGGGTATTGCCTACAGCCAGGGACTGCCAGCCTGCTCCTTCCACTAAAGACAATGTGTTCGTGTCATTTAGGAGCCCCAATTCGTCCAGCAAATAGTTGAACATGACGGTGTGGACTTTATCCATTTCGCCATTGCCCATTTCATCCCAGTAATTCTCGGCAAGCTCCATCTTGATCACATCGCTGGTGCCGACCTGTGCAAGGGCAACGAGATCGTCAAAACGGCTGTCTACCGTAATCTCTTGAGAGAAGAAGTAACTCATTTCCTCTCTTGAGCAGCGTTCCTCCAAATAGGCATACAATTGATGGTTGGCTGCTTCATGATCCAGGATCGTCCTCATGAACCAGCGCTGAAACTCCTTGGTGTCCGTCGGAATATCGATGTCGGGAAAACGGCTGTCCTCGTAAGCCTCCCAAGCTTCTTCCAATTCTTTTTGGATGCGCATAAGCGTAGGATCATACTGGTTGAACACCGGCTTTTGCTCCATCGGGTGAATATTTATGCTGTATAGGAGATCCAGAGCCCGGTGCAGGCTATAGTAAGCAGCTTCCTTGCCTGCTTTGTAATCCTCCACGGTTTGCAAAGTAAGCTTTACAACTACACTTGCATTCTCGGGATTTTGTTTCATATGCGGATACAATTCTGGCCACTCAATCAATGCATGGATAAGATCATGAAATTGGACGCTCGAATCGAAGATCATTTCAGGCAAATTGCGGTTAGACATATGGATTATCCCTCACTATTCTTTTGATTTTTTTTGGATGAATAACATATCCTAGCACTCAACCCTGGCAATCATATTCAGCATCATTTCATCCGTTCCCCCAGCCAATGACAGGGCTCTGGCATCGCGGAAAAACAGCGAAATAGGATGGTCGTCCAAATAGCCTTCCCCTCCGAACAATTGCAGGCACTGGTCGGCGACTTTCCTTACCAGCTTCCCGCCGGCGTATTTGGCCATCGCGGCATCGGCCATATTCTCGTTTGGCGTTGACATTTTTCGAATGCATCCATAGCTGAATTGTTTGACTAATTCGATTTCGGTGATTAATTGTGCGAGAGTGAACTGAACATGCTGGTTGGAGCTGAGAGGCTTGCCAAATGTGCGGCGCTTCTTGGAGTGTTCGATGGAGAGGTCAACATGGTAACGTGCCATAGCGGCCATCCGGATCGCTATTATCGTGCGTTCCTGGAAAAACTGCTTCATTTGAATAAAAAGGCCGAATCCCAATCCGCCTATAATCTGCTGCTGGGTAACCTTAACCCGATCAAATTCAATTTCTGCGATATCCCCCTGATTGCCTAAGGTCGGCAGGTTCCTGACTACGGCAACGCCGAGCGAGGATTTAGGCACAAAAAACAAAGTAAGCGCGTGATCTCCTTGTTTATTGGCCGTTTTGGCAAGGACACAGTAAGCGTCTGCCGATACGCCATTGCTGATGAAGGTCTTGCGGCCTTGAAGGACGTAGCCGTCCCCTTCTTGCACGGCAGTCGTCAGCACACTGTTCAGATCCGATCCGGCATTCTCTTCCGTCAGGGCCAGGGCCAATAACGATTCGCCTTGAATAGCGGAAGGGACCCATTCCGCTGCCAATTCTTTATGGGCGTACTTGGCTACTAGGCTTGTCGCTATATCCAAGTGGCTGGCAACGGACATCCCGATCGCCCCATTAGGCAATCTGGCCAATTCTTCGTGTAAAATGACGTTATACCAGTAATTCAGCGCTGCCCCGCCATATTGTTCGGGGAACGTTGCTGACAAATAACCTGCTTCGCCTAATTTGCGAAGGATATTTTTGATTGGGGGAGGATGGCCAGCGGTTCTCCATTCGCTTAAATGGGGCCTGATCTCTTGATCGAGAAATTGGCGAAGGCCGTTTCGGTACGATTCATGCTCGTGAGTAAACGGATTTATACTCATTTTATCCACCACCTGCAGTTCAGCTTATTTTGCTTATTTTTGCAATTTTGGTAAGCATCATTTCATCAGAACCGGTAGAAATGGAGAACAGGCGGCTGTCCCGATAGAATCTCCCTATGACATGGTCATCGAGATAAGCGTTCTTACCGAACAGCTGCAGGCATTCGTCGGCGACCTTGCGAACCAATCTGCTAGATTGCAATTTGGCCATTGCGGATAACAAGGAGATGTCTCCCTGCTCCTGCCAAATGGATGCCGCGACATAGTTGCACTGGCGGCTTAGCTCGATTTCCGTGCGCAATTCCGCTATCTTGAATTGGATCCATTGATTCTTGATGAGGGGCTCGCCGAAGGTGACTCTGGAGCGGCAGTGCTGAACGGTTAAACGAAGCACCTCGTCGGCCATCGCGGTAGCCCGGCAGGAGGAGATAATATGCTCTTGCGCGAACTGGTTCAATTGGGCGAGAAATCCTCCGCCTTCGTTACCGATCCGATAAGACGTGGGAACTTTGACCTCCTGAAACGAGACGCTGGCAACATTGGCGGTACGGTGGCCCATCATGCCGATTTCTTCGCTAATTTCGATGCCGGGCAGGGAGCGGGGCACGAATAACAGCACCATCCCCGTCAACGGGTTGCGGTCCGGCATGGCCGCAAGCACGCAGTACACATCCGCGTCCGGTCCGTTCGTGACAAAGTTCTTGACGCCGTTCAGTACATAGTATTCGCCTTCGCGAACCGCTGTGGCTTGGATTGCGGCCACATCCGATCCGGCGGAAGCCTCTGACACAGCATGGCCAAAAACCAAATCGCCCCTAAGTGCAGGGGATAGCAGCTCTTCGCATTGCGCGGCAGTTCCATAGTCGGCTACTAACGGTGCGACCATGTCGTTATGAATGATGATGGCCATGCTGATCCCGGCGGAGGGGATTTTGCCCAGCTCTTCAGCAAATACGATATGCGAGAATATATCTTGATCTTGTCCGCCATATTGTGAGGGATAGCGCAGGCCTAGTAAATCCTGTTGCCCTAGCTTCTTGAGAATGCTTCTTAGCGGGAACCGGCGTTGCTGTTCCCAATCTTCTACGTTGGGGAGAATTTCTTCCTTCATGAAGGTGTGCAGTTTTTGCCGAATCAGCAGGTGATCTTCCGAGAAGAAGGAATTTGTGTTTTTTTGTGGATTCAATATTGGGGACTTTTCCGTAGCGGGACTCATAGCTCACTCCCTAACGTCGACTGAACTGCATTTTGCTTAATGTAGTCAGTCAGTCTTCCAAATTCATTCAAGATGTCGATATCGATTTGATTACCAAAGAAATCAAGGCTGAATTCATGCTGTATCGCAACGATAACTTGAATGATATCCATGGAATCCATGCTCAGCTTTTCAATAAAATTGTCTTCGGCACAGAATTCGGCGTCGGTACCTTTAACTTGATTGATAATTTGACTCAGCTTGTACTCGATTTCATGATCCACAACATAGCTCCCTCCTTTAAAAAATACATTATTAATTCAAATTTTTGAATTTTATGTTATTTAATATAATACTTACTAGAATCATGGTTGGCAACGACTATATTTGTCGTTTTTTGGTAAATATTCACTCCATTCCTGTTAGTATGAATCCTTTTATTTTCATGTAATTGGGTGGATAATTATGCTAATATGTGTCACAGGGATACCACTTCGGCTATTGCCAAAAGGGTGCGCCAGACCGGGCTCATAGCCAGTTTGTATCTGCTCTTGTATAGTGCGGGGAGATTCGTCATTGAGTTCTATAGAGGGGATATCATCCGGGGGAGTGTCGGTGTTCTGTCAACCTCGCAGTGGATTGCGATCGTTGTATTTATATTTACTTGTGTTGTCTTGCTGCCGATGTTATTTAAATCTATGAAAGCCGCCCGTCAATCCACAACCGAATGAGGTTGTGGATTTTGCGTTAAATGAAACCTTTTGGCCAGAATTCAAGTATTATAGGTAAATGCAACATCGAGGGGGGAGCTCTATATGGGAATCTTGTCGAGGTTTCGGGATATTATGAGAGCCAACGTCAACTCGTTCGTCGATCGGGCGGAGGATCCGGCGAAGGCCATGGATGAATATATGCGGACCCTGCTCAGCGATCTGGGCAAGGTGAAGGCGGAAGCTGCAGCGGTGCTTGCGGATGAGCGAAGGGCCAAGGCATCCTTGGATGAATGCCAGGCCGAGATCAAGAAGCTGCAGCGTTACGCCGAGAAGGCCGTGGAAGCGGGCAGCGAGGACGACGCCCTGAAATTCCTGGATCACAAAGCACAGCAGGCCGCGAAATTGAACGAGCTGCAACAGGCGCATGAGCTGGCTGCCGCCAAGGCGGTAAGCATGCAGCAACTGCAGGAGAAGCTGACGTCCGACCTCGGGCAGTTGGAGGCCCGGCATTCCGAGGTGAAGGAGAAGCTTGCCCTTTCCAGGGTACAGCAAGATTTCGGTATGGGCAGCAGCTCATCATCCGGCTCATTCGAGGAACTGGAGGAGAAAGCGTATTTTGCCGCAGAAGAAGCGTTGGCTTTAGCCGAGCTTCGGGCCGGAGAAACGCTGGACAATGCTGCCGATCCGGCGGCACATTTGGAGCAGGACGTTAGCGTGAAGCCGGGTGTGAATTCTAGCACGAACTCTAGCACGAACTCTAGCGCCAGCACTCCTGCGAGCGTCGAAGATGAATTAGCAGCAATCAAAGCAAGATTGAACAAGAAAGAATCATAATGCAAGTTATTTATTAGGTACCTGAGGTGAGCAAATGGCGATAATCGACTACAAATGTCCCAATTGCGGCAGCGGTATGGTCTTTAACGGAAGAACCGGAGCATTGACCTGCCAAGGCTGCGGCAGACAAGACAATATTGAACAGCTTCCTGATCCACTTATGCAGCAGTCATTTTCCGAGCATCGGGAGAGAGGGTATAACTGCAACAGCTGCGGTGCGGAGGTTATGGCCGATGCGGAGACGACCGCGACGGTGTGCAGCTTCTGCGGTACGGCCGTCGTTCTCGGTGACCGTCTAACCGGAAATCTGGCCCCGGCGAAGGTGCTTCCTTTTCTGATCAGCAAAGAAGAGGCGATGGCGGCTTTCCGGAAATGGTGCAGGAACGGCCTGCTTACTCCCGACGGATTTATGACCGCGGATCGCGTCAAGGGAATCACCGGAGTTTATGTCCCCTTCTGGCTATATGATCTGCACAATCGGGTTGAGGTTCATGGCCATGCCACAAAGGTAAGGAGCTATACTCGGGGCGACTACCAGTATACGGAAACACAGCATTTTGCGATATACCGCAAGCTCCGCCTGAATTACGTCAATTTGCCGGTCGATGCTTCGGAGAAGATGAGCGATAAACTGATGGATAAGCTGGAGCCTTTTCCGTACGAGCGGCTGAAGGGCTTCAAGAGTCCCTACCTTGCCGGTTATATTGCGGATAAATACAGCTATGATGATCGGGAGCTGCTTCCGCGGGCCAAGGAGAAGATCCAAAGCTATATCGAATCCTCCATTTCATCCGCTGTGACCGGCTATACATCTGTCAGCTTCACCAATAAGCAGATTGAAACGACCCAGAAGCGGGCTGATTATTGCTTGATTCCGGTATGGATGGTGAAGTACGACTATAACCGGTCGGAGTATCTGTTCGCGATGAACGGCCAAACAGGGAAGGTGGTCGGCAAGCCGCCGCTCAGCAAAGCAAAGGTCACCGCCTGGTTTGCTGGCGTTTCGGGCGTAACCCTGCTGTCCCTGAAGCTGATCTCCTGGATGATGGGGGGAGGGTTCCTGTGAAAAAGCATTATGCGATATTAACCGTTCTATTTTTCCTCGCCGCATATCTCGCTATTCCCTATGGGACGACCGCGGCAGCGGAAGCGAAAAAGCTGATCTATGACGAAGCAAACCTGCTCAGCGAAGAGGAATATATAGAGCTGAATGCGATGGCGAATGAGTACGGAGCCAAGCGGGAAACGGATATTATCATTATTACTTCTAACAATGTGGACAATGTCGATGTCGTGCTAATGACGGAGGACTTTTACGATGAGCAGGCCCCGGGTTACGATAAACCCCATGGCAACGCGGTGATCCTGACGCTGGACATGCAGAACCGGGACGTCTATTTGGCAGGGTTCTACAAGGCGGAGGAGTACCTGGATGACGGCAGGCTCGATCGGATACGCGAGAAAATTACGCCGAATTTATCAAATGGAGACTATAAGCTGGCTTTTGAAAAATATATTAAAACCGCCCATAAATATATGGGCATTAAACCGGGCGTAAACCCCGACAACCCGCTGTTCAACACTGGTTTTCAGCTGATTGCGGCCATAGTCGTCGGAGGGATCGTCGTGGGAATTATGACTTACCGCTCCGGCGGCCGCGTCACAGTCAACAAGCGCACCTATGAGGATGCCAGCACTTCAGGGGTCGTGGATCGACAGGATAATTATCTGCGGACGACGACTACGAAGCGGAAGATCGAGCGGAGCACGAGCAGCAGTTCGCGCGGCGGTGGCGGTGGCGGTGGTATTACCGGCGGCGGCCATTCGCACAGCGGCAGCAGAGGGAAATTCTAATCGAAGGGACGGGAGAGCAAGATGGGATTCTTAAGAAATCAATTCGCCAACGTCGTAGAATGGGAAGAGTTCAGAGACGATATGATCTTCTGGAAGTGGAGCAACCGGGAGATCAAGAAAGGCAGTAAACTAATCATCCGCGCTGGCCAGGACGCGATTTTCGTGAATAATGGCAAGGTCGAGGGGATTTTTAAGGATGAAGGCTCATACAACATCGAGTCGGAGATCATCCCTTTCTTATCCACGTTAAAAGGCTTCAAATTCGGCTTCAACAGCGGCATGCGTGTAGAGGTTCTATTCGTCAATACGAAGGAATTTACGGTTAGATGGGGAACACAGAATCCGATTCTGATACCGACGCCTCAGCTGCCGGGCGGCATGCCGATTCGCGCCAACGGAACATTCCACTTTAAAGTCAGCGATTACGTGTCGCTGATCGATAATATCGCCGGAATGAAAGGCAGCTACCTCGTGGAGGATGTCAAAATCCGCATCACTTCCGTACTGGATCAGCTGCTCATGAAATGGATTAGCCGGGAAGGCAAGGACATGTTCAATCTGCAGGCAAATGCCTCGGAAATTGCCAAAGGTATTCGCGAAGACCTGGATATGGAAATGCTGGGCAACGGAATGACGATTACCGGCTTCCAGGTGATGAGCTTCAACTATCCTCAGGAAATTCAGGACATGATCACGAAGACGGCATCCCATGAAATGATCGGCAATCTGCAGAAATACCAGCAGGTCAGTATGACGGACGGCATCGCTTCCGGCAAAGTACAGGGCGGCGGCATGGCCTCGGACATGGCGGGCATGATGATGGGCATGACCATGGCGAACGAAATGATGAAGAATATGAATATGAACATGAATCAAAACCAGAATCCAGGCCAGAATCAGCACCAGCAGCAAAACCAACAGCCTCCGGCGGCTCCTTCCTCCGAAGGCGGCAAGCGCCCTAACTTCTGCCCGAACTGCGGCGCTAAGAACGAAGGTGCAAACTTCTGCCCGAATTGCGGCCAGAAGCTGAACTAAATAATTTTTATGGCATACAAAGAATTAGACGATGGACAGTGATGATGGCTCATGCGTTTATGAAAAAATTGAGAAAAGTACATTGCTATATTTGCAAGAGAATAACATAACTAATGTTGAAGAAATATGGATTAAACGTACTCAGATTAAATAAAGAGATATTACCCTACCGAGAGACTTTTTTAAAGTGTCTACTCGATAGGGTAATTTTGCTTTAATCGAGTCTGTAATGTGTAAACTCCTAAACCCATTAAAATGGAAGTTATAGAAAGGTTGGGAGAACACATGGGACTTTGGTAAAAAGAACAACTGCGGGCTTTCATTAAGGAAAATCAGCTGGTTACTGCCCAGGAGGTTGTGGGTGGAAGTGAGCGGAAATCCTGATGGTTGTGAGCGGCAAATTCTAACGGTTGTGAGCGACGTTATTTGGGCAAAAACGGGGTTTAACAAAATGTAACGGTTGCCAGCGAGCCTATTTCCGTTTTTTCGTAGGCAGAGGGGCAATTTCGTCCAAATAAGCGCTCATACAAACGTTAGAAAAGCCCCCCCTTTTTTTAGGGACGATTAAGCACAATGACAACCGTTAGCGTAGCCTCTTCCAAAGTCATCGTCGTATTACTGACTGCTTGAATACTAGGTTTCTCGTCGTACGACGATTACTAGGTCGAGTCCAAAACTGGGGACAGATGCGCTGGAGTTCTCCGTCTTTTTCCCGGAACGCATCGGTAACCATTTACGTTAAGCAGGCTAATCCCCCTCGGGAGATTACTTGAAATGAGTTTACACAAAAATCTTGATAGACCCCTTTAATCTGACTTACCGTCCTACAATTCCGTCCATGTCACGTTTAGCTCAATGACCCCTTCACTCGAGGACAATCGTCCGCCAATCATGGACCAGCTTTCATTTTTATCGGGATTATCGCCTTGAATAATAATGTTCTTATCGTCAATGGTCTGACCGGAATCATCCAAGTTTTGCGTTTTGAAATACTCCTTGTACAGCTTGGTAATCGTCACCATGTCTTCTTCAGTTGAGAAAATAAGCAGCACCGATTTCTTGCCGTCATTGAATTCAGAGTGAGATGTGCTGATCTTGGCATCGTTTATTATGTTTTGGCATTTTCTCCTACGGTTGATAGGCCCATTTATGAATCGGGTTCAGGGTTTTGGGGGTATACTTTAGACCCGTGTGTAAGCTTCCTTCCTCCTAGTCTACGTGAAATCTACCTCACGATGCGAAACGCAGAAAAAAAACGAGCCAGTCAAAGAGCGCGGGTAATGTAAGCGTACTCTTGGCACAGAAGGGGTTATTTTTGCGTCAAATCCGAATTCTTTATTTGTTTACAGATACTTTTTTTGGGAGTAAGATTTCATTCATGACGAACTGGTTTATGAAATGAATAATCCTTTATCGCTGAATTCTGCAGTCAGGAACGGGGGAACCAAAGGGATGAGCTTGTATCCGTCCCAGGGGTGAATCGCTTGATTTGAACTAGGTAATATCAAGTGTAGGGCTACTTTCAGGCCCGAATCCGTCAGCTAACCTCGTAAGCGTTACGAAAGAGGAATTTGTCGCGTGCCCACGTTTTTTTGAGCTGCCGCGGGAAAGGCCAACTTTCCTGCGGCTTTTTTTGCGCTAATGGAGTCACAGGGATTGCCGGTTTGTACGGATAATGGTTAAACCAAGAGGGTACGATACAAAATGTCCCATATCTCAAACTGGTGGTGGAAATTAGGATGACTGTAAAAAGACTGTTGATTGGGCGGCCGTTGAAATCGACGGAATTAGGGGAGCAAAAGCTGAATAAGAAGAAGGCGCTGGCCATTCTTTCTTCCGATGCTTTATCGTCCGTGGCTTATGGGCCGGAGCAAATTTTGCTCGTGCTGGTGACCGTCAGCACAGCGGCGTTTTGGTATTCGATTCCGATTGGGATCGGCGTATTGGTATTATTGACCGCTCTTATTTTATCCTATCGGCAGATTATTTTTGCTTACCCGCAAGGCGGGGGAGCTTATGTGGTTTCCAAGCAGAACCTGGGGATTTTCCCCGGCCTGGTTGCGGGAGGCTCCTTGCTGGTCGACTATATTCTAACCGTTGCCGTCAGCGTGTCTGCGGGTACGGATGCGATCACGTCGGCCATTCCGAGCTTCCACGAGCATAAAGTCATCATCGCAGTCATTTTTGTCATTCTCCTGACCTTGCTGAATTTGCGGGGTATTACTGAATCCGCGACGATTCTAGCTTATCCTGTGTATTTATTCGTTGTCGCTTTATTCATTCTGATTGCCGTAGGGCTTTACGATATTGCGATGGGCCATGTCTCGCCAAGTTTACATGTACCGGTCGGTACGCCAGTGGCGGGGATGACGCTATTCTTGGTGTTACGGGCTTTTGCCTCGGGAAGCTCGGCTTTGACCGGGGTGGAGGCGATCTCCAATGCGATTCCGAACTTCAAGAATCCCGCGCCGAATAATGCAGCCAAGACGTTGATGGCGATGGGCATCTTGCTTGCGATCCTGTTCTCGGGCATTGTATTTCTGGCTTATTATTACGGGATTGTGCCTTCCCCGGAGAAGACGGTGGTCTCGCAAATCGCCGAGCATACCTTCGGCAGAAATGCCGTGTACTATTTTATCCAAGGCACGACGGCCTTGATTCTGATATTGGCGGCTAATACGGGTTATTCGGCATTTCCGCTGCTGGCTGTAAACCTGGCTAACGACCGGTTCATTCCAAGAATGTTCACGGTACGGGGTGACCGGTTGGGTTACTCCAATGGCATCATCAGTCTGGGGTTGCTATCGATCATCCTGATTATCGCGTTCCAAGGGCAGACGGAGCAGCTGATCCCGTTGTACGCGGTCGGCGTGTTCATTCCGTTTACGCTATCGCAGACGGGGATTATGATGAAATGGATTCGTGAGAAGCCGACGGGCTGGGTGCCTAAGCTGATCATCAACTCCATCGGCGCTTTGATTTCCTTAACCGTCTCGTTGGTGTTCTTCCTGACGAAATTTACGCGGGTCTGGCCGGTACTGATCTTTTTGCCGTTGATCGTTTGGCTGTTTTATCGGATCAAGAAGCATTATGAAGCGGTTGGCGAACAGCTGCGGCTGACGACCTGCGAGCCGGCGGTGCCGATTACGGGGAACGTCATTATTTTGCCTGTGTCAGGGATTACGCATGTCGTCGACCATTCCTTGAATTACGCCAAATCCTTGTCACCAGATCAGATTATTGCCGTGTATATTCCGTTTGAGAGAGAAGATATTGCCCGCTTTGAGGAGAAGTGGAATAAATGGAGACCTGATGTACGGCTGGTGGTGTTATATTCCCACTATCGAAGCATTATCACTCCGCTCGGCAAGTTCATCGATACGGTGCACCGGAAAGCGAGCGAGAAGAATTACCAGGTGACGGTCATCATTCCCCAATTCATTCCGAAGAAGGGCTGGCATAACTTCCTGCATAACCAAACCAGCTTAATGATCCGCACCTACTTGCTTTATCGCAAGGACGTCATTATCACGACAGTTCCTTACCATTTGAAAAAATAATACTCTAGGCGCGGCGGTTCGTATCAGCTATGAGATGTTGCTGCATCTTGCTCCTGCTCCTGCTTGGAGCGTTTGCGCACGAGGGCGGGCAGAGCAAGCAGATAGTAGGCGCTCACGCCGAGCGTACAAACGCCAAGAAGATAGTGCAGCCAGGTAATGGAGACCCAGGCTGGGAAGGCTAAGGCGACGAACCCTAACGCTAATGAGTGTCCGAACATCATGACAGGTTCGATTAGGGCGTTTACCCTACCCATATTTTGCGGGGGAACGAGTTCCGGCATCCAGCTGCCGAGAGCAATGTTGATGGGGGCGATGGCGATCCCTTCTATAAACACAAGCAGAAGATAGATCTCGATCCGGTCGGTGAAACCCAGCCCTCCAATAAGTGCACTAGAGATGAACAGCCCTGCAATGAGGATGGGGGTTCTTGTATAGCGACGGATCAGCTTGGGGCCGATGATGCTGCCGATTAGGAAGCCCACGCCGAGAAATATCGTAGTTAATGAAGAATGGATAACATAATTGTCTGGACTAAGCTTATATTTCATGGAGAAAATCGGCAGGATGGCGAACACGCCGTTGACGATGCCAAAGAATAGAAAACCAGAGATGAGAACTAGTAGCAGCCTGTGGCCCATAATATAACGGAGCCCTAGCCAAAAGTCCTTGAGAAGTAGGGGGATCCGGATGTCGCGGATGCGGTTTCGGCCGTTAGGCATGCGGGCATGTTCGGGAAAATCGCCTTTGGTAATTAGAAGACCGGAGAAGATAAAGCTTGCACCATCAATCATGATCGCTCCTTCGATTCCGATGAAATGATAAGCCGCTGCGCCGAGACTCATGCCGAAGAGCATAAACATGCCCATCATCATCTGGTTCAGGCCTGAGGCCTGCACATATTGATCCTGGGAGATGCTGCCTTGCAGCAATCCCATTTCTGCCGGTCCGAAGAACTTGGATATCGAGCTGCGCAGAAACAGAATTAAAAAGCAAACGAACAATACATCGTAATGGACGAATACAAGCAGCAGCAGCGTTAATCCAGCTCGAATCCAGTCACTGTAGGCGGCGATGAATTTGCGGTCGATCCGATCGGCAATGACGCCGACGATCCAGAATACCGCGAGAGTCGGCAGGGAATACATTAGCTCCGCCGTGGTTGCCAAGGCCGGCCGGTCGCTGTACCGGTCTATCAAATAGTAGGCGAAGGCCATGTTGCCCACAACGGTGCCGAGCTGCGAGGCAAATGCGGCAAGGAATAGCTTGGTGAATGTTCCGTTCCGAAAGAGTGAGATCATCACATCAATCCTCCTAAATATGGTCTTATTTCAGGCATTAGGAATGCAGCAATCGGTGCAGGTACTGAATCAGCGCCTCTTGCTGCATTTGCGTATTGGCCGTCTCCGGTCCTACGGTGATCGTATGAGTCAGAATGCCTTCCTGGAAAGAGGCGGCAAGCTTTGCGATGTCCAATACGCTCATGACGGGCGAAAATTCTCCTTGATTTACTCCCTTTTGCAGCAGCGCCGTGAACCGGGCAATTCCTTCTTCGTAACGCCGCAGCAGCAGTTCGCTGCGCTCCGTATCCCGCCAGCCGATCAGAAAATACTCGTAGAAGGCAGGCAGCAGCCCGCCCTTAGGAGGCTTCATCAGTTCCTCTTGCTGCTGTGAATATAAGGTTGTGATGACATCCCAGACGCTAGCCGAACTCTCGAGTAATTCCTCGATGTACTGTTCATGCTCCGCATCCTGATGGTCTAGCAAGGCTTCGAAGATCTCTTCCTTCGTCTGGAAATATAAATAGATCCAGCCCCGGCTCATCCCGGTTTCCTCGATAATGTCCTTCAGTGTCGCTGCTCCGTAACCTTTTTCTGAAAACACTCGTTTGGCAGCATCGAGAATTTGCTGCTTGCGCCGTTCTCTTTGGCTGTCTGAAATTTTAGGTGACATCAATCCTGCTCCTTTACAATAAAATGAACCTCATGTCATTTATTTTATAATAATGACACGAGGTTCATTTTGCAAGGGCGAATATCCGGGCTGAGAAGATTTATGTTTGAAGATGAGGATGATCATTAGTCTTTTGAGTTGCAAACATATGAAAAAAACGCCGAGGGAAACCGGCGTTTAGTTAGAATATATACCTTTATCAGGTGTTTTTCCTTATTACTTCCCTGCCGCAAGATAAGGAGCCAAACCCTTTGCGATAACCTGATGGCCCCGGTCATTGGGATGGATGGGCAGAGAGCCCCCCAAGGCATCCTCAATCTTCCCTTTGCGGTATCCATAGATCAGTTGGCCTTGCTTGCCTTCAAACCAAAGATGGACGGGAGCAACTTTCGCATTGTAGCTGTGAGCGACTTCTTTCGTCATTTGATTCAGGCCGGTGATCGCTTCGGCAGAAAGCGGGCTGTTCGGAAAAGGATTATATTGCGTACAGCAGATGATTCGAGCATGGCTAGTATTTTTAATCTGAGCCAGGATCGCATGCAAATTTCGTTTATAGCGCGCTATAAATTGTTTTGCATCTAGAGTTTGCTTGCTGGCAAGCGTAGATAGAGCTGCATTTGCCAAATCCACGCCTCCAATCCAGACCGAGACGACGGCAGACCGGCTGATTACGGAAGAGCCCTGCCATACCACGGCATCCAGCAGATCATAGGTGGTCCAGCCAGGCTGGGCCAGGATAAGTCCAACCATCTTGCCGGAGCCTGAAGCATTGGCCATCGACGTAGCTAATTGCGGATAAGCTTTCGCGAAAGAGGAAGCATTCTCCCCGAATGTAATCGAATCGCCAAGAGCGGTATAGATCATAGGAAGATATCCCTTTCTTTATTTATAATTGCGTATCTTATAGATATAATATGGCGTTCGCATATGGGGTGTGTGCACGAAGATGCATACGCTTCACGACACCTTATGACATGATTCCAGAAGAAAAGACAAAACTCACACGAAAGACGTTGACATAAAAAAGGGATAAGACTATGATGAAAATCATAGTAATTATATATACTTACTAAGTTTAACGCATAGCGCGTCCACTGGACCACCAGAGACAAAGACTATCCTGCTTGAGGATTGTCTTTTTTTGTTGCCTAAAATAGCGCATCATCATTTCACTGTATTGGAGGTCTACTATGCTGCAAGCAAATCATATTCCAGCCTATATCGGATATGTCCTGATGGCGGGACTCGGTTTGGCTATGCTGTTCATCGCCTTATCCGTGCGGCGCTCCCTCGTGCGCAACACGCATGATTACATTATCGCGGACCGCAAGATCGGTCTGGGGTTCGGGGTCGGGTCGGTCATTGCCGTCTGGACCTGGGCCATGGCGGTTATGATGTCCTCGGGGCAAGCCTACACCTGGGGGCTGTCGGGATTATTCTGGTTTACTGTGCCCAACGGCATCGCGGTCATGGCGATGGTTCCTTTCGCGGTCAAGCTGCGGAAGGTGATTCCGAACGGTTATACGATAACGGATTTCATCCGTTCTCGGTTCCAGAACCGTCCCGCACTGGTCATTGCCGTTATGGGCATGATCTTCGGCATTTTTCTCGAAATCATCATTAATCTGAAGGGCGCAGTGCTGCTTATTCAGACAATTTTCGGCATCAAGGAAATCATCATTCTTGCCGTAATCATATTCATCGTCACCGTGTATTCATATTTCGGCGGAATTTGGACGTCGGCGATTACCGCGACGATCAACACCTTGTTTATTACGGTTCCGGCTGCGGTAGTTACGCTGTACGTGCTGCATCAGGTCGGCGGGGCAGGCTTCATCTTCGAGTCGATCGAGCGGCAGGATCCGCAGCTGCTATCCATATTTCGCCCAGAAGCCGCGGCAGGCTTCGGTGTTACCTTAGCACTTGGTCTGCTTGCCTCTACGGTTGCCGATCAGACGTTTTGGCAGAAGGTATGGGCCATCAAGCCGAATCACGTTAAGCGAACCTTTATTTGGGGCGGAGCCTGGTTCTATCCCATTCCTATTGCCCTCGGTTTGCTTGGTCTGGTAGCGCTAGGACTCGGGCTGAATCTGGACGAGATCGGCGGCGATGCCGCGGCGGTTGGGCCCTACCTTATATCCCACTTAGGCTTGCCGCTGATTATTGTCATCCTGTACGTGCTGCTCGTCTTGAACGCTTGTTATTCGACGATCGATGGCGCGTTCTCGGCCCTGTCATCGCTTGTGGCTGTGGATATCGTCAAGCCGCTGTGGCCGAACCTGCCGGAGAAACGGTTATTTGCGGTTACTAAACTTAGCATTATTGCCTGCGCCCTTGTAGCTGGACTGATTGTCATGTCAGGCGTGGACTTTGTCAGTCTCGTTCTGACGACATACGCGATTAAGACGTCGCTGTTGATTCCTTTGATTTTAGCTATATTTTGGCGTAGATTAACGAGCCGAGGCTTTCTTTGGGGCATTGTGCTAAGTATTGTCATCGGCCTGCCGGTGCGCATCATTTATGACGAGCTGATTGGAACGCTGGTGATTTTCGGAATTAGTGCAGCGGTTCCTGTCGTGTTAAGCCTGCTGTCCAGGGAAAGACCGTTTGATTATTCCGCTTTGAAAAATACAAGGCAGCTGATAGACGATGCTGCAGATCATACAGTGTCTGCTGGCGTTGGATCAACGGTTGGTCCAAATCAGCCCGTTCAAGGGGAGGCGTGATTCACATGGCATATGTTATTGCGGCTTCGTTTATTTCTCTTGTAGTGAGCCTGATCTATTTGGGGTATGTCGGAGCTTCGTTTCGGCAGGTCAAGAACGACAGGAGAAGGGAGCTGCCGGCTGCTGCGGCTTCAACCGAAGATGCCTCCGAATGGGAGAGCGAAGCGCCCTTTAGCTGGAAGGCGATGATCAGCATCCTTTTATCCAGCGTTATCCTTTTCTTGATGGGCAAGTCGGCGGCGTTCTGGAACTATGTACCTTTTATCGCGATTGGTTCGGCGGTAGCGGTAATCTTCGCATTTACAATCGATCTGCGCAAGAAGGTTTAGATGCGGGTCAGACCTTATATAACAATAGAGAGGAAGTAACATTCAAATGAATACCTCATCATCCAAAAAACATGCGCATTTGTTAGGATTTATTCAGCATGGCGTAAACAGTCACGCCATCGGCATGTGGCGGCATGCCAGGGATAAAGTGAATTGGGACTGGAGCCGGCCGGCCTACTGGCAGCATATGGCCCGGACGATGGAGCGCGGCTTGTTCGATGCAATGTTCATCGCCGATGAATTAGCGCCCTATAACACTTATCAGGGCAGCTCGGACGCCATCGTTAAATATGCCGTGCAGTGCCCTACGCATGAGCCGTCTACAATTGTCCCGATTATTACGGCAGCAACCGAGAAACTAGGCGTCGGAGTTACGCTATCAACGGCGTTTGAACATCCGTATTCGATGGCGCGGCGGTTGTCCAGCCTGGACCATCTATCCGGAGGAAGGATCGCCTGGAACATTGTCAGCTCCTATTCCAAGAGCGAGTGGGATGCCTACGGCCAGGAGATGACGATGCGTTCGGATCGCTACGACCGTATGGAGGAATACGTGGACTTGTGCTGCCAATTATGGGATTCCTGGGAGCCGGATGCCATCGTTGCGGATCGATCCAGCGGCATATTTGCCGATCCGTCAAAGGTGAAAGTGATAGATTTTGAAGGGAAGTATTTTAAAAGCAAAGGTCGGCATTTCTGTGCGCCCTCTCCGCAGGGGCGTCCAGTGTTCTGGCAGGCCGGCTCGTCCGACCGGGGCCGGGACTTTGCGGCTCAATATGCTGAGGCCATTTTCGCGGTACATCCGAATGTGGAGCGGATGAGGCAGTATAGCGACGATATAAACGCCAGGCTTATGAAGTTTGGCCGCCCTGAAAATTCCGTGGTGCGCATCTATGGCCTGCAAACCGTCGTAGGAATGAGCCGCAGCGAGGCGGAGGAGAAATATGAGCGCATGAAAGCTTGCATTCATCCCGAGGCGGCTCTGGCTTGGATATCGGGACATTTCGGGTTGGATTTTTCCCAGTATAGTCCGGACGAGTACATTCAGAATATTGAGGTTCCCGGCATTCAAGGCCTCTTTGAATCCGTCATTTACGCCAAGGGTGGAGCCCCGGTGACGATTCGCGAAGCCGCGCTTCACTATGCCCAGGGTATGGGAATGCCTGTCGCGATAGGAACCCCGGAGGATATTGCTGATCAGATGGAGCACTACATGGATGAAGGCGGAGCAGACGGCTTCATGCTGATTGCGACGAATACGCCGGGCTGCTTCGAGGAGTTTGTGGACCTTGTAGTGCCGGAGCTGCAGCGGCGTGGACGTTATCGTACATCCTATCCGGGCACGACATTGAGGGAGAATCTTTTGAAC
Organism: Paenibacillus sp. YSY-4.3; assembly: GCF_054767475.1. NCBI lineage: Bacteria > Bacillati > Bacillota > Bacilli > Caryophanales > Paenibacillaceae > Paenibacillus > Paenibacillus sp. YSY-4.3. The sequence goes on along the minus strand of NZ_BAABMC010000002.1, from coordinate 668,171 downwards.
GATTAAAAATCCTTGACACCATTATGCCCTGATGATATCATACAAAATAATCCAAGTTAATTGATGTGAATTAACAGAATTAAATCGACTTTACCGGACCGCCGGAGGGTCTCTCTTATCGAATAGAGGCATGTATTATGCCTTTCGATCAGGGGGACCTTTGTGTTTTTTTAGGGATTTTTTGAGGATCTGGGAGAGGAAGAGAAGGGGGAGAGTTTTATATGGAAAAGAGAAAGTCTAAACGGGCAGCACAGGGAGTTATCGCGGCGGCTTCGGCCTTGCTGCTGGCGGTGGCATTGTCCGCTTGCAGCGCAAACGGCAGCGGCGGCCAGGCAGGGGGCCAGTCGGCTTCGGGGGAAGTGCCAGCCACGGCATCATCAGATGCAGCGGCGGCGGATGCGCCGTCCGAGACGAGGGATATTACGATCCGCATCGGATATCAGAAATACGGGACGATCAATATTCTGAAGGCGGACGGAGCACTGGATCGCCGGCTGGAGGAAGATCGCAACATTAAGATTGAATGGACAGAGTTCCCGGGAGGACCGCAATTGCTCGAGGCATTGAATGTGGGGAGTATCGATGTTGGGCATACGGGAGAAGCGCCGCCGATCTTTGCCCAGGCTGCCGGCGCCAAGCTGGTCTATCTGGCGCATGAACCGGCCAGTCCCCGCAGCGAGGGAATCATCGTGCCGAAGGATTCGCCGCTTCAATCCGTCGCCGAGCTGAAAGGGAAGACTGTTGTGCTGAATAAGGGCTCCAATGTTCATTATCTGCTAGTGGAGCAGTTGGAGAAGAACGGCGTGGCCTATAAGGATGTCGATGTAAAATACCTGCCACCCGCTGATGCGCGCGCCGCATTCGAGAAGGGGAGCGTAGATGCTTGGGTGATTTGGGATCCGTTCCTCGCCGCTGCGGAGACCGCCACGGGGGGCAGGGTCATTGCCAACGGGGAGAGCGTCGTCTCCAATCATGAATTCTATCTGGCCACCCGCGAATTTGCCGAGAAGTATCCGGATCTTGTAGAGATTTTGCTGGAAGAGGCAGATAAGATCGACGCCTGGTCCAAAGACCATCCGCGGGAGCTCGCGGAGAAGCTATCACCCCAGCTTGGCATTGACGTTGCATCGCTTGAGCTGGCCGCGGGCCGTAGAGCCTACGGTATTCAGCGGATCGACGAGGAGTTGGTCCAGGCCCAGCAGTCGATTGCCGATACTTTTTATGAGCTAGGGCTGATCCCGGCCAAGCTGGATATCCATGATGCGATTTTAAAATAAACAAGTGAACGGACTAGGAGGGGAAGAATGATGAAAGTATTTTGGTTCATACCGACCCATGGGGATGGGCGTTATTTAGGTACCAGCCAAGGCGCGCGTGCGGTGGATCTTCATTATATGCAGCAGATTGCCGTCGCGGCCGACCGGCTCGGATATGAGGGCGTATTGATCCCGACAGGCAGCTCCTGCGAGGATCCGTGGGTAGTCGCTTCTTCGCTAGTGCCTGTTACGCAGCGGCTGAAGTTCCTCGTCGCGCTTCGCCCGGGGCTGACTTCGCCGACGCTCGCGGCACGGATGGCCGCGACATTGGATCGTATTTCGAACGGCAGGCTGCTGTTGAACGTCGTGGCCGGGGGTGATCCCGTAGAGCTGGCCGGGGACGGCTTGTTCCTGGATCACTCCGCCCGCTATGAGCTGACGAGTGAATTTCTCGATATTTGGCGCCGGGAACTTTCCGGAGAGACTGTTGATTATGAAGGGAAGCATCTGCGGGTCGAGGGCGGGCATATTCTGTATCCTGGCATTCAGCAGCCTTATCCGCCGCTCTGGTTCGGCGGCTCGTCGGAGGCGGCGCAGCAGGTTGCCGCGGATCATGTCGACGTCTACTTGACCTGGGGCGAACCGCCAGCCGAAGTCGCGAAGAAGATCGCCGAGATGCGCAGGCTGGCCGAAGCCCGGGGGCGCACGATCCGGTTCGGCATCCGCCTTCATGTCATCGTTCGCGAGACGGAGGACGAGGCCTGGGCTGCGGCCCATGATCTCATCAAGCATTTGGATGAGGAGACGATCGCGGCGGCGCAGAAAATTTTTGCCCGCTTCGACTCGGTCGGACAGAAGCGGATGTCCACGCTGCATGGCGGCAGCAAGGAGCAGTTGGAGATCAGCCCGAATCTATGGTCAGGGATCGGCCTCGTTCGCGGCGGCGCAGGCACGGCACTAGTCGGCAGCCCGGAAATCGTCGCTGAGCGGATGCAGGAATATGCGGATCTCGGGATCGAGACATTTATTTTCTCGGGATATCCGCACTTGGAGGAGGCCTACCGTGTGGCGGAGCTGCTGTTCCCGCTGCTGCCGCTGCAGCAAAGAAGCGAGGCGGCAGGACCGTCCTCCATCAGCCCGTTCGGTGAGCTTATAGCAAACAATGTGCGGCCAACGCCGAAGGCATCCGCGCACTAAAAGGAGTCGTTAGGAATGGGAAAGAAGAAATGGCATTTGCAGGCCCTGCCTTGGTATATCCCTCTGCTCATTCTGATCGTCTGGCAGGTGCTCGGCAGCACGGGTCTTATGCCCGAACGCACGCTGCCGTCGCCGGTTGAGGTGTTCCAGGCCGGCTGGAAGCTCACGACGAACGGGGAATTGGCGGCGGCGATCGGCATCAGTACATGGAGAGCGCTGATCGGTTTTATCATCGGCGGCTTGCTGGGTTTCATATTGGGATTGTTGAACGGAGTTATCCCGCTGGCAGAGAAGCTGACGGATTCCACGATCCAGATGATCCGGAACGTTCCGCATTTAGCGATGATTCCGCTCGTGATCGCCTGGTTCGGCATCGGGGAAGAGGGCAGAGTTTTTCTCGTCGCGCTGGGCGTGTTCTTCCCGATCTACATTAATACGCTGCATGGCATCCGCTCAGTCGATCCAAGCCTGATCGAAATGGGGCAGGTGTATGGGCTGCGCCATTGGGAGCTGTACCGGCGGGTTATTCTGCCAGGCGCGCTGCCGTCGATTCTGGTGGGCTTCCGCTTCGCTCTCGGCATCATGTGGCTGACGCTGATCGTGGCTGAGACGATCGCGGCCAATTCCGGCATCGGATATATGGCGATGAACGCGCGGGAGTTCTTCCAGATGGACGTTGTGGTGCTCAGCATTTTGCTGTATGCGCTGCTTGGCAAATTATCGGATCTGATGGCTAAAGGGTTTGAAAGGAGGTGGCTGAGATGGCATCCGCACTTCGCCAAAGAAGGCTCGCCATTCAAGAGCGTTTAAGAAAGGACGCGGGCCGGGAGCCATATCTCGACGCGCCGCAGGGGGAGCTCTCCCGGCAGGCCGAAGTGAACGAGAGGCGAGAGAGTATTGCACAGCAGGATAGCGCGTCGACTAGCGGCGTATCGATCGAGCTGGATGCGGTGTCCAAGCAATTCGGCAGCAAGCAGGTGCTGCGGAACATTCAACTCTCGGTGCAGCCCGGCAGCTTCGTCGCCATCGTCGGCCAGAGCGGCTGCGGCAAAAGCACGCTGCTTCGCCTTCTATCGGGGCTCGACCAGGCGAGCGGCGGCTCGTTGAAGCTACAGGGGCAGGAGGTTCAGGGTATTCACCCCGCTACGAGGTTTATGTTCCAGGATTCGCGCCTGCTGCCGTGGAATACCGTGCTGGACAACGTGAAGCTGGGCCTGACCGGCTCGGGTTCGGACGATCCACGGAGGAGAGCCTATGAAGCCCTTGAACTAGTCGGGCTGGCAGACCGTGCGGGGGAGTGGCCATCCGTCCTGTCCGGTGGCCAGCGGCAGCGGGTTGCTCTGGCCCGGGCCTTGGTGGGGAAACCGCGCCTGCTGTTGTTCGATGAGCCGCTCGGCGCACTGGACGCGTTGACCCGGATCGAGATGCAGCGCCTGATCGAGCATTTATGGAAGCGGCGGGGTTTCACGGCCGTCATGGTTACGCATGACGTGAGCGAGGCGGTGGCTCTGGCGGACCGGGTCATACTAATTGAGCAGGGGCAGATTGCGCTGGATCTGCAAATTACGCTGGCTCGACCGCGCAATCGGGATGCGGGCTTTGCTCATTTTGAACAGATCATTCTCGACCGGGTATTGGCCCGGGATGATCGGGAACTGCACAACTCTCAAGTTCCTTTATACGATATTTGATGCAAATTTCATTCCCGGCTTGTCCGGTTCTAAAAATAAACTAGCACGCATAGAAATGAAGCATGCTCCATACGGAATCATTCATCAATCAAGCGATCCTGTCCAGGATCGCTTGATTGATTTCTAAAGATACAATCACGGGGCGATTTGCTCTGCGGGAGTGTGGGGGACATGCGCGACAAAGGAAAATGGATCAACTCGCCGTACACGTATGCGCTGGGGATGTTCGCGATGATGGTGCCGAGTCAGGCCTTCAGCTCGTTTTACAGCTATTTCTATGTGGAGAAGCTGGGGCTGGGCATTTGGCTGGCTACTTTGGCGCGGACGATTTTTCTCATCTGGGATGCCGTGAACAATCCGCTATTCGGGTATTGGTCGGACCGGACGCATACCCGTTACGGCCGCCGCAGGCCATGGGTGTTCGGGGCGATGCCTTTTTTCATGCTGTGCTTTGTACTGGTGTTCTCCCCTCCAAGTGGACTAACGGAGCAAGGGCTGTTCATCTGGTTTCTTACTATGCTTGTTCTCTTCGAGGCCGTAGCTACGGTGCTGTGGGTGAACTACGGGGCCCTGTTCCCGGAGCTGTTTCGCGGAGACCGCCTTCGTGCCAAAGCCTCTGCGATCCAGCAGGGTTACCAGGTTGCGGCGCTGCTTGTCGGCACGGCATTAACGCCTGTTATTTTCACGGCGAGGGGCTTTTCCGATATGGCTATCCTGTATGCCGGTGTATTCGCTGTATTTATGTTCCTCTGTATGCTAGGTGTGCGGGAAAGAGAGGAAGCGGGCGAAGGGGAGCCGCTGCGGCTGATGGCCGCTTTTCGGGAAACGCTGCGGAATACGAAGTTCTGGGTGTTCAATATAGCCAATTCATTTGCCCAAACGGTGAATGGGCTGGTCAGTTCGATCATTCCTTTCTATGCTAAATACGTCCTGCGGATTCCAGAGGCATCCGTATCTATTCTGCTGGCCTCCGTGTTCGTATCGGTCATTCCGATGGTGTTCTTATGGTACTGGATCATTCGCAGCATGGACGGTGTCAAGGCTTGGCGGTTATCGCTGATTGCATACGGCATATCCGTCATCCCTCTCTGGTTTGGCCATAACTTGATCAGCGGCATGCTGGCCGGCATCGTGTTTGGCTTCGGGCTGGCCGGCTTCCTGGTGACCCCGGCACTGGTCGGAGGCCGAATTATTGATGAGGATGCCGTCAAAACCGGCTTAAGGAGAGAAGGCATATATACCGCGGTGAGTGGGTTCATAACGCGTTCGAGCGGGCTGATTTCGGCGTTGGCTTTTTTCGTGGTCGGGCTCATTTTCGGTTATGAGAGCGGAGAGCGTCCGGGGCCTGAACCGGCGCTGGCGTTTCAATGCTTAATCAGCGTCGTACCGCTATGTCTGCTGATGATTTCCATTATCATATCTTATACGGTGAAATTCGATTTTCGGGAAAATCGCACGGAGGGGGAGCGCGGCAGTCATGAGTAGAAAATTGATCATTAACTGCGACGATTTTGGGCAAAGCCCGGCTATGAATCAGGCGATCATGCACCTGTTGGAGGAAGGCAAGGTGTCATCGGCGACGATGATGGCCGTGGCTCCCGGCTTTGAAGAAGCCGCAGCATGGAGCGCGCGCCGGAGGCAGCCCAATGTCGGGCTTCATTTAACATTGACGAGCGAATTCGAGGCGCTGCGCTGGGGAAGCTTAACCGGCGATATCTCGCTCCAGGATGAGAGCGGCCATTTGTATAAGACCGTAAGGGAGTTTGAGCAAAAGGCGCGAACCAGAGCGGTGGCCAAAGAGCTCGATGCTCAGTACGAACGGGTCAAGAAGGCGGGGATCACGATCAGCCATGTCGATAACCATATGGGCAGCCTATACGGCATAGCAACGGGACGCAGTATGCTGCCGCTCCTGTTCTGGAAGGCATCGCGTTGGAAAGTGCCGGCGCGGTTCTTTCGCTGCATTGTTCCTGATGACCCGCTGCTAAGTTCGTTGTCCGGCATTGAGCGTCCGGTCGCACGTGCTTCCGCGCTGGCGGATGCGCTGGGAGTGCCGATTCCGGATTATCTGTTGTCGCATCCCTTTGGCTTGCAATCCGGGGAGACGTACGACAGCTTCAAGCGATCGATTATTGACAAGCTCTACAGGCTTCCATCCGGGGTAAGCGAGATGTATTTTCACCCGGGGAGAGAGGATGCGTGGATGATGGCGTATATTCCCGATTGGCAGAAGCGGGTATGGGAGTTTCGCTTGCTGCTTGACGATGATTTTGCCTACGCGATGCAGGATGCCCGAGTGGAAATGGTGGACTATCGCTACGTACGGAAGAAGCTGCGGCGTCCCTGGATCAGGTCAGGGATCAAGCTTGTGCGGGAGCTTGCGAGGAAATGATGCTGATTCTGGCTTGCTGTTGATCATGGGGTGGAATTTTGCTGAGGCTTGAACATGGCTTTGGCATGTCTGTGGTTGGAAGAATCGCCTAATTCTTAAGGCCTAAAGTTGGAAATGTTCATAGGGGGCTTTTAGGAAATTCATAGGCAGATTATGATTAAAGACACCTTTCGTGGCTCCCCTCTACCATTTATTTCATATTAGTGATTTATATAGATTTCATTAGCCTATTGCCATCCTGTCCCTTATAGGTATACCGGTTTATTCCTTAAAAGTAGGCATTTTGGTAAAATATCAGACACTAATATTTTCCTGAAATGAGGTTGGACAAGCTTGAATAAAGTGGATCCTGGCCGAGTCGGGGGCTTGGCACGCGACCTGGAGCGTTTGGAGCGCACGATGGAGAATGGAATCACGGGAATGTCCAGGGAACTAACCCGGCTCATAAGCGATGTGGAGGCGGCCTATTCCGATCCGTCCGAGCATTACGTGCGATCTGCGGCACGCGAAGCCAGCGGCTTGTTGCGGGAAATCGGCAAGCTGGCCGAGCGGATTGACGAGCAGATGAGGAAGAAGGTTCAGGCCTTACGTTATGCGGAGAATGAATACATAAAGGCAGAGAAGGATTCAGCAAGGGCGACCGTCGTGAAGAAATCGACGACGTTTACGCTCAAGGGGACGATCCAGAGCTGGTTTCAGCGATTTTTGGAAAAGGGGAGGCAGAATGTCGCTGATCCAGGCGCGGTTTCGTCTGCGGAGTCGCGGCCATCGCTGGTGCAATGGATCAAGGGAAACTTGCTGGAGCTTCAGGACGCCTCTTTGGTACAGCGTCTAGACCTGGTGAAGGAGGATGAGCGAATCGCCTCACTTCTACAAATTTTAGACACCGGGACAGCGAAGGATCAGGCGTGGGCGCGTGAGGAGCTCGAGGCGATCGCCTCAAGCTTCAAGGAAATTGCCCGCAACCAAGCGGCCTATAAAATATATGCCATTTACAATAATGAACTGTACATGGGATACGCGCATCGGTCCGCTCAGCAGCAAAGAGAGCGGCTGGCGAAGCTCGGCGTCGCTGAGGAATGGTATAAATCTGGGGTCAGTTTGGCCGTGTTCTATAAAGGCTCTCCGCTAGATGCCTGTGAATATAATCCACTGAAGCAGAATCTATCCGCGATGCCGAAAGAGAGCGAGCTGCGCTTGATTATCGCGGCTGGTATGATCAATCCCTTCTACCGGGAGTGGGCGAGACTCAACTATGACACTATTGCGGCGGCGGTTCATCAAGCAGCAGAGCGGCGCAGGGAAATGCAGGCGCTGCTGGATGAGTACAACCAGGCGATTCCAGCGGAGGATATCCGCAACATGCAGCAATATTTGAAGGACATGAACATCTACCAAGGAGAGATTACGGGCGAATATAATCAGGAATTCCTGATCGCCGTAGCCGGCTACCAGCATATCGCGAACACGGTAAGCGCCATGGCGGCGGTTAGGCGCGAGTGGTTCGGATGGGAGATGTTCGAGGTAGATGGGAAGATCACGAAGGAGCTGCTGGATTTGGCCCGTTCGGAAAGAGGCTCGGGCATGCGCAACAATCCGAACCTGAAAACCGGCGGATTGACGGCTGCCGTAACGATCGTAGGCGTAGGGGATGGCATTGTCAGTCAATTGTTTGAAGACGTAAAGGACTTAGCTGAATTCGCCATCAATTCCAATCCGGCAAACCTGGGATTCTGGACAGATACGGTGCCCGGATATTACGCTATAGGTGAAGCGATTGCGAACGGCGAACTGACGATTGACGATATGAGGAAATTGCTCGGCGACGCAGTGGCAGAGGAATTCGTTGTTCCTTTCCAGAATATCATCGAGCTGCAGCCTAAGGTTCTTTCCGGAAAAGCGACCTATGAGGAGAGCGTAAAATACGGACGAGCCGTAACGAAGGCCTTCTTCGCGATCACGGTAGTAGAAGGCGCCGCCAGAGCGGGAGCCAAATTCTCCGGCAAGACCGTGAAGGAGCTCGTGAAGAATGTGAAGGAAGCGGCGCAAACGCGGCCGCAAGCCTCTTTGACAACACCCGATGGCCTTACAGTCCCTGTTCGGGATTTGGACATGCCGAAGACAGAGCCGCAATTTTCCCAATCTAAGCCTGATTCGGGATCGGGCGGCGGGAAGTTGGATTCTGTTGAGGGGAAGAGTAATAATAGTTGGAAACTAGAGGATTTAAACAATACAGATAACTTTAAAAAAGGAACGACTAGTAATGCGGTGGATCATATTTTCGAGGGTGAAATTATTAAAGGACAAGCAGTTGGATTTCATTATGAAGGTATGCCAAGCAGTAAGGGAAAGGTTATTGGAAATATCGACCCTCCTAATGAGTTTGGTGTGTACAGAGCAAATATAGAGGTAGATGGAATACCAAAAGGTGCAAGGTCTACTTTTTTTCCTAAGGATTGGACACCGCAACAAGTTATTGACGAAATAAATATTGCCTTCAACAACAAGGTTGTTCACAAGAATAATAGATATAGAGGAACTGCTAGTACAGGAATGAAGATTGAGTTTATTATAAAAAATGGGAAAATTACATCGGCATATCCGTTGTATTAAGGAGAGTGGAGTTAATAACATGATTAAGTATTTTTATACAACTGAATATAGTGAGGAATATACTGAAGTCATTTTGGATTTTGGTGTGGACAAGTCATTGAAGAATGGTTATCTGATCAATAATTCTTTGGGTTCGGATATTTTTGGGGATTTCGCTATTATTAAAGAAGAAGTGGGTAAACTGCTCGAATTGCTAAAAGGAAAAATAACTTCATATGAAGGTGGAGGAAATGTAAATTTAATAAACGCTGACAAGCATTTTACAACTATTGAAGATATTTTTGCTGAAGAGGGTGAGGAGGACGGTATATGCAAAATTGAAACGGTAGAATTTGTAAAGATAATATTAGTCTGGGCAAGGGAGAACTTTCAGTACAAAAGTCAGTGCGGTGTTCTAACAGGAGAAGAAACAGAAATAGCAATTAACTGGATCAATGAAAAATGCAATGAGATATCCAGATTTAGACTTGAATAGACATATTCAAATCGCTGAAAGTTATATAGATTAAACTTTATTTGGATTGTCAACTGACAGGCGTTCGACCTAGCAACAAATGGATTCAAATACTTGATAAACTATCAAAAGCTCTTCCCCACTTGAACTATGAAGTAGGAAAGAGCTTTTTCATTTAACCTATCTTGGCTCCATGAGAACGCGCAAATAGCACAGACTGCTCTTTATCCATTCGCATGCCTGTAATGGTGAATGTCGTGAAATCCACGCCTTCCATGTTCGCTCCTCTTATATCTGTCCCTTGCAGCTTCGCTTTTGCCAGTAACGCCATAGTCAGCTCGCAATCCCTTAAATCGGCATTTTCTAAATTGGCTCCTGACAGGTCCGCTTCATAAAATTTAATCCCACGTAAACTCTGTTTAACTAATCTAGCATATCTCAAATTGGTATATGACCAATCGCCTTGAAAAATGGTGATCCCGTCCATATTTGTGCTGGAAAAATCCGAACCCGTCATTTTGCAATTTTCAAATTTCGAGACAAAAAGATTTGCTCCGCTAAAATTACAATTCTCAAACGCAGATTCTTTATGAATGGAACCGTTTAACAACGCTCCGCGAAAATCACACTCTATGAAACGACAGTTGTTGGACGTAATCTCCTCTAGGGATACGTTGGAAAACGAGCAATGGCTAAATGTACAACTTATTAGTTCGCCATACCTTAAATCTTGAGTGCCAAAGTCTATTTCTGTAAAATTTTGATTGATGTGCTGAAACATTAGATCCTCCCATGCATGGTTATTATCCCCGCAATATATGAAGCGACAATCGCCTCATTAAACCTTAATATAGCACACGGCTGTCAAGTACCCGCTTAACCTCAGTCAAAAGTCAAGCATTTAATTTTTTGTAATCCATGCCGATCCAAACCAACAAATGAAAGCGGAATCACCATGGACAGACGAATTCAATCCTAGCTATAATAGATAAAATAATTTGGCCTACCGCGAAGCGGGAGGTTTCTAAGCATGAGGATGTGAGCGGGAATGTTCCGGAAATGGTTTATTCGCAACAGCAGTGTACAGAATAAGTTTCTGCTCTCGACCCTGTGTCTGATTATTATTCCACTGGGGCTATTCGGGATTATCTCGTTTCAGGTTTCCAAGCAATCGATCGAGTCGCAGGTCAGCCAATTGAATTTAAGAATATTAGGGCAGATTTCCGAAAAAGCGGATATGCTGCTGGACGACGTCATCTCGCTTTCCAACACTTTTTACTTGAATAGAGAGGTCAATTATGGCTTCACAGCGCAAATTTCCCCGAACAGCTATGAAGAGGTTGAAATCCGCTCCGAGTTTGACCGGCTGCTGACGAGCTCGATTTATTCCTTCGCCAATTTGAAACCCGACATTACCTTACTAGGGTTGAATGGCCTTACGCTATCGACGAATCCGCTGGATACCAAGCCGAGTATGCAAATCATGGAGCAGCAGGATTGGTACCACGCGGCGACGGAGGCCAAGGGGCAAATTCTATGGATCACAGAGCCGATCCCGGGTCTGGTGACAAAGGGACATGACGATCGTTCGGTCTACGCGGTGCGGTCGAGCAATCGGTTCGAGAGCTGGGCTCCTATCGGACTGGTCATTATTCGCATCGATGAATCCACCTTGAAAAATTTATACGCCGGTTCACTGGACGAGAATCAGGAGATCATCATTGTGAATGATGGCAAAGTCATTTCCTCGAATAACCTGGATTTTGCGAGCGAAGATCTCAAGACGCGCGGATATTATGAGAAAATCGATCAATATGAATCCGGTTTTTTCGTGGACCACGAAATGGGGACGGATCAGCTGATCGCGTTCCAGACCATCGGTAAAACCGGCTGGAAGCTGGTCTCCTATACGCCGACCCGGACGGTGCTTGCTAACATAAACAAAATTCAGACGGTAGTGATCATTGTTTTTGCCATCGTTGTCCTGCTCTCTTTTGCCGCTTCTTATTTCATGGCCCGCCGCCTGGCGATTCCGATCAAACGCTTGTCTAAGGATTTCGGCCGCGTCGAGGATGGGGATCTGACAGTCCGGTCGCCCGTGTACAGCGAAGATGAAATCGGTCTGCTAACGCAGAAGTTCAACCAGATGGTGGAGAAGCTCAAAGCCTCGATGGAGGATGTGAAGCGCGAGCAGCAAAATAAGCGGCAAGCTGAAATTCAGACGCTGCAATCCCAGATCAATCCGCATTTCCTGTACAACACGCTGGCCTCGATTCGGTTTATGCTGTACAAGCACGAGCAGGAGACGGTCGATTCCGTTATCGTGGCTCTCGTTCGGCTGCTGAAGCAGTCCATCTCCAAGGAGGATGAATGGATTCCTGTCGAAGAGGAGCTGGATATTCTGAAGAACTATATCTATATTCAGCAAATCCGCCAGGGTGATATGCTAGAGGTGCGATATGAGGTCGAGGACAATATTCTGGCTTACCGGACGATTAAATTAATTTTGCAGCCACTGGTGGAGAATGCGATTTTTCATGGTATCGAGCCGAAAAGAGGCAAAGGGACGATCGTGATCAAAGGATATCTTCAGGACAGGGACATCATCTTTGAGGTGATAGACGACGGCGTCGGGATGGATCAAAGCGCTTTGCAGCCATTTCCAAAGGAGCAGTCCTTCGGTCATACAGCCCTGTCACATGGCGGAGGATTATTTAATGTGCATGAGCGCATTCAGCTCCATTTCGGACGGCAATACGGGGTGACCCTGGAATCCGCGGTGAATGACGGGACGAAGGTCACGCTGCGCATTCCGGCATTTTACAAACGGGAGGACATACAGCAGCTATGAATATTCTCATTGTCGATGACGAACGGATTATCCGCGAGTGGTTTCGGATGACGGTGGACAAGCTGGGCGGGGACTGCCGGATCATTGGGGAGGCCGCCAGCGGCGAAGAAGCTCTGGAATTTTGCCATCAGCACCCGGTAGATCTCGTCGTTACGGATGTAAAGATGCCGGGGATGGATGGGCTGGAGCTGATCAAACGGCTGAAAGAGGAGCGGCCAACCGTGCGATCGGTTATTTTCAGCTCCTATAGCGAATTTCATTTTGCAGCCGAAGCGCTAAAGCTGGGAGCTAACGAATATATTCTCAAAGCCGAGGTTACCTTGCCCGGACTTGAGGAGATTTTGAAGAAAATCAAAAGGGATATTGAATTGGAGCGTAGTAAAGCGGTTGAACTCAATTCTCTGCGCCATGTGTTGAATCAGAACGAACAGGTGCTGCGGACGGCTTATTTTCGTGAACTGCTTCAGGGCAGTGGGCAAGCCGCGCAACAATTTGTGTCAAAGATGTCTTACTTCGGCATAGGGCTGAAGGAGAAGAATCTTGCCTTGATGGCTTTCGGCATCATTCCCGAACCGGAGAAGAATCAGCGAATCAGTGATCCCGATTTGCTTCAGCAAGCGATAATTAATATTATCAACGAAACGCTGTTAACCGAGACGGGCGGAGGATGTTCTTTTCTATACATGAATGAGGTCTACATGCTGCTCGTGAACGCTTCCGCATCAGGCATGAAGTCGCAGCGTGAGCTGCTCCTGCTGACGGCGAGCCGGGTGGCGGAGAATGCAAGGCGCTTCCTTGGCGTCGAGTCGGCGATTGGCATCAGCATGACCTACAGCAGCCTCTCCTATCTTCCCGAGCAGGCGCGCGAGGCGCTGGAAGCACTCGATCGAAAAAGATTCTACGGCGACAGAAGTGTCGCATATTTCCAGGATTCGGACAACTTGAGCCTTCACCCCGATCACCGGACTCAACCGCTTAAGCCGCACGTCGATTCCTTTCATCGCTTATTGGGGGACGGGAAGCCGCAAGAGGCGCTGCAGCAATTCGGCCATGTACTGACGAAGGCGGGAGAGGAAAAGTCTCTATCCCCTAAGCAAATGAAGGCCATTGTATTAGAGCTGATCTACTCGGCAATCAATTGGGCACGCAGTTTGCAGGTGCCGGTGGACAGGCTTGAAGCGTTGTCGGCGGAGGTCACGGGGCAGATCGTGCAGCAGGAGAACTATCATCAGCTTGCAGCTTGGGCAACCGGAGCAATTCGCGATCTGATGGACTGGCTGGAGGCGTCTCGCCCGCGGTACGCGGAACCGGTGGAAAAGGCGTGCGAGTACATTCGTTTGAATTATGCCGGGGAAATCACGCTAAAGGAAGTCTCCATGCATGTCCATCTCAGCCGGACTTATTTCAGTGAATTATTCAAGAAAGAGACCGGTCTGAACTTCAACGAATATGTGATGCAGGTCCGTATGGAACAGGCGAAGAATATCCTCAAGCACCAGCAGATGCGAATTTCCGATGTCGCGGCACAGGTGGGGTACGCCAATCCTAGCTATTTCATCAAATTGTTTAAAAAATATGCCGGAGTCTCTCCTTATGAGTACATGGAGTCTTATAGCAGCTTCCGGGCTCGCTAAACACTTCGAACACCTCGCCTTGCGGGGTGTTTTTGCTTATATCCGAATAATTTGCTATGTGGCAGAAATATTTTGCTATTCCTTTTAGAGCGGATTATTTAGATTAATAGAGAAGGCGTTTTTTGTTGAAAAAAAGCGGAATTACGTGTCACTGGGCAGTAAGGCCTTTTTCTATAATGAAATCAGCAACAACAAGAAGATAGGAAACAGGGAGGTCTGAACATGAAGAAGAAATGGCTGGCGACCGTGCTGGTGACCGTTCTGGCCGCTTCCGTGCTAAGCGCTTGCGGAGGGAGCAGCGGAACGGAGCAGTTGAACAAGAAGAAGGCGGACGGCAGCGGAGAGACGACGCTTACCTTCTGGAGAGCAGGTACCGATGCGCAGGAGAATGCGTATTGGAAACGGGTGATCAGCGAATTTGAAGCCAGTCATCCTGGAGTCAAGATCGAGCTGAGCGAAGCGCCATTCGGCAATGATATGGAGACGAAGCTGAATGCGGCTTATGCCAGCGGCACGTCCCCTGACGTTCTGTCCTATACGCTGGCTTCGGTAGCGCAGCGGGCCAGCTTAGGCCAATATGAGCCGCTTGATGGATATCTGTCCACTTGGGACGGCAGAAGCGACATGATGGAGAATATTTTGGATACCGGAACGTATAACGGCAGTCTGTACGGGGTGGGTTTCATCCCGGATCCACGCGTCCTGCTGTGGCGCAAAGATCTGTTCAAAGAAGCGGGTCTTGATCCAGAGAAGCCGCCAGGAAGCTGGGAGGAACTGGCGGATTATGCCCGCAAGCTGACGAAGAAAGACGGCAATACCACGACACTGGCTGGATTCGCGATTCCGACGGCATCGGCATGGACGCTGTGGCAATCCTTTGTTTTGCAAAACGGTGGACAGATCATCGACGAGCAGACGAACACACCGTTGTTTGATTCGCCGGAAGCGATTGAGGCAACAGAATATTTGGCGGAGCTTGTATTAGATGGCATCACGATTCCTAACAATTCCGACAAATCGAATGAGAACCTGTTCCCTAACGGCAAGGCGGCGATCGCCTATGACAGTCCGGCAGCCTACACGAACCTGCAGAAAGAGAATCCTGAACTGGTCGGACAAATCGGCGTTTCCGGACCGATCGCAAGGAAAGAGAAGGCAACCTTTGCGGGCATGCGCTTGCTGTTCATGAGCTCGCAGAGCAAGAATAAGGAACTCGCAGCGGAGTTCATCCAGCACATCATGTCCAAGGAAGAGACGTGGAAGCGGTATACGGAGCTGGGAACTCCGGTGGTCCTGAAATCGCTGGAGCAGGATTATATCAATGACAAGCCAGAGATTAACCAAGCGATCTTCGATGCGGTTTCGTACGGTAAAGGCGCTGCGAAGGTAACTTATGCCGGGAAGCTGAGCGAGATTATTAGCCAGAACCTGGAGGGCGCCTTCTACGGGAAAATTTCGGCTGAGGCAGCGATGAAGCAGGGAGTAGAGCAGTTGAATCGGGAGCTCCCTAACTTGATCGGAAAATAGAGAGATTTATGGAACGAAACGCCTGTTTGCTTCATTGACGCACAGGCGTTTCGTATAGGATGAAGAAAACCAGACTTCAGCGAGGTGGTTAAACCTATGAAATCAACGCTATCCCGTTCTATGGAGACGAATGGGAAGATGAGATCCAAGCAGCGGCTGAGCATCGACTATGTAGGTTACGCGATGATCGCGCCCGGCTATTTAATTTATTTTCTATTTATTTTCATTCCCTTGGTAGTCGGCATATATTACAGCTTTACGAATTATAACTTCTATAGTACGCCGGAGTTTGTCGGTTTGCAGAATTATGCCCGGCTCCTGCAGGATGAACTGTTCGGCAAGGCGATGTATAACACGTTCATCTATGCATTATTTACGATTGTACCCCAATTGTTTCTCGGCTTGATTCTTGCTGTTTTGTTGAACGGCAAGCTCTTTGGCCGCGTATTCTCCCGGGCCAGCATTTATATTCCTAACGTCACCTCGATGGTGGCCGTTTCGATGATCTGGCTGTGGATTTATGACCCGGCCCTCGGTATTTTGAATCGGATGATCAAGGTGTTTGGCATTGATCCGATTCAGTGGCTATACAATCCGAACACGGCGATGATGGCCGTCGTCATTATGAGTATCTGGAAATCGCTGGGTTATACGATGATCGTTTACCTGGCGGGCCTGCAGTCGATTCCGTCCAGCCTGTACGAGGCGGCGCATATGGACGGGGCATCGAAGATCCGGCAATTTTTCTCGATCACGATTCCAATGCTGAAGCCAACTACATTTTTTATTCTGGTCATGTCTTGCATTAACTCGTTTATGGTATTTGAACAGGTCAATATTATGACGGCCGGCGGACCGTTAAATTCGACAACGACCGTCGTGCATCAAATCTACCTCCGCGGCTTTCAGGACTTCCAAATGGGGTATGCTTCGGCAATGGCCATTGTCCTCTTTCTCATCACGCTGGTCATTACCTTGATTAATTTCAAGTACGGCAATCAGGGGGATGATTTGGATGTGGATTAATCGATGGGGGTGGGCAAATTGAGAAGCAAAAATGTTGGCTTGGTAGTGATGTCCGTCGTTTTGTTGGCGGTATCGCTGGTGATGCTGCTGCCTTTCTTAATCATGGTGCTGACCTCGTTCAAAACGATGGGGGAGATCCAGTCACCGACCTTTTCTTTGTTTCCGAAGGTATGGCATTTTGACAATTATGCCGAAGCGCTGTCGCGGGGCGATTGGCTGAAGTATTTCTATAATTCCTTTGTCGTCACGATCATTACGGTTGTGGTTAGTCTGGTGCTGAACTCCATGGCGGGATACTCCTTCGCACGGCTGAGATTCCCTGGAAGAGACCTTCTGTTCTTCTCGGTGCTGATCGGGATCATGGTGCCGGCCCAGACGACGATGATTCCTACCTTTCTGATGATGAAGCAGTTCCCGCTGGCAGGCGGCAATAATCTGCTTGGTCAGGACGGGATCGGATTCATTAACAGCTATACAGGGCTAATTCTGCCGTTTATCGCAGGCTCGTTCGGTATTTTTCTGTGCCGGCAGTTTTTCCTCAATTTCCCTCGAGCTTTGGACGAAGCTTCGCAAATTGACGGGGCCTCCAAGTTCCGGGTGTTTTATCAAATATATTTGCCGCTGAGTAAGCCTATTTTGGCGACGCTGGCTATTTTTAAAACGACCTCGGCCTGGAATGATTATATGTGGCCTTTGATTATGACGAATACCGAAGGAATGAGAACGGTTCAGCTCGGGTTAACGATATTTCGTGGAGAGACGAACGTGGAATGGAACTTGCTGATGGCGGCGACTACTCTTGTCGTTTTGCCGCTTGTAGTGCTATTTTTGGCGGCGCAGAAATATTTTGTACAGGGTATCGTGACGACAGGGTTAAAAGCTTAAGTAGGAGGTGTTGGCATGAAGACCATTATGGTGTTGTTGGATACGCTGAATCGGCGCAGCCTTCCGGCATATGGCGGTGAAGCGAGTACGCCGAATATTGACCGTGCCGCAGAGAAATCCGTCGTATTCGGGCAGCATTGGTCCGGATCGCTTCCTTGCATGCCGGCAAGAAGGGATCTGCTGACGGGACGGGCATCGTTTCTGGAGAAAGGCTGGGGCGGCATCGAGCCGTTTGACCGGACTTTGCCGGAAGTACTGCGCGAGGCCGGAATATTCAGTCACATCATTACCGATCACTATCATTATTTCTCCCGGGGCGGGGAGAATTACTGTCAGGCGTTTACCACCTGGGATTTTCACCGGGGACAGGAGGGGGATCCTTGGCATTCCGTCATTGCGGAGCCGCCTAGGCCGGAGAAGTATTATGGCCGAACCGAGGATCAGTATGAGCATAATCGCAGCCGCTTTGAGAAAGAGGAAGATTATCCGGGACCGCGGACATTGTCTGCAGCATGCGATTGGCTGGAGCGCAACAAGGATGAGGACAACTACTTCCTGTGGGTTGAGGCCTTTGACCCTCATGAGCCGTTTGATTGCCCGCAGCATTATTTGGAGCAGTATAAAGATGCTTATAACGGACCGAGATTTGACTGGCCGATTTATGGGGATGCTGATGTTCCCGAGGATGCGCTTCGTCATCTAAATGCAAGATATGCCGCCAACCTGACGATGATCGATCATTGGTTCGGCAAGCTGCTGGACACGATGGATCGTCTCCATTTATGGGAGGATACCTTGTTCATCTTTACAACTGATCACGGCTTTTTGCTCGGCGAGCATGAGCTGCTCGGAAAGAACCAGATGCACGTCTACAATGAATTGGCCCATATTCCGCTGATGATCCGCCCGCCGGGCGGTCAGGGAGAGGCCATGCGAGTCAATGCTTTATCGCAAAATATCGATTTAATGCCGACGATTCTTGATTATATGGGCGTCCAGGTTCCCGAAGATGTGAAGGGCTACTCTCTTCGAGGGCTGCTGGAAGGACAAGAGGATCAGGTGCGCGAAGCGGCGATCTATGGATATCATGGCATGGCGGTTAACGTGACCGATGGCCGTCATACTTACATGCGCTCTCCTAAGTCAGTGGATAATCATCCGTGTAATATTTACACGGCGATGCCGACGACGTTCCGTTCGTTTCTTGGCGGCGGCCAAGAGAAAGAGATCGAATGCGGCCGTTATTTAGAGCGTACGGATTATCCTTTATTCAAAATTCCGCTGACCGCGGAAGGGAAGCCTTATACGGGCAATCGGCGGGTGATGCAATCGCAGCTATTCAGTCTTGAAGAAGATTATGCCCAGCAGCATCTTTTGCAGGATGAGGCGGTGGAAGAGCGTATGATCGACTTGCTTCGGACGGAGATGGAGCGGGTCGATGCGCCGGAAGAGCAATACATCCGGTTAGGGCTGGAGAAGAGAGTGGACGATTAATATGATTTCGCTTGGAAATCGGCGATTCGGCCGGTTTCCAGGCCTATTTTTATTTACTGGCCCTAGCATAACTGCTACGGAAACGGGATACCCGTGAAGGAGGACATGATGAATCAATCTTGTGCAGCGGCCGCCTATGGCGATGTCGGCGTCATGTGGAAGACGGTTTCGGAGGACTGCAATCTCGCCTGCGACTATTGCTACTATAGTACTTGTGCCGGTAAACCAGGTCCTAAAATTAATAGAATAGATTCTTCCGTTCTGGAGAAATTCATTCAAGAGTATATGAGCATCAGCAAGGGAAGGGCTTCATTTACTTGGCAGGGCGGCGAACCATTGCTGGCAGGCCTGTCTTTTTTTGAAGAGGTGGTGGAGCTGCAGGTCAAGCATGCGCCCCCGCGCACCTCGATCAGCAATTCCTTGCAAACGAACGGGACGATGATCAACGAGAAGTGGGCCGCCTTTTTTAAGACGTATCAGTTCCTAATTGGTGTCAGTCTGGACGGTCCGCAGCCGATTCATGACGCCAGAAGAGTGGATTCCCGGGGAGCAGGCAGCTTCGATCGCGTGATGAAGGGGATTGGATATTTACGAGAGCATGATGTCGATTTCAATATTCTTACGGTTGTGCATAAAGGAAATGTCGGCAAGGCGCAGGAGCTGATGCGCTTTTACGAGGAGCAGGGCTTTGCGTATATCCAGTTCATTCCCTGCATGTCTTTCCGCTCCCAGCAGATCGGCATGCCAGGTGTTTATGAAATCACGCCTGAAGAGTACGGCAACTTCCTGTGCGAGGCATTTGATTATTGGTATAACGAAGGGAAGCCGCGTACATCCATCCGCTTCTTCGATAATATGCTGAGCTCCTATCTGTACCGGGACCCGGAGCTATGCATTCTCAGTGCCGGATGCAGCACGATGCTTGTACTCGAGCAGAACGGGGACGTATATCCTTGCGATTTCTATATTCACGAGGATTGGAAGCTGGGGAATGCGGCCACGCATAGCATTGGTGAGCTGTTGTCACACCCTTTGCGCGATAAGTTTCTCGGCATGAAGCCTACACTTCCCGAGATGTGCCGAACTTGCGAATATCAGCGGCTGTGTCATGGGGGCTGCCCTCGTAACCGAAAATGGACAGAGGATTTAAGCTCTTCCGAAGTTGATTATTTCTGTGCGAGCTACAAGCAGATTTACGGGTACGCGGAAGAACGGATGAAGAAGCTTGGAGCTGAATTAAGACAGCAGCTGTTTGAACGGAACCTGAAGCTCTACTTCAAAGGAAAACTGCCGGGACGAAATGATCTCTGCGCCTGCGGCAGCACCAGAAAATATAAGCATTGCTGCGGGGAAAATGCAGTATAGCCGGACCTAAGGCCGTGTAGATATCAAAACAACACAATCCCTGCACAGGCAGACAAGCCGATCACCATGAGCGGGTGGACTTTGTATCTTACGATAGACAGGAAAGCTGCGCCTCCGATCAACAGGGTTGCGAGCGTCGTCCAATTGAGCAGACTGCTCGTCAGGCTGGGGAAGCCGAGGTGAATCGCGGCATAGATGATGAGCCCGATAATAATCGGACGCAAGCCGTAGAGGGAATATTGTACCCAGGACTTGGTATGAATCTTGTAAAAAAATTTTGCAGCCAGCACGATAATAATTAACGATGGCAAAATAATTCCTGCAATAGCGGCAATCGCCCCCGGCATTCCAGCCGTGTCCAGGCCGATCAGCATGGCGGCATTTACGGCGATGGAGCCGGGGGACATGCCTGCCAAAGCAACAATATGCTGAAAACGTTCCGGAGTAATCCAGCCGTACTGGCTCACTTCATAATGGATCATGGAGATGACGGCATAGCCGCCTCCAAAAGACGCAAAGCCAATTTTTATGAAAGTAAGAAACAATTTCCACAGCAGCACGCAATTCACCTCCTATCAAAAGTCATTAAATATAATACTCTATGAATTCCGTCCCAGAGCTTGTGGCCTGGGATTCTTTGTCTGTATGAAGCGGCAATCCGAGCGCCTTCTTGACACCCATAATGACGTTGCCCGCAACAAGTCCGATCAAGATCAGGAATATCGGGTTCAACCCGGTGAACAGCAGCAGCAGAAGCGAAGCGATGGTCACCAGTTTGGTCGAAAGGTCGAACAAGGAGGTCTTGCTCATTCTGTAGGCAGCGACAGCAATCAAGCCGATGACCGCGCCGTTGATGCCTTTGAAGGCGGAAATCATTTTCGGCTCATTTTGCAGCAGGGCGTACCCGGCGCTTAAGCCGATTAAGATCAGAAAGGTAGGCAGCGTGATGCCTAGAACCGCCGCCACCGCTCCGGGGATTTTGCCCAGCCGGTAGCCGATAAAGGCCGAGGAATTGACGCCGACCCCACCGGGAGCCGATCCGGCAATGGAGAAAATATCGCTCATTTCCCGTTCATCCATCCACTGTCGCTTCTCCACTACTTCATGTTCAATCGTCGAAATCATCGCATAGCCCCCGCCAAAGGTAGAAGGCCCGATTTTAAAAAATGTCCAAAACAAATCCCGCAGTATGATCAACTTACCTATAAATCCGGTTCGCATGCTTCATTCTCTCCCTAATTGCTTGATGTCACAGCATACTTGTGGTGAATTCGTTGTATCCTAATTCAATTATAACAACTTTTTATCAAAATGGAATTAAGTTTTTCGGATTTATTCAAAAAATGTTTGTGATCGATGTAATATAATAGTGATAACCGAAAAATCGACATTTTTCTCATAGTAATCCTATAGGGTATTAAATACTTTTTGTCTAATTGGATAAAAGTCTGGAACTGGAAAATTTACAAGCAAGTAGATATAATGATTAATAGATATCCGATAAGAATAATATGAATAAAACGAGGCGACTCTTGATGAATAAACTAAGCCAAGCAGCCCTAAGTGTAAAAAGAGCGGTGTTTGAGCGAATCGCCGGGCAGAATCATGTCTCTAAAGCCGAGCTGTTGGATGAATTCAGCTTGACCAGCAGCAGTCTGACGAGACTGCTTGATGAACTGACGAATGAGGGATGGCTGGCGGAGGCAGGCTTCGGAGAGTCTACGGGCGGCAGAAAGCCGATTCTGTATCAGGTCAACCCTACGCATAAAGTTATTTTCGGATTGGAAATATCCCGGCTCTATTCTGCGCTGGGTTTGTTCGATTTGAATATGAAGGCCCTCTCCTATTGCCGTTGGACGATGGATGAAACGATGACACCGGAGACGCTGGTGCGCCATGTCAGCGGGAAGATCGATGCCATGCTGCAGGAGAACGGCTTGGATAAAGATAAGGTGGCGGGAATCGGAGTAGGAGCCGTAGGGCCGTTGGACAGGCATCGCGGGGTTATTTTGGAGCCGCGGTATTTTTCCGCTGCGGGCTGGGCCCATGTCCCGATTTGCGAGCAGTTGGAGAAGGAGACGGGCATTCCGGCCACCCTGGAGAATGGAGCGAATACGGCGCTGATCGGTGAGCACTGGGCTTTGCGCGGCGAGAACGTCCAGCACATGCTGTATATTCACGCCGGGTCGGGGCTGCGGTCTGCCATGATGTCAGGCGGCTCCCTGGTCCATGGGGCGATGGATATGGAGGGCTCCATTGGGCAAATGATTATCCAGACGGATGGGCCGAGATTGCATAATGAGGGGAATTACGGAGCGCTGGAAGCATTTGTTTCGGTGCAAGCTTTGGAGAAGCAGGTCAGAGAGCAGCGCAAAATGGGTAGGAACCAGCTGGCCGGAGCCGAGAATTTTCAGCCGGACGGCATTCATTTCGATATGCTGGTAGAGGCGCTTAACGAGGGAGATTCGTTTATCCGCGAGCTATTTACGCAATCCGCTGTTTATATGGGGATCGGCCTAGCTAACTTGATTAACATTCTCCACCCGGAAACGGTCATATTGGGGGGAGCGCTCATCAACGCCCACGGGCTTTATTATGATACCGCGATTTCCGTCGCACAGAAGAATATCTACTATTATCCGGAATATCAGCCTGTTTTCTCGAAAGGTGTCCTCCAGGAAAATGCCGTTTCCACGGGCGCTGCGGTCATGATGTTCAAGCAACTATCGTTGTGAGGGGAATGGCCGGGGAAGGAGTTCCTAGCGTGCGATCGACGGCCAGCGTGTGCTAGACCGCTGTCGTGTGCTGGGTGACCGTCATGCGATTGAGCGCTGTCGTGTGCTGGGTGACCGTCATGCGATTGAGCACTGTCGTATGTTGGGTGACCGTCATGCGATTGACAATCACCGTGTGCTAGACCGCCGCCGTCGTGTGATTGGCGACCAGCGTGTGATTGCCGACCAGCATGTAATCGGCGGCCATCAATGTGCTGGCCACCGTCATGCGACACCAAACACCGGTTAAGCGCTGGGAGCGCTGTTGTAAGGTTGTAAGAATGCTGCAATAGTACAGGAATTATCACACGTTACCCGACTTATTAGCTACATTGATGCAAATGTGCAGGATTTTCTCTCGTATGAGGGCAAAACCAGCAGTTACGTTGGTAAAATACTGTACTTTCGCAGCAATATCAACTCTGAGGACTTAGGCTAGTTAAAAATGATGTACTTTCGCAGCAATTTCCTAATAAAAGCGGAGTCCTTCCCTCCAATAATTAAACTGCTGATTTATGCCTGTTCCTAGATGGTCTGGCTAAGGTAACTAGATGTATTTCCTGCAGTTAGTTCAGCGGTTTTGGCCGTGTTAGAGGGGACTAACTGCAAAACCTACATTTACTTTTAAGCCATTTCGGCGATTTCGCTCTATTCAGGCAAACTAACTGCATGTTTTGCATTTAGCGCATGTATTTTTGATAAAAGAGCTTAACTAGTTGTATAAAATACATTTAGGTTATAAATAATCCATGAATGGTTCCTTGAGCTTTTGGAAGCGCGAAACCCTCAATTTGTGAATGATTTATTTGGTGAGATATGCGAGAGGTTGGGCGATGCAATTAAGGAATGTAGGATTTTCTCACAGGTTCTGGCCTTGCCCGGCTTTTTGTTATATTGTTGAAAAAAGGGGAGATGCCAGATGTATATCGTTCTGTCTTTAGGGATTGCGGCCGCTGTCATTTTCATTTTCGCCTGGTTATTCAGCGTAAGTGTCTCGTTCCAAGGAGAGCATATCGTCATAAGACATATATTTAATAAGCTTGCCTTCAGCAAGCAGGAGATTGACCGGGTAGAGATCACGGATCAATATTTGCCGGACAATGTCACGCCGGTCGGTTTTAACCGCTCAGCGGATAAGATCATCATCCATACTAAAAGCCAGCGATACCTGGTTCCCGTCCAGAGCATCGAAGCGTTTATGGAGAAGTATGAACAATTTGCTGCAGCTAAGTAGGATTCATAGGGGATAAAATAACAAAATCGTTTAATATTCAGTGCTTTTCCGCCGTTCAGGTTGCGGGAAAGCGCTTTTTTGACTATTCTCATATTGAGAGATTAGTGGTACTAAGGAGGATGGACGATGAATTATCGGCAATTAGGAGATACAGAATTACGAGTTAGCGAGCTGAGCTTTGGAACATGGGCGATCGGCGGCAGCTGGGGGCATTCCGATGACCAGGAAGCATTGCGCGGTCTGGCGACGGCGATGGAGCAAGGCGTTAATTTTTTTGATACAGCGGATGTATACGGCTCAGGCCATGCGGAAGAGCTGCTGGCGAAAGCGACTAAAGGCAAAGAAGATGAGATCCACATCGCCACCAAGTTTTGCCGGGCGGGGGACATCCATGATCTGAATACGTATTCAGAGGAATCGGTTCGCGCCTACTGCGAAGGCAGCTTAAAACGGCTGCAGCGCGAGCGCATCGATCTGTACCAAATCCACTGTCCGCCGCTTGCGGTGCTGAAGGACGGCAAGGTGTTCGAGGTGCTGGATAAGCTGAAAGCGGAAGGCAAAATCCGCCACTACGGCGTCAGCGTGGAGACGGTGGAGGAAGGATTATTCTGTCTAAGTGTGCCTGGCGTTAAAGCGCTGCAGGTCATCTTTAATATATTCCGCCAGAAGCCGGCCGAGGAATTGTTCGCAGAGGCCAAGGCGGCAGGAGTCGGAATCCTGGCAAGGCTGCCGCTGGCGAGCGGTTTGTTGACAGGTAAATTTACGAAGGATACGAAATTCAGCGAGGACGACCATCGGAATTTCAATGCCAACGGGGAGCAATTCAACGTAGGCGAGACATTCGCAGGTTTGCCTTTCACCAAAGGCGTCGAATTAGCTTCCCAGCTGTCCTGGATCGCCGAGGGGCGCGGGGATATGGCCCGGGCTTCGATGCGCTGGATTCTCGATCATCCGGAAGTGACCTGTGTCATTCCAGGATTCAAAAATGTCCGCCAAGTGGAAGACAACCTGGGAACACTGCAGATCCCGGCGTTTCGTCCCGAGGAGTTGGAGCGCCTTCAAGCGTTTTACCGCAGCGATGTAGCTCAGCATATCCGCGGAGCGTATTAATCGTTGCAACTTTGAAAAAAAGAGCGATACCTTCGGTTCATTCCGGACCGGGGGTATCGCTTTTTTGCGCGAATATCAAAGCTAGTCGTTTAGACTCAATTTAGCCGACCCGAAATTTTGTTCCTTTTAAAGCGGAAATAAACATGCTATCATCCAAATGAAATCGATTTCAAAGGGAGGAATTGGAAATATGTCAATCGCGGTTTTGTCGAGGAAAGTAGTTAAAAGGAGTTTATGCATCGCTTTGGTAGGTGGACTGGCATTATCTTCCCTGCTGGCCTCAACGCAGGTACACGCAGCCGGGGAAGCGGTAGAAGTATGGATCTCCACGTCCGATCCTTCGCAAGCAGATTCGGGTCTCAGCACCTCAGCCAGACTTACTCGTAAAGGGGATGTATCCTTTGGCGCCGATACGGGCAGCGTGACTTACAGCATCCGCATCGACGAGAATGCGACCAGGCAGCAAATGGACGGCTTCGGCGTTTCGATTACTGACGCTTCGGCCTGGCTGCTGAACTACAAGCTGGATTCCTCCAAGCGCGCGGAGGTCATGGAGAGATTGTTCGGCCAAACCGGCATCGGATTGAGTGTGCTCCGCCAGCCGATCGGGGCCTCCGATTTTAACTGGGAAGCCTACACATATGCGGATACCCCGAACGATAACAACTTGAACAACTTCTCCATCGCCAGGGACAAGCCGTACATCATCCCGATGGTGAAGCAGTCCTTGGCCACGAACCCGAACATCAAAGTGTTCGCCTCCACATGGAGCGCCCCGGCCTGGATGAAGTATTCGGGCACGCTGAACGGCGGCAAGCTGAAGGCGGAGAATTACCAGACTTTTGCTGATTATTTGAAAAAGTTCGTGCAAGCCTATCAAAACGAAGGCATTCCAATTTACGCAATTACGGTGCAAAATGAGCCGTTGCATGAAACGAACACCTATCCGACGATGAAAATGAGCGAGCAGGATCAAGTCGGTGCGATTGGCGATTTCATTGGCCCAACGTTCCGAAACGCCGGACTGAACACGAAGATCATTGCGTTTGACCATAACTATCTGGATTGGAACTTCCCTAACAAAGTGATCACGGATTTGAAAAATGCCGGGAAAGGCCAGTTTGTTTCTGGAAGCGCTTTCCACCATTATGACAGCGGAGACGGCTCGCAAATGACGAGTCTTCATAATGCCCACCCGGATAAGGACATCTGGTTCACCGAGGGCGGCTTTGGTACGTGGAATGATCCGGAGAACGGCACTCATTCCGGCTTCGATAACATGGCCAACGAATTCATCAACATTACCCGCAACTGGTCGAAATCGATCATTACGTGGAATCTCGCACTGGATCAGCGAAGCGGCCCGACGCTGCTAGCGCCGAACAACAGCAACCGCGGCATGATCACGATTCAAAATTCGGACAACCGCAACGATCGGCCGGAGAATGCCGTCACTTACAAGAAGCAGTACTATCTGTTGGGGCATTACAGCAAATTCGTCGTTCCGGGCTCGTACCGGGTTGAATCCAATACCTATGGGGACATGAAGAACGTGGCGTTCAAAAATCCGGACGGCTCCAAAGTCGTTGTCGTCTATAACCCGCAGTCCTCAAATCAGAACATTAAAATCCAATGGGGCAAACAAGCCTTCACCTATAATATCCCGGGTAAATCGGTCATGACCTTCAAGTGGCACGGCACGGTATCCTAAAATAGGAAATCGATCAAAGCAATATTGATAACCAATCCAGTTAAACCTCCGCAACTAGTTGCGGAGGTATTCTTATTTATTCCATGGAATTAAATGAGGATTTAACTGCATTTGTAGTCATTAATTATTGCAAATTCATGAGAGGAATCGGTTTAAATGCATTTATGGTAATTAAAATAATCCGTTACTGGGCTCGATAAGAAAAAGTAAGTTTTAAATACATGATTTACAGTTTTTTTTCTAAAACGGAGAATTGCTATGAAATAGATACATGAAATGCATTAATTTTGCTAAGTAAGTTCAACAAAACAAATGAATGAGAGCCGGATAAATATATGGTTTTGGTTACCCAAAACCCTTGATATGACTGGGCTGTGACGGAAAAAGAGAGTTAGTGCGGAATTGCATAGTCCCCGCTTAAAGGCAAAAGTGAGTCGATATCGGGGATAGTTAGTTGTCAGTATAAGGATGATGGCCTAACATGAGCAATGCAACCAAGGCGCGCCGGATATGCTGCGGCGACATATACGGCGACATATACATGACGAGCTGATCACAGCTCGATAAACAAAATGAGGGAGGGGGCCGCTACCATGTCAGAAAAACGCAGCTTTCTTAAAGAGTTAAACAAAAATAGGACGTTGTTTCTGATGATTGCTCCTACGCTGCTGTTTTTTATCATCTTCAGCTACATTCCGATGATCGGCGTGTATTACGCGTTCACGAACTTCGACTTTGAGGGCGGATTGTTCGGAAGCGAATTCGTCGGCTTTAAGAACTTCGAGTTTCTGTATAAGTCAGGCATCCTGTGGAATCTGACGAAGAATACAGTGCTGTACAACCTGGCGTTCCTAATTATCGGCAATATTATGCAGATCGTCAGCGCGATTTTCCTGGCTCAGTTAGCCAGCAAATGGTTCAAGAAGACGGCACAATCGCTGATGTTCCTGCCGTACTTCCTGTCCTGGGTACTCGTTGGGGCGTTTGTGTTCAATATGTTCTCCGACCTGGGGGTCGTGAACACGCTGCTGAAGCAGATCGGCTTGCAGCCGTACGATTTCTATCTGAATTCGGCACCGTGGAAGTACATCATCGTCTTCTTTAACGTATGGAAAGGCATCGGATACGGGACGATCATTTATTTGGCGGCCATCATGGGCATCAGCGATGAGCTGTACGAAGCGGCCAAGATCGACGGGGCGAATATTTTTCAACAAATCCGCAGCATCACGCTGCCGCTGCTTAAGCCGACATTCATCCTGCTGATTCTGTTCAGCCTGGGCGGCATTCTGAAGGGGCAATTCGACTTGTTCTATCAAATTATCGGCAACAACGGCTTACTCTACGATGCAACGGATATCATTGATACGTTTGTGTTCCGGTCACTCACCGTCAATTTCGATATCGGTATGGGAACGGCAGCGGGATTATACCAATCCTTCTTTGGCTTCGTCCTGATCATGACGGTCAACTACATCATTAAGAAAACCCGCGAGGAGTACGCACTGTTCTAAAGGAGGGGAAGTAGCATGAACGTTCAAGCAGAGGAGCTGCCGATAGTTCGAAAGACGAACAAGGGTACCAAAATCAAACCAGATAAAGCG
This sequence comes from Paenibacillus sp. YSY-4.3, assembly GCF_054767475.1. Lineage (NCBI taxonomy): Bacteria > Bacillati > Bacillota > Bacilli > Caryophanales > Paenibacillaceae > Paenibacillus > Paenibacillus sp. YSY-4.3. The sequence continues at coordinate 639,353 of NZ_BAABMC010000002.1, read as the reverse complement.
ACCATTGCATTCAATGTGATTGGATATACGCTGCTTACAGCGATTTCTATAGTTTGTCTTATTCCATTCTGGCTCATTGTCGCCGGCTCGTTTACGGATGAGATGGAGATTATTGCCGAAGGCTTTAAGCTGTTTCCGAGCACGATTTCATTCGAGGCTTACAAGTCGGTATTCGCCACGCCGGAGCAAATTTACCGCGCTTATGGGGTGACCATCGGAGTTACGGTTGTCGGCTCATTGCTCGGCCTGCTGCTGACGTCGATGGCTGGTTATGTCCTGTCCCGCAAGGACTTCATTTACCGCAACAGCTTGTCGTTCTTCATTTACTTCACGACGCTGTTCAGCGGAGGACTGATTCCGTGGTACATCATGATGACCAAGTATTTGGGGCTGAAGGACAGCTATTGGGCTTTGATATTGCCGCCGCTGATTAGCGCCTGGAATATCATCCTGATGCGAAACTTCATGAAATCGATTCCAGATTCGGTCATCGAATCGGCGAAGATCGACGGGGCCGGAGATTTCCTAATCTACCGGAAGATTATCCTTCCGCTGTCTACACCGGGCCTAGCCACCATCGGACTGTTCCTGGCTCTCGGTTACTGGAACGACTGGTTCAACGCCAACGTGTTTATAACGTCGGATTATAAATATCCGCTGCAATTTTTGCTCTATAAAATATTGTCCAGCGCCGCGGTGCTGCGCACCCAAACGGGAGCCTACCTGGCAGCCAACGTCGTCCCGCCGACCGAAACGCTTAAAATGGCGGTGGCGGTCGTCGCCACGGGACCGATCATTCTGCTCTATCCTTTCGTCCAGAAGTACTTCGTGAAGGGTTTGACGATTGGAGCCGTCAAAGGTTAGAACCGGGATACCGGCTAACATAGATTCTCAGCTTGAAGGAATTACAGATTAGGTAACCAAAAGGAGGAGTCAACATGTTAAAAACCAAGAAACGCTTGTCGCTGCTGCTGGTGCTGTCATTAATGATCACTTTGCTGGCGGCCTGCGGCGGGGGCACAGCGTCCGATTCGCCAGGAAATAAAGGTACAGAGAAAGCGGCGAATGGGGAAGGAGCGGCTGGAGAGAAGCTGGAAAAGGTAAAGCTGTCCTGGTATCTCGTCGGTGATGCGCATAAAGATCAGAGCAAAATCGTCGCCGAATGGAACAAAATGCTGGAAAGAGATCTTAATACAACCGTTGATCTTAAGTTTACAACCTGGAACGATTGGAAGACAAAATACAATCTGCTGCTTACTTCTGGCGAGAAAATTGACATGATATTTGCATCGAGCTGGGCCGATTTCTATAAGTTGTCCAAACAAGGGGCCTTCCTCGATTTGAAAGATCTTCTGCCGGAGTATGCTCCAACGACTTGGGGGAACGTGCCGCAGGAGGATTGGGACTCGGTAACCGTCAGCGGCGGAATCTACGCGGTTCCGAATACCAATCCGGAATATACGCCGCTTGGCTACGTGTATCGTGAAGATTGGCGCAAGGAATTTGGCCTCCCTGAATTTACGGATCTGGATTCCATCGAGGCTTATCTGGATGCGGTGAAGACGCAGAAGAAGGTCATCCCGATTAACGGCGCGGCCTATGAGAATATAAACAGCTTGTATAGATTCTGGAATGACTTTCAACTGATTGGCGGCGACGTCATCGGCGCAACGTCCTATGATAATCCGCGTGATATTCAGATTCTGCCATACACCGAGGAATTTGAAGTCTGGGTGAAGAGAATGAAAACTTGGGAGCAAAAAGGCTACTGGAACAAAAACGCTCTTTCCTCCAATCAGGAAGCGGGCGACTTCATTAAAACGGGTCAAGGCGCGATTTACTGGCGCAACCCATCCAGTGCGGGTGGATTTATCAATGAAGTAAAAGCGAAAAATCTCGACATGGAAATCGGTTATTTCCCATTCAGCCGCTTCCATAACTACGTTATTCCGACGCTGCCAAGCTCCAACGCAATGGCAATTCCAAAGAGCTCGGCCAATCCGGAGCGTTCACTGATGGTGCTGGATAAGCTGCGCAATGATCCGGAATATTTCAACCTGATGACGTATGGCATCGAGGGTACGCACTGGGCGAAAGGCGAGGACGATAAAACGATCGTTATTCCGGCCCCAGGTGTGAATTTGGATGAAACACCACGCTATGATATTACCAGCTGGGGATGGCGTTATGAGCCGAACATGAAGAAAGAGAAAGGCGGCTGGGACGGTCTTGATATTCTGAAGGAAGAATTCAAGCCGATCAGCAAGCCGGATATTTTCGGACCGATTTATCTCGATTATGCACCTGTTAAGGCAGAGCTGGCAGCCGTAAACCAAGTCTTCGAACAATACGGCAAACCGCTTATGCTTGGACTGACCTCGGATGTGGACGCTTCCCTGAAGACGTACCGCGAGAAGCTGAAGACAGCAGGCGTCGACAAGCTGCTGGAGTATATCCAGGAGGAAGCGAACAAGTATTTTGACGAAAGAGGCATCGAGTAATTGAAGTTGGAGGAAGCGGCGATTATTCGTCGCTTCTTTATTACCGGGAAGCGATAGATCGAAACGAAAGAGAGAGGAGAACACCTGCAATGCCTAACACAAAACAACCCTCCGATGTCGTTGAAGTATGGTGGAGCTCAGAGGTGGAGCCAGGGAAATTGAAATGGTTTGAAGGCCCGCTCGATAATCTCTACAGATTGAGCCGGCAGCCGGATATTACCTTAACGGCGCCGCAGGTCATGGAGACGGCCCGTATTACGGTCACGCCAAGTCATGTTGGTCAGCAAATGCTGGGCATGGGTACCTCGATAGAGGATACGACGATCAGCAATCTCGCGAAAATGAACCCCGCCCAGCGGGAGGAAGTTTTGCGGCTATTGGTCGATAAGGAAGTTGGTATTGGTCTCAATTTGCTGCGGATTACGCTGGGGACCTCGGATTTCACTGGACAGGCCTTTTATACGTATAATGATATGCCCGAGGGGGTAACCGATTTTGAGCAGCGGTATTTTTCTATACAAAAGGATGTTGAGCTCGGGATCGTAGAGACTGTTCAGCAACTGATCGCGCTGGCACCTGAGGTTAAAATTTTTGCCTCCTCCTGGAGTCCGCCGGCCTGGATGAAGACGAGCGGCAGCCTGAAGCGGGGCAGCTTGAAGGAGGGGGCGGAGTATACTGCAGCCTTGGCTAGGTATTATCGGTTGGCGATTCAAGCGTACCGGGAGCACGGGATTCCGATCTATGCGATGACCCTGCAGAACGAGCCGTTGTTCGAGACGGACTATCCGAGCTGCTATATGCCGCCCGAGAGGCAGAGAGAGCTGGCTATCGCTTTGCGGCAGGAGCTGGATCACCATGGGCTGGATACGAAAATATGGATTTTCGATCATAATTTCAGCGATGCTTGGGCGTACGTCACGCCTATTCTGAACGATGAGGCCGGATACAGCGTCGCCGACGGCATTGCGCTGCACGACTATGAAGGCTCGCCGGAGGTGATGAGCGAAATCCATGCCGCTTATCCGGACAAGCCGATCTATTTGACGGAGCGCTCCTTGTGGGGAACGGCCGGCGTTGACCGGATGGCCCAGTATTTCCGCAACTATGCTTGCAGCTACAATGCATGGGTGACGATGCTGGACAGCAATATCAGTCCGCATCAATGGCTCGGAACGCCGGGACCTACGATGATGATCCAGGATGCGGCCGATGTCGATCACTATTGGATCATCCCGGAATATTACTTGCTGGGGCAGTACACCCGGTTCGTGGAGCCGGGGGCGTATAGAGTGGCGAGTGATTACGGCTCCAAGGAGACCGTGACGAACGTCGTCTTCCGCAATCCGGGCGGCGATCTCGTTGCCGTCGTGATCAATCAGAGCGAATCGGAGCAGGAATTCTGCGTCCTTTGCGAAGGGCAGCAGTGGACGGCGAAGCTTCCGGCGAAGACAGTAGGAACGTACCGTTGGCAAGCAGGCTAGCATTGATTAAGGGAAGGAACAGCTTTTGCTGGACCTGGAATGTAAGCGTTATTATTCTGAGGGGAGCTGAGGATTCGCATGAAAAGCATGAGGATTACGAAACAGAGCAAGTTTGTCTTATCCATCATCTTAAGTACTTCACTCGTCTTGTCGATGTTGTCAGGGTTGTACGCCAGTTCTGCCGGAGCGGCGGCAGAGCCGGTCGAGGTATGGGTTACGACGGGCGACAAGTCCAAGTTGCTCAGTAAAGAGCCGGATATCGCATTTGGTCCGGCGGGCGGGGCAAGCCCGTATACGATTCATGTGGACGAGAATACGACTTATCAGGAAATCGACGGCTTTGGAGCGGCGTTAACCGACTCATCAGCCTGGCTATTGGGGGAGGTACTGACCGACGCAGCGCGTAATGAAGTGATGGAGCAGCTGTTCGATGTCAACCAGGGCATCGGCTTCAGCTATATTCGGCTGCCGATGGGCTCCAGCGACTTCGCCCGCTCGCACTATACGTACAACGATACGGCGGGAAATGCGGAGGATCTTCCATTAAGCCAGTTTTCAATCGATCATGACCGGCAGTATATTATTCCGGTATTAAAGCAGGCTCTGGCGATCAATCCTGAAATCAAGATCATGGGCTCTCCATGGAGCGCCCCGGCCTGGATGAAGGATAATAAGTCGCTGGCTAAAGGCAAGCTGAAACTGGAGTATTACGATGCATACGCCCGATACTTCGTAAAATTCATCCAAGCTTATGCCGCGGAAGGCATCGAGATCGATGCGGTCACGATTCAGAATGAGCCGCATCACGAAGCCGACAACTATGCCAGCATGCGCATGGAGGCGGCGGAACAGGCCGAGTTCATTAAGAACCATTTGGGCCCGGCGTTTGCGGCGGCAAATATTGATACGAAAATTGTGATTTGGGACCATAACTGGAGCGACCCGGATTATCCGATCGAGGTGCTGAACGACCCGGAGGCAAAGCGGTACATTGCGGGTTCAGCCTTTCACGGATATGCGGGAAAAGTAGAAAATCAGGCCCAGGTGCATGATTTGCATCCCGACAAAGGCATTTATTTTACGGAGAGCTCCGGCGGAGATTTCGCGCCTGTCTTCGGCGATAACTTGGCCTGGGATGTGCAGAACCTGATCATCGGCTCGACCCGCAATTGGGCGAAGACGGTGCTCAAATGGAATCTGGCTCTCGATGAGGATTACGGTCCGCGGGTGGGCGGCTGCAAGGACTGCCGCGGCGTGGTGACGGCGGATAAGCCGTCGAAGACGATAACCTCTTTGAACGAAGAATATTATGCGTTCGGGCATGCCAGCAAATTTGTGCGGCCAGGCGCGGTTCGCATCAAATCGAATACGCTCGGCAGCGGCAGCATTGAGAACGTGGCTTTTAAGAATAAAGATGGCTCTAAGGCGCTGCTCGTGCTCAATTCCGCCAAGTCACAGCGGGAGTTCACAGTGCAGTGGGGCGCGCAGAGCTTCACGTATACTCTTCCAGCTGGGGCAGTAGCTACCTTTACGTGGAACGGGGCACCGACCGGAAGCGCTGGAGTGAACCCTTACGGCCGAATCGAAGCCGAGGACTACGTGAATGCCAGCGGCATCCAGACTGGAGTGGCCGCCGATGCGGGTGGAGGCTCCTACGTGGCGCCTGCGGGCAGTGAAGGCTATATCGCCTTCGACGATGTGCAGTTCGTGGACGGAACGGCAACCGTGAAGGTCCGGGCTACGGCGGAGCAGGATGCCGCGATCGAATTCCGGCTCGGCTCGCCGCAAGGGCAGCTGCTGGGCGAGGTGCGCCTGGCGAATACCGGAGGATTGCAGAAGTGGGTGACGAAGAGCGCCGCGATTGAGCACGCTGCTGGTACCCATCCGCTGTATGTGGTGCTCAAAGGACAGGTGAATTTGAATTGGTTCCAGTTCTCATTCGAGCATAATCGCGATACGCTGAACTATTTGTCCTTTAATGGAGGCTTTGAGGAAGGCTCGCTGGAGGGCTGGGAGGAATGGATGCCGGCCGGTCAGGAAGCTGCGCATAAGGTTGAAATGGGCGATGCCCGCAGCGGCGAATACAAGCTCACCCACTGGGCGGGCCAAGCTTACGAGCAGAAAACCTACCGCACGGTGCAGGTTCCGAACGGAACTTATAAAGCCTCGGTGTGGCTCCGCAAGGGGGATAACATCGAAATTCAGCTTCAAGCGAAAAATTACGGCGGATCAGACCGCTCTGTGACGGCGAATACGGGATTCATCGGCGACTACAGGCAGTATGTGCTAGACGATATCCGAGTCACGAATGGCCAGCTGGAAATCGGTGTCCATTCGAAAGCTACGGTGGGCGAATGGGCGACCTTCGATGATTTCGAGCTGATGCCCGTGACGACGAACGCGCCTGCTGCGGGAGCGGGCTCCGGTGCCCCGGCGGTACCGGGCCAGGTCAGCGCAGGGGTGACGGGAGGATTCAATGCTGAGCTGCGGTGGGATTCCGCGGGCAGCGACGTTGCCGGCTATAAAATTTATCGTTCCGTTAAGGATATCGCTGGCGCGACAGTCATCGACGGCGCGTATGTCGATTTCGTTGAAGCGGGCATGACGGGAGCGGCCAGCCTGACCTTTACGGATCAAGGCCTTAGAGGAGACACAACGTATTATTATGTTGTGACGGCTTTTAATGATCATGGCGAATCTGGCGTGTCGCAGCAGGTCAGCATCACTACGGCTTCAGGCGCCGACACCATTCCGCCTGCTGTGCCTACGGGCCTCAAGGCGGAAGCCGGGGTAGAGCAAGTTTCCTTAAGGTGGAATTATAATCTGGACGGCGACTTCGCGAGATACCATGTGTATCAAAATGGTACCAGAATCGCATCCGTCGAGCCGGCCACTGAGTCGAGATTTGTGGCAAAAGGCTTGCAGCCTGGAGCGGAATACCGATTCGCGGTGACGGCGGTTGACCAGGCCGGCAATGAATCGGCGAAGTCCGCCGAGGTTGCGGTAATCGCGTTGTCCGCCGGCACATTAGTCCCATTCGAGAATATGGACTTCGAGCTCGGCACCTTTGCAGGATGGTCGGAGTGGCACCCGGATCAGCAGCCGATCGCTCAGTTCGTCGACAATGACAGCCCAAGAGGACAATACAAATTAACGCATTGGGGCTCAGGGAACTACATCCAATCCACATACCGCACGCTTGAGGTGCCAAACGGCAAGTACAAGGTGCAAGTATGGGCCCGCACGGGCGGAGGCCAGAACAAATTCCAGCTGGAGGTTAAAAATTACGGCGGGGAGAGTCTGGCCAGAGATATGCGCAAAGCCGACGGGGGAAGCTGGACGCCGTTCTTCCTCGACAACATCCAAGTCACGAACGGTCAGCTGGAAATCGGCGTATATTCGGACGCTAAAGGTAGCAATTGGGCCGCAATCGATGATTTCCAAGTATTCAGCTATGCGCCGTCCGCGCCAACGGGAATCAAAGCAATCGGCGGCGATCAAAGCGCTTCGCTGCAGTGGACGCGGAACACGGAATTCGACATGGCATCCTATAATGTGTATCAGGACGGCAGATTGGTGCACAATGTAACTTCGCCTACCGTAGTGATCGACGGTCTGACGAACGAACAAGCTTACATCTTTGCAGTGCGGGCGGTAGATACAGACGGAAACGAGTCGCTATCGTCCCGTTCTGTCACTGTAACGCCACGGGTCCCCGTGCCTGTGGAGAATGCGGGCTTCGAGCATGGCGACACGACGGGGTGGGACAGCTGGAACCCCGGCGGAAATGCCCAATTTGTCGATAGCGACAATCCGCGTACGGGAAATTATAAGCTCACGCATTGGGCGGGAGCCGATTACATGCAGAATACGTATCGAACGATCGGCTTGGCCAGCGCGACAGATGATACCTATCAAGCATCGATCTGGGTGAGAACCGGGGCTGACCTAAATGCCCTCCGTATGGAAATCAAGAAATACGGCGGCCCGGATTTGGAGATTGACTTAAGCTCGGCCAGTTCTTCCGATTGGGCGCTGTTCATCAGCGAACCATTTAAAATAACGAGCGGGGAAGTGGAAATCGGCTTGTTCACAGACGCCAAGGGCGGCAATTGGACGACGTTCGATGATTTCCAACTGATCCAGGTCAATCATGAGGATAGCGTACCGGTGACCGGAATTACGCTCGTCCCTAGAGAACTGACGCTGAATCTTGCGAATCATCGGACGCAGGCGCTAACGGCCGTTATTACGCCGGACAACGCTACCCACCGGGAGGTAGAGTGGAGCAGCGATAACGAGGCGGTTGCAGTCGTGAACGGCGGCGTAGTCACGGCGGTAGGCGCCGGAGTGGCGACCGTTACGGCGGCCACGGTAGATGGCGGCTATTCGGCCAGCGCAAGGGTTACGGTGGTCGCAGGCACGGTTAATCCTGATCCGTCGCCAAGTCCGACTCCGGGTTCGTCCGGGGGCAGCTCGGGAAGCTCCGTAAGCTCCGGGCAGTCCACTGGGCAGCCTGCAGACAAGGAGAGCAAGCCAACCATTAACCAGATTGGCCGTACTGCAGTGATCGGGAACTTCCCTAACCAGGCGTCATCCATCCAGGTTAGCGGAGAGCTGTTGAAGGAAGCGGCTTCCGGCGATGGGGTAATGAGACTGCTGTTGGATCTGACCGGGGCGTCCGAGTCCGGGACGCTCGACATTGAGCTGCCAGTGCAGGCGCTCTATGAGATCGCCGCGGCAACAAGCAGCCTGTCTCTCGCGTTCCAAACGAGACACGCGGAATACGAGGCGAGCTTGTCCGCCATGCTGCCAGCCGTTCAACCGGCAGACGATCAGGCTGTACTGCGGATTGAAATCGGACAAGCTGGGGATATCGCCAATTTGTTGAGCGATTCCGTAAGAAGCTCGCTGATCGCAGCTGTTCCAGCATTTAATATCCAGCTGCAATCCGGCGGGGTCAGCACCGAGGTTAACCGCTTCGGCAAGGCTTATCTCTCCCGGACATTAAAGCTGGATTCTAAGGTTGATCCGTCTAGAATGACGGGGATCGCCCTTGATCCTGCTACGGGACAAATGAGCTTTGTTCCGCTGACCGTGCTGCATACGGAAGATGGCCAGGTGCAGGCGGTGTTGAAGACGAATTATGCCGATCACCGGATCATCGCCATCCTTGCCGTTCAGGCCAAGACCTTTGCCGACGTTCAGGAGCATTGGGCTAAGGCGGATATTGAGGCTCTCTCGACGAGATTCATTATTCACGGTACGGCAAGCGGCACTTTCGATCCCCAGCAGCAGGTAACCCGCGCGGAATGGGTCTCCATGCTTGTTCGGGCGCTAGGATTGGCGCAAGAGGGAACGCAAAGCACGCATTCGTTCACCGATGTACCGGAGGCGGCATGGTATAGCGGCTCTATCCAAGCTGCCGTCGAAGCGGGTTTGATTCAAGGCTTCGCGGACGGTACCTTTAGAGCGAATGAGGCAGTCACCCGAGAGCAAATGGCGGTTACCCTGCTCAAAGCGATGGAGCTTGCGGGCGGGCCGCACAATGAGACTGCTAGCAGACTCTCGCAGCTGGCCACATTCAAGGACGTGGAGAACGTCTCTGGATGGGCTGTAGAAGCCATGTCCAAGCTGACAGGAGTGGGAATTTTTACGGGAGATGACCAGGGTCTGCTGCAGCCAAGCCGGCAAGCCTCCCGGGCGGAATCGGCTGTGGTGTTTCACAAGCTGCTGCAGGAATTAAAGTTCATAACCGAATAAATGATTTGCACTAAAAGAGCGGGTGGATGAAAATCCATCCGCTTCTTTTTTATCAGGCTTTGTTGCAGCAAGGAATATGACAATACAGCATCGAATTAGAAATATAGGTTTGGTACTTTTATTTTGGAGATGATTTCAATGGATTTAGAGCAAAGAAGGCTTTGGAATGAAAACCATAAGAAGTTAACTGAAGTCATATTAAATCCAAACGAACATGATCGAGCGATTGAGCTATTTCTCAATCACCATGCTTTGTTGTACTCAGCGAAAATGAGTAACGACTGCATAAATACTTTGGAGGATTTCGTTCTGGAGAGTTTGGAGGAAGGCACACTAAGGAAGTACCCAGTAAATGCTCCAGATACAAAGAATTCAATCGCATGGCATCTCTGGCATATTGCGAGAGTCGAGGACATGACGATGAATATTTTAGTTGCAGACAGTCAGCAGGTACTTCATTCTGATCGTTGGCTTCAAAAAATGAACATCGGATTTCCCTATAGCGGAAACAGCATGAGTGATGACGATATCGCAGAACTAAGTTCAGTTATTAATATAGACTCACTATTAGAATATAGAACAGCTGTGGGAAAACAAACCCGGCAAATAGTTTCGTCACTGCAACCAGGCGAGTTCAGAAATAAAGTTCAAAATTGTAGAGTCAAAAGGTTGTTTGATGAAAATGCCATTCTTCAAGAAGCAAGCGGTATTGCCGATTATTGGAGTAAAAAGACTATTGCCGGACTTGTGCTAATGCCAGCAACGAGACATAATTTTTTGCACTTGAATAAATGTGCCCGTATAAAGGATAAGCTGCAAAAGGAAATGAAGAAATCAAACGAATAGGCTCAACAAACTGAATACGTTAGCCTTTATTAGAATTAGAATAGACCTATAAAAGTGATTGAAATCGATTTCATTAAATTTTATAATAGAGTTAATAATGATCGAAAGTTGGGAGCTCGCGGTTATGAAGGAGAGCAAAATCATTGATGTGGCCAAGAGAGCCAATGTGTCGCCTGCTACGGTATCACGCGTGCTGAACGGCAGCAATCTCGTGAATGCAAAGACGGAGGAAAGGGTGCTGCAGGCTATCCGGGAGCTGGACTATATCCCCAATAATATGGGAAAGCAGCTTCGTTCCCGCAAAACGATGAACCTGGCGGTCGTCGTCTCCGATGTGCGCGTATCTTATTATGCGGAAATCATCAAAGGCATCGAGAACATGGCGAATTCGCTCCATTACAACGTCCTTATTTGCGATGCACAGAACGAGAAGGCGAAGGAGCGGGAGTTCCTCTCTCTGTTGATGAACCGGACGGTGGACGCTCTAATCCTTGTGACGCCGAATTTGTCGGATGAGGAGATCGCGGTCTATGCCGATAACGGGTACATGGTAGGCCTGATTGGACGGAGAATCGAGCACGCGCGCATTCCTTGTTCTTTTACGGACAATATCAAGCTAGCCCAGGAGGTGGTATTCCATCTTGTGGAGCAGGGGCATCGGAAAATCGCTTTTCTTAGCGGATATGCGGATGCGACGGACAGCATCGAACGCTTGGAGGGATATGTGAAAGCGCTTAAAACTTGCGAGATCCCGTTTGAACCCGCTTTGGTCGAGAACGGCAATTTCTCGGAGGAGGGAGGCAGCGAGGCCTTCCACAGATTGCGCAGCAGCGGGGCCGATTTTACGGCAGTGTTCGCTGCAAACGACGAGATGGCGCTTGGGGTGTATAAAGCTTGCGCCGAACTGGGTATATCCATTCCCGATCAATTGGCAGTCGCCGGGGTGGATAACATCAGGCTGACCAACTATGTTACGCCGAGGATCAGCTCGGTGGAGCAGCCGCTTTATGCCATGGGAGCCGTGCTGGCCGAGAAGCTGATCGATCAGATGAACGACAATGTGTGGGCAGAGAAACGGTGTTTTAAAGTTGATGCGAAGCTAGTGGTGAAGGAGTCTTCCAAAGGGTCGGAATAAGGGGGAATAGGATTGCTCAGTAGAAAAGATACGGGCTACTATGGGAAAATTTTTCTGGGGATGACTTTGTCGATCGTAGTTACCATCACGGTTCTTTCCGGTATTCTCTACATCAGTTTTGAACGGATTGCGCTTCAGCAGTCCTACGATCAGACGATGAACAGCCTCTCCCAGACGACGCAGGAGGCCTCGGTGATGGCGGTCACGGCTTCCACATTCGCCAAGCAAATATACAGTGATCAGCATATTGCCAATCTGTTGAATTTTGCCGATGTCAATCCGATGGAGATCTCTACGGCCGTCAGACAGCTGACCAATTACCGGGAGACTTCGCCGTTCATTGATTCGATTTACGTCTACAATGCTAAGGCGCATACGTTTTATGTCAGCACGGATATGAGTGTAGCTACGGTATTCGATGAGTCCGAGTTTTACGATCGTGAAATGCAGGAGATGCTTAGCAATCTGGAGGCCTATGAATCCTTGATGCCGATTCCCCGCAAGCTCAGCATTGAAGGGCTCGCTGGAAATATTGCCGAGAAGCAGCGGGACGTATACAGCTTCCTGTTATACGATACATTGATGCCGAAGGCGAACAGGAATGCCATTGTCGTCAATATTAAAGAAACTCAATTACATAAACATATCGATGGATCGCTGACGAGCGACCCGGCGAACACTTTCTTGCTGGATAAGGGCGGTTATCTCGTCTCCAGCAGCTGGAAATACCCTATGCTCACGGATATGAAGGGAACCTCGTATATCGACCGGGTTCTGGCCGATCCGGATTCCTCGGGCTATTTCGCCGAAGAAGTGGATGGCGTGAAATCTTTGGTTACTTACACGGAGCCGGACTACTTGGGATGGCGGTATGTCCGTATTCTCCCTTATACGGTCATCTCTGAACGCATCGACAGCCTGCGGGGGAAGACGATTGTTATTACGGTCTCCATTCTGCTTGTCGGGTTGGGCATTTCGCATTTCGTATCGCGGCGATTGTTCTCCGGGCTTAGCAAGAAGCTGTCCCGCCTAGGCAATTTAGAGGCCGAGCAGCGAAACAGCCTGCAGTCGATGAAATACGAATATTTGCGCAGGCTGCTGCACGGGGATGCCGACCGGAACCCGGATCGCGTCCAAGCCGGCTTTGCCCGTTACGGGATTGAGCTCGATCCGTACTCCCCGGTCCGCGTGCTGCTGATGACGGTGGATGACTACCGCTCCTTCATCGAAGCTTATACTGTGGAGGATCGGCAGCTGCTGCGGTTCGGCGTGCTTAATATCGCCCAGGAGATGCTGAACGAGGCCGGGTTCACGGCTGCCGCCGTCGTGCTTGGGGATGATCGCATTGCTGTTATCGTGCAATCCCGGGCCGAGGGAGCAGAGAATGAACGGGAAGCGATTCTTGAGCACGCTGGGCGGATACAAGCGGCGGTCACCCAATACTTGAAGCTGTCGATCACGGTTTCTACCAGCATGATCGGCGAGGATATCCAGTCCGTTCACGGGCTATGCCTGCAGGCGATCGAGGCATCTTTCTCCCGCGTATTCCATGGCTCAGGCAGCATTATCGATTCGGAGACCGTAGAGCTGAAGAAAGCAAAGCCTTATGAATATCCTCTGGATAAGGAGAAGCAGCTGATCGATGAGCTGTATCTCGAACGGATTTCTGCCGTAAAGGAGTTGTTCAGTGACATTATCAGGGATACGGAGAATTACTCCTATATGTCGTTCCAGCTTGCGGTATCGCATTTATCCTTCGCGCTGCAGAACGCGATTCGCACGATGGGACGGCGCCTCTCCGTTGCTGGAGAGCTGGCGATTCCTTCGATGCCGCTGTATCAGCATGAATGGAACGAGACGCTGGAGGAGTTCATGGAGCGGTACATGCATTTATTCGACCGCCTGGAGAAGCACATGGAAGAGAACAAGGGAAGAACGAGGCAGGAGGATGTTTCGGAACGGATCATGATGTTGATCGACGAGAAGTATATGGAATCAAGCCTGTCGCTGGATTTGCTTGCGGATGAGCTCGGGCTGTCGGCCGATTATATCGGGCGGATTTTCAAGCAGACGACGTCGAAGACGATTCTCAGCTATATTCAAGAGGTCCGGATGAATAAGGTGCGGGAGCTGCTGGTCGAGACTGAGGATCCGATCGGGGAAATTGCTGAACAGGCCGGATTTTCCAACAATCCGTATTTTTATAAAGCCTTCAAGAAGCATAATGGTGTAACTCCGGCCGAGTACCGCAGAATTAACGGCTGGCAGGCCGAGCAGGAGCAGGAACTGGTTTGATGGCAGTGATTGCGAATGATAGTGCAAATACAGTATGCAAAAAAAGACGCTAACCGTGGGGTTGGCGTCTTTGTCATTTCGAGCTCCCAAATTTATGACTTTCGCTCCTTCAGTTTCTGGTGCAGATCGTTCAGCTGCCGCATCAACTGCTCGTATTCCTCCAACCCGATTTGGCAGGAACGAATTTCTTCGCTGATCCTCAGCGTAATATGCGGCTTCTCCTCGAAGGCTTTGGGCTGAAGGTGGATAAATACTTTCCTTTCATCGACCTGGGAGCGCCGTTTCTGCAGCCAGCCGTTCGCCTCCATTCGGGTTAGCATAGGGGTCAATGTGCCGGTTCCGAGATCGAGCTTCTCGCCAAGCTCTTTTACGGTAATCCCATCGGTCTCCCATAGAGACAGCAGCACCAGATATTGAGGGTAGGTTAACCCGAAGGGCTGAAGCACACCGGCATAGAGCTTGTTGAATTCACTGGCTGTTTCGTATACAGCGAAGCAGAGCTGTTTTTTGAGCGTCAAAAAATCTTCCACAATGTTCACCCTGTTTATGCGTAAGTTTTATAATCTAGCGAATTGTTACAGCAAAGCGACTAAGTCCTCTTCGATTTTGCTTGGCGGGGTCGTAGGGCCGTATCTTTTGACGACGTTCCCTTCGCGGTCAACGAGGAATTTGGTGAAATTCCATTTGATCTTGCTGGATAGCATGCCCTTCTGCTGCTCCTTCAGAAACGTGAATAATGCGTCCTCGTGCTTTCCATTGACATCGACTTTGGCGAAAATCGGAAAGGTTACGCCATAGTTGATCTGGCAGAATTGCGTGGTTTCCTCGATATTATCGTATTCCTGGTTGTTGAATTGATCGCTGGGGAAGCCCAGAATGACCAATCCCTGTTCCTTGTACTTGTTGTATAACTCCTGAAGTCCGCCAAATTGAGGGGTAAACCCGCATTTACTTGCCGTGTTCACAATAATTAAAGGCCGGCCTTGGTACTCTTGAAGCGATTGTTGCTCCCCATTCGTCATTTTAACCTGGAAATCATACACGGTATTCACGGCGAATCCTCCTTAACTTAATCGTACACGATTTAATCGTACAAGATTTAGCTAGGTTTGGCAAGAGGAGAACCGTCGGGGAGTACAGGTGCAATAATATACTATGCCGAATGTCATATGCAGCTCTATAATGCAAGGTAATTTCCCTTGTAAAGGAGCTAAGGAGCGGCGCTTTATGAACATGACCTCATTTCTTATTTACTGTGCTATCGTTACGTTTACGCCCGGGCCAACCAATATTCTCATCCTGGCTGCGGTTAACCACTATGGAACGAGAAAAACGATGAAATATATCGCCGGGGCATCTCTCGCCTTTTTCCTGCTAGTTGCGGCGTCTGTTATACTGAACCATGTGCTGGCAGCGAGCTTGCCGCCATTTCTGTCCGTGGTGCGGGTGGTCGGCAGCTTATTTATGCTCTATCTCGCTTACCAAATATATAGAATGGATGTATCCAACGAAGCGGCTGGGCAGGCCATAACGTTTGCCTCCGGCTTTGCGATGCAGTTCGCCAACCCGAAGGTCGTCCTGTTTACGCTGACCGTGATTCCGGCCTATGTGATGCCTTATTATACATCGAGCCTGGTGCTGTCCGTTTTTGTCGTGATCGTATCGCTCATCGGGGTAGCAGCTTATGTCACTTGGGCGGTATTCGGTACTCTTTTCAAAAAATACATGCAAAAATATCAGAAAGCGGCGAATATCATAACAGCTTTGTTTCTAGTCTACTCTGCGTTCTTGGTGTCCGGGATCGCTGAGTTTGCAAAGGGGTGAAGGAAGTGGAGCGGTTTATATACAGGAAATCGGCGGGGATTACCGTATTATCGGCCAGCATTGCCGATTTTCAATATAAGAAGCACAGTCACGAGGAGTATGCCCTTGGCGTAACCTTGCGCGGCATTCAGGAGTATCATCTGGACGGCAGCCTGCAGTCCTCTTACCAAAACGGCGTGATGCTGTTCAACCCGGAGCAGAATCATGACGGGCGGTCACAGGAAAGGTCGGGGATTGATTATGTGATGGTTTACATTCATCCCACACTTTTTCTGGACATGTTGGGAAAAAAGGAGGTTGTCCTGTTTGATAAGCCGATCGTGTACCATGCCGGATTGCGCCAAAGCATTCTGAATTTGACGAGCGCGATTTTTAACGGCGGGCCGGAGGCGCTTTGCCATGAATTGCTGCTGGGGCTGGCGGGTCATTTTTCCGAGGTGGAAATGCGGACGGTAGCCCAGCAAGATCATGCGTTTGCTCGTAAGGCCAAAGAAGTGATCCAGAGTAATGTGGCCCAAGTATTGAAGCTGGATGATGTCAGTATGCTGTTCGGCATGTCGAAGTATCAATTCATTCGCGCGTTCAAGGCGAGTACGGGAACGTCCCCGTATCAGTATTATTTGAACTGCAAGGTGGAGCATGCCAAGCAGCTGATCGAGAAGAGCAAGGACATTTATTTGGCGGTAAGCGAGTGCGGATTCGTGGATCTAGCCCATTTAAACAGGCACTTCAAGAACATTTACGGGACGACAGCCTTCGAGTACATGTCGCATTTGGTCCCCCATAATTTGGATTGACAGCATAAAGCACCCAAGGATATAGTTGTATCGAAAAAAAATTTGCAGCGATCCTTGGATTGCTGGGTGCTAAGGAAGGTGGCGTATGAAAACTCATGCCTCTGTAGCAGGCAAGATTGCATTAAGCTTCGTCATGGTCATGGTTGTTATGCTGTTCATCTCTTTTATTTATGGGGTCATAGGCGTAGCTAGAGGGATGAACCTGGCTGAGCTGGAGGGTTCGATCGGCGAGAGCCTGCTTGTTCAGTTTATGCAAATGATTTTGTTTATAGCGAGCTCTTATGCGATGTATGCGTTCTTTGAACGGAAGAAGGGATGGGCGATCGGGCTCAGGCAACGGCGGGGAGCAGCGTATGCTCTGCATGGTGCCGTGGCGGGCGTTATTCTTATTTCAGCCTCTGCTGTCCTGATTTGGGCTTTCGGCGGGGTTTCCTGGCAGCCGTCCGAATGGGATCAGGAAATGCTGGTTCCTATGCTCAAAGGAGTCTTCCTTTTCGTCGGCGTCGCAGTCTCCGAGGAAATCTACTCCCGCGGATATATTCAAGGGCTGCTGCGCTATCATTACGGAAGCACGGCAGCTATCGTGGTGAGTTCCATTCTATTTGCGCTTCTTCATAGCCTGAATCCGGGTGTGTTCAGTTCGCCGCTGCCGCTCATCAACCTGATTATGGCTGGCGTCATTATGGCGGTGGCTCGCGAGGTTACGGGCGGTTTATGGTGGCCGATTGGACTGCACTTAACCTGGAATTACTTCCAAGGCTACATTTATGGCTTCAATGTCTCGGGTACAACACGGGATTACTCCCTGCTCCATACAGTTGATCAAGGTCCGGCTTGGCTGTCGGGAGGGAGCTTCGGCATAGAGGGGAGCGCGTTGTCTATCGTTCTATTAATCCTTGGCACCATCGCTGTGTACATGTTGTATAGGAACAAGAATAAGAAATTTGATGCAAATTCCGTAACTTCGTTATAATTTATACCTTGAAGCAGCCCTGTTTCTCTAAGAAACAGGGCTTGTTGACGCTTGGAATAGGAGCATTTTCTTGTCCGCGCGTAACCCTTCGGTTATAGTTGAGTATAGACGAATACGGTTAGACGAAAGAGGAAGATCATGGCAACAATTCACGATGTAGCACTAAGGGCGGGGGTATCGGTCACGACGGTATCTCGCGTGATGAATAACAGGGGATATATTAGCGAAACCACCCGCAGCAAAGTATTTGCCGCTATGGATGAGCTGGGATACCAGCCGAATGAGATCGCTCGTTCCTTGCTTCGCAAGCAGTCGAATATTTTAGGCCTTATTGTGCCCAGCGTATCTCATCCGTTCTTTAGCGAATTGGCGGATCGCATTGAATATTACGCCTATCTGAAGGGCTATAAAGTGCTGCTGTGCAATTCTCAGCTTGATCCTGTCAAGGAACGGGACTATATTGAAATGCTGCGCCGCAATCGAGTGGACGGGATCATTATGGGAAGCCATACGCTGGAGGTCGATGAATACCGCAATCTCCGTTCGCCGATCGTTACGTTTGATCGCCAGATCGGGGAGGATATTCCTTATATAAGCTCGGATAACTATGAAGGAGGCAGGCTGGCGACTGAAAGGCTCATCAGCCAGGGCTGTCGCAAGATTGCCCACATATGCGGCAATTTGCAGCTTGATTTGCTGGCAAATCGCAGGACGGATGCATTCAGGGATGTTGTTACGCGGCATGGTGTCGAGCATCTTATTATCCAGACGGATATGAACGTATTTGACCAAGCAAGATATGGGCAGCTGCTGCGTGAGCTGTTGATGGAGCACCCCGAAATTGACGGGATATTCGCGACAAGTGATATTATTGGGGCTTTCGCGATGAAAGAATGCGAGATTGCAGGCAAACGGGTGCCAGAGGATGTCAGAATCATCGGCTACGATGATGTGAACGCGGCGAGCTGGCTGATGCCGGAGCTGACTACCATCCGGCAGCCGATCGACGAGTTCGGAAGGATGGCGGTAGAAGTTCTTAGCAGGCAGGTAGAAGGGGAGGCGGTGGAGATCGCCAATTCACTGCCCGTGGAATTGATTGTGCGAGGTACAGCATAATATTGGATCTTAATAAACGCGTTCATTTGGCATCATCAAATGGATGCGTTTTTTTGTGGCATTCATAATCGCGAACGGGACTTTCGACAAAATCAGATAAATTTCTATAAAAGTTTATGTCAAACGATTGACATATGTTAAACGTTTGACATACAATCTTAATTGCAAGCATGCTGCAAGCGATTACAATGCGGCAAGTGATTCAAGCACCTGCCAACACCAAACACCATTTAATTGCTATTAACTTAAAAACGGGGGGAAAGCAATGAAACGATTGAATTGGTTGAGCGTGACAGTGATTTTTGTACTTATGGCAATGATTGTGTCAGCCTGTGGAGGGAGTGGCGGCAATTCTGGCAGCGGCGGTGAGGCCAGTTCCACAAGCACTAACGGAGCTAACGCATCAGGCAAAGCCGTTAAAATCTCACTACTGAACTCAAAAGGTGAAATCCAGACTCAGCTTGAAGAAGCGGCAAAGGCGTTCCATGAAGATAACCCGAATATCACCTTGGAAATCATGGCTGCTCCGGCAGGCACCTCTCCATTTGAACGGGCTTCTACCTTGTATGCTTCCGGGAATCCGCCAACGATGATGATGCTGGATACGGGAGATGTAGATAAGTTTAAGGATCGCATTCTCGACTTGAGCGAGGAGAAGTGGAATGCGGATGCGGTTGAGAACGCTACCAACTTGACGACATTTGACGGCAAGAACTATGGCTTCCCGCTAGCGATCGAAGGCTATGGGTTCATTTACAACAAAGCTGTTCTTGATGAAGCGGTTGGCGGAAGCTTTGATCCGTCTACGATCAAGACCAGAGATGATCTGGAGAACTTGTTTAAGCAGATTGAAGCGTCCGGCAAAAAGGCGCTGATCATCTCTCCAATGGATTGGTCGCTCGGCGCTCACTTCCTGCCTCTGGCTTATGCCGGACAAAATAAAGATATGGCTGAAGTAAACCAATTCATGGATTCACTGAAAGCTGGCACGGAGGATCTATCGGGTAATGCCGTACTGAATGGGCTCTTGGATACGTTCGATATGATGAGAAACTACAACATCGACAAGAAATCCCCGCTAGCGGGTGTCTATGAGCGCGGCCCTGAAGTACTTGGCAAAGGTGAAGTCGGCATTTGGTTCCAAGGCAACTGGGCATGGCCGCAAATTAAAGATTTTGACACCGCGAACGAAGCATACGGTTTCCTGCCGGTACCGATTAGCAACAACTCGGATGACTACGGCAACCAGGAAATTTCATCTGCCGTTTCCAAGCGGATCATTGTAGACAAAGAGAAGAGTACGCCTGAACAGCAGGAAGCTGCGAAGAAGTTCCTGGATTGGATCGTATATGAGGAGAAAGGTCAGGACTTCCTAGTCAACCAAGCGAGCATTATTCCGGCGTTTAAGAACATCACGATTCCGGCCGCTGATCCGCTCGGCCAGTCCATTCAGGACTACATCGCCAGAGGAAAATCCCAAGAGTCCATGAGTACTCTTCCCGCGGATCACTGGGCCAAGGTCGGTGCTTCGATGCAGAAATATTTAAATGATTCCGGCGATCGGGCTACATTGATTAAAGAAATCGAAGTGTATTGGACAAGCGTGAAGTAATCTATTTACATCAGATGACAAGATGATAGTGATGGGTAAGAGCACATCGTGTATCTTATCCATCACTATCTTCACAATGACAGAGGAAAAGAGGAATCGTTATGATCAAAGAAAAGGAATGGTGGCCACGGCTTCGGACGAGATTGCTGTTTACCGGTCCGACCTTATTCGCTTTTCTTACCGTAATGATCGTTCCATTTATATACGGTATTTATCTGACATTCACAAATTGGGACGGCATTGCGACGACGCATGCGCTGGTAGGGTTCGAAAACTATGGAAAAGTGTTTCAAGACAAGGTCTTCTGGAAGTCTTTCGGATTAACGTTGAAATATGTACTGTTTACTGTCATTTTGGTCAACGCCGTTGCCTTCTCTCTCGCCTTCGGTCTGACGAGGGGTTTGAAAGGCCAGAATATATTCCGGGCCGGATTCTTTATACCGAATCTGGTTGGCGGCATCGTGCTCGGCCTGATCTGGCAGTTTATATTTTCGAATGTTCTGGTATACGCGGGAGAGAAGGCGGGGATTCCGCTATTCAGCACAAGCTGGCTGGCTGATCCGCAGAAGGCCTTCTGGGCTCTCATCATTGTGACGATTTGGCAGTACGCCGGATATATGATGGTGATTTATATCGCTGGACTCATGAGTGTACCTAACGATATATTGGAGGCAGCGAGCATCGATGGTGCTAACGGTTGGACGAAGCTGCGGACGATGACTTTGCCGCTGATGGTTCCTTCGTTTATCGTTTGTGTATTTTTAACGCTGCAGCGCGGTTTTATGGTCTATGACGTGAACCTGTCCCTAACGAAGGGCGGCCCTTTCAAAAGCACGGAGATGGTGTCGATGCATGTCTATGAAAAAGCGTTCCTATCCCGTGATTATGGTTTGGGGCAAGCGGAAGCATTAGTCCTTTTCCTCCTTGTCGCAGTCATTACACTGCTTCAGGTGTACTTTGGGAAGAAGCTGGAGGTGGAGGCATAATGGAAACCGCTCGCAGTTCGACGTCGGTATGGATTAAGACTCTCGGATTGACATTGGTGCTGGCGCTGTTCATCTTCCCCTTTGTCTTCTTGCTTATAAATTCGTTCAAGGCCAATACGGCGATTACTTCAAATCCGCTGTCCCTGCCGCAGAACTTGGATTGGACGAACTATCGCAACGCATTTGAGAAAATGAATTATACTGCTTCGTTCATGAACTCACTGACCGTAACTATTCTAGGCGTCGCGTTAATTTCGCTTTTTGCGGCAATGACAGCGCATTACTTCGTGCGCAATCAGACTAAATTTAATCAGTATACCTTTATGATGATGGTTGCTGCGATGATTATTCCTTTCCAGGCGATTATGATTCCACTGGTCAAAATTTATGGAACGCTAAACATGCTGGACAACAAGTGGGCTCTCATCTACATGTACTTAGGATTTGGCAGCCCGCTGGCGGTGTTCATCTATCATGGATTCGTAAAGGGCGTACCCGCAGAGCTGGAGGAAGCGGCTTTGATCGATGGCTGCACGCGCACGCAAACATTTTTTCGGATCGTATTCCCGGTGCTGGCGCCGACAACCGCGACGATTTCAATCTTGAACGTGTTGTGGATCTGGAATGACTTTCTTCTGCCGTCCCTTATTCTCGTATCTCCGCATAATCGGACGCTCCCGCTGTCGACGTTCAGCTTCTACGGGACGTATTCCGTGGATTACGGGCCGTTGATGGCCGGATTGGTGCTTACTATATTACCGGTAATGCTCGTTTATCTATTCGCTCAGAGATATATCATTCAAGGGGTTATGCAGGGCTCTATTAAATAAAGGATTTGTATGGGAGGAACTATGACTACTCAGAGGACGTATTCGTTGGATCGCGCTAACGAGTTCATCAGGGATTCGAAGCATCTGCTGAAGGAAGATTACCGATTGAACTACCACCTTATGGCGGAATTCGGCTGGATGAATGATCCGAACGGATTTATTCATTATAATGGGGAATATCACTTGTTCTATCAGCATTATCCCTATAAACCGGTATGGGGACCGATGCATTGGGGCCATGCCGTCAGCCGGGATCTTGTGCACTGGAAGTATCATCCCGTGGCATTAGCGCCGGATCAAGAATATGACCGTGATGGCTGCTTCTCGGGCAGCGCGATTGTCAAGGACGGAAAGCTTGCGCTCTTGTATACGGGTCATGTAGTGACCGGTCCGAACCAGGATCAGGACTATGAGCAGGTTCAGGCACTGGCGATCTCGGAGGATGGGGTACATTTTCAGAAATATGAGGGAAATCCCATCATTGGCCGTGATCAAATTCCGGAAGGGGTTAGTCTTAAGGACTTCCGTGATCCTAAGGTGATGGAGTACAATAACCAGTACTATATGGTTCTAGGCTCGAATGATGCGCAGGGCAATGGGCTCGTACTGCTATATCGTTCGGATGATTTGCTGGGCTGGTCGTATGTTAACATATTAGCCAAAAGCGATGGCACCTTTGGCGACAACTGGGAATGCCCAGATTTGTTTCTGCTTGGGGACAAGGCTATTCTAATGATGTCTCCGCAGCGCATGCCGGCGCAGGGCGAGCAATACAACAATCTTCATTCCAATATGTATATGGTGGGTGAATTCGACTCCGCGGCTGGGACGTTCACGTTCGAGTGTTATGCCCAGGTCGACCATGGTTTCGACTTCTATGCATCCCAGTCTACGGTCGATGACCGGGGAAGACGTATTGTGATTGGCTGGATGGATATGTGGGAGCAGGACATGCCGACTCAGCAAGGCCATCATTGGGCTGGCGCGATGAGCTTGCCGCGCGTTGCAGTGCTGGATGGCGACCGGATCTTGTTCAGTCCGGTGGAAGAGATCGAGACGATGCGCAGCAATGCGTATGAGGTGGAGAATATTGGATTGAACGGGGAGCAGCAATTAGGAATATCCGGCGACAGCTATGAGCTGCAAGTCGAGTTCGACGCAGGAAACGCCGAGGAATTTGGTCTTAAGCTCCGGACGGATGCGGCAGGCCAAGAAGAGACGGTCATAGCTTATCATAAGGAAGACGGAATGCTGCTGCTCGATCGGGAGCGGGCAGGCATTGGACCTGGCGGCCAGCGTAAAGCGGCTGTACCTCTTCAGGAGGGCAAGCTATCTCTGCGGATTTTCGTGGATAAATCCTCGGTGGAGGTATTTGCTGGGGATGGGGAAGTAGTAATGACGGCACGGATTTATCCAGGCGCCGATTCCCAGGGCATTAAGCTGTTCTCGACAGGAGAGAGCAGAGTAAACATGCTCCGCAAGTGGGATATTAATCCGGTTTAGAGCATGACATTAAGGAGGCACTTGCAAATGGCGACAGTGTATACGATCGGGGAAGCTTTAATCGACTTCATTCCTGACAGGAAGGGAGTAGAGTTGAAGCAAGTGGAGAGCTTCTCGAAGGCGGCTGGCGGAGCGCCGGCAAATGTGGCGTGCGCGGTAGCCAAGCTTGGCGGCCATTCGGCGTTCATCGGCAAGCTGGGAGCGGACGCCTTCGGCGACTTTCTCGTCGAGAAGCTGGCGGCTAGCGGCGTGGATGTATCTCGCGTGCTGCGCACGAGCGAAGCAAACACTGCGCTGGCATTCGTCAGCCTCAAGGAGGACGGGGATCGGGACTTCTCCTTCTATCGCAATCCAAGCGCCGATATGCTGCTGAATGAGGAGGAGATTGGCAGCGGCTGGTTCGCGGCTGGAGACCTTCTGCACTTTTGTTCCGTGGATTTAATTGAGGCTCCGGTGAAGTATGCGCATCGAAAAGCGATTGAACTGGCAAGGCAAGCGGGCACAGTCATCAGCTTTGACCCCAATGTCAGGCTGCCTCTGTGGTCTGATGCGGAGTCATGCCGCCGGGCCATCCATGAATTTCTTTCGCTAAGCCATATCGTTAAGATCAGCGACGAGGAGCTATCCTTCATCACTGGACATGAGGATGAGAAGGAGGCGATTGCCTCGCTGTTCGTCGGAGATGTGCAGCATGTCATCTATACGCGCGGTGCTGCGGGTGCAACATGGTTCTCGCGCAACGGCCTGGAGGTGTCCGTGCCCGGTAATCGTGTGGAAGTCGCGGATACGACCGGAGCCGGCGATTCCTTCATCGGAGGTGTGCTGTATCAACTGCAGTCGGTACCGCAGCTTTTGACGCAGCTGGAGCAGCTGAGCCATGAACAGACCGAGGACGTGCTAAGGTTCGCTAATGCTGCTGCGGCCCTTACGGCGAGCCGCCCTGGAGCGATCGATGCGCTGCCGTCTTTGCAGGATGTCGAAACGTTCCTATCAAGCGCAGAAAACTAACTAGACCATGAAGACCCTGACCAATCCGGCAGGGTCTTTAAACGTCGATAGACAGACAAGGTCCCCTAAGTGTAGTATAATAATCCGTTATTGAATGCATCCATGAACAGCAGATGCACCAAGATGGAGGACATAACGTAATGAAAAAATCCATAGAAACTCATTCCCGCAACCATCTGGACTCTGATTCCCGAGTATGGCTGCTGGTTTTGGGCATTATTTTTATCGCCACAAATTTGCGAGCTCCTATCACCTCTATAGGTCCCCTAGTTGAGACCATCCGTACCGACCTAAGCATATCCAACACGCTGGCCGGATTGATCACTACGCTGCCGCTGATCGGCTTTGCACTGTTATCACCTATAGCTCCAAAGCTGGCTCGGCGTTACGGCATGCCGCTCGTTCTCTTCATTTCTGTTATACTGCTTGGCGTTGGCATCCTCATAAGATCGTCGTGGGGCATCGGGACGCTTCTGATTGGAACGGTAATTCTCGGGCTGGCTATATCCGTCTGCAACGTTCTTATGCCCAGTCTGATCAAAGAGAAATTTCCACTGCGCACCGGGCTTATGATCGGCCTATATTCGGTTTCCATGAATCTGTCAGGCGCGATCGCATCCGGGGTCAGCGTACCTGTTGCCGAAGGAGCCGGCTTGGGGTGGAAGGGTGCGCTGGCGATTTGGGCCGTGCTGGCCTTGATCGCTTCCGTGTTCTGGGCACCCCAGCTGCGGCGCGAGCGCCAGCAGGCGCATATTTCAAGGCAGCGGGACAAGCCAACCAACGTGTGGAAATCCGCACTGGCCTGGTACGTCACTTTATATATGGGATTACAATCCTTGTTATTCTACGTCGTGGTGACCTGGCTGCCAGATATCTTGAAAAGCCAAGGCATGTCAGCCGATTCGGCGGGCTGGACGCTCTCGTTCATGCAGTTGTCCGTGCTGCCGATTACCTTCATTATGCCGATTGTCGCAGGGCGCATGAAGAGCCAGGTCGGCTTGATGATCATAACGGTATCTTTTTTCTTTATAGGCATGGGCGGAATTTTGTACGGCAGCGACCGGTTGACGATGCTCTGGGTAATCATGATTGGCATTAGCTTAGGGAGTTCCTTTAGCCTGGCGATGATGCTATTCGGCCTTAGAACGAGCAATGCTTACGACGCGGCTGAATTATCCGGAATGGCCCAATCGGTCGGATACCTGCTGGCTGCAATAGGTCCAACATTCGTGGGCTACTTACATGATGCAACCCAAGGATGGCGGTGGCCAATGTTTTTCCTGATGGGGGTAGCCGTACTTGTACTTATATTCGGCGTAGCTTCCGGACGGAATCGGCTCATTGGACGGCCGCCCGTGGGTGAATCTTGATTTTAGCGCATAAGAGCGTCCCTATGTCGATGGGGACGCTCTTTAATATGGATTGAGGTTGTACGATGGCAGTAATTACAGTTTTAGTTGATGCATTGGATTTTGGTTGCTGTTCATCATCTGCATAATAATTTTACGGTTCCTGCTCACAAAGTTTAAGGAACTTTCCTGCGGGAAATACTGCTGGCCAGCGGCATAGCTGGTAACATAGGTTTCCCAGTCCGAGAAATCTGCCTTAATCGAAGAAATGACTTGACCGATATAATCCCACATTTCATTTTCCGATAAATAGCCTGCCTCTTTGCCGGCAAAGCAATTCAACATCGTCCATGAGTAGTCGTACGCTCCGATCCCTGCGGTGGAGAGGCTCCATAAATAACGGTTGACGACCATGAACTGGCGTTTTCTTCGCTCGTCCGTCAAAAGCTCGATATATCGGCTGCGCTCGTTGGCGGACAGTGTCGAAAGCTGGCAGTAATCGCGGTAATATTCGCTGCGGCGGCCCGTCTCAAGGAACCACTCGATTGTGGCGGCGAGCTTTTCTTTATCGTGAATATCCTGCTGTTTCAGGAAGCCGCGCATGCGCCCCCACATGCGATAATGCATCTTCGGGTTCATGACGAAGTAGCCGACCTCCTGGCCGATGGCGCAAAGGGAGATTACGGCGTTCACGTAAGGCATCCAGGCTTTGCGTTCCTCTGGCTTATCCATGTTCATTGGCCCAAACCCCCTGTAATCAGTTGTAGCGCATGTATCTCCATTGTCTCCGTGCCTCCTGGATGAACGGAATGTAGAACAGGATCAGGAGGACCGTCGGGAACATGACTGTTGACGGCAGCTTGTCTGCCGGAGCGGTTGTCCTGATCATATCGTCTGCGACGATATAATAATCGGATAGAGGGTGGTCGCTCAAATAATTGTCCGACATTCGGTTTAACTGTATTAATTGATCCATCTTCTGCTCGAGCTCCTGCGGATGAGATATCCTCATTTCACCCGAGATTTCCACGGTTTTTCCATTGAATACTTCCATAGCTTGCTTGTAACTTCCGATCATCATCACGGAAGCATTACCCGAATATCCGATGCAGACATACCCGCTTAGCCGATCCATTAGCCCGAGCTCCCTCGCTTCTTCCGCGTGTAGGTACCGATATGAGGAGGAGCCCTTGGCATCCTTGTCCTCGATTTCCAAAATACCCGTATATAAGGCGTTCGTTAGCTTTATTCGCACGTAATGCGTCCCAACCGGGAGACTATCCATGGCAGCGGCATCATGAACGGTGATGATCTGCGGAGGAACGAACATCGATTGCACATAAGCCCAGGCAGATTGCCCGGTATGCTTGACGATGGACTGGTTAATGATGAGATGAAGAATAACAATGATGGTCAAGACATGCCATCTCCGGGAAAAAAGCAGAACCGCGGCTCTTTTCAATCGGCTAAGCAATGGCAGCCGACCCAGCTCCATGTTGATTTCCCATCGCGCTTGCTTACGGGCAGAGCCTTTCAGATGATTAAAGGTACTCTCGGTATGGCGGTGAACTTCGGCTAGTCCAAGAACGGCCTCGATATCTTCCCCGTCAATCGCCAGCACCTGGTTGAAGTTTGTTTTAGCCTGATCCATGTTCCCCAGTCTCATTTGACATTGTCCTGCCAAGGCGAGGGCCTCGGCATGCTCCGGAGTTTGGTCCAGAACCTGATGCACATCTTCTAACGCCTCGGAAAATCTATTCATGCCGAACAGCAAACGGGCTCTCATCAGGAGCGCTTCACTATTCGCAGGGGCGAGCCGCATATAATCGTTGCAGGAAGCAAGGGCTTCCTCGCCATTTCCGGTTCGGCGATAGAATTCGGTTTGCAGCCGGAGCAAATCTTTATCGTCCTTAAAAATATCCAGTGCCTTGATGAGATTAACATGGGCGGTGCGTCTGTCGTCTTCGATAAGCGCAATGGCGACGGCCTCACGATAACGGAGAAAGTCCTCACGGCGCTCGTCCGCCATGTCCTGCGCTTGCAGGATGGCCGAGTAATCCATATGGAGTCCGGGAAAGTCCATGATGGCATAAGTATCTATTTTATGATAATCCTCGGCAAAATCCTCATCCTCCATGCTTCGTTCGCGCCAGCGGAAGTGCTCTTCAAGGATTCTCCAGACATCTCTTGGCAAAAAGTAATTTTGCTCGCAATAATCGAGCATTCTCTCGGCAACCGCCCGCTGGTAATCGATGTTCCACAGCACATCCGAGCCAAGGAGCTCCAGCCAGCGATGGGTGTCCATTCGGGCGGTGAAGTCCGAATATAATGCATGAACATCCGCCATGAATTCATCTACCGGATAGGCAGGCTCCTCGTATTCTTCATCAAAATCAAAATCATGGTCGGCATCAAGATCCTCATCAGGATCCTCATCATCGTCATCCCAATAGTTATCTTCGTTATGCTCTTCAGGCTGCTCGTCGCGGCCAAGGGTATCCCACTTTGGAAGGCGTGGAATGCGGAGGGGCTCCACATCCAACTCTTCAATGCTTTCTGAAGGATCCTCTT
This sequence comes from Paenibacillus sp. YSY-4.3, assembly GCF_054767475.1. NCBI lineage: Bacteria > Bacillati > Bacillota > Bacilli > Caryophanales > Paenibacillaceae > Paenibacillus > Paenibacillus sp. YSY-4.3. The sequence goes on along the minus strand of NZ_BAABMC010000002.1, from coordinate 610,763 downwards.
CCTTTGTGTCATCGGGATGGTCTTCTTCCTCTGAATTATGGGGAATCTCACTGAAAATCGGCCCTTCAAAAGAGAAGGAATCCGCATTCTGCTCCAATTCCTCATCATCATCGTCATCTTCTTCATATAGAATCTGTTCCTGCTGATGCTGTTTCGCCAGCTTCATGGCCCGGTCATAGGCCTCCCTTAGCCGCTGGTAGCCTTCGGGGTCATCTTCAGGGTGATGAATCTTCAACTGCTTGGCATAGGCTCGTCGAATGATGGTAGTGTCATAGGTTTGCTCAATGCCGAGAATTCCCCAGATGCTCAAAAGTAGTCACTCCACTTCTCCAGATGATCAAGCTGCTTTCTGAGCTTCGCAGCAGCTTTCTTGACCTCTTGTTCATTCTGGGAAGTAAGCACCCTCTCGAACTCCAGGAGTAGAAAAGCAATTTCTTCTCTTTTCTCGCCAAGCGCCTCTTCATACAGACGTTCGCCCCTGGCGAGCAGCAGCCGGTTTTCGCTGCGCTCGCGCGGATGGATTTTAATCCCCTTCAATTCATCCAATCGTCTGGCGATATCCTCCGGCGTAAGAACCCCCGGGTTCTTCTCGATGATCATTGTTTTCTTCATTCCGGTGCTCTGTGTCGTTACCTCAACCTCTAAAATTCCGTTAATATCGTATGTAAAACGTACGTCAATGGATTGCTCCCCGGCCTTATCGGGCGGGACATCGACTTCCAGCTCTCCCAGCTTGATGTTATTGGAGACTAGACGGCTTTCTCCTTGGTAGATATCTACGGCAATGATTTTTTGCTGATCATAAAGGGTGCAGTAGGATTCCACTTTACTAACCGGGATAGGCGTATTTCGCTCAATAATCGGCGAGAAATGACCATGCTCGAATTGATTGTTCCCGCCCATTCGTTTGGAGGTCTCGATCCCAAGCGTATATGGGCATACGTCCGTCAACACTACTTCCTTCAGGCTCTCGTTTCGCTCCTTGAGTGCGACCTGGATGGCCGCTCCAAGGGCAACGGTCTCATCGGGATTCACGCCGGCAAAAGGCAGACGCCCGAACATTTTCGACACGATCGACTTGATGACAGGCATTCGGGTCGCGCCCCCGATCAGAATGACAGCATCCATATCCCGTGGCGAAAGAGCTGCATCCCGCAGCGCGCGTTCGATAGGGTGGCGCAGACGCAGCATGAGCTGGGCGGCGATTTTCTCGTATTCGTTGCGATCGAGGGTGGTTTCATAGGTCGCATCCTCAATGGTAAAGGTCATTGTTCCGGTCGGATCTTGGCCAAGCGCCCGCTTGCACATCTCCGCCTGCTTGAACAGCGCGGAACGGGCTTTGAGATCCAGGGAGGTATAGTCGAGGCCCTGCTTTTGCACGAAATAAGAGACGAGCAGTTCTGTGAAATCCTCGCCGCCTAAATAGTTGTCTCCCGCAATGGACTTGACCTCCATGACGCCCTCAAAAAATTCGAGGATCGACACGTCAAAGGTGCCGCCCCCAAGGTCAAAGACCAGGAATTTGGTCTCCGATTCTTCCTGGTGCAAGCCATAGGCAATCGCCGCCGCCGTTGGTTCGCTGATCAGTCGCTCTACCTTCAAGCCTGCGAATTCAGCGGCGCGCTTCGTCGCTTTTCGCTGGGTGTCGTTGAAGTATGCCGGCACGCTGATGACGGCCTCGGTCACCTCTTCGCCAAAGAAAGCTTCGGCATCGGCCTTGAGCGATTTGATGACAAACGAAGAGAGCTCTTCCGGGCTAAAGGTATACTTGCCCAGCCGGTACAGCTTCTCTGTGCCCATATAGCGTTTAAAAGTCGAGGCAGTCAGATCAGGGTGTGTCATTAGCCGTTCTTTGGCGATTTGTCCGATTAGGATCTCGCCGTTATCGTCTACCCCGACGACGGAGGGAGTCAGATGCTCTCCGTAAACATTCGGTATTATTTTTGGACCTTCTTCCGTCCAATAGGCCACCAGACTATGGGTGGTTCCTAAATCGATCCCAATCATTGTCATTTAGGAAACCTCTTTCTTTAATAATATGTATTAATCTATAGGTATATATCGACAGATTTTATCATAAATTTCATAATTTGCTGATAGAAGAATTGTGCCGTTGGGATCATGTCCCCGGCACCTTAAATGTGGTAGTATTCAGATTCAGTATATAAATTGGAGAAATATATTATATGACCAAAGCGAAATAATGATATATAATGATCTGGAAATTATAGATAGATGGAGTCGATATGATGAGTGTTCAAAGTAATAATAACGAACGGAAGAAAGACCGATTTTCTTCTACCGGGTTTATAATGGCCGCGATCGGGAGCTCCGTGGGCCTGGGGAACATGTGGAAATTCCCTTACATTACCGGTGAAAACGGCGGGGCTGCATTTTTCCTGCTCTTTATTATCTGTTTGTTGATTATAGGGCTGCCAGTGCTTCTAGCTGAGCTGGCGATCGGCCGCAGCGGCCGGGGCAGCGCTGCAACGGCCTTCGTAAGGGTCGGCGGGAAGCCTGGATGGAAGGGCCTGGGTATTCTGCAGGTCATCGCTCCCTTTATGATTTTGTCGTTCTACATCATCGTTGCAGGCTGGACGCTGCACTATGCGGTGACGGCTTTTAGCGGGAATTTGTTCAGCGATACGGATTTTGCCGGGCAATTCTCCCATTTCGTATCCGGTTATATGCCGCTCTTCTGGCAATTCGTTGCTCTGCTGATCACAGGCGGCGTTGTTATTCTCGGGATTTCCGGGGGGATTGAGAAATTCAATAAAATCCTGATCCCGAGTCTCGTTGTTCTGTTGATCGTCCTAATGATTCGGGCAGTGACCCTTCCGGGAGCTGAGGCTGGGGTATCCTTCTTCCTCAAACCGGATTTCTCCCAATTGACCGCGGAATCGGCATTGGTGGCGCTGGGCCATGCATTCTTCTCTTTGTCGCTCGGGATGGGTATACTGTTGACGTATGGTTCCTATGTGCGGAAGGAGCAGTCCCTTGGCTCAGCGACGCTGGCTATCGGAGCGGGCGATTTGATCTACGCGTTCATTGCCGGGCTGATCATTTTCCCGACGACCTTCTCGTTTGGGATCGCTCCGGATCAGGGGCCGTCGCTCGTATTTATTGCGTTGCCGGCTGCGTTCTCGGCTATGCCGTTTGGAGCGTTCTTCGGGGGATTGTTCTTCGTCCTGCTGGCCATCGCTGCCTTGACGTCGGCAGTATCCCTGCTGGAGGTTCCTGTATCATATACGATGGAGCGCTTCGGCTGGAGCCGCAAACGGTCGGTCTGGATTCTTATCCTGCTACTCTTCCTGCTTGGGGTGCCTTCTTCGTTGTCTCTGGGCATGGTTCCTGAGCTTACGTTTGGCGGGAAAGCCTTCTTTGATTGGGTGGATTTCATAACATCCAACATCATGCTGCCGATCGGCGGGCTGGCGATTACGATCTTCGCAGGGTACTTCTGGAAGGGGGCGGCGGAAGCTTCCGGCCTGCGTGCTGGCTGGTTCCGGGTGTGGCTGTTCATGCTGCGCTACATCGCGCCGATTCTTGTATTCCTAGTGCTGCTGCATACTTCGGGCATTATCAAGTTTAAATAAGAAAGAAGCTCTCCCTGCAAACCATTCATTCTTGGTTTCGGGAGAGCCTTTTTTTAATTTGAGAGGTTTACAATTAGAGAGCGTTTAGGTTGGAGTCTTTCTGGCGGCCGGGCCGACTCGCGACAGCTCGGGTGGTTGCCTTCGGCTCTGCGGGTTGCCTGCGTTCCTTCTGACCTTTGCGCTGAACCAGATTGTTGCGCACGATGGCAAAAATGACAAGCAGTGTACCGCAGATTTCGAACATCGAAACATGATACCCCTGGAAGGCCATAATGACCAAGGTGGTAACCGGAACGAAGTTGATATACAGAATTCCGTTCAGCGGCGTCAGCATCTTCAATCCTGCGTTCCAGCTTAAGAGAGCCACGATGCCCGGCAGCAGGATCATAAAGGCCATTTCCCATTTAACGGCGTCCAGTGTCTGCATGGAAGGAGCAGGCAGCAAGCCTGACAGCGTAGCGAAGAATACGATAACCAGCGATACCAAGCTGCCCAAGATACAGGTCAAGGTTGAGTACCGTAGAACCGACCATTCCTTAAAGCGGCTTCCTCCCATCGAATACAGCACCCATCCTGTAACCCCGAGCAGAATAAGCAGCAGCGGGAACAGCGATTTGCCAGCTGCCGCAAAGAAGGCAAGTTTGCCGTTGGTAATAACGAGCACGGCACCTGCTAGACATAGGAGCATACTGACGATTGTATACCCGGGCGGTTTCTCCTTCGCGGTAATCCAGACGAATAGGACTGAAATCATCGGCATGAGTACTTCGATTAATGAGGCGGTGATCGTGCCGGTATCCCCCATTAGATGCTGCCCCGTGAAGACGAGCATATTATATACGACAAAAGCCATTATGCCGTAAAAGAGGAGAGCCTTCCCCTTTCCCTCCAGGCGAAAAGCTGCTTTTCCCTCCTTCATCCACAGAATGGCTGTGAGAATGACGGCAACGACGCCATAACGGATAAAAGAGAAATAGAATGGATCAATTTTCTGCAAAGCGACATGCGCGACGGGGAACATCGCTCCCCAGGACATACTTGCGATAAGACATAGGGCCGATCCCATGATGACTTGCTTCTTATTCATTTCATCGTTCTCCTTAACCATTTCCGGACTAGTATTTATTACAAATGATAAATTAATCACAGACAGCAGTAAAATGATTGTAAATCAATTTATCCATCATTTATAATGATATCTAAATAGGGAGTCAGATGGAGGAGAACGGGAATGGACTTGAATGACTTGCGGATATTCCAGTGTGTTGCGCTTCACGGCAGCATCAGCAAAGCCGCACAGGAGCTAAGTTATGTGCAGTCTAATGTCACGGCCAGAATCAAGCTGCTGGAGCGTGAGCTGCATACCGAACTATTTTACCGGCATAACCGGGGAATGATTCTTAATACGGAAGGGAAGCGGCTGCTGGAGTATGCGAATGATATTCTAGCTAAATTCGATGAGATGAGGAAAGTATTTCAGGGCTCGGCCACACCGTCCGGCATACTAGAGATCGGCATCGTGGAGACGGTAATCGCGCTGCCGGAGCTGTTATCCTCTTATTTGCAAAATTACCCCAACGTTGATCTGTCTCTGAAGGCGGGCGTCACCGAGCAGCTGCTTCAGGAAGTGATTGACTTCAAGCTGGACGGCGCGTTTGTGACAGGCCCTATCCAGCATCCGCTGATTGAGCAGTACGAGGTGTTCCAGGAGGAGCTGGTGATCGTCTCTAAGGGAACGAAGTTTTCAATCGACGATATTACCGCTAAACCTCTCCTGCTATACAATAAAGGCTGCAGCTACCGCGAAAGATTGGAGAGCTGGCTTAGGGAAGAGGGCATCGTTCCGAAGAAAATCATGGAATTCGGCACGTTCGACACGATTATCGGCAGCGTGGCCGCCGGCATCGGACTGACGATCGTACCGGAATCCACAGTCGGATACGTGGTTGCGCAGGGAACGCTCCACTGCCATCGGGTGCCGGACCCTTATCGTGAGGTTACCACAGTTTTTATTCGCCGGAAGGACTCTCACATCACGAGCTCGATCCAGGCTTTTATCGATGAAATTATTAAAGTGGGAAACGCGCTGCCGATGGTTTGATAGGCCATGGAACTCGGCAGCGGATTTTTGTGCATATAAAATACATGGATTTTGATGCTTTTGGAGCATTTGTGAACTTTAATTAGGTAAAGTCAGTAATTATGCATTATAATTTAGTAATTATACATTCGGCGCTTGCTGATATAAAAATAAAGGATGGTGTATATATGATTGTAGGGGTGCCTAAAGAGATTAAAAACAATGAGCATCGCGTTGGCATGACGCCTGCTTCGGTATTGTCCTACGTCCAGGCTGGGCATCAGGTATGGATCGAGAGCGGGGCAGGACTTAGCGTCGGATTCACGGATGAGGATTATGGGGCCGCAGGCGCTAAAATCGTGCCCACGGCAGCCGATGCCTGGTCGGCAGAGATGATCGTCAAAGTGAAGGAGCCGGTAGCCGAGGAGTTTCAGTACCTCCGTGAAGGCCTCATTTTGTTTGCTTACCTCCACCTGGCTCCCGAGCCTTCGCTAACCAAGGAGCTTACCGACCGCGGCGTGACCGCTATCGCTTACGAGACGATTCAGCTAGAGACGGGCGCATTGCCGCTCCTGTCGCCGATGAGCGAGGTTGCGGGACGGATGGCGATACAGATCGGCTCTCATTTCCTGGAGAAATCCAATGGCGGCAAAGGCGTTCTGCTCAGCGGTGTGCCTGGCGTGGAGCCCGGCAGGGTAACGATTATCGGCGGAGGCATGGTCGGCGTTAACGCGGCCAAAGTCGCGCTTGGCCTTGGGGCCGACGTGCGCATTATCGACTTGAATCTCGACCGGTTGCGCCAGTTGGATGATTTGTTCCAGGGCCGGGTCAAGACGCTCGTTTCCAATCCGTTCAGCATTGCCGACGCTGTCAAGCAGGCCGATCTTCTGATCGGAGCCGTTCTGATTCCGGGAGCGCGTACGCCAAGGCTCGTTAGCGAAGAGATGGTGAAGACGATGTCTCCGGGCTCCGTTATTGTCGATGTGGCCGTAGATCAAGGCGGTTCCATTGAGACGATCGACCGGATTACGACGCATGATCAACCGACTTACGTCAAGCATGGGGTAATCCACTATGCTGTGGCGAACATGCCTGGGGCGGTAGCACGCACCTCGACATTGGCATTGACGAATGTGACCACGCCGTATGGCTTGCAAATTGCCAACAAGGGATATGCACAAGCAGCTCTGGACAACACCGCATTGGCAAAGGGCATTAACGTCCTAAGCGGCCACGTGACCTACAAGGCTGTAGCCGACGCGCAGAATCTGTCTTATACAGACGTATACAGCTTACTGAATGCGTAGACTGCACAACTTAAGATTTATGTAAGATATGCGTAAGGAAAATGAGAACACCCCTCTCTATGATGGTTTCATAAGAGGGGTGTTTGTTGTTTATACGGCAGCGGCAGCCTCAAATAAATACGGATGAGTGATGAGGGGAGGAGCGTATTATTATGAGGAAGCATCAGGTCTTGAAGTGGATTTTTTATATTTGCGTCGCTTCATTTCTTTTAAACGGCATGATTTATTTGGCGACAAAATCAAATGATTCGCTAATCAGCTTGCTGTGTGCGACGGGGCTCGGACTGATTATGGGGATCGGCGCGCTGCTGACGCGCAAATCGAATTAGAGGGATTCCCGGTTTTGGCGTCGTCGCCGGATATATTCCTCAGGCGTGCTGCCGATGATCGCCTTGAAGTCCCGGATGAAATGAGATTGGTCGAAATAACCCAGCTCGGCAGCAAGCTCGGGGAGCGGCGAGGCATAGCCGTAATCAAGCAGCTCGGCGGCATTTTGCAGACGATACAATTGAATGACCCATTTCGGATGTACGCCCACGTATTGGTTGAACAATCGCTGCAGTGTGCGGATGCTCATTTGCGCGTGCTCGGAAAGCTGCTTCACCGCCGTAAGTTCGCGATGATGGTTAATGTGATCGATCAGATCGTTAAGCAGCGTAACATTAGGATCCTGCTGTGGCAGACGCTCCAGCAATAAGGCGTCCATGGCGCCAATCATGTCAGCGGTGCCTGGAAGCTGGAGGAGGCTGTCCTCCAATTGCCGCGGGGCAATTCCGAGAATATCCAGCGTGCTCATGCCTCCTCCGCTCAGTTTGGACACAGGGCTCTTCATAAAGGGGTAGAATCCGCCCGGCTTGAATTTAACCCCGAGCACCTTGCCTTTCCCTTCGAGCAGATGGGAGTATTTCACTGTAGAGACGCCGAAGATCGCGGTCTTCCGATGCTCTACCACCATATTGACGCATGGATTGGGGAGCACATCCTGCTGGTAGGAGGGTTGTCCGCTCAAGTCCCATTCAATGATCCAGTAATGCTTCACGAAGTAGCGAAGCGCTTCTGCCGGGGCATGGCGTGTCAGCTGGAACTTCTTCTCTCCTTCTGGCAGATTTAATACTCCCATACTGGGCCTTGGCGGTTTAGAAACCTGCTGCATCGTATCACTCCTGACATTTGGGTTGCTGTGTCGCGTTTTTACAATACCTGGTTGTCTACCATGATTATAATAACGTTAGCCGTGGCGCAACAAGCTAAAAAGGAGTGATTTACATTGGAATTGAAATACGAGTTTTATATCAACGCCGAGCCGGGGAAAGTGTGGGATGCGCTGATTCAGCCGGGAGGAACCAAGGCTGCCTTTTTTGATTGCACTCTGCGTTCTACCTTCGAAGAGGGGGCTTCTTTCGCTTACGTAGGGCCTGGAGCTGAGGGGGAGGAGACAGTCCATCTATACGGGGAGGTGCTGGCCTTCGAACCGCATAAAGTATTCAGCTGCAGAGAGCATCCTGGTCCCGCCTATTATGACAATCATGCTGAGTTGGAATCGCGGTTTACCTTTACGCTTGACGCTGTGGGCAAATGCACGAAGCTGACTTTGGTCAATGACCAGTTTACTCCGAACCATCCTAGTTTCCAGAAGGCAGAACAGAGCTGGTGGATGATTTTGAGCAGCATTAAAACCTATGTGGAAACAGGAAACACACTTGATTTTGGCTGGTAGTTTGGCCTAAAGCGGCATAATGATGAAGAGAGAAGGGCGTCCCTTGAGGGGCGCCCTTAGTTTTTTGATTTCAATTTCCACTCATCTATATCTTTAGCATCAATATGGAGTATACTGCAAATCAGCAACGCCAGCGTTACGGAAGGAATACCTACTCCATATTCAATATTTTGATAATTCCGCAACGTACAACTCATGCTTTCATTGATTTTGTACACCAATGATTCTTGAGTGTAACCGGCTGCTTCTCTAGCATCTCTAAGCTTCAATTCATTGGCTCCTTAATTAGTATCACTTTGTAAAATTTATGATACCTAAGAAAGGAAAAATATATCACGTAAATTAAAACATGTATTATAATTGACGTAGTATATTTCACGAAATAAAATTCGTTTAAACAATTGACCATTGTAAAATTTAAACTTATTATTACATATAAGAGGTTAATTTTCCTTAATTTTGTATTTTAATGATTTGATAGGTGGGTTTGATATGAAAGCTACAACCACAATTCAAATTGAATTGGATAATTATCTGAAAAGAAATGGTTATACGTTACAGTATTTTTCTGAACAATCGGGAATCAATGTTGGTACATTAAGCCGCATTGTAAACGGTAACCGCCCGATTTCTATGGAACAATTGGATCGCTTAACAGCAGGTATGGGTCTTGAAGAAGGTACCCTATATGATTTGTTCGTTGATGATTTCTTTGTACATCATTCACTTAATTGGCGACGGTTGCGGCCATTTTTACTTCGGTGTGCAGAGTTAAAGAAGTATGGTTGTATTCAAAAAATATTATCCTATTTACTGGATGACTTGAAGCAAATACCTAATTTATTTATTACAGCGGAGATCATGTATGAGAATGGCTGGAAAGAGGCCGCCGCGATTCTTTACTCCTGTGTCGTTGAGACTGAAAAATATCAGCATGCAGAGCGATTGGCAATTAGTCAGTATAGGTTGTTTCAATTGTCACTAGGATCAGATACAACAATAAATCTTCGAGCAGCTATAAAATTTGAGCCGTATAAAGATAGAATACCTTTAAACTTACGACTTGATGCGTTATTGCTATTGGCTAACATAGCTTTTACGTTGCAGGACTGGGCTAAAATGGAGTATATTGCTGATGAACTTCTTGCTCTTGCTCAATTCGTGTATTCTGATAGGGAGTTAAAAGAAGAGCAGACATTTAAAACTGAACGTCATTTGGTAGTTTATTATGGTCAAGGCTATCTAATAAAAAGCTCCGCTTTAGAACACCAGGGCCGCTACGAAGAAGCAAAAGAATTTATTTATGGTTATGCTGACCTTAGCTGGTTTGAGGGCTTAGATGATGAGGGGGTAAAGGAAGTTGAAAAATTTAAATTGTTCGCTGAGGCTAATTTACATAATATAAATTTACTAATGGGTAATTTTGAGGGTTTAAAAGATTATCTTACATTTCTAACAAAGTATCCTCATGAAGTTCTTCCAAGCTCTGTTATTATACTTATGGCTGCTAATAAATATCATGTTCGGATTGATAAAGTACTTGATCAATTACTTGGGTTAATTAGGGCACATAAGAATAATTATTACCACGAAGCGAATTATACGAACCGGTATATTAACTTTTACTATCAGCTAGCACTATACCAATTAAATGGGATGGAAGAAGACGGGATTGATAATATTCTTCGTAGTCTTCAAATTTCGATTAAAGTAAATAATACAGGTCGAATATTGGATTGCATTTCATTATATGAGAAGCATAAAAGGTTTTGTACAAATGAGCAGAGACTAACATATGAAAAGATGGTCAAGGAGGCAAATCATAATGAGAAGGTTAATAGTTTCATTGATGTTACTAGTCAGTCTTAGTGTTGTTGCAAATGTTGCATTAAATCCACCAGTTAGTAGTAGTATTACTGCTTTAGATAACGGCATTGGAAGTTAACAATCAAAAAAATTTAAGAGCAATGCTTTGTCGTTGTAACTCAAATAGCATGTAGAAGGTAATCCCAATTTTAGGGCTTACCTTTTTTGTTTTTAAATAAATAAAACTATGTGTTGATGATCAATCTGTAAAATACGACATAACCTTCTAGAATATTACAGTAGGAGGTGTGGATTATGGCGCAACCTGTAATAATTCTTAAAAAAAGAATTGAAGAGGCAAGGCAAAAGTTGCATCGCTTAGAATTACTGTATGGAGGATTGCAGCATCCTAAGGTACTAGAGCAATCCATACTATTGGATGAACTTATTAATAAATATAATAGAATAACATACCGAAATCGTGTGAAGGCGAATTGTGAACAAGATATACAGGTCGTTCCATGATCGCGAACAAATTTGCACAAAATGATAGGATGGCATATACTTTGAATGTTCTGAAATGGGAATATACGGAAAAGGAAATAGGGAGTGTCGATATCCTTGAAGCAGGGTCTTGAAGAATTGCCAGTGCCGCCCTATCGGCCTGTATCGATGTTGCTGAGGCGCGCAGGGGCAACCCTAATCGATTATATACTGTTCGCCGCACTGGTTCGTTCGGCGATGAATATAGATCAGCTATTTATGATGCAGCACACGCATACTTTTATTGTACAACTGGGTGTTATCGTTCTGATATTGTCTTACTATGTACTGCTTGAAGGCTTGACGGGCTGTACGATCGGCAAACGCGTTATGCGCATCCGCGTGGTCGACCGATACGGGGAGCCACCGGGGCTGTCAAAAGCGTTCATCCGCAGCGTGCTCCGCGTGCTTGACTGTAATCCGCTGCTGCTTGGCGGTCTGCCCGCTGCTCTAGGTATTGTTATGACGGAACGGGGACAACGGCTTGGGGATGTGGCAGCGCGGACCTATGTGGTCAAGGCGGGGGATTTGCCCGCATATGCCATGAACCGCAGCAAGGAGGTTATTGCCATCACCTTTGCGGCAGCACCGATTGTGCTGGCGGCGGTGCTCCCGATGATCGTCCGGTTCAATCCGCTTTCGGAAGGGAACGGGTTTAAAAAAGAAGCAAACTACAGCAATGAGAAAATACATATCAGTCATAATGGAAAGTTCAAAATTACGACGAGCCCCGACTGGCTCTTCGATCCTAATCTGGACAATGAGGCGGAGATTTCGATTTCCAACCGGTTCTCCAATAAATATTTAGCCCTTTTCTCTGAGTCTAAGAAGCGCTTCAAGGGTGACTGTACGCTGGAGCAATATCAGAAATACGCCGAGCAAAGTTTTGCTTCAGGCCTTGCCCATTCGCCAATATATAAGCCGCGGGCTACTGTAATTAACGGATATCCAGCTTATCAGTTTGCCGTTGAACAGGAAGTGAACGGGGTAAAGGTTGCATATATTGTGACCACGATTGAGACGAAGCAGTATTATCATTGGATCACAGTATGGACGGATGCCGCAAAATATAAGGAATATCAGCAGGAGCTGCATTCTGTGATCAGAACTTTTAACAATTTCACTACTTAGTTCCGTCGTTTAACCTGAGGTTGGACGAGCGGAACTATTTTTTTGGCTTTCTCAAAAGCTTGCCTTGACTTTTTGAACCTACATTTTTAGATAATTGTGTATAGTAAATACTAGAACGCTATGGCGAAGGATGTGTAGTCTTGTCAAAACTTTTGCGGATTAATACGCTGCGTAACCAAATTTTACTCGGCTTCATGCTGGTCATGATCATCGTGTTGGCTTCTGTAGGCTATATTACGTTCGGTCAAGTCTCCGTCCTGCTGCGCAACAATGCGGAGAAGCATATTCAGCAAACCGCAGTTCAAGCTACGGGCAAGCTGGATGCTCTTCTGCAGCAAATCAATACGCTGACTGCCCAGGTGGCGATGAGTGCAACGACCCAGCGGCTGCTCTCCGATGAGATGGCAGGGATGCCGATCAGCTTCGCAGATCGCCAGCTTCTCCAGCAGGAGGTGCGCAAATATGAAGCTTATGCGACAGGCATACGCTCGCTTGAGTTATACACGGCCGATTACCAGAGGCTGCTTCCGCTAGATGACTTTAGATTAACCGAGCGGGTGTCCAGCGGGTGGATTGACCAGGTCGATGAGCAAATGGGCCGGCTGGTGTGGTTTGGACTCGATCCCCAGAATCCGGATGGAGTCATTGCGATTCGCAGTATCCGGCTGATCGACAAGTCGTTCTCGCATGCCGGGTATTTAATGGTTCATATTGAGAAAAGCTACTTCGAGCTCGCCGAGGCGACGGAGCGCGAAATGCGCGAGTCGATGGGGCTCTTCGACAAAAACGGACGAACGATTTTCTCCGATTTCCCCCAAGAGGTGGATTCGAGGGCGCTGCTCAGCCATGTAGGGGAAAATATTACGATTGACGGCAAAGCCTATATCGCTATTCAGAAGCAGTCTGAAGCCACGGGTTGGACGCTAGCGATTCTGACTCCGATGGGTTACGTCACCGAGGGAATTTCGGTGCTTCGTACTACGATTCTCGTATCGGGTATGGTTGGCGGCTTGCTCTTTCTGATTTTTACCCTTATTCTATCCACGATGATTACACGTCCTATTCTGAATCTGATCAAGGCGATGCGCGGTGCTCGCTTCGGTACGTTGAAGCCCAGCCCGATTACGTCTACGACGATGGAGATCCATGAGCTGAACAACTCTTACAATCAAATGGTTGTCGATCTGAACGAACTGATTGAAGTCGTCTATGAGAAGGAAATCATCCAGAGCCGGACGGAGCTGAAGGCGCTCCAGGCTCAGATCAACCCGCATTTTCTGTTTAACACGCTCGAGGCGTTCTACTGGGAGCTGGAGGATAAAGGGGAAGAAGAGCTGGCCCAGATCATTGTGGCGATGTCCGGACTATTCCGCTACGTCATTAATAAGACGGATGAGGATGAGTGGGTAACGCTCGGCGATGAGCTGGATCATGCGGAAAGATATTTGAAAATTATGGCCATGCGTATGATGGACAGGCTGTCGTGGCGAATTGAAGCCGATGAGGACTGCCGCCGGGTACCTGTACCGAAGCTGCTGATTCAGCCGCTTGTTGAAAATGCCATATTGCACGGCGTAGAGCAGCGAGTAGGACCGGGCACGGTCGTTTTGCGGGTAGAGCAAGCCAGCCGACCCGGATTTACCAGGGTAATCGTACAGGACGACGGCCCAGGCATGGATCAGGAGAAGCTCCGCTCCTTGTACGCCGTGATGCGAAAGGGGCATGTGAGCGCCACGAAGGGACATGGCATCGGCATGGTTAACGTAGAGCGGAGGCTGCGGCTCAGCTTTGACTCCAACACGGATGGACTTGAGATTAAGAGTGAGAAGGGACAGGGGACGACGGTGTCCTTTGAAATACCGACTGAATATGGGAGTGACAATGAGTCATGAAGACGATACTTATCGTAGATGATGAACCAAGGACAAGGGACGGCGTCCGCAAAACATTGGAGGCCTGGTCCTCAGGCCGTTACCGGATCGAGACCGCATCCAGCGGCGTGGAAGCTTTGGAGTGGCTGCAGGAGGACGAAGCCAATCTGCTCGTGACTGATATACGGATGCCGGAAATCGGGGGTCTTGATCTTATTGAGCGGCTGGAGAATTTGAAGAATCCGCCCGTCGTTATCGTCATCTCCGGTCATCCAGAGTTTGACTATGCGCAGAAGGCGCTCAAATTCGGCGTAATCGAATATTTATTGAAGCCGCTGGATAAAGTAAAACTCATTCAGGCTGTCGAGCTCGCTCTGCAGCGGGAGGAGAATATTCACCGGATCGAGCGGATGGAGAAGCTGGTCGATCCGAAGCTCATGGAGACCATGGAGCATGAGAATGCATACAGCACCCCGGTGCGCGATGCGATCCGTTATTTGGACGAGCATTTGCACGAATCTGTATCCATGCGCGACCTGGCGGATCACCTTCATATGAACGCCAGCTATTTCAGCGTGCTGTTCAAGGACCAGACGGGCCTTACATTCAGCGAATATTTGACAAAGCAAAGAATCCAGAGGGCGAAGGTGCTGCTTACCACAACGGCTCTTCCTATCGCCGAGATTGCGGAGAGGGTCGGATACCAGACGGCCAGATATTTCGTCAAAGTCTTCCGCGAGACGGAGCTGGTAAGCCCTGGGCAATATAGAAGCAGCGTGAAAGACTCGGACGGCACAATCCAATAATAGTGGCATAAATCCCAATCCCTCTATCATTACGGCATGATCCTACCATTGTTACAATTTAATTAAGCGGAATGAAACCGCTAGCATTCGTAGAAAAGGGGTTGTAAACGTGTTCAAGAAAAAATGGACGATGCTGCTATTAACATCATTGTGTTTGGCTTTAGTTTTGGGAGGCTGCGGTGCAAAAGGCAATAGCGGTGCATCTCAGGGCGGTGGCGAAGCCAAGGGTGATCAAGTCACAGTTACCTTTATGCACCTCTGGCCTGAAGGCGTATCTGCCGGTCAGAACAAAATCGTGAACCAAATCATTACCGAATATCAGAACGAGAACCCTAACGTTAAAATCAAGCAAGAGGTATTGGATAACGAGCAGTACAAAAACAAACTAAAAGTACTGTCCGCATCCAATGAACTTCCGGATGTTGGTGTAACCTGGGCGGCGGGATTCCTGAAACCTTATGTTGAAGGCAATCTGTTTGCTCCAGTAGATGATCTGCTAAGCGGCGAGCTGAACGGTAAATTCGTTGCCGGCACGACCGAGGCATACAATATTGACGGAAAAACGTATGCGCTTCCACTTGAGTTCAATATCGCGCCTGTATATTACAATAAAGCGATTTTTGCAAAATACAATCTTGAGATTCCCCAAACGTACGAGCAATTTAAACAAGTTGTGAAAACGCTGTCCGACAACGGCGTAGCGCCGATTGCACTGGGCAACAAAGACCGTTGGACTGGTTCCCTGTGGTACATGTACATGGCTGACCGGATCGCGGGACAACAAACGCTGGCTAATGCGATCAGCGGATCGGCATCCTTCAAGGACGAAGGGCTGCTTAAGGCAGGAACCGAAATTGAAGCACTCGTAGACAGCAACGCTTTTGTCAAAGGCTTCAACGGCTTGTCCAATGAAGAAGCGAAATCCGAGTTCCTGAATGACAAAGCAGCAATGTACATGATGGGCTCTTGGGATCTTCCGAACTTTACGACGAACGAAGAAATTCCACTGGAGTTCCGTAATAATGTTGGCTTCTTTAAGTTCCCGACTGTGGAAGGCGGCAAAGGCGACATCAACAGCTGGGTTGGCGGTCCGGGCGTAGGCTTGTTCGTGGGTGAGAACTCCAAAGTGAAGGATGAAGCTAAGAAATTCGTAGAATACTTCGTCACCAAATGGGGCGAGCAATCCGTAACTGGCGCAGGCGTTATTCCAGCTACGAAGGTAGATACAACCAACCTAGAGCTGCCTCAACTGTATATTGATCTGTTCAACGAAATGAACCAAGCAAGCAGCGTCACATTGTTCGCAGACGTACAAATGCCTGCGAATGCGGCAGAGACACACCTTAACATGATCCAGGCTCTCTTTGGCAAGGCGGTAACGCCGGAGAAATTCTCGGAAGAGCATGACGCGGCAATCGCCAAAGGTCAATAATAGCTGTTCTTTAAAGGTACTTGTGCAGCAAGATGAAGAGATCTATCCGGCGGTAATGCCGGATAGACTTTTCTTAACAGCGGCTTAGAAACGACTATGGAGGAAAGGAGTCGGACAACGTGGATAAGGTGCTCTCAAATAAAAAGATAATCGCACTCTATGTACTGCCATCACTGCTTCTCATTTTGGGCGTCGTGTACATTCCAATCATACTTACCGGCTACTACGGCTTAAACAAATGGAATGGCATCAGCGCCATGAGTTACATCGGCTTTGAAAACTATCTGGCTCTAGCGAAAGATAGCGCTTTTTGGAGCAGTGCCTGGCACTCGCTTCTGCTGGCTTTGTTCTCTACGCTCAGCCTTGTGATTTATTTGGCTGTAGCTATGGTTCTTGCTACCCGCATTAAGGGGGCGAACCTGTTCCGTAAAATTTATTTGATCCCGATGCTGTTATCGTCGGTTGCGATTGCGCAATTGTGGTTGAAAATTTACCACCCGACCAACGGGATCGTAAACAGCTTTTTGGAATCTATCGGTTTTGCTAATCCTCCTGCATGGCTTGCAGACACATCGTTGGTATTGCCTGCACTGTTCATTCCGATACTGTGGCAATATGCGGGTTTCTATATTCTGATCTACTACGCAGCTCTGAAGAATATTCCGGCTTCCCTGGAGGAAGCGGCAAAGATCGACGGTGCGAATGCACTGCAAATCGCCTGGAAAATAAAGCTTCCGCTTGCGATGGAAGTGATCAAGGTTACGATCGTTCTTGCTGTTGTCGGGTCGCTGAAATATTTTGACCTGATCTACGTCATGACCGATGGTGGACCGAACGGAGCCAGTGAGGTTATGGCCTCGTACATGTATCGCGTAGCTTTCCGGGCCCATGATTTCGGCTACGGCAGCGCGATCGGATTTTTCCTGCTCGTCATTTGTCTTGTGATTACGTGGGGTATTCGCAAATTAACCGCTACGAAAGATACCATTCAATATTCCTAAGGAGGGACGCTTCATGATGTCTGGAACCGCAGGACAGCTTCAGAGCGGGCCGGCTAGCCCGGGGGCAGCCCTTGTACGCAAATTAGGCTATGGCCTTTTGTATATCATTTTGATTCTGGTGGCTGTTCTTCAATTGCTGCCGCTCGTATGGCTGCTGTTCTTCTCGCTAAAAAACAATCAGGAAGTGTTCAACCTTCCGCCGTTCTCGCTCCCTATGGACCCTAAATGGGCGAACTATACCAAGGTATGGAACGCGGGGAATATTAATGTGTACTTCTTGAATAGCGTATGGGTTACCGTACTGGCGACCGCGCTGACGGTCATTCTGGCCAGTCTGGTCACATATGCCGTGACGAGAATGAAATGGAAGGGAAGCTCCTTCGTGCTTGGCTTGTTCATGGTCGCGATGATGATTCCCGTCCACTCGACGTTGATTCCTTTGTTTAGCGTATATAACAAAATCGGTTTGACGGATCATCCATTATCACTCATATTCTCGTATGTTGCGTTCAATATGCCGATTACGATCATGATCTTGCTTGGCTTCTACTATGCGCTGCCGCGCGAGGTAGAAGAAGCCGCCGTCATCGACGGCTGCTCCGTGAACCGGATGTTCGCGCAAATCGTATTCCCGATGACCAGCTCCGTGCTGGCCACGACAGCGATTATCAACATGATCTATAACTGGAATGAGTTTATTTTCGTGAATACGTTCATCAGCTCCGATATCTACAAGACTTTGACGGTCGGCGTTCAGAACTTCATCGGTCAATATACGACCGACTGGGGTGCTATCGGTGCTACCCTGATGATCAGTATTCTGCCGATCCTCATTACCTTCCTGTTCCTTAGCGACAAGATCGTCGAAGGGATTGCGGCTGGTTCGGTTAAGGGTTAAGTTGAAGTAGTAAGAAGTCGTGAATAAAGTATTGTTATAGCTGCATTTGATAAAGAATCTGGGCGAGCCCAGGTTCTTTATTCATTTTGGAGAGCGAGGGTAAGTTTGGGGATGAGGGCGTGGAAGCAGTGTGTAGGTAGATGGGCGATGAGGCGTAAGTAAGTACTATAGCATGACCAGCCAGGCAACATGTGCGAACGTAACGGTGGCACGGGGGGCGAAGTGAGTAGCGGGGTAAGTGAGTGAATGAGTAACAAAATAGCTGAGTAGCAGGGTGAAGTAACTAATTGTCTGGCGACAGGATTGCATAAATAAGGTGGGGTAGCATGCTAACGGACATTGGTTCCGCTATAGCTCCAAAATTGGCGGATTTGCAGATCTAGCGGACACAGGGGGCCCTCTTTGAGCCCAAATACCTCAAAATGAGGGCGATTAAGGGCAAATAACGTCCCTGGTGTCCGTTAAGGTTGGCAAAAGTACCACTTTTGCGGAAATAGCGTCTCCTGTGTCCGTTAGGATTCAAGGTTAGAGAGTTATCCACGTGTTCTTCGCGGTGCATTCAGTACACATTGTTATCGCACTGTCTGATGGTGAGGTCGTGGTCGATTGTACGAGCAAGCTGCTGGCAAACAATGATCAAGCGCCGGACGAGCAACGTACAAACATCGAGCAGGCCTCATAGCGTCGAATGAGCCGCGGACAAGCCACATCCAGACCGCATCCAAACCACTGCCAAATCGCAAACCAACTGCGGGCTAGCCACCCTCAACCACAAAACAAGCCGCCCCAGGATAAAGTTATCCTTGGGCGGCTTGTTGTTCATATATTAATTGTTCTTGTAGATAAAGTAGTCGAAGTCTGCCGGTTCGTTCTGGCCGGAGGTGTCCTGGCACTGCATGCCCACGAACGCTCCTGTGAAGAAGCCTCCGCCTTGGATGTAGTCGTCCGACAGCTTGTAGGAGTAGAAGTTGATCGGAATGACGGTCCAGTTGGCTCCATCGAAAGAATAGGAGTAACGGTACACGTCAGTCTCTACGTCTACGCGCAGGTATACGTACTGGACGTCCTCGGGAATCGCGATTTCGTTGCCTTGCAGCGGTGCGGAGAACGTAAAGTTGTCGCATGCCACGATCTCCAGAATTCTGCCCTTGTCCTCATTCCAGGAGATTTGGCAGGAAGTCCAGTTCTGGGTGTTGTAGTAATTGACTAATCCAGCAGACTGCTGGAATGTCGTCGGATTGAACGCGACTTTGGTTTCCGCGGTGAATTCGAAATGCTGCCAACGTCTGGCGATGAACGCCTGTGTAAATTTAGACGTCAGCGATTCCTTACCGTACAGGCGCAGATGACCTGGCTTGTCGGTAAGCGATACGATGTTGTCTCCGAGCGGAATCCGCAGGCTCTGGAAGTGCAGATTCAGCTTATCGCTGTCGAAATCATCCTTTTCCGGGAAATCGGGTTCCCATTTCACTTCCGGAATGTTAGGCCCTTCGATTTGCAGGGAAGGCTGATTGCCGCCAACGACGTAAGGCCAATCGTTCTTCCACTCCAAGCGCTGAATAGCCGTCTCTCTTCCCAACGGGCAGTAGCCGCGAGGGTCAAGCAATGGCTGCCCTTCCCGGGACAACGGTCTTCCCGTCAGGTGAACGAGGAACCATTCGTCGGTATGCGTCTGTACGATTGAGGCATGTCCTGCCTTTTGCAGTGGGTTGCGCGGTACGGCAAACGATGAGATCAGCGGGTTGTCCGGATGCACCTCGTAAGGGCCGCGCAGGTTTTTGGATCGTGCAAGGGTAGCACAGTGATCGTACTTGGTACCGCCTTCGGCCGTCAGCAAGTAATAGTAGCCGTTGATTTTGTATAAGTGCGGCGCTTCTGTCAGCTTGATGTCGGTTCCTTTGAAAATAACTTCCCGTTTGCCTACCAGCTTTTTCTCACTGGCGTTATACTCTTGCAGCACGATGCCATAGAAATTGTGATGGCCGAGACGTTGATCCCACAGCATGTTGACGAGATATTTCTTGCCGTCCTCATCATGGAACAACGATGGATCGAAGCCGGAGCTGTTCAAGTAAATCGGCTCAGACCATTCGCCGTCGATGGTGTCGCAGGTCACGAGATAGTTGTGGCAGTCTTTCCATTGGCCTTCGGTCACTTTCACATCCGTGTAGATGAGCCAGAATTGACCGTCCGCAAAGGACAATTGAGGCGCCCAGATTCCGCCGGAATCCGGATTGCCCATCATGTTGAGCTGGCTTAAGCGGTTCAGAGGTCTCGTCACCAGCCGCCAGTTTTTCAAATCCTTCGAGTGGTAGATGCCTACGCCAGGGAACCATTCGAAAGTGGATACGGCAATATAGTAGTCTTCTCCAACGCGACAAATGCTCGGGTCCGGGTTGAAGCCCGTCAAAATCGGGTTTTGAATGATAGCCATGCCTATTGCTCCTTTATAGGTTATTTGGAAAAGATGGGAGTCGAATATTGAAGTTAACACAGATAAATTACCCATTTCTTCGAAATGCTTTTACGGGCCATATCTATGCTACAATAACTATATTGTAACAATTATATACGGGGCGTCCCATATCCATTGCATGATGGTTTTTACCCAAATCGATCAACTTTGTTGGCTGTGATGAATATTTGCAAAGGAGTTAGGAGTTATGGAGGTCAAAACGGATCGGATGAGAAGAGAAATGATGCTGCCCGATATGGAATCCACCTTCCGCGTATTCGCTGCCCACTGGCGTACCGTCGATCGGGATTGGAAATATCCTTCCCATAAACATCCGCTATTCGAGGTCAATCTGGTTCTGTCTGGCACGCAGGAAATGAAGGTCAATCGAACGGTATATGTGCAGCAGCCGGGCGATTTACTCTTGCTTGGACCGGATGACTTGCATGAAAGCCGGGTGCTTGGCGAGGAGGAAATGACGTATTATTGCGTGCACTTTGACGTGGATGAACGAGCCTTCCGCGAACTGCTGTACCGCAATAAAGCCTGCTATCATGCTGCGGAAAGCGAACTAGCGACCGTGATCCGGCCTGCGCTGGACAAGCTGATTGCTCTGACGTCGGAGGAGGCCGTTGTCCGCGTAGAATCCCGCATGGCAGCGTTGTCTGCGTTGTTCGAGCTGTTTGCGGGAATTAGCGGCACGCTCGGCAGGCGGGATGGAGATGCTTCGCCATCGCGGATGTCCCATACCGCTTCTCAAGTTGCTGCCCTACTGGAGCAAGCTGTGGATGAAACAGCCGAAGGCAACCACGACGGGCGGGACATAGAAACGATCGAATCGATCGCTGCGGCGGTAGGCTATAGCCCATCTTCAGTGAACCGCATGTTTACATCGGTTTTCGGCATGTCGCCGCGGCAGTACATGTCCAACTTAATGCTCAAGAAGTCCAAGCTGCTGCTGATGGATCCCGAGCTAACGATCGAAGACGTTTCGCAAAGGCTGGGCTACAAGAATATCGCCCATTTCAGCCGTCAGTTTAAGCGCTGGACTGGAGAATCGCCAAGCCGTTTCCGGGGGCGTTTTCATAATTAGGGCTTTTATGTCTGATTCAGGAATTAATATTTACAGAAGTAAGAAAATAACATATACTCCTTACTGTTTGGCACTACATAAGAAATGACCTACAAATGGGTAAGGAGTGATTTTTTCGTTGGATCAAAACCAAATACCTAGTCCGAGTCCCAGTTCGGACCCGAATTTCAAAGCCCCAGTTCCTGGGCCGCCGCCATGGGGTAATTACAACGGTCCCCCGGTTCCTCCGGAGCCGCAGTATTCGCGGGTAGAAGCAACCGCTCGCAGCTATGGATCTAACATCGTTTTTAGACGTTGGGCCGCTACGATGATAGATCTGGTTACTTTTGTGGGGGTACTCTTTACGATGCTTTCTTTTAACAATCCGAATTTGGCCCCGGTCTTTATTGGTTTCTTGCTGCTGTATCATCTTTTGCTTGAAGGCTTTACAGGTTTTACGGTGGGAAAATTTATTGTACGCATTCAGGTTGTTAGAGAGGATGGAAGGACGCCGGGATTGCTTAAGTCCTTGATACGGACGCTGCTCCGCCTGGTCGAGACGAATTCTGTGTTATTTGGGGCAATACCTGCGGGAATAACCGCCCTGGCCACAAAGAAGAAGCAGCGTCTAGGGGATATAGCCGCCAATACATATGTGTTAAAAGTGTCGGATTTAAAGTTTAAGGAGCCGAGCCGCAGGGCCAAAATTACGCATACGGTCATATTCTCCGTCATTATTTGTCTGGCGGTAATACCGAACGTAATCGCCTTGACTGTAACCGGTTATCCAGATTCCGAGCCGCAAAGTGTTGTACATAGAAGTGAGGATGGTAGATTTCAAATGACGGATGAAGCAGGGTTAAAGCGTGATTCTTCGACAATCAAAGAGATTGACGCGAACATGGCATTATCCGATTATCTGGACAGAAAAGGTATCGTTGTATTTACATATCCAAAAGAGGAATTCGATTCTGATGTCACACTAGAGGATTTTTACTTCGGCATGAAGGAGGAAGGGTTGGATGCAACATCGACCGTTATCCAGGACCGGATGGTTCGAATAAATGGGGATTGGGCTTACGAATTGACCTACCGTGGGAAGGTCGACAGAGATGAATACATTTATATCGCGACAGTTGTGGACACGTCGGAACATTTTCATGAAGTCATCGGCATTACGGAAAAGCGGTATTACGAGGAAGATGGGGCTAAGCTTCGAGCAACCATAGCTACCTTTACAGAAACGAAGGACGAATAAATTTTACGGCAACCAGGCTGTCCCAGGGTCAAGATAAAGACCCATTGGGGCAGCTGTTTTTTTAACCTATAGGTTTGTTCCCTTCACGTTTCCTGGAGGCACGGGGCGAATGGCCGGTCACCTTCTTGAACATTTTCGAGAATAGAAACGGGTCGGTATAACCCACGGAGCGCGATACGTCGCTGACGGTAAGGTCGGGATTTCGGAGCAGTTCGATGGCCCGATTCATACGATATTCCAGCAAAAAGGTCTGCAGAGAGATGCCGAATTGCGCCCTGAACAGCCCGGATAAATAAGTCCGGTCGAGCCCGACGGAACGGGCGATATCCATGACGGTTATTTTCTGGCTATAGCTCAGCTCAATCCATTCAATCGCTTTGCGGACATAGACCTCTTTGGAGTAAGAGGCCTTTGGTTCTAGCGCTGCATCTGGTGAGCAGGAGATCAAATCGGCCATTATACGGTAAACGATACTCTGAATCAGCACGTCCCCGCCGCGGTTCGAGCGGGCTGCTGCGAGATCGTCGTAAAAGGTTTTGAATAGGCGGCTGCTTGATTGAAAGACGGGACTGGCCGCAGAGAGGCTTGCTCGCTGCAGCAATGATTTGACATGAAGTCCCCTAAAGCCGATCCAGGAATAAGTCCATGGGCTGACCGTGTCAGCTTCATAGTGGACAAGGGTATCGGGAGGAATAAGGAAGCCGTGGCCGGATTGCAGGTCATAGGTTTGTTCGCCGATATGAAACCGCCCCGCGCCCTCATGGACGTAGTGGATAATGTAGCAATCGCGCAGTCCAGGCCCCCAGGCATGGCCGGACAGGCATTCCTCCATGCCGAAGAACAGCAGGCTGAGATCCATTTGGCTCTGGAACGTTTCGTTAAAGTGGACGATGTTAATACGGCTCATTTTTGCTGTTTCTCCTCTTTTTATACCGACTCGCCGTTTCCAACGCATAGTATTGCGCTGCATGATGGTGGCCAGCCGGCTGATCCATATAACGTGTTACATGCATTATAACAGGTGTGATATTGAATATAAATGCAGTAACTGCATTAGGAAATGGGATTATGACATGTTTAAACAGGAATGAACCATGTTCAGCCTGCCGCCTTCGCGCATATAGTTAAGTTACATTTAACGAATGATGGAGGCGATGGGGCAATGGCTAAAATTACATTTTTGGGCGCGGGAAGCACAGTGTTTGTCAAGAACGTCCTCGGTGACGTTATGCTGACCGAATCGCTACAGGGCTTTGAACTCGCATTATTTGATATCGATATGGAGCGGCTGAAGGATTCAGAGAACCTGCTCAACAGCATGAAGCAGTCACTTGGCAGCACCTGTGTTGTGAAGGCTTACAGTGATCGGAAGGAAGCGCTCCGGGGCGCAAAATATGTCATTAACGCAATTCAGGTGGGCGGATACGATCCTTGTACGATTACCGATTTTGAAATTCCGAAGAAATATGGACTGCGGCAGACGATTGCCGATACGCTTGGGATTGGCGGCATATTCCGCAACTTGCGGACGATTCCAGTCATGCTCGACTTCGCCAGGGATATGCGGGAGGTATGTCCGGATGCTTGGTTCCTGAATTATACGAACCCGATGGCGGTATTGACGAATGTTATGAATACGGTAGGCGGAATTCAGACCGTCGGCTTGTGTCATAGCGTGCAGAAATGTATTCCGGAGCTGTTCGGAGCGCTTGGCTTGAGCGAGGAGGGTCTGGAGACGAAGATTGCTGGGATCAATCATATGGCCTGGCTGCTCGAAGTGAAGCGGGACGGCAAGGATCTGTATCCGGAAATTCGCAGGCTCGCCGCCGAGAAGCAGAAGGAGAGCCACCATGATATGGTGCGTTTCGAGCTGATGCTGCGTTTCGGCTACTACGTTACGGAATCCTCGGAGCATAATGCCGAATATCATCCGTATTTTATTAAACGCAATTATCCAGAGCTGATTGAACGCTATAATATTCCGCTAGATGAGTATCCGCGGCGCTGCATAGCCCAGATCGAAGGTTGGAAGGAGCAGCGGGAGAGGCTGTTTGCTAGCGAAAGTATCGAGCATGCCCGCAGCTTGGAATACGCTTCGTATATTTTGGAGGCAATGGAGACGAACCGGCCTTACAAAATCGGGGGCAATGTCATGAACACGGGCTTGATTACCAACCTGCCGCAAGAAGCTTGCGTGGAAGTCCCGTGCCTGGTCGATGCTTCGGGCGTTACGCCGACCTATGTTGGGGCGCTGCCGCCACAGCTTGCTGCCTTGAACAGGACGAATATCAATACGCAGCTGTTGACGATTGAAGCGGCTGTTACCGGGAAGAAGGAGCATATCTATCATGCGGCGCTGCTTGATCCGCACACGGCC
Source organism: Paenibacillus sp. YSY-4.3 (assembly GCF_054767475.1). Lineage (NCBI taxonomy): Bacteria > Bacillati > Bacillota > Bacilli > Caryophanales > Paenibacillaceae > Paenibacillus > Paenibacillus sp. YSY-4.3. Next base: position 585,413 of record NZ_BAABMC010000002.1, on the reverse strand, counting down.
GCAGAGCTCTCGATCGATGATATCGTGGCGATGTGCGACGATTTGATCGAAGCCCATGGAAGCTGGCTGCCAAAGTTTCAATAGTAGCCTGCCAAGGCGGGTAGGTGTGTATGGGATAGGGTGAGATCCTGCATAGAGCTTGCACAGACCCAACATAGACCAACATAGACCCAACATAGGCCAACATAGAGCCTCTGCATATTCACCTTTAACTATTGACGCTGCCAGACAACAGCTGGTATTATCTGGTTGATTGGCGAAGAACGTCCTCAATCACCTTTGGGTGGTTTGAGGGCGTTTTTATTTTTAATAGCTCGGTGAATAGAAGGAGTTGTCTGAGAATGATGAGTTTTAAGGAAGCGCACGCAGCTTTTATTCAAGATCATTTGTGTCGTCGGACGGGTGAGCGAAGGAGCAGGTTGGAAAGAGGGCATGGACATGGGGAAGTCCTTTTTGCGGAAAATGTATGGTGGCCCTTAAAAGGAGAATTTGAAGGTCTTCATCCTGAATACGAAGTGCTCGATTGGCGCGGGAGGTCGTATTTTGCCGATTATGTCTTTGATCCAGCGATAAGCAGGCTGTTGATCGAAATTAAGGGATTCGGCGAGCATGTCACCAATATGGATCGGCAAAAATATTGCAACGAACTCAATCGTGAAGCTTTTTTGGCCGGTATGGGATTTCAAGTAATTTCTTTCGCTTATGATGATGTTGCACATCGGCCGGATGTCTGCATCTACTTGCTGCGTATGGTACTCAGCCGATTCGAGTCGGCCAATAAGCAAGTGGAGCGAATTTTTTTCGCGGATCAAGAGATCATTCGCTACGTGATCTTTCTAGCTCGACCGGTTCGTCCCATCGATATTGCAAAGTATTTCTCGATCAATCATCGCACCGCGATCGTCCATTTGAAGCGGTTATGCCAGAAGGGTTGGTTAAAGCCAGTCTATCGTGGGACAGGACAACGCATTTTGTACTATGAATTAACGAGGCAAGGGTTCGAAGGGTTGGATAAGGGACTAATATAGTCTGGTAGGTGTCATTACGCTAGGGTATACTCTTGTACCGAGCATATAGTACATGAGGGATGCTTGTGCATGTGGCATGCTTGTACTGAGGATACTTGTATATAAGAGGTGCTGTGCTGGTATATGGGTTGCTCGTATGGCTATCCTCCTACATGAGGCATGATAATTATTTGAATAACTTAGTCCAGTCGCCGGGTTTTAGGATGGGATCGAGTACTAAATGCATTTTATACAACTAGTTAGCCTCATTTGTTAAAAAGTATAGGTGCTAAATGTAGATCATGCAGTTAGTTTGGCTGAATTTGGGTTGAATCGCCATAGTAACCCCAAACTAACTGTAGGTTCTACAGTTAGTTGCCGCCGACTCGGCAAAAATCGGTGAACTAGCTGTATGAAATGCATCTAGATACCTCGCCATTAACGCCGTCACGCCATCCTAGCTCTACTGGTCTTACTCGCCATTAACGCCATCACGCCATTCTAGCGAGCTAGTCGTACTCGCCGTATTCACCATCATCGTCATACTACCCAAACTACTGACTTGGCACATCCCCATAATGCCAATATTGCTGATGCCTACTTTACTTGCAATATTTGCGATAGAGCAGCGGCTAAGTGATGGCCAAACTAAACTATAATAAATAAAAAAAAGGGCTCCCGCACTCTACAAACGAGCGAGGAAGCCCTTATCCCTATGATAATAACGTATGAACGTGAGCGAAATGTACTCCTAATCTTTCATTTAGAAATTCATATAGATGAATTCCTGCGTCTCGCCGGAGAAGAACAAAATGCCTATCACGATAGCTATGATGACAATGGCTCCGCCGACCGCTGTTCCCAGCATCATCAGTGCTCGGCCGATCCGATGGCTGAGGCGGTTGGCTTTGGTTTTGGCGAGCTTGGCGCTACGAGTTTGTAATTCCATATTGCGTCAACTTCTTATATAGGATTTCGCCGAACATTTTGTTGCCTTCATCCAGCATATGGGACGGATCGCGATAAAATTTATGCGGAATCGTATTGTCCTTCCCGTTGTTGAATTCGATGTAGGAATAGCCTCTGGACTCGATCAGCCCTTGATAGGCCCCCATCACTTTGTTGTAGTCTTCCCAATTCAGCAGCTTCTTCTTCGTAATATGCTCCTTATCCAGCGGAGCCGAGTAGAAGACGGCCTTCTTATTATGCTCTTGCAGCAGATCCAGCGTCTTCTCAATCATGAACAAGCCGAAGCTGTCATCTTTATTGAACGGTTTGTTCCATGTGTATAGCTTTTTGAAGTGCTCTTCGATTTCCTCTTTGTGTTTGTCCTGCATTTTATCGAATGCCGTGTACATCGGAGCATAGCTTGGCGTCACGCCGTTTTTCTTGTCCAGCTCGCTTTTGACTTCCCGGCGAACCTTCTCCATCGGAGTACGCGTCTTGAACAGCTTGTAGCTGATGACGTCGCGATCGTGGTACAGCGTCCAATTGCTCAGGAAGTGGGACGTTGCCCAGTTATGGATGTCGCTTGGAAGCGACTGCCGGTTCTTATCGGGAAAATCGTTCAGCCAGCTCCGCGGAATGTTCTGATTCAATTTCGTAATGAGAGACGGGTATACCGTTACGCTAGGCTCATTATCTGAGACGGTAACAATCCCGTAGTTGATTTCATAGACGACATAATCGACTTTGTCGATAATGGAGGCCAGCACGGCGTAGGTCTCTGTAAATCTGCCGCCTGTAAGGCCAAAATTGAGCACATGTTGGTCCTTGAGATGAACCTGCATCACGCCGGCGGAGGTATTGGCTCCCTTCATGACGGTCGTGCCGTAAACGGTAGACGGACCGAAAATGCCGACCACTTGCTTGCCGTCGTCCGGCTGCTCATTCAAATATTCGATCCATAGCGGGGTATAGACGATGGAGTCGTAAGCCGGTACGCGCAGTTCCTTCTTCGCGTGAGTCACGACGTCTTCCTTCATATGGTCGACAATCGGGCTCGCTCCGTCGCTGATTCCGATCAAGCCCGCGATCGCAAGCGAGACCATCATGACGGTAACCGTCTTGTTCATGAATAAATTAGTCATTGGTAATCCTCACTTTCATTCTAAGCTATTTTAGCGCAAGCCCAGCAGCCGCAGCATGAGATCCCATCCGTCAACGATCGGCAGAATGAAGAACACCCGGCTGATCGTCACGCCAAAGAAGGTGATCAGAATAGCGATTACCGTCGTTCCCGGCTTCAGCCACTTAGGAACGGGCTTTAATTTCGGCTTGATTTGCTTCACGTGGAAGCGATGGATGCATAGCATGACGCCATGGAACATTCCCCAGACGACGAAATTCCAGGCTGCCCCGTGCCAGAGTCCTGACACGGTCATCGTGGCCATCAGGTTCAGATAGACCCTCGGAGCTGATACGCGGCTGCCCCCCAGCGGGAAGTACACATAGCGTGTGAGCCAGGAGCCAAGGGAGATATGCCACCGGTTCCAGAACTCGGCGACGCTGCGGGCCAGATATGGAAACCGGAAGTTCTCGGGAATGACAATCCCGAACAAGCGCGCCGTACCGATAGCGATGTCTGAATATCCCGAGAAATCGAAATAGATGACAAATGTATAGGCGATCAGCGAAATCCATAGCGTTCCGGTATCGGCACCGGCAATCCCGGCTTTAGAGTATACCGGCTGGGCGAGCAGATCGATCGTTCCGGCCAGCACAAGCTTCTTGAACATACCGAATCCGATTCGGGTAATTCCGATCAGAATATGGTCGATATGGAACTTCGCTTTGATCTGCGGGTAGAACACCTGGAATTGCTTGATCGGTCCGGCCACCATCGTCGGGAAGAAGAAGATGAATGACAGCAATCCTTCCGGTCTGTGCTCCGGCAAATTTCCGCGTTTGCGTTCCACCAAATAGTGAATGAGCTCAAAAGTGAAATATGAAATTCCTAAAGGGAGAACGATTTGCTCGGCCTTCGGGAAAAAAGGTTGCTGCATAAAGGCGAACAGGTCATTCAGTGTATCCAACAGCATGTTCGTATATTTGAAGTAACCGAGCACGAGAATGACCCCGATGATCGCAGCGGGGTAAATCCAGCGTTTACTCCACTTGGCTGCGGCCTTGACGATGAGAATCGCGATGACAACCTCTGCCAGCAGCAGGAACAGGTAGGAGCCTGCGTAGTAGTAATAAAAGGTGACGCCTGCGGCGAACAGCACCCAGGGTCTGATTCGATGCGGCATAATGTGATACGTGACGACAGCCACGAGCACGAACAGCCAGTATATCCAGTCCGTATAAATCATAATGTTTTGATTCCACCATCCAAGTTATATGCTGTCTCTACTATTACTGCTTGTTCATGATAGCACAACATCAGTGCATCCGGTTATATCAAAATTCGCTAAATGCTCCAAATACCTGAAAGATGAACGCACCCTAGCATACAAAATTCGCCAATTTGCAAGGGGATTCCTTCTTTTTTGATAGAAAAAGATGGCTCTTGCGTTTGGTCTATAAATTAGACGCTTTTTCGGAATAAAAGTTTCCAATATTTGCGGGCTGCTATGGGAGGTATGTGCACGAAAACGTGCCGCCCCGCATACAATACGAGTATTACGCCTAGGAGGTGGGGCCGTGATTATTACGTTCAATATGAGGGCTGGCCGGCTCGACCAGCTTGCATCGTCGGAATTGTACCGGAGCATTATTGCCCAAAAGAGACTGAATCAGGCCGTGTATACGTATCGCTCGCCGGAGGCGCTGGATTTCGAGCTGGCATTAAGAGGAGCGATCGTACAGGCCGCAAAGGATTTTTACTCGGGAGGGGCAAAATTCGCGACCTTCAAAAATTCAAGGGGCAATGAGAGCTTTTGGACTCGTATGCCGAATGGCGGCCTTCGGCTCAGGGAGGAGGTGCTGCCATCAGACGCGATTAAGGATATTTTTAATAACGGCTCGAGATACGCCATGGAGTGCGCAACGGCGATGGTTGTAATTCTCTATAAAGGCGTGCTGGATACAATCAGCGCTACAGCTTTCAATAACCATTTTAATAATTTGGTGCTTTACGATTGGCAATACGACAGCGATCTGCAGTTGACCCGTACGCCGCAGGCCGCAGCCGGGGACGTCGTCTATTTCGAAAATCCGGATTTCAATCCGGAAACCCCTGAATGGCAGGGAGAGAACGCGATATTATTGGATAATAACCTTTATTTCGGCCATGGGCTGGGCATTAAATCGGCTGACGCCATAATCAATGCTTTGAACGGGAGGAGAAAGTCTGGAAGCGCGACCTCTGCCTATCTGTCCGATTTAGTTGTCCATCCGGATTTTGAATATATTCAGCGGCTTAAAGAACGGACATAGAAGTTCGACCTTAATCGACAAAAAATTAAGAAATTATTAACAAATATGAAAATAAAGTTCATTATATGAAATGTTTTTCTAGACCGAACAAGAGTGTTATGTTATACCCATAATAAGTCAAGAAAACTTATAGTTGTAGGGGGAAGTATCGTGGAAAAAAGTGATAAATCGTTTGTGGCTGCACTGCTATTAGCGTTCTTTCTGGGTTCTTTGGGAGTTCACCGTTTCTATGTAGGTAAGGTTGGAACGGGAATCATCATGCTGCTTACTTTGGGCGGGCTTGGAATTTGGACATTAGTTGACTTCATTGTCATCGCTGTAGGCAGCTTCAAAGATAGCGAAGGCAGAGCGATCAAGGCCTAGGTTCATACATAGGACAGTCTGTACGGGCTTATAAAGCGCCGGCTGCTTGGATGCGGCACTTTATAGGACATTCGTACACGCAGAGCGACCGCACTTTGGCATACAGCCGAGGTGCGGTCGCTCTGGCTTCAGGCCCCTCCGGCGTATTGCTCGATTTGCCGGGAGGAATATACGGTCGTCCCGTGGGAGCCGTTTACGGCCAGAAGGTACATGGCACGGGCTACGGTTCTGGCTTCGATCGCTCTATATTTGCTTAGAGGGCCCGTGAACAGAAAGGGAAGCGCTCGGAATATGGCTCCCGCTGAGCGTTCACCCAATCGATATTCCCGGCGGTCGCCGAGCAGCAAGGACGGACGAAGAATGGATAGGCTGCCGTAAGCCATTTGGCGAAGCTCCCGCTCGGCAATACCTTTGATCCGGGAATAGAAAATGCGGGAGTCCGGATTGGCGCCCAGTGAGCTGATGAATAGAAAATGCCGCGCACCTTGCCGGAGCGCCAGTTTGGCGGCCGTCAGCGGGTATTCGACATCGATTTTGTACATAGCATCCTGCGTCTTGGCTTTTTTGATCGTAGTGCCGAGGCAGCAAAATACGTCATCCACGCTGAAGGTTCGCTCGTATTGCTCCAACTGATCAAAGTCGATGATGAGCTCCGTGAGCTTGGGATGCTCTAGATGAAGAGGGGCGCGAACCACCGCTACCACGGCTTCGTAATGCTCCCCATTCAGCAGCATATTGAGCAGCTTGCGGCCAACGAGGCCGCTGCCTCCGATGATCAAGGCTCTTTTTCCCATGGAAATGCTCCTCTCCTATAGAATGATTGCGGTCATCTTGCATGCATATAGTTTACTATAGTTGCAATTGTTTTATTGGATTTGTTTTGCAGCGCTGGCAAGTGTACAATGTGGACGAAAGAAGGTTGGACTGGCCCATTGCAAGGCAATGTGGATCAGCCGCCAGTTATTTCAAGGAGGGATCAGGTTGAAGTATCGGAGACTAGGCAAAACAGAATTGAACGTATCCGTCATCGGCATCGGAACATGGCAGTTTGGCGGTGAGTGGGGAATGCAGTTCAATCAGGATGAGGTTGATGCCATCCTCGATAAAGGCCAGGAATGCGGCATCAATCTTATCGATACGGCAGAATGCTATGGCGACCATCTCTCGGAGTCGTTTATCGGCGATTATATCAGCCGGCGCAAGCGGGAGGACTGGGTTATCGCGACGAAATTCGGCCATCACTTCCATGAGCGGTTTACCCGCACGGACGTATTTGATGCCGACGATGTGCTGAAGCAGTTGGACGCTTCGCTCAAAGCGCTGAAAACGGATTATATTGATTTATACCAATTCCACTCGGGGCCCGATGCAGTATTCGACAACGATCAACTGTGGACGATGCTGGACAAACAGGTTCAAGCCGGCAAAATACGGCATCTGGGTACCTCGATCGGCAGCAATGACAATCTGCACCAGACCGATGCGTCAAGCCAGGTGAACTCCAAGGTGATCCAAGTCGTGTATAACCGTCTGGACCGCGAGCCGGAGAAGCGCGTCTTCCCATCCTGTGAACGTCAGGATCTCGGGGTGCTAGCCCGCGTTCCGCTGGCCAGCGGCTTCTTGAGCGGCAAATATAAGCCTGGCGCTCAATTCGATGCAACGGATGTGCGGCATCGTAAGGATGCAGAGGACGTTCGCCGCAAGCTGGAGGAGGTCGAGCGGATTCAACGGGAGGAAGTTCCGGCGGGCGTGGATATGGCGCAATGGGCGTTGGCCTGGTGCCTCAAGAACCCGATCGTAAGCTCGGTCATTCCCGGCTGCAAAAACCCGGAACAAGTGGCATCCAATGCGGGTGCAGCCGATTTAGTAGAATAACGATCTATGCTATAAGCCCCGCTGGCCTTTGTGCTGGCGGGGCTCCTTTATTTTAAGTGTAGCTAAAGCTATTCCTCATAGGCCTTCAAGACGATCACCGCATTATGGCCGCCAAATCCGAAGGAGTTGGATATTCCGATGCGCAGCTTGGCCTGCCGCGCCACATGGGGCACGTAATCCAGGTCGCAAGCCGGGTCGGGATTGTCCAGATTGATCGTTGGCGGAATGATGCCCTGCTCCAGCGATTTGACAAGGGCTACGGCTTCCACGGCGCTGGCCGCACCAAGCATATGTCCGGTCATCGATTTGTTGGCCGTTACCGGAATATGGCCGGCATGCTCGCCGAACAGCTTCTTGATCGCCTTCGTCTCCGACCAGTCGCCGACCTCGGTGCTTGTGGCATGGGCGCTAATCACGTCCACATCCTGAGGCTCGATACCCGCTTCCTTGAGCGCAAGCTTCATCGCCCGATAAGCCCCGATGCCTTCCGGATGGGTTGCGACGATATGGTAGGCATCCGAGGTAGCCCCGTAGCCGATCACTTCAGAGTAGATATGTGCATTTCTCCGCTTGGCATGGCTGAACGACTCCAGAATGAGGATGCCGGCGCCTTCTGCCATGACGAAACCGTCCCGATCCTTATCAAACGGCCTGCTTGCCTTGGCCGGCTCGTCATTGCGCGTCGAGAGCGCGGTGGCATTGCCGAAGCTGGCGACGGAAATGTCCGTGATCGCAGCCTCCGTCCCTCCGGCAATGACGAGATCGGCACCGCCGGAGGCGATGAGGCGATAGGCTTCCCCGATCGACGTATTCCCGATCGAGCAAGCAGTGACCGGCGATAGCGTGGGTCCGGCGGCCCCGTATTTAATGCTGATCATCGCCGCGGCCATATTCGAAATCATCATCGGAACGAGCACCGGGCTAATTCGTTCAGGCCCCCGTTCCTGCAGCAGCCTGCTCTGTTCGAGAAGGGTGCCGATTCCTCCTGTGCCGGAGCCGACATATACCCCCATGCGCTCCTTGTCGATTTGCTCCAAATCTAGCCCAGCATCGGCAATGGCTTGATCGGCAGCAGCCAGCGCAAATTGGCAGAAGCGGTCCATTCGCCGGGCCTCCTTGCGGCCGAACAGCGCTTCGGCATCGAAGTCCTGTACCAGCCCGGCGATCTTCGTTTTATGTCTGGATGTATCGAAAGTATCAATGCTGGAAATGCCTGATTCCCCATGAATCAGGCGATTCCAGAACAACTCCGCCTGATTGCCGAGCGGTGAGATCACACCCAGCCCCGTAATTGCAACTCTTTCCATGAGAACCTCCTTTAGAGCTGTTATGGGAGCTATTGTGTCATACGAGTTATCCTATTACAAGTTGTTGTTTATTATAGTATAATCAGTACCACTTTAAGTTTTCGGCAAAGGAGGAGCAGGGGTGAAGCAGGAGACGAGACTACAGGAGCTATCCGCATTTTTGAAGACGCAGCGGGCCAAGATCGTTCCCCAGATGGTAGGGCTGCCGGCAGGAACGCGGCGCAGAACACCCGGATTGCGCAGGGAGGAGGTTGCCCAGCTCGCTGGTGTGAGCACGACCTGGTATACCTGGCTGGAGCAGGGAAGGGACATTAAAGTTTCCGCTTCCGTCCTGGATAACATTGCGGCAGCATTGCAACTGACCCGGGATGAGCGCAATTATTTGTATGCTTTAGCGATGGACACCGGAGGAGGGCCGATCACGGCGGGCCAGCTGCTGCAAGAAGGGCAACCGGAAATAAGTCCCTCTTTGCAGACGATTTTGCATGAGCTAAAATACTGTCCTACAATTATTTCTGACCGAAGATGCCAGATTGTCGGCTGGAACGAGGCGGCCTCGCATGTGTTCCTCGACTTCGAACAGATTCCGGTGGAGCAGAGGAACATGATTTCCCTACTGTTCACGAGGCAGGAATTTCGCAGGTTGGCCGTCAATTGGGAGCAGTTTGTACGGGGGTTCCTGGCGATTTTTCGCGCCTATTATGGCCAGTACGTGGAAGATGAATGGTATGAACACTTCTTGAGGGAGATGAAGTCGGCTCATCCGGACTTCAATCAGCTGTGGGAGCAAAGCGAGGTCAGCTCAGCCCCGGAGGTTATTCTGGAGTTCAGGCACGCGAAAGGGGGCAAAATGCATTTTCAGCTCACGTCGCTGCAGGTGCACGGAAATGTGGATTTACGCTGCAGTATTTATACTCCTGCTCCGGACACTTCTACGGAGTATAAACTGCGCCAAATGATGGAGAAACAGGAATAAGCGCTCAGTTCCGTAATAGCCCATTAATTACCAAATTTTTTAGGCTAATGTTATAATGTTCAGTGCACTGTTTAGATAAGTATAGGCAAGTAGTTTTTTAGACATATCAGGCAAGGGGAAAGGAATGAATATGGACCGAATTAACGTATGGTATAAATCGAAGCTGGTCATGGCCGGTACGCTGCTGATTCTCAAGCTGCTGCTGCTGCGGACTTTCTTTTTTGGCACAATCGAATGGAGCGGTCTGCCCGGGGAATTGTTGTCCGTCCTGGGGCTGTTATGTCTTGTTGAACTGGTAACGCCGGCCCGAGGCAAAAGAGTTGTATTTTGGAGCCTGAATGCGGTATTTTCTTTTCTGTTCTTCTCATCGGCTCTGTATTACGCCCATTTCGGTACGGTGCCTACGTACGCCGTCCTTAGCGGATTAAACCAGGTTCCCCAGGTACGGGCCAGCGTTGGCGCACTGCTAAGGCCAGAGCAGTTTTTGTTTTTTGCGGATTTTGTATTTGCCGCATGCTGGCAGATCGTCCGAATGGTTAACCGCCGCCGAAGAGGTGTGGTATATACGTTCTTTACCGAGCAGCGAAAGAGCCGGAATTGGATTTGGAATACGGCCGTGTCCGGGCTGCTGCTGATCAGCGCAGTCTGTTCCGCATACTATGTACTGCAGGGCAGGCTGATCGACAATGAGCTCGTCCGGGCGGAGAAGATTGGATTCCTGAATTATCAGGTCGTCGCCGCTGTCAACAATCGGGAAGAGGACCGGATGATCACGGAGGGAAACATCAAAGAGACGCGGGCCAATATCGCCAAGCTGCAGAGCAGCTATCCTTATCGAACCAAGGCGGATGCTGCTAAAACTCCCGAATATTTCGGGATCGCCCACGAGATGAATCTAATCGTCATCCAGATGGAATCCTTTCAAAATTTCCCGATTAACTTAAAGCTGAATAACGGGGCAGAGATTACGCCGGTATTGAATAAGCTGGCGGAAGAAGGCATTTATTTCCCGCACATGTATCAGCAAATCGGACAAGGCAATACGTCGGATGCCGAATTTATGTTCAACACCTCCATTTATCCGACGGCGGCGGTAGCGATGTCTACCGGCTATGGCAACCGTGAGCTGCCCAGCCTGCCTAGATTGCTGCAAGAGCGGGGGTATTCGGCCAATACGTTCCACGTTAACAAGGTCACGTTCTGGGATCGGAATAAGCTGTATCCTGCGCTCAACTTTAACCAATATTACGACAAGCCTGCATTTAATAATGATCATTTCAATGACTACGGGGCTTCGGATGAGGAGATGTACCGGGTCGGCGTGGAGAAGCTGGCGGATCTGCATGCGCGGAACAAGCCGTTCTATGCCCAGTTCATAACGACCTCAAGCCATTCGCCGTTCACTGTTCCGGAATCGTTCCAGCAAATTGAGCTGCCGGACGAGCTGAAGGGAACAAATTTGGGGAATTACATCAATGCTATTCATTATACCGATTATGCCATCGGCCAACTGATCGAGCAGCTGAAGGAAACCGATTTATGGGACAGCACAATGCTCGTGTTCTATGGTGACCATTTCGGGCTTCAGCCTCACGAGACGAGTAAGGAGGAAATTACGGCAAGCCTGGGTATCCCTTATGATGATACGGTCAGCCGGTTCAACATTCCTCTGATCATCCATGTGCCCGGCAAGGAGCTCGGCATTGTGTCTGAGCGGGCGGGAGGCCAGGTCGATATGCTGCCGACCGTTGCCAACTTGCTTGGGGTCTCCTTGGCTAAAGAGCAATTTACGGCTATGGGCCAGGATTTGCTGAACATTGACCGCAATGTGTTCGGTGTCCGCTACTATTTGCCAACGGGCTCCTTCTTCAATGATGAAATCATGTTTACCCCTGGACAAGGCTTTGAGGACGGACAAGCCGTATCGATCAAGACGCTGGAGCCGGTTGCGGATTTTGCCCGGTATCGCCAGGATTATGAGTACGTGACCTCGCTTATGAAGCTGTCGGACGAATACGTGAAGCTGCTGCCGAAGCGTCGCTAAATGAAATGTATATACGCTTTTTTGAAAAAGCGCCTTTCGGGACTGTTGACCCGGAAGGCGTTTTATTTTTGACGGGGATTGGAGCGAATTATCGCTTATGGGCGGCCTGCAGGCGCCTATTTAAGCAGGGGCAAATGTCTTGTCCCGATAGGCGATTTATGCATTTACAAGAAAAAAATAGACATCCTAAGAAACTTTTGCTCGTCTAGACACGTCAAATAGTCAAGGCAATGCCAACATGGGTAAGAAATATATACCAAGACATAGGAGGTTAAGCATGTGAGGAAATTTTGGGCTACTATACTATCAGCACTCTTAATTTTTCCATTAGTACTACAGACACCAGCTCAAGCAGCGCAAGCAATCAGCATTTATATTAACGGGGTCAAACTGCCGACGGATCAAGCACCGGTTCTAGTTGGCAGTCGGGCAATGCTGCCTCTGCGCGCCATATTCGAGGCGCTGGATGCAGAGGTGGATTGGAACAATAAGACGAAGACTGTGTCCGCGTGGAAAGACGGCACGACCGTCGTACTGAAGATCAATGCCAAGACGGCTACGGTCAACAACCAAACGTTGAGCCTTGACGTACCGGCGCAAATTCTGCAGGGAAGAACGTTGGTTCCGGTCCGTTTCGTCAGTGAGGCTCTAGGCGAAGATGTCGTATGGGATGCTCCCAGCAAAACCGTGTATATAACGACGAACAGCAATCCGGTGGCAGCCGATCCGGTCACATACGTATCGGCGAGTGATGTCGCCGATAACGGGGACGGCCGCGATCTGCAGATTAGCTTCTCGCGGGCTTCGAATCAGTCCTCCATCGATCATTACCGGGTAATGGTCGTTAAGGCGAACAAAACGTCCGGGTTTAACCTGGCCGCCGCCCTGAAGGTACCTTCCGCCAACTATACGAGCGCAGCGGTCGGAAGCATCGATCCGACAATGACGTTAACGGCACAGTCCCGCGATGTCGAAGGGGATTTGATCAAGGCGGGCCAATCTTACGTAGTCTACGTGGTTTCGGTCGGCAAGGGCAACTTGGCTAGCGCCCTGTCTTACCCATCGTCTTCCATCACGCTGGGCACCAAGAATTCAGTGGAGGCGGTATCGAACGTGAGGGTCACTGACGTCAGCGACCATGGAGACGGCAGAGATCTGTACGTAACTTTTACGAGACCTTCCAAGGATAGCGATATTTCCAGCTACCGCATCTTTGTCGTCAAGACGAAGGATGCAAGCAAGTTCGATCTTGCAACGGCCAACGGGCTGTCCAGCCAGTATTACAGCGTCGTCAACAAAACATCAAACAGCACGTTGTCGACAGCGTTAAGCTCAAGCACAAGAGATACTTCCGGAGACTATATCAAGAACGGCGTGCCTTATACCGTATTTGTACAGTCGATCAGCAACAATACGGGTAACGCAGCGCATAAGCTGTCTTCCGCATCATCTTCGATTACGCTGAGCACGGGCTCAGTTGCGGCACCAGTCATTACGCAGGTACTTGACGAAAGCGATTATGGGGATGGCCGTGACCTGCGCATTAGCTTCACGAGACTGTCGGATGAATCCAAAATTAGCGGATACCGCGTGTTCGTCGTGAAAGCCAGCGATTACGGTTCCTTTAATCTGACGAAAGCAAACAATGTATCCAGCGCGAATTATACCGAATGGAACAAAGACGGTTATAACTTTAATCGCAACTTGCCTTCGGGGGCGAGGGATGTAGACGGTGCGACTATCCGCAATGGGGTCAACTACCGGGTATTCGTGATGGCGGTAGGCAGCGGCGCTTATGCAGGCAACAATGCGCTGTCCAGCCCGTCCTACTCGGTTACACTGCTTAACAATTACAGCGTAGGCAAGGTTTCGAATCTGAACGTCAGCGATGTCAGCGACTATAACGACGGCCGCGACCTACTGGTGTCGTTCAACCGGGCTTCGGATGAATCCAATCTGAGCCATTACCGCGTTCTTGTTGTCAAAGCTTCCAATGCGGGCAACTTCGATTTGAAGAAAGCGAATGCCGTATCCAAAGAGAACTACACACAAATTAACAAAGGTAGCAATAGCTATGTAACGCAGGCGTTGTCTTCCAATGCGAAGGACGTCGACGGTGCGGCTATCCGCAACGGGGTCAGCTACCGGGTGTTCGTGCTCTCGGTAGGCAGCGGCAATTATGCGGGCAGTAACGCTCTGTCTGCAGCATCCTCCGCGATCACGCTGAGCAACAACTATAACATTGGCGCTGTCAGCGGCCTGGATGTAAAAGATGTGAATGACAATAACGATGGCCGGGATTTGCAGGTCTCGTTCACCCGCGCTTCTGATGAATCGAATATTAGCCATTACCGCGTATTTGTAGTGAAAGCCGCGAATACGGGCAGCTTTAATGCTTCTAAGGCGCTCGGGGTTTCCGCTGCAAACTATACCCGCGTCGACAAAGCCGGCTCCTACTTGAGCTTTACGCTTCCTTATAACGCGCGGGATGTGGACGGAGCGGCCATTCGCAACGGTGTAAGCTATCGCGTATTCGTGCTCTCCGTAGGCTATGACGGCTCCGCAAGCCCAAGCGCATTATCCGCTGCTTCCGCGGCAATTTCGCTTAGCGGCAACAGTGCAGTAACGCCTGTCGGGAATTTGACGGCGACAGTCAACGGGAATAATGGCGACGGACGGGATATCGTCGTTAACTTCACAAGATCTGCCGCCGAGAACAATATCTCCGAGCATCGCATCCTGGTTGTGCCGACAAGCCAATTTTTCGGCAAGGAAGAAGCCAACGCAGTGAGATCGCCTAACTATACAGTGGTCGCGGCAGGCAGAGATGTCTCCCAGGCTTTGACGGCTTCTACGCGTGACGTGAACGGTAATGGACTGAAGACGGGCGAAGCCTACCGGGTGTACGTTCTGTCCGTTTCCAAGAGCAACACGGCTTCATTGAATGCCCTGGCCGGTCCGTCCGGCGAAATCCGCTTAACGGTTGTTGATCCTGCTGCCCCTACAACAACAGGCGTCAGCGTCTCGGCTGACGGCAACTCGGCAAGCCTCATCGTCAGCTTTACCAAGCCGGCGAACGAGAACGGCGTTTCCTCTTATGCGGTTTTGCTTGTGCCTGCAGGCGAGGGAATGAACGAAGTACGGGCAAGCGGATTGGAGTCGCGGTTGTATAGAACCGTCGGCAAGGGCGGAACGCCTATCGTGACGTTCACCGAGGCCGATGTGGACGCCTCCGGCAATGCGATCACAGCAGGCACGGCTTACCAGGCCTACGTGCTGTCCATTGCTGACGGAACGAACGCGACTGTGAACCGGTTGTCCGATCCGTCCAACTCCGCAGCCCTGACGATTGCCAATCCTTAAGCAGATAGGAACGGCTGCGCGAGGATGACCAGGCCAACAGTAGTAGGCAGGAGTGCCGAAAGTGTTGGGCGCAGCCACCGAAAACATTAGAGCATAATATTAGCTGTAACTCACCCATACAAAGAAAGAACCTGAGGCGTTGCCTCAGGTTCTTTGCGTTTATGTCGATTTGGAAGGCTCTTCATTTGACGAGATGCACAGGCGGCGGGCCATCGCTCTTTAGCAGGCTGAAGCAGGCGATATCGATGAATTCGCCGTCCTCGAATTCGGCCTCCCGTTCGATGCCCTCGTGGCGGAAGCCTAATGATAACAGCGTGCGATGGGCGGCCTGGTTGCTGCCCTCAACCCGTGCTTCGATCCGGTTCAGCTTCATAGTATCGAAGCCAAAATTAAAGAGGGCGTTTAGCGCTTCTTTGAGCAGGCCCCGCTTACGGAATTCGGGATGAAGCTCAAATACAAGCTCTGCCTTATAATGAGCTTTGTTCCAATGGCAAAAGCCGCAGGAACCGATCAGCCGATTGCTGTGTTTAAGATAAATGCCGAAGCGAATTCCCCGCTGTTCCTGGTGGGGGGTCATAAACCATTCCTGTATGCGGTGTGCAGCGGCCTCCCGTTCCGGGACTGACGTTCTGCGGGTTTCCTTGCTCGGCTGAATGTCCAGGTGCTTCTCATGTCCCTGGAAAGTCTTAATCATCATGGAATTTCCATAAAGCTCTGCAGCCGCGTCCATATCCTGCAGCGTCACTTCTCGCAATTGAAGGCGCGCGGTGGATAGGGCGGGGAAGCGGTCAAACATGTTGATCCTCCTTGGCAAATCATAATTCTCAGGGTCTAGTATCCATATCCTATATATTATAACCCATGATTGCCATAATCGCTTCTTGAGACGGATTGAAAACCCCCTCTTTTCCAGAACAATTCTCTTGTTTGACAATCAATCTCAGGGTTAGTACCCTTACAATAATAAACTTGTACCCGAAAGGTAACATGATGAACGATATGCAAGAGACGAACGATGTCCTTAAATATGTATCCGAGAGCGGCGAGCTGAATGACCGCTATGTGTGGAGAAGGGAAAAACTTTATCAGGGTATGAACGGCAAGTTCGTGGAGCGCTTCTATGCCTCCCCCGAACGAAGCTACGTATTCAAGCCGGTCACCCACGAGGGGAGCGGGGATCGCGAGGCCTGGGTGCATGAGCATATCCTATCCTCCTTCCCGCCTATATATCCGCAGTTGATTGCGTGTTCTGAACCTGGCCAAGGCGAGGCGGGCTGGGGGATCTTTGAGGATTTGGGAGCGATCAGCCATTGCTTCGACGTCAGGCACGCCCTGCTTGTGGCCAAACAGATTGCTTGGTGGCACTCTTATCCCGCAGAGCATTGGGGTGATGTCCCGGATACGGGGCAGAAGCCGGGATTGCGGCAGTTGGCCGCTGACCTGCGCTTGCGAAGCGAAGAGACGGAGCTTGCCTTGGAAGCAGCGGGGCTGCCTTGCAGGTGGGCCGAGGATATTTTGAGCGAGCTGGACCAAGCGGGCTTTGGCCTGTTGACGGAGGAAGCGAAGGTATTGTCGCACGGGGATTTGCATCTTGGCAATTACACGGTAACGGAGAGCGGCAAGTTGTACATCCTGGACTGGGAGCACGCTCATTTGAACGTTCCTTATTGGGATTTGTATTATTTGATCGATATGGCGCATCCTCGGTACCCCAAGCAGATGACGCTGGCCTATCGTGAGCAGATATTGCGGCATTACTTGAAGCAGTCTGCTTATTACGGCAAACCGTGGGAGGACGAGGAGGCATTCATAGAAGCCTACAGCTTGTTTGCGGTGGTATTCTCGCTATGGATGCTAATGCTGATCGCGAATGATCTGCGGCAGGGCGGAGGCGTTTGGTCCGAAGCGGAGCTTTTGGCTCAACGCGGTGAGGTAAAGGCCAGCTTGCACGATTGCTGGAACAGAATTACACGGAAAGGACGGCAAGCCAGTGAAAAAGATCGGACTAATTATGCGTAAAATCCAATTTGCCGAAGCCCAGGGGCCGCGCGTGTTTGCTGAGCGCCTTAAGGCTCTGGCGGCTGAGCTTGGAGTAGAAATCATCTTTATTTCGCCGGAGCGCCATGTCAGCGGTCATGACTGGATTCCGGGTTACGAGCATGAAAAAGGGGATTTGGTCAATTACGATATCGTACTTGACCAAATTTACGCCCAGGGAATCGAGCATGTCATCTTCACGGTATCCGGATTTACTTATTTGAAGATGTTTATCAAGAATAGCGTCCTGTTTCCGCACAGCTTTCCGGATCCGGCCCTGACGGGGTACGAAATGATGAAGCCCTTCTACAGCATCGTAGACAAGGCCATCGTACAGACCGAGTTCCTGAAAAAGCAGCTGGACAGCGTGTTCGGCGTAACCGACGTCGATGTGATTCCGATTGGCTTCAGCGAGGAGCTGGCGCATCGTTATTTCGATCCGGATGCGATCGTGCATAACCGCGTGCTGTGGATCGGCCGGGATGAGGAGAACCGCCGGCCGGATTTGGTGCTGGAATATGCCCGGCGCAATCCGGACCGGGAGGTGTACATGGTATTTGGCGGCGAACGCTACCGGGAGAGCATGAAGAAATATGATATTCCGGGCAACGTCAAGCTGCAGTTTGCCTTGTCGCAGGCCGAGATTTTTCAGCTGATGAATTCAGCCAAAGTATATTGGAGCTGCTCCAAGTTCGATACGTTTGCGATGCCGCTGACCGAAGCACTGGCCATGGGCAAAATCGTGGTGAAGCCGGAGCATCCCTGCTATGACCATATCAGCTCGCGGCATGCCTTCGCCGGGAATGAGCGCAATTGGTTTGAACTGGTCAATATGGCGCTGGACTCGCCGTTCTCCCATTCCTTGGATAACCGGGAATATGCTTTTGGCAAATTCTCGAGCACGGTGATGAAGGAAGGGTATCGTAAGTTTTTTGATGGATGGTTAAAGTAGTCTATTACAATAATCTTCTTGTGAGCTGGATCGAAATGCAGCTTAGTCGGTGCGCAAAGCGTAAATAGGCCGCAGCTTGGCCGCTTTGTTGGCCGGAATCACGCCGAATACGATGCCGATGAATAGCGAGAAGCTGAAGGAGACGGCCACAATCGACATGGATACTTCGGTATTTAAGGTGGACATGCCGGCGATCAGGGCGCTGGCTCCATAGCCGAGCGCGACGCCGATCAGGCCGCCGAAGCCGCTCAGCGCGGTAGATTCGATCAGAAATTGGAGCAGAATGTCTCGCTTCTTGGCCCCGATCGCTTTGCGCACACCGATTTCCCGCGTTCGTTCGCTGACGGACACAAGCATGATATTCATGATGCCAATTCCGCCGACGAGCAGGGAAATGCCTGCGATCCCTCCCAAGGCCAGCGAAAGCATCTGCGTGGTCGAATTCAGCGTGTCCATCATCTCCTGAGCGCTAAAGACGCTATACGCATTGTCGGTATACATGAACTTTTCGTCCAGCCAGGCCTTCAGCCGCTCCTGCGTGCTTGGGACGAGATCAGTCGAAGCAGCCTGTACGGTGAAAGAACGAATGCCCCGGCTCTGCAGGAATCGTTCGGCCGTCGAAATCGGGATGAGGATTTTATCGTCATTGGAGCCCGTCGCGCTGGTACCGATCGTCTCCAGCAGGCCGACGATTTTGAAGCTTACCCCGTTCAATTGCAGCGTCTGACCTACGGGATCGTTAGTTCCAAAAAAATCACTGGCGACCTCGGAGCCGATTACAGCTACCTTCATCCGGTATTCATTATCGATATCCAGAATGTAGCGCCCGGATTGGACGTGGAAATTCTTTACCTCTTCGTAGGCCGGCGTAATACCTTCCACGGAATACGTATCATTAACGGTTCCTTTCTTCACTGTTGCATTCCCGGAAATGACCGGGGAGACGGTTTTCACCCCGCTGATCTCCTTCAATTCCATAACCTCTTCATAGCTCAGCGAAGTGGTCGCCCCGCGGCCCATAATATTAACGGTGAGCAGATCGGTGCCGAGCCCTTGGAGCTGCTTGGTGATGGAGGACGTCGTGCCTTGGCCGACAGAAACCAGCGTGATCACGGAGGATACGCCGATAATGATGCCCAGCATCGTCAGGAAAGAGCGTGTTTTGTTGCCTGTTATGCTTTTAAAGGCCATTTTGATGCATTGGTAAATGTTCAAGGCTCATTCCCCCGATCTTCGACGATTTTGCCGTCCATGATCCGGATGATGCGTTTGGCCTGCTCGGCAATGCTCAGGTCGTGAGTGATGATGATAATTGTATGGCCCAGCCGGTTGAGCTCCTGCATTGTGGCCATCACCTCGGCGCCCGTCTTACTGTCGAGCGCTCCCGTCGGCTCATCGGCCAGCAGCATCGGCGGCTTGCCCGCGATGGCCCGGGCGATCGCCACGCGCTGCTGCTGACCGCCGGATAATGCCGAAGGGCGGTTGTGCATACGGCCCTCGAGTCCGACGAGCCGCAGAGAATCCTCGGCGGCCTTGCGCCGTTCCTTGTGGGGAACGTTGCGGTAAATGAGCGGCAGCTCTACATTCTCGAAAGCGGATAATTTGGGCAGCAGGTTGTACTGCTGAAAGATGAAGCCGATTTTTTCATTGCGGATTTGCGCCAGCTTATTGTCGGATAGTTCGCGGACATCCAGGCCATCCAGCAGGTAGCGGCCCTCATTCGCGATGTCGAGACAGCCGAGCATATTCATCAGGGTGGATTTACCCGAGCCGGAGGGCCCGATGATGGCGACAAATTCTCCATGATGGATAGTAAAAGTAATATTTTGCAGCACCGGCATCATTTCTCCAGCCATGATGTAGCCGTGGCCAAGCTCCTTAACCTCGATTAACGGTTGCGGCGATTGCGCGGTCAATGTCATTGGAAGCCGCCTCCGCTTCTGCGCATAACTCCTCCGCCGGACATGCCGCCGCCCGTACTTCCGCCACCCATATCTCCGCCCATTCCGCCGAAGCCACCGCCCGGCATGCCACCGCCAGGCATCATTTGCTGTCCGGCTTGATTGTTGGAAGCAGCGGCTCTTCGAACCGTCGGGATGACGACCTCATCGCCTTCCTGCAGCCCGCTCACAATTTCGATGCGTGTCTCGTCGTGAACTCCGACCTCCACCTTCTGCATCTGCCTTCCAGCCGGGTTCCCGCTGCTTCCTTGCTGTCCCTGCTGTCCTTGGCGGCTTTGCCGTCCTTGCTGCCCTGATTCAGGCGACGATGCATTCGAATTCGGCATGTTCCGTCCAGTGCTTGCCGGTGCTTCCGGGTTGGAATCCGTCTTGTCAGTGGAAGGAAGGATAACCATATAGTCTTCTCCGAACTGCTGTACGGCCTCGATAGGCAGGGTCAGCACATCCGTTTTCTCTTCCAGGATAATCGTGACCTCCGCCGACATGCCTACGCGGATGCCCTCGGACTCATCAAGCTTTACCGTTACATCAAATAGCGACACCCCTCCTGAGGCTTTTCCTTCATTGGCAATGTCGGTAACGACGCCAGCAAATGTCTGGTTGGGGATCGCATCGAGTTTGACCTCGGCCCGCATTCCCGTCTGCACCTTGGGGATATCCAGTTCATCGATGCTGACGGTCGCGCTTAGTGCTTGATAATCAATAAGAGTGAAGAGCTCGTTCCCTTCCTTTGCCCGCTCGCCGGAAGAAATATTGACCTTCGTTATCGTCCCGCCGATCGGTGCGGTTAACGGGTCCGGGGCGACCATATCTTCTTTTAGTGAGGCGATCTCATCCCTAATTGTC
This sequence comes from Paenibacillus sp. YSY-4.3, assembly GCF_054767475.1. NCBI lineage: Bacteria > Bacillati > Bacillota > Bacilli > Caryophanales > Paenibacillaceae > Paenibacillus > Paenibacillus sp. YSY-4.3. The sequence continues at coordinate 564,302 of NZ_BAABMC010000002.1, read as the reverse complement.
TGGATGCTCTTCTCCTGTTTGGTTATGGACAGTTTGATGGAGGAGAGCGATTCTTCGTTTCCTCCGTTGTAAACTTCGCGTTTGTACTTGTCCTGCAATTCCTCCAGATTCAGCTGCTCAGTTTCTAGGGAGGATTCCTTGGCGGCAATGTTGTCGCCGAGATCATTGTCCTCAAAGGTCAGCAGCGTTTGTCCCTTTTGGACGACATCGCCCTCCTTGACCTTCACTTCGGCAACGACGCCTTCGTCTTTTGTACGAACCGTCTCTTCTTCCGTGGAAATAATGCTGCCGGCTCCGGAGACGCTGACGACGATATCTCCTTTGGCAACCCGGGTTGTGTTCTGCTCCATAACTGGCTGCTGCGCCTGCTTGTCCTTCGCCAATATCATGTAAAGCGAGGAAGCGATGATCAGGATGGCAGCTACTCCAAGACCGAGCCATAGCCATTTTTTCTTCATCAGGCCATTCCAACTTTCTTTAAAGTTATGTATATCCTAAAATTAAACAGCTTCAAGAATAGTTTACAGAGCGTAAATTAAACAAAGCTGAAATCAAACTGAACGTTTGCTGAAAGTATAGTGAGCGGCTGCATGCCACAAGTCAGCGCAAAAAGGCCTATCGCGAAATCGCTTGAACGATTTCGCAATAAGCCGTCTTAAGCCCTTGGGGCGTTTATTTGCTATGTTGCTTCCTAAAGCGCCAGTTCTTCTCTGCCGTTTGCTGACTTCAGCAACTGCTCGGCAGCCTGTTCTTCCAGTGGCCGACTGTAATAGAAGCCTTGAATTTGATCGCAGCCGATTTCCTGCAGGAATTTGAATTGCTCTTCAGTCTCGACGCCTTCCGCCAGTACGGTCATACCTAAAGATTTGCCCAGCTCGATAATCGAGCGGAGCAGCGAGCTGTCCCGCTGGGAGGAGGGTGTTTCTTGAACGAACGTGCGATCGATCTTTAACACCTGCAAAGGCAACGTCTTTAAATAATAAATGGAGGAGTAGCCTGTACCGAAGTCGTCCAGTGATAAGCTGATGCCTTTTTCCTTAAGGGAATCGAGCTTTTCCTTAATCATCATCGGGTTGTTGATAAGCGATTCCGTCAGTTCCAGCTCCAAATACTGCGGGTCTAGTCCCGTCTGCTCCAGCACATGCGTGACCATATGAACAAAATGGGGATGCCGGAACTGGACCGCGGAGACGTTGACCGAGATCGGCAGCTTCGGATATCCGGCGTTCTGCCACTTTTTGTTCGTGTGGCAAGCTTCCCACAGCACCCATTCTCCCAATTGCACGATAAAGCCGGTATCTTCGGCGATCGGAATAAACGAGGCGGGGGAAATACGCCCTAGTTCGGGATCATTCCAGCGGATCAGTGCCTCTAGTCCGGTAAGCGCCCGGGTGGCCGCATCGATTTTCGGCTGATAATGGAGCTCGAATTCCCCCTCAGCCAGTGCCCGCGGCAGCTTTTTCTCAATATTGACCCGCTCTAGCAGCTTGTCCAGCAAGTAATAATCGAAATAATGCGGTCCGTTGAGCACCTCTATTTTGGCTTCCTTCATCGCAAGCTCGGCGTGCTTAAGCAGAATGGCCGATTCGCATCCGTCATCGGGATAAAGGCTGATCCCCATCCCGAATCCCAGCGTGATTTCCTCATCAGAGAGAAAATACGGCCGTCTTAGGACGTCGTTCAGCTGAATTGCGATCTCATGAACCTGCAGCGGGTCGGTAATGCTGGAGAGCAGGACGATGAAATCATCCGCGAAGCTGCGGCAAATCGACGTTCCTTCCGTCAAGGTATTCTTAAGTCTCCGCGCTACTTCCTTAAGCAACTCGTTGCCAGTGCCTTCACCGTAGCTTTCATTGATGTAGCGGAACCGGTTTAGGTTCAAGCGGATAACAGCGGCAGTACGGGCATTCATTTCCGATGCCTGGAATTCCCTCTTCATCGCTTCCCGGAAGCCATTATTGTTCAGAAGTCCGGTGAGAGGATCGAAATTAGAGAGCATTTTGATTCTTTGCTCGGAGGCGTCCCGTTCTTCCATCTCCTTGGTGACATCGAATTGCAGGCCGATGAAATAGGTCGGCTCGCCCTCCGAATTGATGACAGGGCAAATAATAAACTGATTCCAGAACGTGCTTCCATCTTTTTTGTAGTTTTTAATCGTCACAGTATCGGTCCGGCCTTCCTTGATCGCCTGCCGGATAACCTTCAAATGAGCTTCATCCGTCTCTTCGCCTTGCAGAAACCGGCTATTTCGCATGAGCACTTCTTCGCGAGTATATCCGGTTATCATTTCAAAGCCCTGATTGACGTAGACGAGCGGGTTATCCTTTAAATTAGGATCGGTAATGGCTAGGCCGATCCCCATCTTATCAATGGATCGCAGCAGTGTGGCCGAATCGATCAGTGATTCGATACCGGAATGACTCAAAATATTAGCCCCCTCAAGTTGACCGCGAATTAATGTAGGACTTATGGAATAAGTAATATGGATTATGTCTTAAAAATATCATATTGCGGAAGTTGCAGGAAATCAATGGATAGTGTATATGAAAATCAGGAAAAATGGAGCTTTTTGTCGAATTTTTTCAATCTCTTTGGATAATTGAGGAAGGCCGGGCCATTTATAGCTGCCGGGCAGACCGAAATTTCGTTTGAGGTCACTAAATTTTGTATTGGTTTGACGGGGTAATTCGCTTCATTTTAAGATTTAAGCAAGTTTCTGAGCTTCAAGGCGAAAGCGCATACGAAAGGGCCCCCTATCCCTGGAGTAGGCGCTTTTCTCCATGATATTAAACAAGGAGTGGATAGAGCATGACCAGACAAGCAAAATGCATTGTGACCTCCAAGCAAACGAATGATCGTCTCAGGGATCAGGGCAGGGTGTCATTTCAACCGAAGGCTGAAGGACTGAGCGCCGATTTAGAGCTTCAGCCTAGTGTCCGCCACCAGCGGATTCTTGGGTTCGGTGGGGCGTTTACGGAGGCGGCAGCTTATACGCTGTCCCGCATGAGCCCGGATAAACGGGAGGAGGTCATTCGCAGCTATTATGATCCGCAAGAGGGAATCGGTTATACGATTGGCCGCGTGCACATTCATAGCTGCGACTTCGCTCTGGAGAACTATACTTACGTGGCGGATTACGATACCGAGCTGAAGACGTTCGACATTTCCAGGGATCGCAAATGGGTTCTTCCCTTGGTCAAGGATGCGGCCCGTACCCGAGGTGGGGATATTACGATGCTGGCCTCACCATGGAGTCCGCCGGCCTGGATGAAGACGAACGGGGATATGAATCATGGAGGAGCGCTTAAGCCGGAATACCGCGAGGCATGGGCGCGTTACTATACGAAGTTTATCGAAGCCTACCGCGCGGAAGGCGTGCCGATCTGGGGCATCACCGTTCAGAACGAGCCTGCGGCGGTTCAGACCTGGGATTCCTGCATTTACAGCGCCGAGGAGGAGCGGGACTTTATTAAGGATCATTTAGGTCCTGCGATGCATGCTGCCGGCATGAAGGACGTGAACATTCTCATTTGGGATCACAACCGGGATATCATGGTGGAGCGTGCCAGCGTAGTGCTATCCGATCCGGAGGCGGCGAAGTACGTCTGGGGGACGGGCTTCCACTGGTATGTCAGTGAAGATTTTGACAATGTCGGCAAGGTACATGATCTGTTCCCGGACAAAGGCCTCCTCTTCACGGAAGGCTGTCAGGAGGGCGGCGTGAAGCTGGGCGAGTGGTTTACCGGCGAACGGTATGGACGGAATATGATTGGGGATTTGAACAATTGGACGGAGGGGTATCTCGACTGGAATATCGTGCTGGACGAGACGGGCGGACCGAACCATGTGAACAATCTATGCGACGCACCGATCATCGCCGACACCGTCACGAATACGCTCCATTATAACAGCTCCTATTATTACATCGGCCATTTCAGCAGATACATCGCCCCGGGGGCGGTACGCATCGGCCTGGAGACGCGGGTGGCAGGCGTCCTCTCCACAGCGTTTGCAAATCCGGACGGGACGATCGCCGTCGTTGTCATGAATGAGGGTGAGGAGCAGCGAAGCTTCACGCTCGGCCTGCAAGCCGATGTGCTGGAGGTCCGGCTCGAGCCGCGCTCTATCATCACTTATGTCATCGATCATCATGAGTAGATAGAACTCAAATCCCTCTTTGCAGTGGCCTGTCGAGGAACAGGCCTTGTAAGCACAAAGGGGGATTTTTTCTTTTTTGACGGCCGAAATTTAGGGCCCCTCATACGAAATCTGAAGCCTTACGGCTTAGCGAGATAGATCGTACAATAAATTCAAACAGATGAAAATGCTTTCATGAATGCACATGGGAACGAAACGAACAGCTTGGAGGTCAAACTATGGAACTAGAGCAGAGTGCCGAATCGGCCGCATTGTCAAAGATGGAGAATATGCGCCCCGAGCCGCCGCGCCGGGACTGGCTGAGGAAGCTGCACAGGCAAAGGCATATTCAGGTGATGGCTCTGCTGGGCATCGCCTGGATCATTCTTTTCAATTACGTACCGATGTACGGTATCATTATCGCCTTTAAGGACTACAGGATTATCAAATCCATTGCCGAGGCGTCCTGGGTAGGGCTCGAGCATTTCAAAGCTTTCTTCGAGGACGATAATTTCGTGAACGTCATGAAGAACACATTGGGTATCAGCTTGATTAAGCTGATTATTGGTTTTCCACTGCCGATCATTTTTGCCTTATTTTTGAATGAAATACGTTCGCTTCGATACAAGAAGGCGATCCAGACGATATCTTACTTGCCGCATTTCTTGTCCTGGGTCGTTCTGGGCGGGATATTGGCGACATGGCTGGCGGACGTGGGCATCATCAACAATTTGTTGATGGCGCTGAACCTGATTAAAGAGCCAATTTCGTATCTTGCCGAGCCGGACTATTTCTGGGGGATCATCATTACATCCGATATCTGGAAGGAATTGGGTTGGTCGGCGATTATTTATCTGGCGGCAATCTCCAGTGTATCACCCGATTTGTATGAAGCCGCGACGATTGACGGTGCGGGAAGGTTCCAGAAAATGTGGTACGTCACGCTGCCATCGATCAAGGGAACGATTTCGATCCTGTTCATTCTGGCTGTCAGCGGCGTGCTGAATTCCAACTTTGATCAAATCCTGGTACTGCGCAACGCTCTGAACGAGAGCGCCAGCAATGTCATCGATATTTATGTGTACCAGACAGGGATGCTGTCCGGGCGCTTTTCCTACTCCACTGCGGTTGGTCTGTTCAAATCGGTGATAGCCCTGTTCCTGCTGCTGATGGCGAACAGCGTAACCAAGAAGCTGAATAATACATCACTCTTCTAGAGAAGGAGCCGAGCGGACATGCTGAGTCTCAATCGAAAGACCAAGGGAGAAGCCCTCTTCGACCTGTTGAACAATATTGGAATGCTGTTGATATGCTTCGTGACTTTATATCCGATCTGGTATGTCCTTGTAAACTCGCTGAACGAGGGCATGGACGGCATGCGCGGTGGGATCTACTGGTGGCCCCGGATATTCAGCTTCGAGAATTATACGGCTGTCTTCCGGAACCCCGGCATCATGACGGCGATGGGCGTTACGGTCGCGAAGACGCTGCTGGGCACGATACTTCACGTGTTCTTTACAGCAATGGTCGCTTACGCCTTCTCCAGGCGGGAGCTGATCGGGGGTAAAATTTATATTTTTATCGGCACGGTCACGCTGTTCTTTGGTGGGGGATTGATACCTACCTACCTGCTGATGAAGGATTTACACCTGCTGGACAATTTCCTAATATATATTATTCCGGTCATGTTCAGCTTCTTTGACCTTATCATCTTCATGACCTTCTTTCGGGAAATTCCAGATGGTCTGGAGGAAGCGGCAGAAATTGACGGGGCCAACGATTGGTCGATCTTCGTCAGAATCATCATTCCGGTGTCGATGCCGGTTATCGCTACGATCTCGCTGTTTCACGGCGTGTATCAATGGAATGATTACTTCACCGGAGTCATTTACATGAACAATATGGATCTGCAGCCGATCCAGACCTATTTGTACCGGGTCGTGGCCCAGTCGAGCTCAAGCCAGATGGTGGCTCAAATCCCGGGTGGCGTTGGCAAAACCGTAACGACGCAATCGATTAAGCTAGCGACGATGGTCGTCACCACGCTGCCGATCGTCTTCGTCTATCCATTCCTGCAGCGCTATTTTGTTAAGGGAATGATGATCGGTTCGATCAAAGGGTAAGGCTGAAGGCGGGAGGCAGCTTACGGATGTCAGAAGCCTTCCGCTTCCAAGTGGTAGTCCCTCTTGCTGAATTATAGTGATCCATTAGCGAGAGTCATATTATACTTATTTCTAACGAAGAAAAGGGGTAATTTTACATGATGGCGAAGCCTAAGACAAAGAGTTTTGCAATGCTTCTCTGTGCGCTGCTGCTAGTTTTGTCGACAGCCTGTTCCAGCGGAGGCGGAAGCAAGAACGGGAACGGCGCCCAGCCGAGCGGGGAGCAGCCGGCAGAGGAAGTGAAATTAACGGAAAATGATCCGGGCTGGAAGGTAGATACGTCGCCGATTACGTTTGATTGGTATATTAACTTTGCCTGGTTCCCGAACAAATGGGGCGTAGACATTACGAGCCAATATGTGACGGAGAAGACGGGAGTCAACGTGAACTTCATCGTTCCGGCCGGTAATGAGGCGGAGAAGATGAATACGATGATCGCTTCCGGCAACCTTCCGGACTTCATTACGCTGGGCTGGTATGAAGACGCTGTCAAGCAAATGATCGAAGGCGGTCTGGTGCTGCCGCTCAATGAGCTGGCCGATCAATATGATCCTTATTTCTACAAGGTAACGGATCCGGCGAAGGTTTCATGGTATACGCAGGATGACGGCAATGTTTATGGATATCCGAATTCGTCCTCCTCGCCTGAGGACTATAAGAAGTTCGGAGATAACCTGACTTCGACGCAGACATTCTTGGTGCGCAAGGATATGTATGAAGCGCTGGGCAGCCCGGATATGCGGACACCGGAAGGATTCCTGAAGGCGCTTGATGATGCGAAGAAGATGTTCCCGAACATTAACGGGCAGCCGCTGATTCCGCTAGGCCTGTACGATTTCCACGAAAAGGGCAACGCTTCTTTTGAACATTATATTCAGAACTTCCTGGCGGTGCCTCACGAGAAGGACGGCCAATTGAACGACAGATTCACCGATCCTGATTATGTAAAATGGCTGAAGACGATCCGCAAAGCCAATGAAATGGGACTGCTGGCTAAGGATGTCTTCATCGATAAGCGTCCGCAAATGGAGGAAAAGATTGCTCAAGGCCGTTACTTTGCGATGCTGTACGCGAGAACGGACTTAGCGGCCCAACAAAACGCATTGTATGCTGAAGATCCAAATTCCGTATATATTGCGGTAGACGGACCGGCCAACTCTAACTTGGATCAGCCTACGCTGGCGGGGCCATCAATTTCTGGATGGACGGTCACTTTGATTTCCAAGAACGTGAAGGACAAAGCTCGTGCCATCCGTTTCCTTGATTACATGATTTCGGAGGAAGGCCAGCGGGATACGTTTCTCGGGAAGCAAGGCGTAACCTGGGATACGATCGATGGCAAGGATCAGTTCCTGCCGGAAGTCGAGGATATGCTGAACAACGACCGCAGCGCATTCGATAAGAAATATGGGGCTTCCCACACGTTCTGGATGCTGATGGATACGAACATGACTCCGGCCTGGGCACCGCCTGCGGTTGATCCGTTCAAGCAAATGGAAGACTGGACTCGCGGTAAGACGGTGAGCCTCTCGCAATATGACCAGATCGATCCGCTCGGCAACTCCGACGAAGGCATAATGAATACGAAAATTTTGCAGGAGTGGGGCAAGGTATTGCCTAAATTGCTGCTAGCCAAATCGGATGAGGAGTTCGATAAAATCTGGGAGGCCTACTTGAAGAAGCGCGACGAGCTTGGCTTTGCTAAGGTTCAGGCATACAAGCAGCAGAAATTCGAAGAGAATGTGAAGAAACTTGCCGAATTTATTCAATAATTGCATAGCTTATTTTGCTACGGGGTACCCCATGTCCGGCTTGGCCGGATGGGGGCCCCTTTGGCCGTATTTTCGAGTATTATAGCTTTTGGCAAAAAGCTGCTTTATGAACCTGTATCATCCAAGGAGAATCAGCCTTTTTATTAGTTCAACTTATATAAATGGATTTATAGTAGTTAGTTTTTGGGGCAGAGAAGAGAAGGTAGATTTAAATGTATTTCATGTCGTTAGAAGTGGGGAAATTACCAATCATGGGCTGGATTCTTGATTTTAGTGCGTGGAATCCATCTAATTTCCTGAAACATTCGCGTAGGGCGTAATTAGATACATGAATTCCATTTAGTGCACGACAGTTTGGTATACGCATTGTATTGTACGACATAGCTAAATACACTCAGCTTATATTAAGATGAACTAAAGACCGGATTACTGCCACTTATAAACCTATATCATCCCGAAACAAACGGGGCAACAGTTATCTTATATAGCGTATTTTGCGAAGAACAGGAAGTGCAGGGGATGAAGCAGCGTATGATTTCGGCTTGGCAGCAGAGCATATATTGGCTCAAGCGCAGGTCGATGCAAAGCCGTTTGGTAACCGCGTATATTGTCATTATTTTGATTCCGAGCATTATTATCTCCAATTATTTCTTTAATGAAATCAGCAAGACGTATACCCGGGATGCGGTGAAGCAGAGCCAATTTATGCTGGAGCTGGAGAAATTCCATATCCAGAAGCAGATCGAGGTGATGGAGTCCGCTGCACAGATCACGATACTGGACCAGGACTTGATCGATTATTTAAATCTGAGCGAGGAGCTGGGAACGATTGAATTGATGGAGCTTTCGCGGGGAACTTTTGCCGACTTTAGCCGGATTCAATTTAATAATCCCAGTATTCTGCATTGGCGGCTGTTCGGCAACAATTCTCTGATCCAAGAAATATGGCCGATTGTGTTCCAGGAGACACGGATTGAGAATGAAGCCTGGTTTGCCGAGGCGAGCGCGTTGGGCGGGGCGGAAATGTGGGTATTCCAGAACGGCGATCGGGACATTATGAAGCGCTATACGTCCGAGCCGAACGTCGATCAGCCGAAAATTTCCTTGCTGCGGGAAATCAATGAAGGAGGCAGGCATGTCGGCATCATCAGCATTGAAATGCTGCTGAAGGAATTTTCTCCGAAGACGTTTGCGGGCATCGGCGATGTCGATTATCAGATGATGATCATGGACGATAGCGGAACGCTGTTCATGGATCAACGGCGCAGCATCTCCAGCGATAATGAGGCGTTCGTAAAGGAAGTGCACCGGCAGTTTGGCGAGCTGCAGCAAAGCGGCGAGGAGACCAGCAGGTTCAATATCGATGACCGGTCGTATTTGATTACGGCCTCCCCGGTAGAACGGGTCGGGGCTCATTTGATCAACGTGATCTCTATGGAGGAGCCGATCAACCACATTTCGCAATTGAAGAAGCAAATTATCGCCGCCAATATTGTCCTTATTCTTGTATTGTCGATCATTACATATTTTTTGAATTCTATGATTCTAAAAGGCTTAAGACGACTGACGGACGCGATGAAAAAGGTGCGCAGGGGCGAGCTCAATACGACAGCCCCACGCCTTGAAGAGAGCGGAGAGGTCGGGGAACTGGCGCATCATTTCAATAAATTGCTGCAAACGATCAACGAATTGATCGCTCAGGGCGTACGGAAGCAGGCGATTACGAAAGAGGCGGAACTGCGGACGCTGTACAGCCAGATCGATTCGCATTTTCTGTACAATACGCTGGAGAACATCAAGATGCTGGCCGAGATCGAGAATCAGCGGACGATTTCCGATGTGCTGACTTCCCTGGGCGGGATGATGCGCTACAACTTTAAATGGACGGGAGAATATGTCAAACTTAAAGACGAAATTCGTCATATTGAGAACTACATCGAAATTATGAATATCCGTTTTGATGAGCCTGTAGCATTGTCATTGGACATACCGCCGTATTTTATGGAGTTGGAAGTGCTGAAGATGTCGCTGCAGCCACTCGTAGAGAACTGCGTTAAATATTCTTGGCCTGACGGAGGAAGCCAGAAGCGGGAAATTAAGATTACGGTGAAGGATTGGGAGGATAGCGGAGTTGTCATCAAAGTGGCTGATAACGGAATCGGCATTGATGAAATCCTTGTCAGCCGGATTAACGCCAGCATCGTGGACGCCGGACTGCAGGAAAGGGAGCGGGTAGGCTTTGAGCGGGGCGAGGAGAAGACGGAAGGGATTGGGCTCAGAAACGTCCATGAGCGGATCTTGCTCTACTACGGCAAACCGTATGGCCTGGAGGTCTTCAGCGTGCAGGGACAATATACCGAGGTCGTCATGAGAATCCCGAAGGTGCTGCTAACAGGAAGGGGGATGGACATTGAGAAAGCTGTTGATCGTGGATGACGAGAAGAATATCCGGTTAGGATTGAAATTGATGATTGAGCGCGAGTTCCCAGGCTCATATGCTATCATGATGGCCAACCAGGGTGAGGAAGCCCTCGCGCTGTACCGCAGCGAAGGAGCGGATATCGTCATTACGGATATCCGTATGCCAGTCATGGACGGCATCGCATTGATCGAGAAACTGAGCGACACTAACGCGCAGGGGGAGGAACGTCTCAAGCCGAATATTATCATTCTTAGCGGTTATGAGGATTTCGAATATGCGCGGGCCGCAATAAAATATCAGGCGCAGGAATATTTGCTGAAGCCGATCCGGCGGGATGAGCTGTTTGTGGCGCTGCGCAAATGCGAGGAGGATCTTGGCCGGCGCTCCCGGTTAGCCGAGACGATTGCCGGGGCGGAGTCTTATCGCCGCAAGCTGCAGTCCAGCCGCTTGCAGGAGCTGCTGCTTCAATGCGAGCTTGCCGATCATGAGCGGCAGGAGCTGGAGCGGGAAATTGATTTTGCGAGTTATGCGACTCCTTTTCATGTCGCCGTCGCAGCTTATAAGTATGAGAATGGGCGTGAGATGAAGCGCGGCGAATTGATGGCGCTGGCCGAGGAACTGCTGCAATGCGGGGTTGGCCTGACACTGAACGCGGTCTTCCATGACCGGGAGGGCCGGGTCGTGCTGATCGGCAGCTCCGGGGAGAAATTCGCTGAGCTGGCGCAAATGGCGGAGGGCAAGGGTCTCAGCGGCATGCTATTCGGGCTAAGCGAGGAAGGGGTGCGTCTGGAGGACATCCCGAAATGCTATGGCCAAGCGCTGGAGGCTTTGCAGTATTCCTTCATTTACCCCCATGTCCAGTTGATCCGGCATCAGGACATTCAAGAGCCACGACTGAACTATGCCGTGCCGGAGGAGGAGATCCGCAAGCTGGGCAATATTCTGGGGACGAACCGCGAGAAGGAGATTAGTCCTCTGCTGCATACCATCTTCCATAGCGAGCAGCTGGCCGAGCTGGATATTCATTATATCGAGCGGATTAGCCAAAGGATCAATGAGCAGGTGCTGGATGAAGTGTTCCGCGTATACGGAGAAGCATCTGTGGAGGTGCTTAAGCTGTACCGCAAGGTCGGGACGATGAGTCGTTTTCGCCACTTTCATGATTATTTCAGATCATTGGAGCAGCTGTTGTTCAGCTTGCATGATTACATTAAGGGCATTCGCTCGGCCCACTCTGAGCATGGCGACATGAAGGAAGCGGTGGCCTATATCGAAGATAACTATCATCGCTCCCTGAATATGGCCATCGTCAGCAATCACGTGTCCTTGAACTATTCCTACTTCAGCGAGGCTTTCAAGGCCTATACCGGAGAGAGCTTCGTCGTATATTTGAAAAAAGTAAGAATTCGCAAGGCCAAGCAATTGCTGCACGACCATACGCTCAAGCTTGCGGAGATCAGCACGGCAATAGGCTTCGAGACAGCGAAGCAATTCTCCCGCGTGTTCAAGGAACTGGAAGGAATTTCGCCGTTCGAATACCGGGCAAAATTGCTGTCATGTCAGGATCAGCCGCACTGTCAAGTATGAGGAGAACGCGACAGGCGTTCATTTATTTGAATTTATCTTGGCGGCTGCCTTTGTAATAATGTCGGAAATTTGAGTCTCCAGCTTATACATGCTCTGTTTATGAGCCAGTATCTGATTCGATAGGGTGAGTAAGCGGTTCAAGGTATCCGAAGCCCGGCCGGCGTCTTTATTTTTCAAGGCTGTCTTGAAATTTTTCCATTCCGTGGCTATGCTCTTATTTTTGCTGCTGACTGCGCTTCGTTCTGCCTTTATTTTGATTTTGACGGCGTCGATTTGGGAGAGTACGTCACGAATTTCTTTCGTTTTTCTCGTCTTCTCGCTCTTAGCAGCCTTTAGCTCTGCTTCCCGGTTGCGAATGTGGAGACGGGCAAGCTCGATCGCCGGCTTCATTGCGTCGGCCTGCTGCTTCAGCGACTTATGCAAGCTCTTGTCCTTGAGCGATTTGACCGCTGCGGCCTGCTTGTTCAGGGAGCTGTGCAAATCTAGCAGCGGCTGCAGCTTGCTCCGCGCCGACTTGGCTTGATTGTCCAGCTTGAGGATTTTGTCCGCGTCGATATTAGCAATTTGCTTACGGGTCTGGATGAGCCGGGCCTCATTGTTGAGCCGAAGGCTGTTGGTCTTGGTATCCTGGGCTGTTAGCTGCTTATCGAGAGCCGCTAAGTCGTTATACAGCTTCTTCAGGCGTGTTTCCGTGCTGCCGCCCGCAGCCTCCGCCGTTTTATTTAGGGCGGCTTTCACGGAATCCGTAAATTCCATGGAAGCTGCCTTGGCAGAAGGTGAGGGAATGATAACACCTTGAATAAGAGCTGCAGTAAACAACAAAGCCAACCATCTGGTACTGCGAATAACCAACTTTCATCATCTCCTTCTTCATTAAGTCATGCGAACGACAAAAAAAGCACCCGCAAGAATAGGCGCTGGCGCCTGCTCTTACGGGTGCTTCCGTCGTAAGCCGCTGCTTATGAATGATTTCTGTCCAATATACACGATACAGGATAGAAATGTCAATAAGTTCCTTTTTTTTCGTGTATCTTGGGTCTCTATATTTAATGCTTCATTTCCGCCACGGTATGCCGCATGTACTCCAGCTTGCGTAAAATCTCCTTTTGCCATTTCACGTCGCCCAGACGTGTGGCCAGATTCAGCAAATCCAGGTAGTCGTCGACTTGGAGCGAAGCTTTGCGCACTGATAGATTCATAATCGTTACTCTCCTTATGTTAACGTAAATCATATATCATTCTAAGATGCCGACATAACAATAATGATAATCATTATCATATACTCTATTCTCATTATGCACAATTACCCGCCAAAAGTAAATAAGAGAGCAAGGATATCGTACAAAAAAATCGGCAGCGCATCCCAGTCATTTCCTTGACAAGGACCGGGATATATGGAGAATGAGTAAATATCATGATTCGGGAGGCACTATGGAAACAGAATCGCTATATAAAGTGGAGGAGCTGGCGCTCAAGAAGCATAAGATTTACAAGCAGAACCCGCTTCATTACATCGCCAGATCCATGCTCGCCAGTATGTTCATCGGATTCGGGGTCATTGTCGCTTTTAAAACGGGGAATTTCTTTTATATGGAGCATTCGCCACTGACTTATCCGATGGCCGCGATTACGTTTGGTGCGGCTATTATTCTGATCGCTTATGGCGGAGGGGACCTCTTCACGGGAAATACGTTCTACTATTCATTTGCTGCGCTGCGGAAGCGGTTGAAGTGGGTGGAGGCGGCCAAGCTGTGGGTGCTTAGCTACGCAGGCAATATTATGGGAGCGGGAGCTTTTGCACTTCTGATCTTCTTGACCGGATTATTCACCGATTCGTCGGTAAACAGCTTCCTGCTCAATGTGGTCGAGCATAAGATGACGACGTCAACATCCGAGCTGTTTTTCCGGGCCATACTATGTAACTGGCTCGTCTGCCTCGCCTTTTTCATTCCAATGTCGTTGAAGGGCGACGGGGCCAAAATGTTCGCGATGATGTTGTTCGTGTTCTGCTTCTTCATCTCTGGGTATGAGCACAGCATCGCCAATATGTGTACTTTTGCGATTGCGCTCGTCTTGAACCAGTCGGTTACGATTTCCTTTGCCGGCGTGCTGCACAACCTGATTCCGGTTACAATTGGCAACCTGATCGGCGGCGTCATATTCATGGGGTTCATGTATTATTACGTGAATAAACCGTACCTGGACGCGGAGGATAAAGAGAAGCTATTGATGAAGGGCCCAAAAGACGGCAAGCAGAAGTAATAGATCGTTTGAGTGAAAAATAAACCGGCCTTGCCTCCGATAACGGAGGGAAAGGCCGGTTTTTGTTCGAGCCGTTACTGTCCGGGCTGGTACGTGTACGTTTGGTAGGTTACATAGCCGCCCGTCAGATTCCGGGTCCGGAATCCGCTTTGGTTCAGGATACGGGAAGCGGTATAGCCGCGAAGGCCAACCTGGCAATACACCCAGATTTCCTTGCTTGCATCCAGCTCGCCCAGACGCTCGCGCAGCTCATCGACAGGAATGTTGATGGAGCCCGGAATATGCCCGCGTGCATGCTCGGTTTCCGTTCTCACGTCGACGAGCAAAGTGCTGCTTTCATCCCGGTCCTCCAGTTCTCTTGGCAGGAATACATGCGTCTTGCCGGTCAACACGTTCTCGGCTGCGTAGCCGGCCATGTTGACCGGGTCTTTCGCGGACGAATACGGAGGCGCATAGGTCAGCTCGAGCTCGGTCAGATCCGCTACGCTTCCTTTGAAGCGAATGGCCGAGGCAAGGACGTCCATCCGTTTGTCTACGCCGCTTTTGCCGACGGCTTGTGCGCCAAGCACGCGGCCTTCAGGGCTGAACAGCAGCTTGATCGTCAGCGGCGAGGCGCCCGGATAGTAGGTGGCATGCGAGCTTGGATGCACATAGATCGCATGATAAGGCGTGCCGAGGCGCTGCAGCGTCTTCTCGTTATTGCCGGTGGATGCACCGGTCAGGCTGAACACTTTAATAACGGAAGTGCCTTGAGCCCCTTTATATGTCGTTCCCAGCCCGCAGATGTTATCCGCAGCAATTCTGCCCTGCTTGTTAGCGGGACCGGCCAAGGGAGCTGCCGTTTTCGCGCCGCTGACGAAGTCCGTTGTCTCGACCGCGTCGCCGACCGCATAGACATCCTCCAGATTCGTCCGCATATGCTCGTTGACAAAGATATGCCCTTTCGGGCCGAGCTCAATGCCGCTGGATTGCAGGAAGCGGGTGTCGGGTGCTACGCCAATCGCTAAAATGACGAGGCCTGCCTGGACTTCCGTACCGCTGGCCAGCATCACTTTGACCTCGCCGTCTGCGTCCGCGAAGGCCGTTACGCTGTCGCCAAGATGCAGCTTGATGCCCTGCTGCTCCATTTCCTTCGCCAGCATATTCGACATTTCGCCGTCAAATGGCGCCAGAATTTGTTGACCCGCTTCGACGAGAGCAACGTCCAGACCGAGCTCCCGCAAATTCTCCGCCATTTCGACGCCGATGAATCCACCGCCGATGACGACAGCGGAGCGCCGGTCTGCCGATGTAACCTGCTCTTTGATCCGGTCGGTATCTGGAATATTGCGCAGCGTATAAATTTGCGGATGATCGATCCCTGGCAGCGCCGGCCGGACTGGCTTCGCTCCCGGCGAGAGAATGACCGCGTCGTAGGACTCCTCGTATTCTCCGCGCTCTTCGCTCCGCACTTTGATTGTCCGTGCGGCCGGATCGAGAGAGAGCACCTCGCTGCCTGTACGGACATCGATATTGAAGCGCCGGCGCATCGCCTCCGGCGTCTGCACGATCAGCTTCGAACGCTCTTTAATCGTATCGCCGATGTAGTACGGCAGCCCGCAATTGGCAAAGGATATATACGGATCGCGCTCGAACAGCACGATATGGGCTTCTTCATCCAGCCGGCGGAGCCGGGCAGCCGCTGACGCGCCGCCTGCTACGCCGCCGACGATCAAAATTTTTCTCTTCATGATGATTCCTCCCCGAATAATGTAAGTATGAGCTGCTTGACCACTTCATTTTCGATGGTGTAATGAACTTCATGCCTGTGGCGCTCAGCCTTCACGATACCGCTGGTTCTCATCTTCTGCAGATGCTGTGAGACCGTGGATTGCGGAATTTCCAGGCAATCCTGCATGTATGAGACATTGCAAGGACCATGCTTCAGCAGCCCGCGGGCAATACAGAGGCGGACCGGATGGGCCAGTGCTTTAAGCATTTCGGCAGCATCTTCGTAAGCTTTGAAGTTGTTATCCATAAGCAACCTCCAAATTCGACAATATCATAATATCGTAATATTACGATATTATGATATTAATTGCAAGGTTGTGATTTTGTACACAGGACTAGAGAAAAGGATAGGTAAAAATTGCCCCTGGTTCCATATATCATATGTTAATATTAGTCAATATAGGGAGAAATTCTACATAGGTACAATGGTCATAGCTCTATTTTCCCCATTATATATCCTCTCCTTGTAGTGATTAGACATTTTATGCAGCATAAAGGAGGAGCCCGGGTGCTAGAATTACATATGTTATTTTTACTCGGCATAACAACGCTCGGCATGGTTTGTTCGCTCGTGCTAACGCATCAATTCAGAAAAAAAATGGTGGCTGAAAGAGCCTTGTTCCATGATGTTTTTGACCATGCCCATGTGTGTATTTGGACGGTCAAGCTGGACAAGACCATCGTCAGGCTTAACAGCTACGCGGAAAGGCTGATCGGGGTCAACGACAGCGAGGTCATCGGCCGCAAATATGATGAGATCGCTGTACTTCGCAACGGCTGGCAGGAGGTCATTGCGCTATTGAATGATGCGCTTGCGAATAAATTCGTTCACGATAAGGAGGTTATGATCAGCTTCGAGAGCGGGGAGCGGTTTAGGACGTTCTCGTTCAGGACTTCGACGATCGGCGGTGGGAGCAACTCCGCCGATCCGAGCCGCATCGTATTAATAGGAATGGATATACATGAACGCAGAATGTCCCAGGACAAGCTGCAGAGCAGCTACCAGGAGCTGGAGGCAACCTATGAGACGCTGACGGCCACGCAGGAGGAAATGCAGCGCCAGTTCGACGAACTGGTGATGAACCAGGAGAGGCTTAGAGTCAGCGAGGAAAGATTCCGGCTGGCAACCCGCGGATCGGGTGCCGTGATCTGGGATATCGATCCGGCGGTAGGCGTGTATTTCGTCTCGGACCGGTTCTATGATTTGACGGGCTATGACCGCAGCGATATGGATTTGACGGTTCATGGTTTGAATAA
Source organism: Paenibacillus sp. YSY-4.3 (assembly GCF_054767475.1). NCBI lineage: Bacteria > Bacillati > Bacillota > Bacilli > Caryophanales > Paenibacillaceae > Paenibacillus > Paenibacillus sp. YSY-4.3. The sequence goes on along the minus strand of NZ_BAABMC010000002.1, from coordinate 546,933 downwards.
GGTTATACATCCTGACGACTGGGCGAACATGGAGCGTGCGCGGCAGGCTTGCTTAAACGGATATACGCCCGTGTACGAGAGCGAGTATCGGATCAGGAAGAAGGATGGAGCCTATTTATGGATACAGGCGAGGGGGATTACAAGAAGGAACGGCGAGGGTCAGGTCGTTCGCTTTGCCGGCTCCATGATCAATATTACGGAACGGAAAAAGTATGAGCTAAAGCTCGAGGAGAGCTGCCGCGAGCTGGAAGCGGCATTCGAAGAGTTGAAGAGCACCCAGAAGCAATTGCTCGAAAACTATGAGAAGCTGGTTGAAAACCAGGATATGCTTAGCCGGAATGAAAAACAGCACCGGCTTGTGATCGAGGCCTCAAACGCCGGCATATGGGAAATGGATCTGCTCCGTAACAAGAGATTTTATTCGGCCCGTTGGTTTGAACTGCTGGGTTATACGAAGGATGATCATGTCTCTAGCGATATTCTGGACAATCTCACCCATCCGGACGATCACGAGGCGGTGCAGAAGGCGATGGAGGCAGCGACGAAAGGGGAGACGGAGCTGTTTGAGTGCCGGTACAGGCTGCGGGTAAAGAGCGGAGAATACCGCTGGTTCCTGGGGCGGGGCAAAGCGCTGTTCGACAGGCGGGGACGGGCATACCGCATGGCCGGAACGCTTGAGGATATCCACGAATTGAAGCTTTCTCAGGAGAAGCTGCATCAGTTGGCGTATTATGACACTTTGAGCGGCTTGCCGAACCGGCTGTATCTGTTGAAGGAGCTGGAAGATTATTTTGCTGTATCGGAAGAGAGGGCGGCAGTGTTTTTTGTTGATACGGATAATTTCAAATACGTCAATGATACGATGGGACATAAGTTCGGCGATCAATTACTCATTGAAGCTAGCCGAAGGCTGTCTGCCATGGTCGGCCAAAGAGCCATGCTGTTTCGCCTTGGCGGCGATGAGTTTGTCGTGTTCATGCGCGGTATTAAGGATGAAGCGGAGGCGATCGCTGCGGCGGAAAGGGTAATCACAGGCTTCAAGGAGCCGTTCAGGATCAATGGAACCGATTTGCAGGTATCGGTAAGCGTGGGAATTTCCTTCTATCCGAAGGATGGCCGCACGCTGGAGGAAATATTGAGAAATGCGGATGTGGCGATGTATAATGCCAAGGAAGCGGGTAAAGGTAAATATGTGTTGTTCGATCCGGCTTATCTTCGGACATTCAACAAGCGGGTTCAGCTGGAGACGCAGCTTCGCCATGGCATTGAAAATAAGGAGTTCATCCTGCATTATCAGCCCAAAATCAACCTCAAAACAGGCCGGATTATGGGCTTTGAGGCCTTGATACGCTGGAACAGCTCGGCGCTTGGTTTACTCTCGCCGCTGGCTTTCATCCGAGTCGCAGAAGACAGCAGATTAATCGTTCCGATTGGGGAATGGGTACTGGCGGAATCCTGCAGATTCGCGGCACAATTACAGATCGAAGCTTATGGCCAGCTGCGGATATCGGTGAACATTTCCATTGTCCAGCTCGTACAGGAGGATTTCGTCGAAATGGTGCTGCGCATCTTGAAGAATACGGGATTGGCTCCGGAGCATCTGGAGCTCGAAATTACGGAATCCGTGTCCGTGGGCATAATAGCGCCCGACGTACTGATCGCGAAGCTGGAAAGGCTGCAGGCAGCAGGGGTGCATCTTGCCCTGGACGATTTCGGGACGGGGGCCATTTCCCTCAGTTACTTGCAGCAGTTGCCTCTCACGACGTTGAAGGTCAGCCGTTCATTTATTGCGCAAATATCGGATCAAGGGGACGAGCGTCCGCTGGCCCGGGCTATGGTGCTGATTGGCAGGCGGATGGGCTTGAATGTCGTGGCCGAAGGCGTAGAGACGATGAAGCAGCTGGAGCATGCGAAGCAGTCAAAGTACGATCTTATTCAAGGCTTTTACATAAGCAGGCCTTTGCCTGAAGAGGAAGCGTTGTCGCTGATCAGAAGCAATAAAGTATATAACATGTGTTGAATTTAGCCACTTCAACTTAGCGAAGGGGGAAGATGAAATGAAACCGATCATCATGGATGTAGACACAGGCATCGACGATGCCCTGGCTATAGCCTACGCAGCACATTCTCCTGAATTGGAGCTCATCGCTCTCACGACCTGTTTCGGGAATATTTCCGCTCAGGAGGCTACCCGTAATTCTCTGTACGTACTGGAGAAGCTGGGCAAGTCTGTTCCTGTATACGAAGGGGCGGAAGTACCGATAAGCGGCAATCTGAAAAAGGCCTACGCCAGGCATATTCATGGGCAGGACGGGCTAGGCAATGCGCTCCGGGAGGAGCCCCATGGCCATAAAGCCAGTCTGGGAGCGCCCGACTATATCATTCGGCAAGTAAAGGAACGGCCGCATGAAATAACGATCATCGCCGTAGGGCCGCTGACCAACCTGGCGCTGGCGATCGAGAAGGCGCCTGATATCATCCCGCTGATCGGCGAGGTTGTCGTCATGGGCGGAGCGGTGACTGTCCCCGGCAACGCTACGCCGTACGGTGAGGCGAATATCGTGGCCGATCCGGAGGCGGCTGCTGCCGTCTTCGCATCAGGCGTACGGCTGACGCTGGTCGGGCTGGACGTGACGATGCAGACGCTGCTGTCCAGTGAACATTTGCAGAATTGGCGCAATTCCGGTGATGAGCTGGGACGGCTGCTTGCGGAGATGACGGAGTTCTACATCGGCGCATATGAATCGCGTTTTCCCGGCATCGGCGGCTGCGGGTTGCATGACCCGCTTGCGGTAGGTGTGGCGATAGATCGGAGTTTTGTGTCATCCGAACGAATGCGGGTTGCTGTTGTAACCGAAGGAGAGGCCGCAGGCCAAACGGTAGGATCGGCTGATGGTGAACTGAGAATCGAAGTATGTACGAAGGTAGACGCTGACCGCTTCCTGCAGCATTTTTTAAGTCGTGTTATATAAGCTATAGAAGAACCCATAGAAGAACAACCCTCGTGATCATAAGCATGGGGGCTGTTCTTGATTCATGGTAATTAACCTGTGCTTTTATTTGTGACAACCGGTTGACACAATGTATGTCAATCGTTTATCATAAAATCGAAACATGCATGAATGCGCATTCAATTCTAGGCTAAGGGGGAAATGATTTTGAAGAAATTTAAGGGTGTCAGATGGACAGCAATGCTATGCTTCGTCCTGGTTATTTCTTTATTAACGGCTTGTTCCTCGGGCAATACGTCCAAGAATCAACAGTCCACCGGCAACAGTCAACAGGAAGGGGGACCAAGTTCTCAAGCCGCTAAAAATGTTAAGCTTACGTTTTTTAACACCTCAGCTGAAGTAAATACGGTGTTTGAGGAATTGTTCAAGAAATATCACGAACTAAATCCAAATGTAACGATTGAATTGATTCCGACGCCAATCGGCGGCGCCCAAATTCAGAAATTCCAATCTTTGCTGGCGTCCGGCAACCCGGCAACCATTGCCAACCTGGATGCGGGAACGATTTTGCAATATAAAGATAAGTTCCTGGATTTAGAGCCGGAGAAAGCGAAATACGAAGAGTTGACGAAAGAAGGAGCTGTAGAAGGAGCTCTGCTGGAGGGAAAATTCCTTGGTATTCCTTGGTCAGCTCAAGGTTATGGACTACTGTATAATAAGCGGGTCGTTGAAGAAGTGATCGGTGGACCATTCGATCCATCTACGATCCAAACGCGGGATGCACTGGAAGATCTGTTTAAGAAAATTGAAGCAGCCGGTAAAGCGCCAGTTATGGTCCATGGGGCAGATTGGTCTTTGGGCGCTCATTATCTAGGTCTGACTTATTCGTTGCAATCTGATAACGTAGACGAAAATCGCAAGTATGTGGATAGCCTGATGGATGGCTCTGTTACGCTTGCGGACAACCCGCAATTCAATGGTCTGATCGATACCTTTGATTTGTTAAAGAAATACAATGCAAGAAAGAACGACCCGCTTGTTGCAGACTACAATAAAGATAGCGCTGACTTCGCCAAAGGGGATGCAGCTTTCTATTTCATGGGAGACTGGACTTGGGCGGTTATCGGAACGCTGGAGAATCGTGATGAAGAATTCGGCTTAATTCCAGTCCCAATCAGCAATAACCCCGAAGATTTCGGAAACACTCAAGTAGCGTACAGCCAGCCTAAATTGTTCGCGATTGATGATTCTGGTTCTTCCGTAGAGCAGCAAGAAGCAGCGAAAGCATTTCTTGAGTGGCTGGTTACCAGCCAAGAGGGTCAAGAAGCTATTGTCAGTCAAATGGGATTAGCCCTGCCTTACAAGGATGTAAAAGTAACAAGCACAAATGTGATCTCCAATGCGGTTGAGCAATACGTGGACCAAGGAAAAGTGATCAACATTGGAGTAATCAACTATCTGCCGCAAGATTATTGGTCTATGACTGGAGCATCGATGCAGAAATATCTGTCTGACATCATTGACCGCAACGCGCTTGCAGGGGAAGTACAGGCTTATTGGACAGATCAAGCTCGTAAATAAGAAGTCTATTCACAAAGGAGGACGGGACTGGGGTTTACTTTGGCCCGTCCTTCATCTAAAAGGCTAAACATGGACATATAAAGGGGCAGCAACATGATTAAAAAAAATTTTCTAAGGAATACGGGCACGTTTCTAGTTTTTGGGGGACCCTCCATCTTCGCCTTTATCGCTGTCATTGTAATTCCTTTCTTTGTTGGAATGTATCTGACGTTCACCAACTGGGATGTTCGATCGGCTGACACTGCATTTATTGGGCTTGCCAATTACATTGAAGTGTTTAAAGATAAAGTATTTCTCGGCCAGTTATGGTTTACGCTGAAATACGTTTTTTTTACGGTGTTGATTGCTAACGGCTTTGCCTTCTTTATTGCACTTTTGCTTACAAGCGGGGGAAGAGGAGAGCAGTGGCTGCGCACCGGATTTTTCACCCCGAATCTGATCGGCGGTATCGTTCTCGGATATTTGTGGCAGACGCTGTTTTCACAGGTGCTTCCTTATATGGGGCAAAAATACGGCTGGTCCTTGTTCCAGACTTCGTGGTTAACAAGTACAAACACGGCGTTTTGGGCGTTGGTCATTGCAACGGCCTGGCAATTGATCGGTTATTTGATGATTATTTATATCGCGGGCTTCTCTGGTGTTCCTACGGATGTGCTGGAAGCAGCATCCATCGACGGAGCCAGCCGGAAGGCGACGATTCAGAAGGTCATTCTGCCTCTAACGATCCCGGCGATTGTCATCTGTGTTTTCATCTCATTATCTCGCTCCTTCCTAACCTACGACATCAACCTTGCCTTAACTAAAGGTGGTCCGTTTGCCTCGACGGAGCTGGCTACCTATCATATTGTGCAAAAGGCATTTTTGTCGAACCAATATGGAGTCGGTCAGGCGGAAGCAGTTGTATTGTTTGCCGTAGTGGCGATTATTGCACTTACGCAATCATACCTGCTTAAGAGATTGGAGGTCGAATCTTAATGGATACGCATCGCAGAGGTTCAACGGTTAAAAACATACTATTGTATTTGCTGCTGCTCGTTTTTTTAACTCCATTTTTGATGATTATCATGAACTCTTTCAAAACGACGCAGCAGTTCGTTGAAAATCCGTTATCCTTCCCGAAAAGCTTGAAATTCGAAAACTATGTCAGTGCTTATCATAATATGGATTTTCTGAGCAGTTTTTTGAACTCCATGATTATTACAGTTGTTGCTGTGCTGTTGATCTTGTTTTTTTCGGCGATGACCGGATATCTGTTCGTTCGGTTTAATTGGAAGATTAACGCTATTATATTTTTTGCGATGCTGGCCTCAATGGCTCTGCCATTTCAGGTCATTATGATTCCGCTCGTAATGTTGTACGGCAATATGAATCTGCTGGATATGAAAACAACGTTGTTTTTCATGTATTTAGGTTTTGGAGTTCCATTTGGCGTGTTTACTTTCCATGGTTTCATCAAAGGGGTTCCTTTTGAGCTGGAGGAGTCAGCATTCATCGAGGGCAGCTCCAGGCTTCGGACCTTTTTTCAAATTGTTTTGCCGCTGTTAAAGCCTGTTTTCGTAACGCTAATGGTGCTCGATGTGCTGTGGATCTGGAACGACTACTTGCTGCCAAGCCTGGTTCTTTTATCGCCGTCACAGAAGACGCTGCCTCTCTCTACGTATAATTTCTTCTCGTCGTATGCTGTGGATTTTGCTCCTTTGATGGCAGGGTTAATTATGACAATTATTCCAGTTCTTATATTGTATCTATTCCTGCAGAAGCATATCATTAAAGGGATTACGGAGGGTGCTTTGAAGTAATTATACTAGCGATGTTTGCTGAAATAGAGATGGACTATTTATAATGGTTGTAAAAAACAAGGTGGTATTTCATGCCTAAAATTGAAGATGTGGCTAAAAAGGCAGGAGTGTCTGTCACGACGGTTTCCCGAGTGCTTAATAATAGAGGCTATATTAGCGAGAAGACAAGAGCTAAGGTAAATCAGGCCATAGAGGAGCTTAATTATCAGCCTAATGAAATGGCTCGGGCTTTGTTTAGAAGAAAATCGAATATGATCGGCCTTATTATTCCTGCTGTATCGCATCCTTTTTTTAGCGAGCTGACCTATCATCTTGAGCACTATGCCGATCAGCAGGGATACAAATTGTTATTGTGCAATTCGAACCGGGACGTCGCTAAAGAGCTTCAATATATCGATATGCTGAAGAAGAACCAGGTCGATGCCATTATTATGGGAAGCGCAGTATTGGATGTCCAGCACTATTTGAATTTGAATCTACCAATCATTTCATTTGACCGCACCATAGCTGATGATATACCCATTGTAGCCTCTGATAACTTCATGGGAGGCAAGCTTGCGGCAAGATTACTTCTGGACAATGGCTGCCAGAATCCGGCCTACCTTTATCGAGGGATTGATGGGCCGCATCACCAAGCTTTGTTGGCTAGCGAAAGAGCGAAGGGTTTTGAAGAAGAATTTCTCGCCATTGGAACGAAAACTGTCCATTTGCAATTGGAGGTAAATAGGGGGGAGGATTCCGAACCCGACAATGAAATCATTCGTTTCTTGCAGCAGCATCCGGAAGTGGATGGTATATTTGCCAGCAGTGACTTTATTGCCGCCGAGGTGCTCCAGGTCTGCCATCAATTAAAAAGGAGCATTCCAGACGAAATTAAAATCATTGGATACGATGATGTTAAAATAGCCTCGTTAGTTTATCCCCGGCTCAGTACGATCCGGCAGCCGATTAGGGAAATGAGCAAATGTAGTATTGATTTGATCGTTAGGCAAATTAACGGGGAAGTCGTGCCTAAGATCAATGTGTTTCCCGTTTCCTTGATAGAGAGAGAAACGACTTAAAATAAGTCAGGTATGGCAGAGTAATTTTAGAACCAAACATGTCAACCGGTTGTCATATTGATTGGACTTCATCGGGTTTTCATACAGGAAGGAATCAGGAGGAATAGTCATATGGATTTTATCAATAGAGTAGCTCCGGAGTTGCGGAAGGGATTGGAAAGTGTTCCTGTCTTCAGACTCCCCGAAGATTTGCAAATGATGAGAGAACAACCTCGGAAGCCCGTACAATCCGAGCATGTCCACATCAAGAAACGCTGGATAACCGGTGCGGATCATCAAGAGATGCTTGTAAATATATATGAGCCGATTCACAGAGCCAGCAAGGAATTGCCTGCGCTTCTTTGGCTTCATGGCGGGGGATATGTCATGGGACATCCGGATATAGATGACATCATTTGTATCAGCTTTGCTGAGAAGACCGGTTGCGTCGTCGTATGCCCGGATTATCGGCTTGCCCCCGAGCATCCATTTCCGGCGGGGATCAATGATTGTTACAAGACATTGGTCTGGATGGTACAAGCAGCAGAAGAATTGAGCATCGACACCTCCCGTATCGCGGTCGCCGGCGCTAGTGCTGGTGGAGGCTTGACGGCGGCGCTAACCCTGATGGCACGTGATAAAGGAGGTCCGGCCATTTGCTTCCAAATGCCGTTATACCCGATGATAGACCATCGGAACGAGACTCCTTCGAGTTATGAAATTACCCATCCCATGGTGTGGAATAGACACAATAATTTGGAAGCATGGAAAATGTATCTTGGTGATGAGCAAACCGATGAGGAGAAAATATCGCCATATGCCGCCCCGTTTTGGGCGACAAGCTTCGAAGGCTTGCCTCCGACCTATACATGCGTAGGGCAGCTGGATCCATTTCGCGATGAGACCATCCAATATGTTGCGCGGCTTGCCCAGGCTGGCATTGATGTGGAATTTCAACTCTATCCAGGAGGCTATCATGCCTTTGAATATACCGCTCCGGACGCGGAGATCAGCCGGCGTACAAAAGATGGGTATATTCAGGCACTGGCGAGGGCATTTAACGCTACCAAATAATCTTTTCCCTTAATTTAAATATAAATATCGGAGGGAAACGCATGTTTGAATTAGACGATATCATTCCGCTCGGAGATAAACCCAATGATTTGCTAGCAGTAGGGGAACTGCTTGTTGATATGATTTCCAATGAATACGACGATGGCAGCTTCGAATGCGATGGATATACCAAGTTTTCCGGAGGAGCTCCCTCCAACATCGCGATGAATGTCAATCGGTTAGGTATTCGTTCCGAAATCGTCTCGGCGGTAGGGAATGATGGATTTGGAACATACCTTCTGCGGCGATTGCAGCAAGAAGGTATGGACACAAAAGGCATACAGAGGGTAGATGTTTCCACGAGCCTGGTGGTGGTTACAAAAAGCAGGACAACCCCAATCCCTATATTTTATCGCGACGCCGATTATCAAATGACATTCGATGCCTCGTTGGAGCAAAGGATAGCCAACTCTAAAGTCGTTCACTTTTCCTGTTGGCCCATCTCCCGAACGCCGGCTCGGCACACGCTTGAAAGGGTAATCGAAGAAGCCCGCTCTCAAGGTCTGCTCATCGGCTTTGATCCGAATTATCATCCGATGATTTGGCAGCGGGGCGAGGATGGGGCGCAATATGTTAAATCCATCATATCTAAGGTGGATGTGATTAAGCCATCGGAGGATGATGCTGAACGCTTGTTTGGCAAAGATGAACCCGTCAAACAATTGGAGAAATTTCTTGAATTAGGCGCGAAGCTTGTCATTATGACTTTGGGTAAGGATGGGGCCATTGTATCCAATGGCAAGGAGACGCTCTCCTTCGACTCTTTAGCTACCGAGGTCGTGGACACGACAGGAGCCGGGGATGCGTTCTGGTCTGGATTTTATGCGGCATTAATCAAGGGCCACAGCATCAGGGAGGCGCTTCATCTTGGATTTGCAGTCAGTGCGTACAAGTTAAGATTTACGGGTGCAGTGGTGCATTTGCCGAGGCTGGATGTTATTAAAGAACAATTTAGTTTGTAGGAGGTCTAGAAATGGCAATTAAGAACCAAGTACAACTTATTACGTATCCGGATTCCATGGGCGGGGATTTAAAAACACTGAATCAGATGTTAAACAAGCACTTTTCAGATATTTTTGAGGGTGGCATTCACATCCTTCCTCCATTTCCCTCCTCTGGGGACCGGGGCTTTGCCCCGTTGACCTATTTGGAAATCGAGCCGAGCTTTGGCACGTGGGACGAGATTCGGGAGATCGGGGAGAAGTTTGATGTGTTGCTTGATCTAATGGTCAATCATATATCAAGGCAGTCGCCCTATTTTCAAGACTTCCTCGCCAAGGGGCGCGACTCGCAGTATGCCGATCTCTTTCTGACTCTCGACAAGGTTTGGGAGGACGGCGAACCGGTACAGGCTGATATTGATCAAATGTTTTTGCGCCGCCCGCAGCCCTACTCGACCTTCCAAATCGGGAAGGATGGCAAGGAAGAAAAGGTATGGACGACGTTTGGTAAAACAGATCCTTCCGAGCAAATCGATCTGGATATCCAGTCCCCACTGACGCGGCGGCTTTTTGAAGAGTTTTTTGAAAATTTCAAGAAACAAAACGTCAAGATTGTCAGGCTGGACGCTGTCGGCTATGTCATTAAGAAGCTGGGAACCAGCTGCTTTTTCGTTGAGCCGGAAATCTATAAGTTCCTCGACTGGGTCAAGGAGCTCGCTGATTCGTATGACATTGAATTGCTGCCGGAAGTGCATGCGCATTACTCCACCCAATTCAAGCTTGCTGAGCATGGCTGCTGGATTTACGATTTTATTCTGCCTTATCGGGTTCTAGAGGCTTTGATCAACCGCTCGAGCGCGGAACTTAACCAATACCTGAAGATTCGTCCGCATAAGCAGTTCACGATGCTAGATTGCCATGACGGCATTCCTGTAAAGCCGGACTTGGATGATCTTATCGATACAACGGAAGCAAGAAAGCTGGTGGACGTCTGTCTTGAAAGAGGCTCCAATCTAAGCCTGATTCTATCGGATGAGCATAAAGCGGCAGATGGGTTTGATGTTCATCAAATTCGCTGCAGCTATTATAGTGTCCTTAATCATGATGATGACGCCTATATGGCGGCAAGAGCCATTCAATTTTTCGCACCGGGCATTCCGCAGGTATATTATGTAGGATTGCTGGCTGGCGAAAACGATATGGAGCGCGTTCAAGAGACTGGCGAAGGGCGCGAAATCAACCGGCACAATTATACCGAGGAGGAAATTGAACAGGCTTTGGAGAAAGATGTTGTTCAACGATTGCTGAAGCTGATTCGTTTCCGTAATTCGTTTGATGCCTTCAACGGGGAGTTCCGTGTGCTGGATTCGCCAGATGATGAAATTCGTCTTCAATGGCAAAAGGGCGAGAAAAGCTGTGAGCTGGCGATTAACCTGAAAACCTACCGCTCCGTGATCAAGTACGCAGATGACAAGAATCATATAGTTGAGTACATTGTCTAAGTTCACTTCATGAGGAAGGAGTTAGATCCATGGCGACGATACAAGTTAACTTTTTCTCCAAGTGTCTGCGCAGAGAAGTGACATTTAATGCTCTATTGCCGTTGGATTCCCCGGTTATTCCTGGGCAGACGGAGGAAGAGCACAGAATCAAGCCGCTCAAGACGTTGTATCTGCTTCATGGGTATTCAGGCAGTCATGGGGACTGGCTAAGCTATTCGAGAATCCGTGAGCTGTCGGACAAACATAAAATCGCTGTGATTATGCCGTCTGGGGAAAACCACTTTTATGTAGACGACGAAGATCTGGGCGCGCTTTACGGGGAGTTTGTAGGCAAGGAGCTGGTAGAGTTTACGCGAACGATGCTTCCGCTTTCTACTGACCGGGAAGATACCTATATCGGCGGCTTGTCGATGGGCGGTTACGGAGCTATTCGAAACGGCTTGAAATATGCTAGCCATTTCAGTAGAATCATTGCGCTGTCATCGGCGATTCTACCTTATAAAATCGCAAATGCGGCTCCAGATTTTAAGGACGGTATTGCTGATTATAAATATTTCAGACGGGTGTTCGGCGACTTGGATCAACTCCTAGGAAGCGATAAAGATCCCGAAGCGCTTGTTATGGGCTTGAAGGAATCGGGAGAGCCTATTCCTCAAATTTATATGGCTTGCGGCACGGAAGACTTCTTGTTGGATGTCAACCAGCGATTCCGCGATTTTCTAGTTCGGGAGAATGTTCCGCTAACTTACGTGGAAAGAGCCGGTGCCCACACCTGGGATTATTGGAGTGAATATATCGTGTATGCCATAGAATGGGCTTTGGGGAATAAGTCCAACACATAATTTAATGATTACACAGCCATGCCTCTACAGAGCGAATCGCTCTTGTAGGGGCTTTTTTTGACTTGGTTATGTAAACGAGGGGAGACATACGATATTAGAATAAATCAATATTAAATTAGAATATGTCATTGAATCAAATCGTTCAAAGTTTTAATGTTAGAATATAATGAAAACGCTAACAATCGAGGTATCATATGGAAAGGGGGATTGTCTAGGGAGTTTGCTGATTGACAAACGAACACTAGCATATTTCCAAAGAACGACATGAAATAAGAATATATCAATAATGATCTCGGTTTTTGTCCTTAGTCAGAAGATTATGTTAACTCATCGATTCACGACACTTTGATCAGCGTGCAATAGAAGAGGGGGATGCATATGAGAAGATTTTTGGCAATGTTGTTGGTCGGGATTGTAATTATGACCCTCGTGGCATGTGGAGGGAATAACACACAGACGAATAGCCAGCCGGCCGATCCGGACAAGAAGGGTCAGGAGATTTCTGGGGAAATCACGGTATTTGGATGGGGTGGCGGGGAAGAGCTTCAGAGCCGGAAGGAAGCCACCAAAATTTTCAAAAAGCTGTATCCAAGGGTGAAAGTGAATGAAATTTGGCTGCCGGCGGATAACATTGACGTGAAGCTGGATGCGGCTTTGGCCGCAGGGAATGCAGGCGATGTCATCATGATGTCTCCTGACTGGAAGGGGCTTCGCTCTAAATGGTTTGAAGATTTGAATCCTTATATCGAGCGGGATAACCTGGATCTCGAGGCTCTGCTCACGCAAGGGGTTGACGGGGGATATGTAGATTCCGATGGAAAAAGGGAAGGAATGCCAACCACAGCCTCCGATTTTATGATTGCATATAACAAGGGAATTTTCGATAAAGCCGGTGTACCGTATCCGACAAATGAATGGACCTGGGATGATTTCGCCGAGATTTCCAAACAAGTTTCTTCAGGCGAAGGGGCAAACCGGGTTTACGGCATCGTGTCACACTGGATTCTGCAGAGCTTGGCCCCGTTTGTGTACGGTGGAGCGCCGTATAACGAAGATTGGACGAAGCAGACATTAGATGACCCGAATACGATTAAAGGTTACCAATTGTTTGGCGACCTCGTTAAGGCCGGGGCGATGCCGGATGATGCCGCCGCCAAGAGCATGCCGATGGACCAGATGTTCGCGGCTGGAAAAGCAGCCATGTACCCGATGGGCTTGTTTGAAGCATCGACGATCGCAAAAAATGTCGGAAACAACTTTGAATGGGGGATCGTGATGCCTCCGAAAGACCCGTCGGGGAAAACCGTGAACATTAAATTTCAAACGGGATTCGCGATGAACAAGGCCTCCAAGAACAAAGAAGCGGCGTGGGCTTATATTAAGACGGTGTCCCTGAATAAAGAAGTAGGCGATTTGTACAGCAAAGTAAACCTTCCTGCAGCCAAGGAAGCAGCCGAAAGCACCTTTGTAAACATGAAGATTGAAAATACAGATATCTCCATGGTGGATTTTGTGACAGGGCTGCAAGATGCCATTACCTTCCCTTGGGGAGGCGCGATATCCAAAGCGGGAGACCTGTATGCGCAAATGTGGCAGCAGGTGACGATTCAGGGCAAATCGGCTGAAGAAGCGGCGAAGGAATATGCATCGCAAATTCAATCCGCCTTTGATTCCATCCATCAGAACAGGAAGTAAATGGGTATGACAGCTAGAGTTGCGGGAGGGTATTTACCTCAAGTATCCTCCCAAGCTTTACAATTCAGAGTCTCCTAGGGAGGCTTCAGGGAGGCGAAATAATGAAGGCGCGAAAAAACAGCATTGCAAAAAGAGAAGAAAGGCATTTTTTCTTCTTTATCTCGCCATGGCTTTTGGGCTTTTTGATATTTACCCTGTATCCCATGATCTTTTCGGTCATATTGGTCTTTACGAATATGGATATGACAGGCACTGGAAAATTCATCGGCTTTGCCAATATCATCCGGGCTTTTGTGCAGGATCCGCTGTTCTATAAGTCTCTGCTGAATACGCTGTACTTCGTGCTCGTTTCCGTCCCGATCAGTCTGATATTAGCCTTCCTGATCGCACTACTGCTCAATCAAAAGATCAGAGGAGTAGGATTTTTCAGAACCAGCTTTTATATCCCGTATATCACTTCCGGCGTTGCAGTTACGTTATTGTGGGGATGGATTTTTAACGCGCAATATGGACTTATTAATTATTTCCTATCCCTGTTTGGAATCTCGGGACCAAGCTGGTTGAGCGACACCAAGTGGGCGATGCCTGCGATCATCATCATGGGGGTCTGGACGATCGGTAATTCGATTATCATCACCCTCGCGGGGCTGCAGGATATTCCGGAGCAATTATATGAAAGTGCTGAAATAGATGGGGCAAATGGTTTGGTGAAGGTCATGCGCATAACGCTGCCGTTGGTAACCCCCACGCTGTATTTCAACTTGATCATGGGGATTATCGGCGGATTTCAAATCTTCATGCAGCCTTACATTCTGACAGAGGGCGGCCCGAGTTACGCCACATACACCTACATGATGCACATTTATAACAATGGGTTCAAATATAGTGAGATGGGCTATGCATCCACCTTGGCATGGTTATTGTTCATTGTCATTATGATCATAACCCAGATTGTAAACCGGACCTCCAAATACTGGGTCTACTACGACAATTAAGTTGGGAGGTATTACTGTGGACACTTACTATAAGAGTAAAAGAACCGGCGATTTAATTCGATACAGTCTGAGTTATGTGGTCTTGATCATTTGTGCGGGTATCTTCATTTTTCCATTCCTATGGATGCTTTCCACGGCCTTTAAAATACCGTCCGAGGCTTATACCTTGCCTCCGAAGTTGTTTCCCAAGACCTTCACACTGGATAACTTCATCGAGGGGTGGAAGTATGCGGACTTCACGCGTTATACATTAAATACGTTAACCGTAACCCTACTCGCCACGCTGGGAACGGTCCTCTCCGCATCCTTCGTGGCCTATGGGTTTGCTAGATTCAAATCACGGTACAACAACCTGCTGTTTACTGCCGTGCTCGCCACATTGATGCTGCCCAGTCAAGTTACCCTAGTTCCTACTTACCTCTTGTTTACCAAAATGGGCTGGCTGGATACACTGAAGCCGCTTATCGTACCTTCCTTTTTTGGCGGAGGCGCGTTTAATATTTTTCTGCTGCGGCAATTCTTTAGATCGATTCCGAAGGATTTGGATGAAGCTGCATATATTGATGGCGCAAACGCCTTCCAGATCTATTATAAAATTCTGCTGCCGGCTATCAAGCCTGCTTTGATTACGGTTGCCCTCATGTCTATAACGTTTCATTGGAATGACTATATGTCGCCGTTGATTTACCTGAACAGCGATCAGAACTTCACCTTGGCGATCGGTTTGCAGTTCTTCCAGAATTCCTTTGGTTCGTCGCAAATTCAGATGCTGATGGCCGTCTCCTTAATTACGGTGATTCCCGTACTAATTCTGTTCTTCGTGGGGCAGCGGCATTTTGTTCAGGGCATTACGATGACGGGAATTAAGGGATGACACCTCTGCTTTGCCGGTCAGACTGCGGGCATGCTTGTGAAAGTTTTTTGGGGTGTACCCGGTTATCTGTTTAAACTGCCGGCAGAAGTGCTCCACATTGTGGTACCCGCATCGATCGGCAATTTCGGCAACTGTGTGTGTACCATGGATCAGATATTCTTTAGCAAGGCGAATACGGCTACTGATGACATCGTCCATACAGGAAATCCCGAAGTTTTTTTTGTAAATCCATTGAAGATAACCCGGGCTGATGCGAAGAATCTCCGCCATTTTTGGAACCGACCAATGTTGGCCGGGGTCATTGTGAATGGTGGCCCGGAGCTTTAACAGGCTATAGTGCTGCGGAGTAATCTCATCCTGGAAGTAAGACTCCAGAAGTTTATTGAACAGCGTTCGAAGTAAGCAGTCGATAGACGATTCTCTATAATCATTGCTGAATGAATTTTCACTTACGAGCAGTTGAAATAACTTGTGACAATACTCCGGGTCATCTAAAGCGAAGGGAACACCGAAGGGAAGCGCTGTTTCGGTCACATAGGGCTCGTCGGATTCGAAACGAATCCAATTGTTGATGTATTGCTGGGAACAGGCCCGGTAGTAAATTTTCTGCTTCGGCTGATAGAGCACAGCGCTGTGAGCCGGGTATTCCTTCAGTTCGCCGTCCACCCAAAATTGAGCCGGAGTTTGCGTAATCACTAAAAGCCAGCAGTCATGTCCTTCGGGAATATCAAAAATAAACTTGCTATTGTGTGCCGCATCATATTCCACATAGAAAATCTTGGTCATGCTCCTCACCTCAGTCAAAGGGAATAAAAGGTCTACCGCGATTAGCAGCAGCAAGAGGCCTTTCAAGCTCATCTCATATGCTGGTGACCCGTGCTCATAGGTGATCAGGGGCCGTCGTATGCAGTCCAGTACTGTGGAAAGGGTCTCGGGACAGGGACAACAAGGCGGGAAGTCTAGCATATGCGTGATACATGGTAGATATTGCGCTAGAAACGATAATATCATTATATTTGATCAACCCCAATAGGTAACAAGTCTGCATCCATGATCGTCGCTTCTCCTCATGGCCGAGCGATGCCGAACGATCGCTTCTCAGCTGAGCTCTCGGCAATAGTTGGTTAAAGGCTGGGGCCTCCCGTCCATTTACGGCGATTGGGAGACCCCAGCCTTTTATAAGCTGCAATTAAAGGCATGGCATGCATAACCGAGCAATATTAAAAAATGACAACACATTCTTAAGAATGTTGGCTTACCGAGGCTCTTCCCAAGAGTGTAAACTCAAAACAAGGGAGGGACATGTATGGATCTTGATACACGAATTACAGGCCCAGCCGCAATGAGCGAGCGTAAATCACAATTTTGGAAGCGGTTTAAAAAGCAGAAAGTCCTCCATCTTTTTGTTGGACTGGGTATGGTCTTCTTGCTAATTTTCTCTTACACGCCGATGTTCGGCATTATCATGGCGTTCAAGGACTACTCTATCTCCACCGGCATCAAAGGAATTTTCACAAGCGATTGGGTTGGGATCAAACATTTCGATGAGTTCGTGAACGACTACCAGTTTGGCACCATTGTCCGCAACACGCTGGTTCTGAGCTTTCTTAAAGTGATCTTTGCCTTTCCGGCTCCAATACTGCTGGCAATCTTGTTGAATGAAATGAAGAATTTGCGGTTCAAGCGAATTGTCCAAACCATCAGTTATCTGCCGCACTTTATTTCGTGGGTCGTGGTAGTTGGTATCGCTTTCTCTTTTCTGTCTGCTGATATTGGACTTGTTAACAAGGCGCTAATGGGCCTTGGGATTGTTGACAAACCGCTGGATATCCTTACGAATCCCGACTATTTCTGGGGATTGGCTGTCGGAAGCGCTGTGTGGAAGGAGATGGGCTGGTGGACGATCATTTTCCTGGCTGCCATCGCAGGGATCGACCCTACCCTGTACGAGGCTGCACAAATTGACGGTGCCGGAAGGCTGGGGCGCATTCGTCATATTACATTTCAAGGCATGAAAGGAACGATCGTCGTGGTGCTTATCCTCACGATTGGAAGCATCTTGGGCGGAGGATTGGTAGGCTCGAATTTCGAACAGGCTTACTTGTTCGGGAACAGCATCAACAATCCGACCTCGGAGATCGTGCAGACTTATGCATTTAAGGTTGGCTTGAGGGACGGGCGGTTCTCTTATGCAGCGGCCATTGACCTGATCCAGTCCGTCATCTCGGTCGTACTGATCTTCTCCAGTAATTTCATCGCCAAGCGAACGTCGGGATCAAGCTTATTCTAGGAAAGGAGAGATCGGTAATGACGCTGAGCCAACGGCAAAAGGACCGAATTATGGATAGCCTCATCACGGTCATATTATTCGTAATCATGTTGTCTATGCTCTATCCGTTCTATTACGTTTTGATCTTATCGTTTAATAAAGGAACCGATTCACTTCTTGGGGGAATCTATTTCTGGCCTCGAAATTTTACATTGGAGAACTATGTGCAGTTTCTGAGCGACCCGCATTGGTATCAAGCATTTCTGGTGACGATCGTGAGAACGGTAACGGGTACCGTGTTGGGCGTCCTATTCACTTGTCTTGTTGCGTACGGACTGTCGCACCGTGACCTGCTATTCCATAAAACGTATTTTACAATCATCATTTTCGCGATGTACTTCTCTGGGGGCTTAATTCCTTACTATGTGGTGCTGCGTTCGATTGGGCTGCTTAATACGTTCAGCGTATATATCATTCCTTCCATGCTCAGCACGTTTTTTCTGCTGATCGCCATCTCGTTCTTCCGCGAAATACCCGGGGAGTTGAAGGAATCGGCCTACATCGACGGGGCAAACGAATTCGTCATTTTCTACCGGGTCATTCTTCCAGTTTCAATGCCGGTGATTGCCACCATGGCACTATTTATGGGTGTCGGCCAATGGAATTCCTGGCTGGATTCCGCTTACTTCGTGCAATCCGAGAGCTTGCGGACGCTTGCGTTTCGGATGATGGAAGTCATCAACAAGAGCAATGCACCGATGGACGCTATCGCCATTGCGAATAGCGCGTCGGCAGGCGTGACGAGCTATTCGCTTCAAGTCGCGGCCATGGTTATATCCATTGCACCAATCGTATGCGTATATCCGTTTCTGCAGAAATATTTTATTCAAGGAATCATGTTGGGTTCCGTAAAAGGCTGATCACCATGATATTAAAGTGCCTGCTTTAATATAAAACATTATTCGTGGAGGGGTTAGTATGAACAGAAACAGGAGAAAGAAGGCATTGCTTTTATCGCTGGCTGTTGTGC
Source organism: Paenibacillus sp. YSY-4.3 (assembly GCF_054767475.1). Taxonomy (NCBI): domain Bacteria; kingdom Bacillati; phylum Bacillota; class Bacilli; order Caryophanales; family Paenibacillaceae; genus Paenibacillus; species Paenibacillus sp. YSY-4.3. The sequence continues at coordinate 528,301 of NZ_BAABMC010000002.1, read as the reverse complement.
TGGTGCTGGCGTTATTGTCGGCATGCGGTAAAGACAATGCCGGCCAGAAGGAAAGCACCGGAAACGGAAATAATACACCGGCAAAGAGTGGAGAGGTTAAGGAGCTCTCGTTATTCATAGACGCGCCTTGGTATCCGGTTAATGAATGGAAGGGCCCGGTGGCCGAGAAAATCACGGAAAAAACGGGCGTTAAGCTGAAGGTTACCGTCGCTGCCGACGATAAGCAGCTTCCACTGATGATTTCCTCTGGAGATCTTCCTGACCTTGTCTTCACCTATGCCCATATTGATCGGATGTCGGATTCGAAGCTGTCCTATCCCTGGAATGAGCTGATTGAGAAATATGTGCCGAATTTTAAAATCGATAAGACAAGAATTGCAATTCATACGATGGATGACGGCAATTTCTATACCGTGCGAAATGCCTTCGCGACGAAGGAGGAAATGGCTCAAAACAAATACGCGATCGGCAATGACGGCAATCCCGGTATTGCCGTGCGGGAAGATATTCTGGAGGAACTCGGCAATCCGACAATCCATTCGCTAGACGATTTCGTGAAGGTCCTGGGCATGGTTAAGGCTAAGTATCCCGATATGATACCTCTTATCATGGACAAAGAATGGATTGAACAATATTTTCTGCAGCAGTTAGGAGTTGAAGCCCTGTTAGATGGCTGGTACGAACAAGATGGAAAGATAGATTATGCCATCAGACAGCCGGAGATGCTGGAATTTTTCAAGTTTATGAACAACCTATATCGCAAGGGATACATTCTGGCGGAAAATTTCGCGTACACGAACGACCAGATTGACGATCAATACGCAACAAGTGGAAAGGCGTTCGCTCATAGCCATACAGTCAGCACGGCGGACACGGACAACATCAAAGTTAAAAACAGCGGAGAATCATTCACGTTCAAAATGCTGCCCAGCGGCTTGTCAAAAGACGCGAAGGTCGTCAGTACAGGGCTTGGCTTTGCAGGCACTTTTATTACCAAGAAAAACAAGGATCCGGAAGCGTCGATCAAATTCATTGAATACCTGGCAAGCGATGAAGGTAAAAAATTGACCATGTTCGGTGTCGAGGGGGAGCATTGGACATGGAACGAAGAAGGGTATCCGAATCTGAAATACGATCCGTCTGATGCCGATTTCATTAACAGCAACGGCATCAAGTGGTGGTATCTGTATAACGATGGAGTCATGGAAGGCATGCAGGGATATGTTCCTGGTACGCAGAAGACGCAGGCGTTGATGGAAAGGAAAGACATTACAGTCTATAAGCCTGAGATCGGCCTGATCCAGACGCAGCCGGATTCTCAAGAGAAGACGATCAAGACCAAAATTGACGAGATGGTTAAAAATGAGAAGGTCAAAATTTACTTGGCGAATTCGGAAGAGGAGGCCGTTGTAAATTATGAGAACATGATAAAGACCGCCGAGAAAATGGATTTGCAGAAGTTGGTCGATTGGGCAAACGAAACGTATCAGAAGAAGAAGGTCCTGTTTGAGTAAGGGGGACAATCCGGTAGAGACGCCAGCGCCTTTACCGGACTTTGCTGGCTTAAGGTATACAGTTCTTTGAAACATCGAGTGGACAAGGAGTGAATAAAATGAATATGAAAAAACAAGGGTTGAATCCTTACCTTCCATCATGGGAATACATTCCTGATGGAGAACCGCATGTCTTTAATGACAGAATTTATGTTTATGGCTCTCATGACCGTTTTAACGGACATGTTTTTTGTTTGAACGACTATGTATGCTGGTCGGCACCTCTGGCGGATCTGGCTGACTGGCGGTATGAGGGTATAATTTACAAAAAAATAGATGATCCGCTTAATTCTGACGGCAGCATGTGTCTCTACGCACCGGATGTCACTGTGGGATCGGATGGACGGTACTATCTGTACTATGTCCTTGATAAGGTTCCCATCGTTTCGGTTGCCGTCTGTGATTCTCCGGCTGGCAAATATAAGTTTTATGGCTACGTAAGATATCCCGATGGAACGCGTCTGGGAGAAAGAGAGGGCGATGAGCCTCAATTTGATCCGGCCGTGATGACAGAAGGGGGGCGAACTTATCTGTATACCGGCTTTTGTGCAGTTGGGGACAAATCAAGAAAAGGTGCCATGGCTACGGTGCTCGGTCCAGATATGCTCACGATAGTGGAAGAACCGGTGTTTGTTGCCCCAAGTGAACCTTACAGCAAGGGCAGCGGATTTGAAGGACATGAGTTTTTTGAAGCGCCATCCATTAGGAAGAGAGATGATACTTATTATCTGATCTATTCCTCGGTCGTCATGCATGAATTGTGTTACGCCACCAGCCAATTTCCGACGAGAGGTTTCGTATACCAGGGGGTTATTGTAAGCAATAATGATCTTCATATTGATTCCTATAAACCGGCAGACAAACCTATGTATTACGGCGGCAATAATCACGGCAGTGCGGTTGAAGTTAATGGGGAATGGTACATTTTTTATCACAGACATACCAATGGCATCGCTTTTAGCCGACAGGGCTGCATCGAGCCCATTTCATTCCGGGAGGACGGAACCATCCCCCAGGTGGAGATGACCTCCTGTGGCCCGAACGGGGGGCCGCTTGTAGGGCGCGGTGAATATCCTTCATATCTGGCATGCAACCTGTTCTGTAAAGACGAAGAGCTGTATACAGGAGGTTTTGGTGCTTCTGGTGCCTGGATGGACAGCCGGTTTCCGAAAATAACCCAGGATGGAAAAGACGGAGATGAGGAGATTGGCTATATCGCCAATATGACGGATTCGGCCACAGCCGGGTTTAAATACTTTCAATGCAGCGGAATCCGGAAGGTTACAATCAAGGTGCGCGGATATTGCCACGGTGCCTTTGAAGTAAAAACCACATGGGACGGCCCGGCTATTGGAAAGATCCCGGTTGAATTTTCGAATATATGGAAAGAGTACTCTGCCGAGCTCGTCATTCCCGATGGCATCCAAGCACTGTATTTTACGTATACGGGCACGGGAGGCGCAAGTCTAGCTTCATTTACACTGGAATAAGGTAAAGGCAAAAAGCCTGGTAGAGATGCCTGGCGTCTCTACTAGACATTGCTTGCTCATGGTAAGGTATGTATACAGTTCTAGTGATCGGGGGAGGGAATTGTAGCCATGAGCATCATGCGTAAAATTATTCTGGGATATGTAATTCTCATATTCATCCCTTTCATCGCTTTTGGTTACCACTACTATACGCAGATCTACGGTAACCTGACCAAACAGTTCATAGAAAGCCGGCAGAAAATTCTGGAACAGGCATACGCCAATTTGAAAACGGACTTTGCCCGAATCCAATCGGTGCACCGGATGCTGCAATACAATCCATACATTACCGATTATCTGGATGGTGAATATCAGTTGGAGTCGGATAGCATCTATGCATTTATTCGTTACATCCGGCCGTTATTCGCGCAATCGTCGTTTGCCCATCCGGAGATCGAATCCCTCGTCATTTACAAGATGAAGGACCAGGTGCTTCCAATTACGGATCAATTTCTGGACTGGTCATTGCTGGATTCTCGACTGGAGGAAGCTATCCGACCCTTGAAGCCCGGCCGAGGGGTGTGGGTTCGTTCTGATCCCGAGGTGTCTGATCCGGAGTTAATTTATTACCAGTATATTTACAACACTCAGATCACGGAGAAAATCGGACTCCTCGAGATACGGATTAGCAGCAACCTGATCAAGAAATTTTACGAGGCTGCAGGAGTGGAAGATAACTGGAAGGCATTTCTTCTGTCAGAGCAAGGCAAACCTCTGATTGCCGAGGAGGCCGGGGCCGAGCTTGACGATAAGACGCTGCGACTCTTGCAATCGCAGGAAAACACGTTTTTTATTAACCGAAAAACCATCGTGAACCAGTTGAATCTTGAAGAGTTGGGCGTTCGCGTAATTGTGACCGGGCAGGTTGGAGATGTATTTCATTCCATCAAGCAGAGAGAGATCGTCCTGGTGACGATAATCATTCTGCTATTGGCCGGATTATCTATTGCGTATTATGTGATGGCTTCCACGATCACGAAGCGTATCCTTAGGCTAGCCAGACATATGCGTACTTTAAACGACGACAATCTGAGACAGCACATCATCAAGCACGACAGGCTGAACGAAAAAGATGAAATTGGCTTCCTGACCACAACTTACAATTCGATGCTCCAACGCATGGACGAACTTATCAACAATGTCCATCGCGCCGAGCTGCGCAATAAAGAAGCCGCTTACAAAGTGCTGCAGGCTCAGATCAAACCGCATTTTCTCTATAATACACTCGAAACGATACGGATGGTTGCTGAATCCAACAACGACAAGGAAGTTGCCGATATTTCCTTCTGGTTCGGGAAGCTCATGCGCTACAGCCTTTCGTCAGAGCAGGATGAAACCGTTCTGGCGAGGGAGATCGAAATGATCACCTTCTACCTCAACATTCATAAGATGCGGCTTCAGAGCAGACTAACCTATGAAATTCACGTTGCCGTCGACGCGGAGCGCATAGCCTGCCCCCGCTTCATACTGCAGCCGCTCGTTGAGAACTGCGTTGTCCATGGAGCATCTGCTGTTCTCCGCCCGGTTCATATTCGTCTTCAGGCGGCGGAGTCGGAACAGGAAATCCGTATTGCCGTCTCTGACAATGGAAACGGCATCCCCCCGGAGGAGCTTCTTGTCATACAGTCCCGGCTCATGGGGTTCGTTGAGACAAGGGAAGCAAAATCTGGAGGCGGTGTAGGGCTGATTAATGTGAACGAAAGGATTAAAGCATTCTTCGGTGGAGCATCCCGGCTGGAGATTACAAGCGAACAGGGCAAGGGAACGAGTCTGTGCATCATCATCACGAAAAGGATGGGGAGCTGACGATGAGGGTAATGATTGTAGACGATGAACCGTTAATCCTGAGCGGACTGGTTAAGATTGTCAGGGAAGTCGCGCCAGTAGGAACCGAGGTTAGTGAAGCGTTGAATACCTTTGAAGCGCTCGAAGCCATGAAGGACTGTATGCCGGATGTTACGATCACGGATCTCAATATGCCCGAGAAGAACGGATTCGAGCTAATCGGGGATGCCAGACGGGGCGGATGGTGTGATCGCTTCATCATCTTGACCGGTTATGATGAATTCGAGTATGTGCGAAAAGCGCTGCGTGTCGGTGTGGTGGACTATCTATTAAAGCCGATCGACAAGGATGAGATCGCTTCGCTGCTCGAACGTATCAGAGAGGAGCTCCCGTCCGTATCCGATTCGGAATACACCCGGCATGCCCGGCGCATTCTCACTTACATGCAAGCCAATTTCCAGAAAGATCTTTCATTGGATCACCTCGCTGATTTGATGAATCTTCATCCGAATTACATCTGCAGTTTATTTAAGAAAGAAATAGGCGACACCTTCGTCAACTACCTGAATATGATGCGAATTCAGGAGGCACAGAAGCTGCTGATGACGCAGAGCGATATTCCCGTCAGCGCGATTGGGCAGCAGGTCGGCTATGACAATAAGCATTACTTTACGAAAGTATTTAAGAAATATACGGGCACGACGCCAGGCGCCTACCGGAACAGCGATCATGTGGCGGAACGAGAATTGGCGTTTTAGGTGCCGATGTCATGCGGAATTGAAAGTGGGGGTAATAACGGATGATCAAAGGTAGGGATTAAATGAAGGTATGGACAGACTATAGCTTCGACGATATGATTGCGCGCTACATTAAAGACTCCCGAACTGGGCAACTAGGTTTGGTCTTATTGCCGAAATCCATGGTATCCCGCGTCTGTGAGAAGACATTCAAAGTGGATTCTTTAGTGCAACTCAAACTGGTTGGGAGTGCGTATCCTGGCGGATTCGCGCATGGTCATTCCATGCGTAATAACGGAACTGTTGATACTCTGAAATTTGATGAGCAGTACAAAATTCAGCGCGATGGTACCGTAACGGTAGTATCAGTATGGCGCAATTCAAGTTCATGCAGGATAGAACATCATTTAACCTGGTTTTCGGGTTATCAAGCATTGGAATCTTCCGTAAACATTAGTAATGAAGGTGATATACCCGTTACGGCAGAAATGATATCATCCTTCTCTTTAACGGGACTCACCCCGTTTGCTGAGGATGATGCTCCCGACTCGCTAGTCCTCCATCGTATCCATAGTGCATGGTCCGCGGAAGGACGCTTGGTTTCTAGTAAAATAGAAGATCTACACCTTGAACCAGCCTGGGCGCCCTATGGAACACGAAGCTTGCGATTTGGGCAAGTTGGATCCATGCCGGTTCGGGGATTTTTCCCGACGGTATATTTGGAGGATGCACGCCATGGTGTATTATGGGGAATTCAAATCGCCCACCCCGCATCGTGGCAGATTGAGATTGGAAGACAGGATGACGCCCTGTACATGTCAGGCGGATTGGCGGACAGAGAATTCGGCCATTGGACCAAGATTATTAGGCCTGGAGAGTCATTTCAAACACCTAGTGCTTACCTCACTACAGTAATGGGGGATGTTGATTGTGCAGCGAGTCGATTAACCGGAATGCAGAAACGTCCCCTATTACATGGACCAGCTATAGAAGAAGATTTGCCCATTATTTTTAACGAGTATTGTACAACATGGGGGGCACCATCGGCTTCGAGTCTTTACGCGATAGCTGAACGGCTCAGAGACAAGGGAGTACGCTATCTTGTCATAGATTGCGGATGGTATAGGCGTGAAGGGACGAACTGGTTTACCAGTATGGGCGATTGGGAAATTAGCCAAAATGATTTTCCTGAAGGTCTGAGGCAAACACTCGAACATATAAGAAAATGCGGTATGATTCCCGGTATTTGGTTCGAAATGGAAGTATGCGGCGTAGAATCCACGGCATTTCACATGGTTAATCATCTTTTAAAACGGGATGGTCTGCCAATTACGAGCGGTAACCGACGATTCTGGGACTTTTGTGATCCCTTTGTTATCAACTATTTAAAAGAGAAAGTGATATCCTTTTTGAAAACCCATGGATTCGGATATTTAAAAATTGATTATAACGATAATTTAGGCATCGGTTGTGATGGCGCAGAATCGCTCGGAGAAGGATTGCGCAGACAAATGCAGGCGGTTCAGGAATTTATCAGGCTAATTCAACAAGAAGTGCCCGATATCGTAATTGAAAATTGCGCATCTGGCGGACATCGCTTAGAACCCTCTATGGTTACACTCACGAGTATGTCATCATTTTCAGATGCGCATGAGTGTGAGGAAGTTCCAATTATTGCTGCGAATCTTCATAGAGTCATTCTGCCAAGGCAAAGTCAGATTTGGGCCGTGCTTAGAAAGGATGACTCCTTGCAGCGTATGGTCTACTCACTAGCGAGCACGATGCTTGGCAGGATGTGCTTGTCCGGTGATATCCATGAGTTGAGTGAAGAACAGTGGGGAATTGTTGGGGAAGCTATTGCCTTCTATCAACTTGTTTCTCCGATTATTAAGGATGGCAAGACAAATAGATTCGGAAGTCCGATACAGAGTTATCGTCATCCAAAGGGATGGCAGGGAATTATACGCACATCCAGAGATGGATCGCAGATGATGATCGTTGTACATAAATTTGGAGGTGACGCTAGCGATATTATAAAACTGCCGCTACCTGCATTTGGATGTTACGAAATTGTTCAAGTGTTTTCGGATCACACCGTTGATGTACGCTTGGAACATGATCACTTTTTATGTGTGTTGGAGAAACCATTTTCGGCAGTGTGCATTCTTCTTCGAATAACTATGCTGATTTAAGCCATTTTTATTCTTGTCGAATGTTAACTATGTTAACGGAGGTGACTCAATGCGTATTGACGCTCATCAACATTTTTGGAAAATCGGCAGAAACGATTACGGTTGGATTGCGCCTGAAATTCCGGTGCTTTTCCGCGACTATTTGCCTTCTGACCTTGAGCCGCATTTGAACAATCATGGAATCGGCAAAACAATTCTGGTACAGGCGGCACCAACGATTGAGGAGACCGAATTTATTCTTGAATTAAGCGAAACAGCTGATTTTGTCGCCGGTGTGGTCGGGTGGCTGGATCTTGAAGACCCTTCATTTAAGCAACAGTATGAGCGGTTCTGCAAGCATCGAAAATTTATCGGATTTCGCGTGATGATACAGGAAATGGAGAATCCAACAGCCGTTTTATCGCCCGCTTATATAGAAGCGCTTTCATATTTTGCAGAACAGGACGTACCAGTTGACTTGCTTGTGCTGGCTGACCAGCTTCCGCAGCTTGTTCAATTATTGGAGCGGATTCCGCGGCTGAGAGGCGCTGTCGACCATTTGGCGAAGCCGCCGATCGCTTCGGGCATCATGGAGCCATGGAGAAGCCATATGGCTGAAATTGCACAATTTCCGAACATATATTGCAAGCTGTCGGGGATGGTGACGGAGGCCAAGCATCAGGACTGGATTAAGGAAGATTTCACGGCATATGTCCATGAAACGCTTGATCTATTTAGTCCTGAAAGGGTGATGTTTGGAAGCGATTGGCCAGTGTGTCTTCTGGCGGCAACATATGATGAAGTCGTTGACGTATTGCGGCATACACTTAATGACCGGCTTCCGCCGGAAGCGATAGAGCGTATTTTCGGCGCCAACGCCGCGAGATTTTATAAGTTGAATACACAATAAAAAATGGGGGCTCGAGTCGATGAAATACAGAAGGTTGGGAAATACGGGACTGGATGTATCAGCGTTAAGTTTCGGCGCGTCTTCGCTCGGAGGTGTATTCCGGGACGTTCCAAAGGCTGAAGGGATTCGTACGGTTCATACCGCCATCGACATGGGAATTAATTTGCTCGATGTTTCGCCCTATTACGGCCTGACGAAAGCGGAAACGATGCTGGGTGAAGCGCTGCGGACAGTTTCGCGGGATCGGTATATTCTATCCACGAAAGCAGGACGTTACGGGCAGGAGGAATTCGATTTTTCGAAGGATCGGGTGATTCGGAGTGCGGAAGAAAGCATGCGGCGGCTGGGAACAGATTACCTCGATATTTTGCTGCTTCACGATATCGAATTCAGTTCCTTAGAGCAGGTGTTAGAGGAAGGAATTCCGGCGCTTGAGCAGTTGAAAAAATCCGGGAAAATCCGTTTCTTCGGCGTATCCGGCTTACCATTAGATATCTTCGAATCCGTGCTGTCCCGGACTGCTCTGGATATCGCTTTATCGTACTGTCATTACTCTCTCAATGATACATCGCTGCTCGGCCTCCTTCCGTTAATGGAGTGGCGAGGAGCAGGGTTGATCAACGCATCGCCGCTGTCCATGGGTCTGCTGAGCGGCAGTGACGTGCCAGGTTGGCATCCTGCTGGCGAGGATATCAGGGCAGCTTGCCGGCTTGCCGCCGAACATTGCAGAAGCAGAGGAGCGGATATAGCAAAGCTGGCGATCCAGTTCTCTACAGCGAATGAGCGCATTCCAACGACGCTGGTCAGCACGGCGACTCCAGAAAACATTCGCAATAACATTCTGTGGATGGAGGAACCGCTGGACGAACAATTGCTGCAGGAAGTACTGGAGATCCTCAAGCCGATAGAAGGCAAAACGTGGCCGAGCGGAAGGCCCGAATGGAGCGGTGCGTGGACCGGGCAGAATGGGGGGCAATCCTGATGAAGGGCATCATTTGCGAGGACATCGGGCGTTTCGTTTTTCGTGAGGATTTGCGGGAGCCCCAAATGCAGGAGGGCGAAGCCATAGTAAGGATTCGGCGGATTGGCATTTGCGGCACCGATTTGCACGCTTATCGTGGTCATCAACCTTATTTTACATACCCTCGTGTGCTGGGGCACGAACTCTCGGGGGTCATCGAGCGAATTGAGGACAATGGTGAGGGGCTTCAGATTGGCGATCGGGTCAGTGTGATTCCCTATATTCATTGTGGTAATTGTAGGGCCTGCAGCAGCGGTAAAACCAACTGCTGCCAGAGCATGAGGGTGCTTGGCGTACATGTGGACGGGGGAATGCGGGAGCGAGTGGCCATTCCTATTTCGAATCTCATCAAGGCGGCGGAGCTTACATTAGACCAGGCGGCGATGCTGGAGCCCCTGGCGATTGGCGCGCACGCCGTCCAGCGCTCGGGGCTGAACGCTGGTGATCAGGCACTGATTATCGGGGCCGGACCGATCGGGCTTGGCGTTATGGCGATGGCCAGCTACGCCGGAGCCAAAGTGATCGCGATGGATGTGAATGATGAGCGTTTGGATTTCTGCAAGGTATGGGCCAAGGTTGAGCATACGGTGAACGCGCTCCGGGAACCTAAGCATCAACTAGCCGCACTAACGGACGACAACTTTCCGGCAATCGTCATCGATGCTACCGGCAACGTTTCGTCGATGGAAAGCGCCTTTGGATTTGTCGGTCATGGCGGATCTTTGACCTACGTCGGATTAGTAAAAGGTGCCATCACTTTCAACGATCCTGATTTTCATGCGCGCGAGATGACGCTTCATGGCAGCAGAAATGCTACGCGAGAGGACTTTGAGAGAGTGCTGGCGGTTATTAAGGAAGGTTGTATCGATGTTGGCAGTTACATTACTCACCGCTGCTCGTTCGAAGATATGATTGGTAACTTCGATAGTTGGCTCAAACCTGAATCGAAGGTGATCAAGGCTTTGGTGGAACTGAATTAGCTACTAGCTAATATATATTCGTGATCAATCTAACAGATTGGAGGAGAAGCATGACTGCGATGGAACAGAAGCATGGTTTGTGGTATAGAGAACCGGCTGCGGAATGGAACGAAGCTCTGCCTATCGGAAACGGTCGGCTTGGAGCAATGATCTTCGGGGGTACGGCCGAAGAGAAGCTGCAGCTCAACGAGGATTCGGTATGGTACGGCGGTCCGCGTGATCGCAACAATGAAGATGCGCTGCCTCATTTGTCCCAAATACGCGAACTGATTATGGACGGACGGCTGCGGGAGGCGGAGGATCTGGCAGCGATGACGCTGACGGGGCTGCCCGAAGCGCAGCGCCACTATTTGCCGCTAGGCGACCTATTACTGGCGTTCGCGGATCATGAGCGGCCTGCGGAAGACTACATCCGGGAGCTTGATCTCGAGCACGGCGTATCTCGCGTGAGCTATCGGATTGGCCAGGTGCGATACAGCCGCGAGATGTTCGCCAGCTATCCGGACCAGGCGATCGTCATCCGGATTTCCGCCGACAAGGAGAAAGCTATATCCTTCAGAGCCCGGTTCAACCGACAGAACTGGAGGTATTTGGAGAAGTCGGAGAAATGGGGGCAAAGCGGACTGGTTATGCGAGGGGAATGCGGGGGGAAGGGGGGCAGTTCCTTTTGCGCCGTACTGAAGGCGATCCCGGAAGGCGGCGACAGCCGCACTCTTGGCGAGCATCTGGTAGTGAGCGGAGCGGATGCAGTTACGCTGCTGCTCGTTGCCGGTACAACCTTCCGGCATCCAGATCCAGAGCTTTACAGCAAGCGGCAGGTGACGGCGATAAGCAAGTCCTCTTATAGCGAGCAATTGGCCCGCCACATTGCCGACTACCGGGAGCTGTACGGGCGGGTTGACATCGAGCTGCCGAAAAACCCAGACAGAACCACACTCCCGACCAATGAACGGCTAGCGCTAATCCGGAAGGGAGAAGAGGATCATGGCTTGATAGCAACTTATTTTCAATTTGGCCGCTATCTGCTCATTTCTTCCAGCCGCCCTGGCTCCTTGCCTGCAAATTTGCAGGGGATATGGAACGATAGCTTTTTGCCGCCGTGGGACAGCAAATTCACGATCAATATCAATGCCCAAATGAATTATTGGCCCGCGGAAAACTGCAATCTGAACGAGTGCCACGAGCCATTATTCGATTTGATCGAGCGGATGCGGGAGCCTGGCCGGGTAACGGCCAGGGTGATGTACGGCTGCCGGGGCTTCACGGCGCACCATAACACGGATATATGGGCGGATACGGCCCCGCAGGATATGTATCTCCCGGCTTCCTACTGGCCGATGGGTGCGGCCTGGTTATGTCTGCACTTGTGGGAGCATTACCGGTTCAGTCAGGATCGCTATTTCTTGCATCGGGCGTATGAGACTATGAAGGAAGCTGCACAGTTCCTTCTCGACTATTTGATCGAGGACGGGGAGGGCCGTTTGATTACTTGCCCGTCCGTCTCTCCCGAGAACAGCTATAAGCTTCCCAATGGGGAGACGGGCGTGCTGTGTGCTGGGGCTTCCATGGATTTTCAGATTATCGAGGCGCTATTTAGCGCCTGCATCCGCAGTGCGGAGATCATCGGACGGGATGAGGCGTTCCGGGAGGAACTTGCCACTGCCCTGAGGCGGCTTCCTAAGCCGCAGATCGGCAAATACGGCCAGATCCAAGAGTGGATGGAGGATTATGAAGAGGTGGAGCCGGGACACCGCCATATTTCTCATCTATTCGCGTTATTCCCGGGCGAAGCTTTTTGTGTAGAGCGCACGCCGGAGCTGGCCGAAGCCGCTCGGACGACGCTGGAGCGCAGGCTGGCGAATGGCGGCGGCCACACCGGCTGGAGCCGGGCGTGGATTATCAATTTCTGGGCCAGGCTGCAGGATGGATCTAAGGCTTATGAGAATGTGAAGGAACTGCTCAGTCACTCCACGTTGCCCAACCTTTTTGACAACCATCCGCCGTTTCAGATCGACGGAAATTTCGGCGGGACGGCAGGTATTGCCGAGATGCTGCTACAAAGCCATACCGGAATGATTCGATTGCTCCCCGCTTTGCCTGAAGGGTGGAGCGAAGGGAGGGTCAAAGGGCTGCGAGCCCGGGGCGGGTACACCGTCGATTTCTCTTGGGCGGAGGGCCTTCTTACGGAGGTTGTCGTGAGCTGCGCGGTTGCCGGACCCTGTCGGTTGGAGGGGCCAGGGATCGGCATCATTTCGTTTGATGGTGAGGCCGGAGGCTCCTATACGTTTGGCCAATCCTAGTTCCAATGTTGTCGTATAAGAACTTAAATATAAAAAAACCTTGCTCCGCGCCCAGAATACAAGGCGCGGGGCAAGGCTTACAAAGGGTTACTTTACCTTTACAGTCATTTCGAGATTTTTGATATAATTTTTCACCAAATCGCCGTTTGCATCTCGTTTAAAGCTGCCTGATGTTGCTCCTGGTGTTTCCATTTCAGGAGTAAAAGCTTTGACCGTGATCGACTCGGTATTTTTACTCAGGGCATCGATCACGAAATTGTGGTACCAGTGCCCATTTTTGTTGTTGTCGTTTGTTCCAAAGCTGGAGATTTGTTCGATCATGTTGCCTTCGTCATCTACGAACTCATAAATGATGCCCGAATGCTTGTCTTTGTCTAAGCCTTTCTCAATCAATTGAATACGGGAAGAATCTGAGGTTAGATTAAGCTTGCTCAAGGTGACGCTTAGGTTTCCGTGTTTTTTGGTCATATTTGGCTTCAAGGCCGTCGCTTTCTCTACGCTTTGCTGGATCGGCATTTCTAAGGTATACGGATTGTCTACACCTTCCAGCGTGATCTTGACGGTAAGCTTGAATTTATTTGAAAAAGCGAGCTCGTTGAGATGATCCCCCAGCCAGGATGGATCGACAATCTTAATTTCCGCTGTATCCGGATTGGAGCCTTGCGCCCAACCGAGACTAGGTCTTTTATGCAGCTTTCCGTCGCCCATGTCATAAATATTTTTGCCATTCATGAAAATTTGAATGTCCTTAATGGCTCCTTTTGCCCATACATAATCCTCGGCCTGTTGATCAAAATGCCCTTCGGTTATTCCTGAAGTCAATCCTCCGCCGCTTCGATTTACGGTAATACCGATATAGTTGCCGTCATACAGCGCCTTACTTACGCTCAGCGTAATGCCGTTGTGGGTTACACTAGGATTTTGCACCGACGCTTGTGCCGCCACGCTCGTAGGGGTAAGCAGGGGGGTATGGGATACATTCGCTGTCGCTGTTCCTAAAGCCGCTCCACCCAAAATCAAACTTGCTAAAGCTGCTGTTGTCATCACTTTATATACCTTTTTCATTTTAAACTCCTCCATATATGGTTTTATTATTTAGATAGGTTGTACAGTTTCTCTATTTCGTTCTGATTTACTTGTACGCTCATTTCAAGCTCTTTCAGATAGTGTTTGATAGGTTCTCCATTCTGATCAAGCTTGAACAAGCCCGTTTTGGCTGAAGGGTCGGCCATTTGTGGGACAAATGCTTTCAGTGTTACTGTACTTGGAGCTTCCTTGAAGCGGTCAAATAACAGTTCACTCCGGCTTTCTCCAGCTTCTCCGAGCGCCCCCATGCCGCCGACAAAATTCAAGAGATTTCCTTGCCCATCCCATAGCTCGAATTTTAAGTTCTGATAAGCTTCTCTCGACCCATCCTCTGGTTCCAGATTTAAAGTCACCTTCGTTGTCAGGGGGGTAAATTGAATTTCGTCCAGTGTGACGGTAACATTTCTCCAGTTTCTCGTTTCTCTAGGGGAGAGACTCGTTGTCTTTGTCTGCTTGCGAACAGGCAGCTCGAATACAAATGGTTCCTTGGTACCCTCCAGCCAAAATTGAGCTGTCAGTGTAAATTGATCTGGTAGAAAATATGCCGATTCCCCCGGACCGGAATGGGCAGTTAACCGGAAAATCGCTGAATGAGGATCTTCTGTCGGCAGCCCGCTCAAACCGATGCGTTGGTTTCCCTTATATTCGTGGGTAGGTTTGCCGTTAATGAACATTTTGAAATCTCTGATTTCGCCTCTTTGGTGGATCACTTTCGCATTCTCCCCTTCTCCGACGACCTCGGAATCCAGAATAGCGCTGGGAAAATGATCGCCTTCTCGCTGAACCGCCAGAGATAAGCGAAGTCCGTCAAAGATGACCTGGGGCACATGCAGAGTAACTCCCTCATGGGTCACACTGGCTTTTGTTTCCTCGACCAGTCCTTGCTCCTCCGCTGTTTGTAGTCCCAAATCGTCAACCAGTTTGAAGATATTGCTGATGAGCGGCAGGTTTTTCAATGAATTTGCCAACGCTGGAGACATCATTACACCGCTGAGTCCCCCGATAAAGACAAGGATGACGGCAGCGGCTGTCGCGACGATAAATTTGCGCATGATCCGGCTGCGAATGTTATGCCCGGTTTTGTTCTCTATCGGATGATGGGGCAGGGAAGCGTAAACTTGATCCTGACGTTGACGAATGATCTCCGGTACTTCGTTTAGTTCTTCTCTGCCGATTTCCCGAAGCTTTTTATCGAGATCATATGCTTTCATAAGTCAGCTTCCCCTCCTGTTTCCGCTTTATTTCATCGGCTAATATCCCGCGAGCCCGGTGCAGACGCGTTCGGACGGCTCCTTCGGAAATGTCCAGCACACTCGAGATTTGTTTAATTGACAAGTCTTGAAAATAAAACAAATGGATGACGATGCGCAATGACTCGTCCAGATGATCCACGGCCTCATGCAGATCCAGCTTGCTGCTGTCCTCGTAGTAATGGAACGGAGGCTCCGCTTCCGGGAGTTCTGCCATAACCACCGTCTTACTGCGCAAACGAAGCAACTGATTGCATTCATTGATCAGAATCCGGATGACCCAGGTTTTAAAATATTTTGGCTGTTGTAATGTGGCTAAGCCTTTGTACGCTTTAAGCGTAGTTTCCTGAAATGCGTCCGCACAGTCTTCGTCACGTCTGACAATGGACTTGGCCAAGCTATATAACTGAGGCTCCAGCATCCGGAAGAGCCGGATGAACGCTTCCCGGTCACCTTGCTGCGCCCGCTTGACGTCCAGTACTATATCTTGCTGCAAGAATTTCAACTCCTTTTGAGGGCCCTCTATAGAATTAGATCGGGGAGTGGGCGAAAAGGTTACAGGCTATGACCGACTTATTTGGAATAGGATGGATTGCAGTGATGTTTGGATTTTTCCATAAAAGTACCCTGACCAGGATTTGTGCCCTGGTCAGGGTCATTTGTTTTTTCTAGGTTTACTATGATGGGAGCGTGTATCAATCACGGGGGGCTGTTCGCGATAAAAGATATGCATCCTGCAATCTCCGGGATCACCTCTTCTTCGTCGAGCTCAATCTCAACATAAGGGGTTTTACACTGCACGGCACCAGCCATCTGCTGCAACCGATCCAGCCATAGGCTTTCTTGAGATTGATCGCTGGCTTGGTATTTGATAGTTATGTTTATGCTGCGGGTATGTGCCTCGCGAAGCTGTTCCAAGGTTCCTATTTTTTCAATTTTTCCATGGTTCAGAATAGCCACCCGATCACAGATGCGCTCAATTTCTTCGAGGTTATGGGACGTCATAAATATAGTAATGCCTTTGGATGCTAGCGTACCGATCAATTGACGAATTTGCAGTGCGGACTCGACGTCCAGCATCGAGGTGGGCTCATCTAGAAAGATTAGCTCGGGAGAGCCGATCAAAGCTTGAGCGATGCCTAATTTTTTTCTCATACCAAGTGAGAATTGCCCGACCTTTCGGCCTAAATCCTCTCCTAGACCTACCGATTCAAGCAGGTCAACAAGCGAGTCCTTTCGGGCAGAAACCCCTTTAACTCGAGCGAAAAATTTCATATGCTGTATTTGCAAAAATATGGATTGAAACAATAAAAAGCCCTGACCGGGTTGAGTGTCCTGGTCAGGGTTTTATGAGGTTTAAGGCTGGGTTTTCACCGAAGTGACATCCGGATCGGCCAGAAAGGAAGTGATTGGCATCGAGGCTGCGCCAAGGGCGGTGCTGCGAATGCCCAACTCAGCGAAGGCGACCTGTGTCTTCTTCATATGATAGGACAAGCTGCGGCTCTCCAGCGTGTGCAGCATCGGCTCCTGAAGCAGATCTCCAGCCATCGACAGACGGTTGCCGATGACAATCAATTCAGGGTTCAGAATATTTACGAGGTTCGCTAGGCCGACGCCCAGATGCTTCCCCGTCTCTTCCAGCAGGGAGAGCGCATCGGGATCGCCTGCCCGGGCAAGGTTTAGCAGGCGATCCAGCCCTTCCTCATCGGAAGCGGCCGAGCTGTCCTTCCAGCGCTGGGCTGCACGATCAAGCAGCGCCTTCTCCGAAGCGAGCGTCTCCCAGCAGCCGCGGTTGCCGCAGCGGCAAAGGGGGCCGTTCTCGCTCACCGTCATGTGGCCCACTTCGCCGGAGAAATTGGAAATGCCGCGGTATAGCTCGCCGCCGACGATCATGCCGGAGCCGATTCCGACGCCGATGCTGATATAAATCAAATTGGCGGCATCGCGTCCGGCTCCGTAGAGCTTCTCGCCGATCGCTCCCGCGTTGGCTTCATTGTCTATATGAATATTATCTCCGAATTCGGAGATGAGCAGTTTCTGTACAGCGACATTGTTCCAGCCCAGGTTCGGGGCGGAGACGATTCGGCTTTTCTCATCGACCAGCCCCGGAACGCCAATTCCAATGCCGACGACGCCGTAAGGCGATTCAGGCGCCTTCTTGCTGAGCCAATGGATCATTTTGCGGATCTGGTCAAGCGCGTGATCAGGCGACGAATCCTCCAGGGGAACCGTTCGTTCCTTAATGACGTTCCCTTCCAGGTCTACGAGCAGCGCAAACAGATCATTGACGCGGATATCGATCCCGACGGCATATCCGGCGCCACGGTTGAACAGCAGCAGCGTAGGCTTCCGCCCGCCGCTCGATTCGCCGGGGCCGATCTCGGTCACCAGTTGGCTCTCGATCAGCTCGGAGACGAGCGAAGATACAGTGGCTTTATTCAGGCCCAGCGTAGCGGCGATGTCGGCACGGGACAAGGGCTGCTGCTGGCGGATCGTATCCAGGACGAGCGTTTTGTTCATTTTCTTGATCAGTTGCTGATCGCCCGTAATTTTCATGATGAGTACCCCACAATTCTACGAAAAGATAATTACATCATACACATAACGATGATGCTAAATCAATAACTTAGTTAGTTTACTAGACAAACTAAGTCGGCCGTGTTAGGATAAATATATCAAGCAGCATGGCTCGTCTAAATTTAGGTCATGCTACTAATAATCATCATGATGTAAAGGCTTACTTTCCACAAGTAATTCTAAATCAGACTGGGAGGATTTCAAGCATGAGTTATTTCAAAAACATTAACAAAATCCAGTACGAAGGTTCAGGCTCCAACAATCCGCTGGCATTCAAACATTATAACGAGAACGAAGTCGTTCTTGGCAAAACAATGAAAGAGCATCTTCGTTTTGCGGTTGCTTACTGGCATACCCTGACGATGGACGGAAGTGATCCATTCGGTCAAGCAACTATGATCCGTCCATGGGAGACTCGCACAGGTCTTGATCTTGCGAAGGACCGCGTGGAAGTAAACTTCGAATTCCTGGAGAAGCTCGGCGCTCCTTACTTCGCGTTCCATGACCGCGACATTGCTCCTGAAGGCGCAAACCTGAAAGAGACGAACGAAAACCTGGACGTTATCGTTGCTAAAATCAAAGAAGGCATGAAAGCTACAGGCACGAAATTGCTCTGGAACACAGCGAACATGTTCTCCAACCCGCGTTTTGTTCACGGCGCTGCGACGACTTCCAATGCTGACGTATTTGCTTATGCAGCTGCACAAGTGAAGAAAGGTCTGGAAACAGGTCTTGAGCTTGGTTCTGAAAACTATGTATTCTGGGGCGGCCGTGAAGGCTACGAGTCTCTATTGAATACAGATATGGGTCTTGAGCTTGACAACCTGGCAAGATTCTTCCAAATGGCTCTGGATTATGCAAAAGAAATCGGCTATACAGGTCAATTCCTGATCGAGCCTAAGCCGAAAGAGCCTTCCAAGCACCAATACGACTTCGATGCGGCTACAACGATCGCATTCCTGCAAAAATACGGCTTGCAAGACCACTTCAAGCTGAACCTGGAAGCGAACCATGCTACGCTTGCTGGACATACGTTCGAGCATGAGCTGCGCGTTGCACGCCTCAACAACATGCTGGGTTCCATCGATGCCAACCAAGGCGACTTGCTGCTTGGCTGGGATACGGATGAATTCCCGACAGATCTGTATGCAGTTACGCTTGCTATGTACGAAATCCTTGAGAACGGCGGACTTGGCGCCGGCGGTGTGAACTTCGACGCGAAGGTAAGAAGAAGCTCCTTCGAGCCGGAAGATCTGTTCTACTCTCACATTGCAGGTATGGATACATTTGCAAAAGGATTAAAAGTTGCAGCTAAATTGATCGAGGACAAATTCTTCGACAACTTGCTGGATGAGCGTTATGGCAGCTTCAAGAGCGGAATCGGAGCCGACATCGTATCCGGTAAAGCTAACTTCAAGACGCTTGAAGCTTATGCGCTGCAAAACAGCGAGATCCGCAACAAATCCAGCCATCTGGAATTGGTTAAAGCTCGCTTGAACGAATATATTTTCGGTACTAAATAAGATCACTACGAAATAAAAGCAATAATACAAGGGGACGCTGGACGTCCCCTTTTGAATATGAGAAGTAGTTCAAAAAGTCAATCTTTGATCACGAAGTAGCACAGGTGGTTCATTCGACATCGAATCTTGAATTCAGCCGAGCTGAGCCTATGCTTTCGAAGCATGTTTCCTTCGGAAACATTTTAGGTGCTCACGTAGGTTTTGCCAAGCATATGCTTTTGGAGTCGTTTTCTTCGAAAACGTGCGGCTCCGCTCCTCAGTCTCTAGCTTCATTCGACCTAAGGCGTTTTGAAAAAACGCACATCGGAAGCATACGCCTCGGTGCTGAAAGATTTACTTTTTGAACACTTATTATAAGAAAAACTTCTAATTGGTGAAGGGAGAGTCACGGATGAAATACGTAATCGGTATCGATCTGGGTACAAGCTCGGTAAAGACGCTGCTAGTAGGCCAAGACGGGGAGATCAAGGGAGAGGCAACTGCAGCTTATCCGCTTATTCACGAGCGTCCCGGGTACAGTGAACAAGATCCTGAAGAATGGGTAAAAGGCACGATCACCTGCCTCAAAGAGCTAATGAAGAGCAGCGGCATCGCTGCTGAGGATATTGAAGGCGTTTCGTTCTCCGGCCAAATGCACGGCCTTGTGCTGCTGGACGACAAGAATGAAGTGCTGCGCCATGCCATTCTGTGGAATGATACCCGCACAACGAAGCAATGCCGGGAGATTGAAGCCAAGCTCGGCGACAAACTGCTGGACATTACAAGAAACGCTGCATTGGAAGGCTTCACATTGCCGAAAGTCCTTTGGGTGCAGGAGAACGAGCCGGAACTGTTCGCCAAAGCGGCCCGCTTCGTACTGCCGAAGGACTATTTGCGTTACCGTATGACAGGGAACGTAGCGATGGAACTGTCCGATGCCGCAGGCACGCTGATGCTGAACGTACCGGAAGCGAAATGGAGCGAGGAAATTCTGGAGGCATTCGGGCTGTCCAGCAATTTTGCGCCTCCGCTGGTCGGAAGCACCGAAGAGACGGGAACTTTGCTGCCGGAATTCGCGGAGCTGACGGGCCTTTCCACGAGCACGAAGGTGTTCGGCGGCGGAGCGGACAACGCTTGCGGCGCAGTTGGAGCCGGGATCGTGCGTCAAGGCGATGCGCTGTGCAGCATCGGGACGTCTGGCGTTATTTTGTCATATGAGGAAGATAAAAACAAAGATTTCGCTGGTAAAGTGCACTTCTTCAATCACTCCCATCCGGGAGCGTTCTATGCAATGGGAGTTACGCTGGCGGCAGGCTACAGCATGAGTTGGTTCAAGGATTCACTGGCGCCGGAGATGAGCTTCGACGAGCTCTTGAAGCCGGTGGCGGATATCGCTCCTGGAGCGGAAGGGCTGCTGTTCACTCCGTATCTGGTCGGCGAGCGTACGCCGCATGCGGACAGCGTAATCCGCGGCAGCTTCATTGGGCTGTCTGGCACGCATCGCCGCGAGCACCTTGCTCGTGCCGTAATGGAGGGCATCACGTTCTCGCTGGCGGAATCGCTGGAGCTGTTCCGTCAAGCGGGAATTACCGTGGAGCGCATCATCTCGATCGGCGGCGGTGCCAAGAATCCGGTATGGCTGCAAATGCAGGCGGATATTTTCGGTACGCCGGTCGTCGCGCTGAACAATGAGCAAGGTCCAGCCATGGGTGCAGCCATGATGGCAGCAGTCGGCAGCGGCTGGTTCGACAGCCTGAAAGACTGCGCAGATAAATTCATCGGATACCGTGCTACGTACGAGCCGAATGCAGCGAATGTTGAGAAATACGGGCGGTTGTTCAAGCTGTATCAACAAGTGTATTCGGCAACCCGTTCCCTGAACGAAGGCTTGCAGGAGTTTAGAGAGCAGTAAGAGAAGCGATAGTGGAGGAGAGCACCTGAGAGGTGCTCTCTTTTGCGTGAAATGAAAAAAATTAATCCAGTCCATCCGCGTATTTTGACAGTAGTATAGATCAACGGAGCCCCCTATGAGAAATTTGCCTGCAGCCGTGTTATAATAAGCGATATTCTGAGGAGGTTACCATGATCATCGGCAATGTGTATCGAAAATATTTCAAGAACAATCTGTTTTTGAAAATGATTCTGTTCTTTTCGATTATCATGATTGTGACAATTATAACGTTCTCGTACTTGATGTTCTTATCCATGTCGGAGGCTGCGGTGCAGCGCCAGATGAACATCCAGAAGCGGGCAGTTGAAAGCGTTAGCAGCTATGTCAGCGGGAAATACGAATCGGTGCAAAATATGATGCGCGATGTTTACCGGGACAGCGAGCTGGCCAGCAACACCTCTTTTTTTATGGAGCATCCTTATGAAGAGTATGTCCGATTCAGATTGGATAAGTTCTACAGTGATATCGGGGCAACGACCGATGCGGTTCAGTTCTTCCGCAATAAGATGGAGGATGACCCCGACATTCGCAGCTTGATGCTGTACAGTGCGGATCTGCAGCAATTATATGTCTACAATCAGCATAAGCAGTTCAAAATCATCCCGACGAACGCGGCCCGTTCCTTCGTGCCGGATGCGATGTACCTGGACGAAGAGGCCCAGGTGTCGATCCCGAACATTTGGGTGCGGAAAATCGTTAATTTGCCGGAGCAGCCGATGTATTCGCTTCGCGTCCCGGTGAACAACAAGCAATCGCTGCGGAATGTCGGGCAGCTGCTCGTTTATTTTGACGGGGAGAAAATTTGGGAGAGCCTGGGGAATTACCGCGACGATTTCAAAGGGACGATCGTCGTGCTATCTGCGGACGGCGACGTCTTGTTCGACACTTCAAATACGTTGTATGGCCGCAAGTATCCGTATTCAGAGCAGATCAGCTCCATTTATGACACCGGGGTGATCGGTGAAGGGATGACCATCACGAAGCTGACCCAGAGTCAGGGAGGATATACTGTGCTCAGCGCGGTTCCCAAGGAGGAGCTTGCCGCCACCTACCGGGGAGTGCGGAATTCGATCATCACGATCGCCTCGATTTGCATACTGGTCGCCATTATCGTTCCGTCCTTGTTCATCGGCAACTTTGCTAGACGGATCTATAACATCATTCGTTTGATGCGAAAAGTGAAGAAGGGCGACCTGAAAGCGCGTATCGTCGATCCCCGGGAAGACGAGCTTGGACAAATTTCCAAGAGCTTTAACGATATGCTCGACGAACTGAATTTGTATATCGACCGCGGACTCAAGGCGGAAATCAAGCAGAAGCACGCGGAGCTCGCCGCGCTGGAAGCGCGGGTGAATCCCCACTTCTTGTACAATACGCTTGAAGTCATCCGCATGCGGTCCATATCTCACGGAGCCAACGATGTTGCGGAGATGATCTACAGCTTGTCGGTGCTGTTCAAGAGCTATGTCCAGCAGAAAAGCAACTATACGCTGAAGGACGAGCTGGAGGCTTGCCGATTGTATCTGGAGCTGTTTCGCATACGGTATAAGGATAAGTTTTCCTACAGCATCCGATGCGATAAGCCGCTCGAGAGCATTCCGATTTTCAAAATGTCGCTGCAGCCGATCATTGAAAATTACATCCTGCATGGCATGAGGGCGGACAGGAATGACAATCATATAGAAATATCCGTACAGCCCAGCGGCGAGGATTGCATCGTTCAGGTCAGGGACAATGGCAAAGGCATTGCGCCGGAGCGGCTGGAGCAAATCATAATAGGGCTGTACCATCCGGACAAGAATGCGGAATCGTTTGGGCTGCGCAGCATACATGAAAGACTGGAGCTGCTCTTTGGCGACCGTTACGGCCTCGAAATAGACAGCGAGGAAGGGCAGGGTACCACACTCACCATTCGTTTTCCCCGGCAGGGAGAGGGGGTAATCAAGCATGTTTAAAGTGTTTATCGTAGATGATGAGCCGTTTATTATCGAGGGGCTTTACGATATCGTGGATTGGGCCAAGCTTGGCATGGAAATTGTAGGCTATGCGGAGAATGGCGCACTTGCGCTCGAAGCGATGAAGGTAACGCCGGCCGATATTCTGATCACGGATATCTCCATGCCCGTAATGAACGGATTAGACCTGATTCGCAATGTCCGGGCCATCCACCCTGAGCTCAAGGTCATCGTCCTTAGCGGGTATAATGAGTTTGATTATTTGAAAGAAGGCATGTCGCTCGGGATTGAGAATTATCTGTTGAAGCCGATCAATTTGGATGAATTCAAGGGAACCTTGAGAACGGTTGCGCAGAAATTGAATGTGAACCAATCGGAGCTTGCCTTGACGGAGCAGAGCAAGCGAATATTGAGGGACAACGTGATGTATCGCTGGCTGCAGGATCAGATCAGTCCGAAGGAGTTCCGGGAGCGCGCCGACCTGCTGGGCATTGAGCTCGATCAGCGGTATGTGCAGGTATCGGTATTGCGGGCCGAGCATTCCATGGCAGAGGTGTTCGATTCTGTGACGAATCAGCTGAGTTCGTCGGAGAATGTTGTGCCCTTCCGGGATATGGACGGCGACATCGTGCTGGTGTTCAATGCGGATGATGTATCGTCGTGCAGGGAGGATGCGGAACGAATCAGCGACAATCTGCGCCTGCTCCTGTCCCCCCATAACAAAATTTGCGCATCGCTCGGCAGCGCGGTGAACGTAGAGGATGCCTCGCAAAGCTACAGCCATGCCAAACGGGCGCAGGAATATTTCATGGTCAGATCAGCCGACCGGATTTTGCGTTATGAGGATTTGGCCAGCCGGCAGCAGGAGGCGCGGGTCGGAGATTGGCCGATCGATTGGAATGAATACAAGAAAGAGGTTATGGCGAAGGATACGAAGGCGCTGTTGCTTCGCATTGAGGAGGACTTCGCCTATTTGCAGCAATTGGAGGGCATGACGCCGGATCTGCTCCAGGAGATTGCGATGGAATGGCTGATTCGCTTCAAGATGCTGCTGCAGGAAATAACCCATACCGATGATCCGGAGCCGTACAAGGGAGGGCTTAGCCAGATTCGGAAGGCGACGACCTCGGCCCGGCTGATGGAGATGATCAAGGAAGCGGCGGCCATGACGGTGGATCTGCTTGAACGCGACGTGAAGAGTCCGGTCGTCCAGCAGGTGCTTAATTATATTCATGAAGCGTACAATCAGGATTTGTCGCTGAAGGTGCTCGGCTCGATGTACAATATCCATCCGGTGTATCTGGGACAATTATTCCATAAAGAAGTCAATGAGACGTTTACCGAGCATATTAACCGATACCGGATCGAGAAAGCGAAGGAACTGCTGCGGACGACGAACATGAAGGTGCAGGAAATCGCACGGAATGTCGGGTATTGGGAGACGGGTTATTTTTATAAACAATTCAAAAAATACGTCGGCATATCGCCGACTGAATTCAAAGGGCTTAGCTAGCGGAAGATGCCGCTGGAAGTCCTTTTCTTTATTTTATACATGATTTATTTAATTTCGCTTCTATTTGAAAATGCTTTCATAAATTACAGTAAAGATAGTCCTACTAAGGAATTCAAGGCGAAAAGCCAGCCGCGAATGACAGTCCGGCCGCTTCCTCCATCAGTGATCGCATCATGAATAATTTGGAAGCCCGGAGGAACGATAGCGTAGTTATGCTGCAGATCATTCGGAGGCTACACCAAAGGGAGGTTCATAAGTAATGGCTAAACAAAGAAAAAGATTTTCTCTGCTTCTCGCATCCCTGATGGCGCTTACACTTGTGGTGAGCGCGTGCGGAGGCGGCAAGACGAGCGACAATGGAGCGGCTTCGGGCGCTGGAGGCAGTTCCGGCAAGCCGGTTGAATTGATTTGGTACACGATCGGTACACCGCAGAAAGATGTCGACAAAGTCATGGAGGAAGTCAACAAATACACCACGGAAAAAATCAATGCGACAATCAAAATGAAAATGCTCGACTTCGGTGATTATACGCAAAAAATGCAGGTTATGGCCGCATCCGGCGAGCCGATGGACATTTTGTTCACCAGCTCATGGGCTTTTGATTACGTGCAAAATGCGCGCAAAGGCGCATTTATGGAAATCGACGATCTGCTAGAGACGCATGGCCAAGGCATCAAAGAAGTACTGGATCCTGCTTTCCTGGAGGGCTCCAAGGTTGACGGACATAACTATGCGGTTCCTGCCAACAAGGAATTGCCAGCTCAGGAAGCGTACCGTTTCAACCAAGATTTTCTTGATAAATACAACTTAGACATTTCGAGCGTTCGCTCTCTTGAGAGCCTTGAGCCTCTGCTGAAGGTCATCAAGGAGAATGAGCCGGGCATCACGCCGTATGCTATCGTGAATGACCATGTGCCGCTTATGCCGTTCGACTATGTCATTGAAAAAATGCCGATGGCTGTCTACATCGATACTCAGGACTATAAAGTCGTGAACATCCTGGAAACGGAGGAAACCAAGGCCATATTGAAGACGATGCGTAAGTTCTATCAAGCCGGCTATATTTCTCCAGAGGCAGCAACCACGACTTCAGTAGATGATTTGTATAAATCCGGAAAATGGTTCTCGGACCGTGCTGCTACACAGCCGATGGCTAATAACCTTTGGTCTGCAAGCTATGGTTATCCTGTAACTTCAACGGCGGCTGGCGATGCTTATGTATATAACTGGTCCGTCATGGGTTCGATGCAGGCGATTTCCGCAAACTCGAAATACCCTGAGAAAGCTATGGAATTCTTGAACCTGCTCAACACAGACCCTGTGCTTCGCAACATGATCGATTCCGGTATTGAAGGCGTCCATTATGAGAAAGTCGGCGACAACGTCATGAGAAACCTGGAGGAATCCAAAAACTATGACATGCCTACCTTCTCCTTGGGTAACATCCTGATTACGTACTTGAACGAGAACGATCCTGCCGACAAATGGGAGCAATTCAAGGAGTTCAACGCTCAGGGTAAAAACGCGCCGCTGCTAGGCTTCAACTTCGATGCGACGAATGTAGCCAGTGAAATTGCCGCTGTTCAGAACGTGAAAGATGAATTCTGGGCATCTCTTATGACCGGTACAGTAGATCCGGAAGAGTACCTGCCAAAAGCAAACGAGAAATTCAAAGCCGCAGGTCTGGATAAGATTATCGCGGAAGCTCAAAAACAGATTGACGAGTGGAGAGCTGCAAACAACAAGTAGGAACGAATCGAAGATCGGGCGGGTGAATGGCCCTCCCGGTCTTTTTTTACAATAACCAACAGGAGGGGTAAGCGTGAGAAAAATCGGCAGCTTTTTTAAAGACATTGCGAAAAATAAAGTAATGCTGCTCATGGTTTTGCCGGGTGCATTGTGGTTTCTCTTCTTCTCCTATCTGCCGATGCTGGGTACCGTCATTGCCTTTAAGCAGTATCGTTTCCATAGAGACGGCTTCTGGGCGAGTATCGTGAACAGTAAATGGGTCGGATGGGACAATTTCAAGTTTCTGTTCAGCACGAACGACGCTTTCGTAATTACGCGCAACACGCTGCTGTATAATCTAGCCTTTATTTTTATCGGTTTAGCATTGTCTGTTTTATTGGCCATCGTACTATCTGAAATCGTAAACAAACGCTTAGCGAAAATATATCAAACCGGCATGTTCCTCCCGTATTTTTTGTCCTGGGTCATCGTCGGCTATTTTGCATTCAGCTTCCTGAGCTCCGAGCGCGGGCTGCTGAATCAGGTGTTCAAAGGTCTTGGCATGGATCCTGTCCAATGGTACGCCGATCCGAAATATTGGCCGTTCATCATTATTTTGGTCTACCTGTGGAAGGCGGTCGGCTACAACAGCGTCGTCTATCTGGCGGCGATTATGGGGATCGACAGGTCGCTATATGAAGCAGCGATGATCGACGGTGCGAACAAATGGCAGCAAATTCGCCGTATCACGATACCGATGCTTGCTCCGATCATTACGATTATGACGCTGCTTGCGGTCGGAAAAATATTCTACGCGGACTTCGGTCTCTTCTACCAGGTGCCGAGAAACTCCGGAAGCCTGTATGCCGTCACGAATGTCATCGATACGTATGTATACCGTGGTCTGAAGACGACAGGCGAAATCGGCATGAGTACCGCAGCTGGCCTGTATCAGTCGATCGTCGGCTTTACGCTCGTTATGACGTCAAACTACATCGTGCGCAAGTTCGATAAGGACAACGCATTGTTCTAGAAGGGAGTGAGAAGCAATATGGCTCAAAGTGCTATAAAAACAAGGGATTTTCACCATTTATCCAAGCCTTGGAATTTCATATTCAATCTGGTTGCCGGCATTTTTTCCTTTGTATGCGTATTTCCATTTCTATTCGTAGTCATCATTTCCTTCACGGATGAAGGAGCATTGGCGCGTGACGGTTATCGTCTTCTGCCTGCCAAATGGAGTTTAGGAGCCTACAAATACGTGTTTCAGACGGGGGATACGCTGCTTCGTTCATACGGAGTAACGATATTCGTCACCGTCGTAGGGACGATTATCAGTTTATTGTTTATCGCATTTTATGCTTATGCCATCTCGCGCAAAAGCTTTAAATACCGCAATTTTTTCTCTTTCTTTGCTTTCTTTACCATGCTGTTCAACGGCGGACTCGTTCCGACATATATCGTTACGACGCAGCTGCTAGGCCTGAAAGATACGGTTTGGGCGCTGATTCTGCCGCTGGCCGTTAATGCGTTCTATATTATGATTCTGCGCACCTTCTATAGTACGAGTGTTCCGGATGCGATTCTGGAATCGGGAAAAATCGACGGCGCAGGCGAATTCCGTATTTTCCTTAAGCTTGTATTGCCGCTGTCTCTGCCGGGCTTGGCTACGATCGGGCTGTTCAGCACGCTGGGCTACTGGAATGACTGGTTTAACGCCTTGCTCTATATCGACAATCCTAATCTGGTTCCGCTGCAGTCGATGCTGATGCGGATCGAGACAAGCATGCAATTCATTATGCAAAACTCTCAGAATAGCTCACTTAGCCTGGAGGCACTGCGTTCGATGCCGCAGGATACATCCCGTATGGCGATGGTTGTTCTCGCGACGGGGCCGATTATTTTCGCTTATCCCTTCTTCCAGCGCTATTTCATTCAAGGTCTGACCATCGGCGCTGTTAAAGAATAAGATCATCGAGATAGAGGAGAGAGTGGAGACGATGACCAAGATCTATAAAGATATCAGCAAACCAACGGAAGAACGGGTAGAGCATCTGCTCGGGCTTATGACTTTGGAAGAGAAGGCAGGACAGCTGATTCAAAATTTCGGCTGGCATGCCTATGAGAATATAGATGGAGAAATCAGTCTTGCGGAATCCTTTAAGGAACAGGTGAAAAACGGAGGGATTGGCTCTCTCTATGGTACGCTTCGGGCCGACCCATGGACAGGGGTTACGCTGGAAACGGGGCTGTCTCCCCGGGAAGGTGCCGAGGCAGTGAACGAAATTCAGCGATACGCCATTGAGAATTCCCGGCTTGGCATCCCGATTCTGATCGGGGAGGAATGCTCTCACGGACATATGGCGATTGGCGCGACGGTGTTCCCTGTGCCGCTGTCCCTCGGCAGCACTTGGAATGTGGAGCTGTATCGTGAGATGTGCCGGGCTGTCGCATTGGAGACAAGAAGCCAAGGCGGCGCGGTCACTTATTCTCCCGTGCTGGATGTCGTTCGCGATCCGCGCTGGGGCCGGACAGAGGAATGCTTCGGAGAAGATCCGCACCTTATTAGTGAAATGGCGGTCGCTTCGGTGGAAGGGCTGCAAGGAGATTCGGTAGATCGGGAAGACGCCGTTGCAGCTACCCTCAAGCACTTTGTCGGATATGGCAGCTCCGAAGGCGGAAGAAATGCCGGGCCTGTACACATCGGCATGCGGGAGCTGCTGGAAGTAGATATGCTGCCGTTTAAGAAGGCGGTTGAAGCGGGCGCCTTGTCGATTATGCCAGCTTACAATGAAATTGACGGTGTGCCTTGCACGACGAATCGGGAGCTGCTGGATGATGTGCTTCGCTCGGAGTGGGGCTTCGATGGCATGGTCATTACCGATTGCGGGGCGATCGATATGCTTGCGGCGGGGCATGATGTGGCTGAAGACGGAATGGATGCCGCGATTCAGGCTATTATCGCAGGCATTGATATGGAAATGTCCGGCGAAATGTTCGGCAAGTATTTGGTGGAAGCGGTACGCCAAGGCAAGCTGGATGAGGAAGTGGTCAATACGGCCGTGCGCCGGGTGCTGACGCTGAAGTTCAAGCTGGGCTTGTTCGAGCGGCCGTATGCCGACCCGGAGCGGGCGGCGGAGGTGATCGGCAGCGATAAGCATAAAGAACTGGCGCGCCAGATCGCCGGCGAAGGCATCGTGCTGCTGAAGAACGAGGGCGGCATTCTGCCGCTGTCGACAACGGCAGGCAAGGTCGCTGTCATCGGGCCGAATGCTGACGTGGGTTATAACCAGCTCGGGGATTATACGTCCCCTCAGCCGAAGGATAAGGTGGTCACCGTGCTGGACGGCATTCGCAGCAAGCTTGCCAGCCAGCCGGAGCGAGTGCTGTATGCGCCAGGATGCCGTATTAAGGGAGATTCAAAGGAAGGCTTCGAGTATGCATTATCTTGTGCGGAGCAGGCCGATACGGTCGTTATGGTCGTTGGAGGCTCCAGTGCCCGCGATTTTGGCGAAGGCACGATTGATCTGCGGACGGGAGCGTCCAAGGTGACGGAAAGTTCATGGAGCGACATGGACTGCGGCGAAGGGATTGACCGCGTCTCCCTGCAATTGTCGGGCGTTCAGCTGGAGCTTGTTCAAGAGATTCACAAGCTGGGCAAGCCGGTCATCGTTGTCTACATTAACGGACGTCCGATAGCCGAGCCATGGATCGAAGATCATGCTCATGCCGTCGTAGAGGCTTGGTATCCGGGACAGGAGGGCGGCCATGCGGTCGCGGACGTGCTGTTCGGCGACGTGAACCCGTCAGGTCGTCTGACGATATCGATTCCTAAGCATGTCGGTCAGCTTCCGATCTACTATAACGGCAAGCGCTCGCGGGGCAAACGCTATTTGGAGGAGGACTCCCAGCCGCGTTATCCGTTTGGCTACGGGCTAAGTTACACGGAATTTGCGTATTCTGATTTGCGCGTAGAGCCAGCGGTCATTTCGGCGGATGAAGAAGCTGTCGTCAGCGTCACCGTGACGAATGCCGGTCAGCTTGCGGGAGCAGAAGTCGTGCAGATGTATGTTTCCGATGTGGCGAGCAAAGTAACAAGACCGGCCAAGGAACTGAAGGGCTTCGAGAAAATCCGGCTCGCTCCGGGAGAAAGCCGGGAAGTAAGCTTCAAGGTTGGCCGGGAACAGCTGGAGTACATCGGGCTTGATCATAAACCGGTCGTGGAGCCGGGGCAATTCAAAATTTATGTCGGCAAGCATGTGAACGACGGGGAGAGCGTCGATCTGAGAGTACGGGAGGAGGAATAGCGATGGAGCGGATCAGGAGATTCATTCGCGAGCTGTCTGAGCGTCAGTGGCTGGAGTCTCGCGAGCTGGCGAATTGGGATATTTCCTATGCGACGTATCATTTGCCTGGCCAGTACGAGCATTTTGGAGCGTATGCTGAAGGGCAGAATTTGCAGCGGTTCCCGAGTACGCAGGGGACGACGTATTTTTTTCGGCAGCGGCTTGAAATTCCTGCTGCCTGGCTTAGCGGGGATAACGACCATAATGGGCGTACCGCGCCTGGCGGACGTAAAGAGGATATCGAGCTGACTGGGATTGACGAGCATCATCCGCGGAATGGACATAACGGGCAGAGCACGCACATCGGCCTCGTCTTCGAGTCGGGCGGGGAAGGGTTGCTCCGGGTAAACGGCGCCTCTTATCAGGGGCTGGATCGCAACCATACATTCGTTACGCTGCGGCCGGAGCGGGATGGCAGCGTCCTCAATCTGGAAATTGAGCTATTCGATCCGATCCCCGAGCCGGTAGATCCGTTGAATCAGCAGGCGGTCATCCAACCGCCGATTACGTCGATCCGCAGCAGTCTAGTTCTGGTAAATCGCGCGGTGCAAAGTCTGATGTATACGGCTGTGATTGTCCGTGATTCCATGCTGCTACTGCCGGAGCAGGATTTCCGCCGCACCCGGCTAATCGAGGCGCTGTATCGGGCGATGGATCAGTTCGTCGCTTTGCGTGAGGCGGAGATTCGTGACGGCGCAGCTATAGAACATATAGAGCAACAATTAAGGGAAAGAATTCGGGAAATCGGCGGCAATGCGGAAGGTACGCTGCATATGGTCGGGCAATCGCATATCGATATTGCTTGGCTGTGGCCGGCACGAGAGACGGTCCGCAAGACGAGCCGTACGTTCTCTACTGTAGACGCCTTGATGGACGAATATCCACAGTATCAATATGCACAGAGCCAGCCGCTATTGTTTGCTTATTTGAAGGACAATGACCCGGAGCTCTACGAACGAGTCAAGGCTAGAATCCGGGAAGGGCGTTGGGAGCTGGTTGGCGGCATGTGGGTCGAACCGGATTTGAACATTCCGAGCGGCGAATCGCTGATGCGGCAAATGCTGTATGGCCAGCGGTTCTATCAGGAGGAATTCGGGATGACCTCGGATATCGAATGGCTGCCGGATACGTTTGGATATTGCGCCTCGCTGCCCCAAATTTTGCAGCACGGCGGCATACGTTACTTCATGACTACGAAGCTCGGCTGGAACGATACGAATGTGTTCCCATATGATCTGTTCAACTGGGTTGGCATAGACGGTACGGCGATGCTGTCCTATCTTAACCATGGCGTGAACGAGAATACGCTGCCGAAGGATGTCCATGAACACTGGCAGTCCTACCGGGAAAAGGCCAAGCATAATGAGCAGATGCTGCTCTACGGACATGGGGACGGCGGGGGCGGAGTGACCCGCGAAATGCTGGAGTATAACGACCGCGCAGAGCTGATGGTTGGCCAGCCGGCCAGCCGCTACAGCACGGCGAAGGAATTTTTCGCCGGGATCGCGGGGGCTCAGCCGACGCTGCCGGAATGGCATGGCGACTTGTATTTGGAGCTGCACCGCGGAACGTATACGACCCATGGCCGGAACAAGCTGAACAATCGCAAGGCGGAGATATTATACCGCGAGGCGGAATTGTGGAATGCGCTGGCGGCCCAGGCCATGAAGCCGGAGCTGCGGCAAGAAGCGGATCAGCGCCTCCATGACGGCTGGAAGCTCATCCTGTTGAACCAGTTCCATGATATTATTCCGGGTTCGGCGATTACCGAGAGCTACGTCACGTCGATGAAGGAATACGCCGAAGTCTTCGAGCACGGCGAGACTGCGCTGGAGCATGGAATCCATGCGCTGGCAGAAATGATTACGACCCTGCCGGTTGATGGTACAGACTATGGCATAGGTTCAGGCGCAGGCATAGGCAAGCCTTACGTCATATTTAACAGCCTGGGCTGGAGCCGCAGTGAGGTCGTTGCCATTGAATTAGAGGAAAGCGATTCGGAGGGCACTCCACTTTCTGCCGGGATGGCTGCTTATGATGCGGCAGGACATCGCCTTACGGTTGATGTCTGTACCGATGAACAAGGCAAGCGAACGGCATGGGTCTCGGTGAAGAACATTCCCGCTTTTGGTTATACGACGATTTGGCTTGAGGCTGAGCTGGATACGGCTGCGGGTGCTGATGTGGCTTCACCAGGCCAAGATGAGCGCCAAGATTCAGCGGCGCATGAAAGTAAGCTGCAAGACGATGTGCTGCATGAAACCGGACTACAAACGTGGGAGACAGGGTATTACCTTGTCCGTTTCAATGATCGGGGAGAAATCGTCAGCCTGTTCGACAAGCTGGCGAGCCGAGAGATCGTTAAGCCAGGGGAAGCGGCCAACCGATTCCACTTCTTCCATGACCGTCCGACATTATGGGATGCGTGGGATATCGATGAACGCTATGAGCAGCAGCCGGCAGGAGAAGCCGTGCTGCTGGAGAAGCGCATCCTGTGGACGGGTGCGACCAAGGACGTGCTTCGATTCCGCTGGAGCATGAGCCAGTCGGTCATTACGCAGGATGTAATTTTCTATCACGATAATCCGCGCGTTGACTTCAAGACGCATGTCGACTGGAATGAAGCCCATAAGCTCCTTAAGGTCGGCTTCCCGATCGATGTCGTCACCGACAAAGCGACCTATGAAATTCCCTTCGGGGCTCTGGAGCGCACAACCCATCGCAATACAAGCTGGGAGCAGGCCCAGTACGAGGTGTGCGGCCATCGTTTCGCTGATGTGTCCGAGCGGGGCTACGGCGTAAGCCTGCTTAACGATTGCAAATACGGCTACGACGTTCAGGGCAGCACGATCCGCCTGTCCTTGCTGCGGGCGCCAAAATGGCCGGATATTAGCGCGGATCTTGGCGAGCATGAGTTTACCTACTCGCTCTACCCTCACCAGGGGGACTGGCAGTCTGCGCACACGGTAAGGCAGGCGTCCGAACTGAATCATGCTTCCGTCGTTGCGGCCGCAGAGCCGAGACAAGGGAAGCTTCCTGCGGAGCATTCATTCATCTCTTTTATGGGACAGCATGTCATTGTTGATACCGTCAAGCCGGCAGAGGATGGGAGCGGGACGGTTCTGCGTTTTTACGAATCTTCCGGAGGCCGGGAGGACGTGGAGCTCCGCTGGGTGCAGCCTGCGCAGGACGTCTGGCTGTCTAACGCGCTGGAAGAAGAAACGGAACGGATGAACCATGACAATGGGGTCATTGCTCTGTCTTTTGCGCCATATGAAATCAAGACTATCAAGATCAAGCATTAATTTAATAACATCAGCAACAACATATGAATAAGCAGCCGCCATAAAGCATTCACGGCTTTATTCCGTTCATAGTTCTGATCACACTCATGAAGCCTATATTATTCGACATTTGAAGGAGAGAAACGACATGGAACAATTCAGATTACCGAAAATTCCAATGCCGAAGCTGGAGCTGCCAAGGGCTGTGCTGGAGGTATTGCAGGAAGCCGAGGAGAAGCTGGCACACCGTCCTAAGCTGCTGAAGCTGTTCAAGAATACTTTTCCGAATACGCTGGAGACGACAACGAAGCTGATGGACGACGGCACGACCTTTGTGATTACGGGGGATATCCCGGCCTTGTGGCTGCGCGACTCCGTGGAGCAGGTTATTCATTATGTGCCGCTGGCCAAAGATGACGCTGATTTGCAGCGGATTATCGGCGGGCTGATCAAGCGCCACATTCAATATGTCCATATTGATCCGTACGCCAACGCGTTTAACGAGACTGCCAACGACTGGCACTGGAATACGACGGACGTTACGGAAATGTCGCCATGGGTGTGGGAGCGGAAATTCGAAATTGACTCGTTATGCTTCGTGGTACGGCTCGCTTATATGTATTGGAAAGAGACCGAGCGCACCGATATTTTCGATGCCGGGTTCAAGGCCGCGATGCGGAAGATCGTCGATGTATTCAAAACAGAGCAGCGCCATTTCGAGCAGTCTCCTTATCGCTTTACCCGCAATAACGGGATACCGGAGGATTCCCTTCGCAACAATGGGCTGGGAATGCCAGTCAACTACACGGGGATGATCTGGTCCGGCTTCCGTTCCAGCGACGATGCCTGCGATTTCCACTACAACATTCCGGGCAATATGTTTGCGGTCGTCGCGTTGCGCCAGATGCAGGAGTTTGCGGAGTGGGTGTTCCGGGATATGGACTTTCTCGCGGAGCTTAAAGAGCTGGAGTTCGAGGTCGATCACGGGATCAAGCTGTACGGCATTTACCGCCATCCGGAGTTCGGGCCGATTTATGCTTACGAAACCGATGGCTACGGCAACTACTGCCTGATGGATGATGCGGGCACGCCGGGATTGATGTCGATCCCGTATCTCGGTTATGTGACGGCAGACGATGAAATTTATCAAAATACACGCCGCTTCGCGCTGAGCAAAGAGAATCCGTTCTACTTCGAAGGCAAGGCGGCCCGCGGAATCGGCAGCCCGCATACGCCGAAGGATTATATCTGGCATATGGCGCTGTCTATGCAGGGCATTACCGCTCTGACGAAGGAAGAGAAGCTGGAGATGATTGCCATGCTGGAGGCGACCGATGCGGATACAGGATTCATGCATGAAGGCTTCCATGCGGATGATCCAACCATCTTTACGCGGAGCTGGTTCGCCTGGTCGAACAGCCTGTTCTCCCAGCTCGTGTACCGTGCGATGAAGGAGGAGATTTTGTGAGCAAGCTGAAGCAGGTCATCCTATTCGGTGACCCTGCGTTCCCTGGCGGGGCCTCATTGCCAAGCACTGAGGCCGCTATGGCCGGGCTGAAAGGCCTGGGCCGCCTGGTAGGCGCGGGCGAGCTGACTGAGGCGCTGGATGCTGCGGAAGGCGGATGCTTCGTCAACATGCACGCGCCTTATTTTCCTAAAGAGGCTTGGGGCGCGATTCTCGGCTTTTTGCAGCGCGGGGGGAGCCTGGTAAGCATCGGCGGCGCGCCATTCAAGCATCCGGTTCGCCAAGCGGCTGGAACATGGCTCATCGAGCCGGAGCAGACCGCTTATCATCGGCAGATTCACATTCATGAAGCACTGCGAGTCGATGGGGGCCGGGTGCAGCGGTATAGCGCTTTTACGGATATTCCGCTCTTCGAGGGCGATGAATCGTTATTTGCTGTCGCCGATACTTGGAATTTGGTGCCGCATGTGACGAAAAGCAGTGATCTGCCGGAGCAAATGGGCTCGGCTGGGCCGATGGATACGCGCATTTATCCGTTGCTTAAAGGGATTTCAGCGGAAGACCGCGAGTTGTCGGCTCCCGTCGTGCTGTGGGAGCAGGTCGGCGGGCCGTTTAAAGGAAGCCGCTGGCTGTTCATCGGCCAACCGCTGGACGCGGGATTTTGGGACAAGGGCGGGGCGGCTGCGCTTCGCCGCTGGGTTTCTTTCTCTGTGAGAGGTGTCACCGAGCTATGGATCAAGCCAGGGTATGCATCGTATGAGTCCGATGAGCGAGCTATGTTGACGCTGCAGTTTCAGCGCCTTTTGCCGGAAAGCGTGTCATACAAGCCGGAAGCGGCGGTTAAAGCGAAGTGGACGTTCAACTTGACCGTAGAGCGGAAGGACGGGCGGGGCCAAGCATACACGCATCGTTTTCATGAAGAGGTTACGCCGGAACTGAACATCGTTCGCCTGCCTGTTCCTCTGGAGCTGCAGCCGGGATTGTACAAGCTCGCTTGCCGGGCAGAGTCTGCCGATGGCGAGGTGCGCGTGCTTCGTCAAGGCTTCTGGGCTCATGATGCCGAGATGCTGGCCCAAGGCAGTCTGCTTGAAGTGGACAGAGACTATTTCCGCAAGGACGGCAAGCCGCTTCCGGTCGTGGGCATGACCTATATGACATCGGATGTAGCCCGTAAATTTTTGTTTCTGCCGAACGTAAGCGTATGGGACCGTGATATGGCTGCGATGAAAAAAGCAGGAATCAACTGGATTCGCACCGGAATCTGGACGGCGTACCGTAACATTATGCAGGTTGACAGCCATGCCTCGGAGGAAGTGCTGCGCGCCATCGATGCGTTCATTCAGACCGCGAAGCGTCATGATTTGCAGTTGACGTTTACGTTTTTCTCCTTCACCCCGGAGACATGGGAAGGAAGCAATCCTTATCTCGATCCGCGGAGCGTGGAGGCGCAGAAACGCTTCATTCGCTCGATCGTGTCCCGTCACAAGGCGACGACGAACATCGATTGGGATCTCATCAACGAGCCGTCGATGTTTGATCCGCCGCGCATTTTCTCGGACGGGCCGCGTTCGGCACGTGATCCGTTTGAGCGGAAGGCGTTCAGCGAATGGCTGAAGGCTCGCCACGGCTCGATTACCGTGCTGCAGGAGCGCTGGAACATGACGCCTGACGAACTGCCGGACTTTGCTGCGGCGGAGCCGCTGGAGCCGGAGGATATCAACTTTAGCGTACAGGATATCCATACTGGCAAGCGCGGTACGCGCTGGCTGGATTATGTCCTGTTCTCGATGGATATGCATAACCGCTGGGCGGAGCAGTTAGTTGGGACGATCAAGGAAATGTGCCCGCAGCATACAGTTACGGTCGGGCAGGATGAAGCGCTTGGTGCGCAGCGTCCATCGCCGTACTTCTATGAAAAAGAAGTGGATTACACGACGGTTCACTCCTGGTGGCTCAATGATGATCTCGTATGGGACGGAATTTTTGCCAAGACGGCGAACAAGCCGAACCTTGTGCAGGAGACCGGGATTATGTATGTCGAGACGCCGGACGGCCGGGCGAAGCGGAGCGAGGAAGAGCTGCGCTCCATATTGGAGCGCAAGTATGCCTACGCCTTCTCGACGGGCGGCGCTGGGGCGATTCAATGGATTTGGAATACGAACTTCTATATGAACAATGCCAATGAATCGCAAATCGGAGCGCTGCGCGCCGATGGCACGGAGAAGCCGGAGGCGGATGTGTCTTACGATTTCGGCCGGTTCATGGGCGGAATCCGTGAGCTGTTCGAGGGCCGGGAGCTGGAGGAGGTTGCTGTGGTGTTCCCTTACAGCAACGACTTCTCGAACCGGAAGCTCGCCTATGACGCCACGACGCGGTTGACGCGCGCGCTGGCGTACGACTTGAAACTCCCGTTCCGCGGAGTTTCCGAGTACCACCTGGATGCGCTGGAGCAGCATCCAGCGAAGCTCATTGTGCTGCCGAGCGCGCACAATGTAGACGATGCCGCGCTGGCGAAGCTGCTCGGCATCGTGGAGCGGACCGGGGCGACGCTGGTCGCCACCGGGCCGCTGGGCATTGATGCGTACTGGCGGCCGACGGCGCGCCTGGACGCATTGCTGGGCCGCCGCGAGCTGCGCAATGTGCGGCGGGAGGAGCGGCTGTGCATCGGCGGGCAGGAGCTGCCGGTGTCCTTCGGACGCCGGCGGATCGCCGAGGTCGCCAAGGAAGTGCCGGCCGTGGCCGCCGCAAATGCTCACGCCGACACGCTGCTCGAGCTCCCGCTGGGGCGCGGCCGCCTGATCTGGACGGCGCTGCCGCTGGAGCTGAATGAGCGGGACGAGCCGATTCACGCCTTGTATCGCTACGCGGCGGAAGCGGCGGGCGTAAGCACTGAACTGGAGTGGCGCGCTGGCGGCGACCTGCCGGGCATTTATGGGCGGAAGCTGAGCTTTAAGGAAGGTTCGCTGTTTGTGTTCGTGTCCGAATATGCATGGGACAGCAAGATTGAAGTGAGAGATCCGCAGACGGACTCACTTTACTCTTTTGAAATAGAGAAGGAGCGTTCCGTGCTGTTCGCAGCGGATAAAGCGGGACGTGTAACGGCGGTATACCGTCCGAATGAAGTTGAGATTTCCTGTCACCAGGAATAAACGAATAGAAGG
This sequence comes from Paenibacillus sp. YSY-4.3, assembly GCF_054767475.1. Lineage (NCBI taxonomy): Bacteria > Bacillati > Bacillota > Bacilli > Caryophanales > Paenibacillaceae > Paenibacillus > Paenibacillus sp. YSY-4.3. Next base: position 489,496 of record NZ_BAABMC010000002.1, on the reverse strand, counting down.
GAGTGCCTTGGATTGGCGACGACAAAAAAAACAGCGCACATCATTTCCCACACCCACTGGGACCGGGAATGGTATTTGCCTTATGAGAAGCATCATGTAAGACTGGTGCAGCTTATCGATGCCTTGTTGGATAAGTTGGACGGAGACAGCGAATTTCGCAGTTTCTATCTCGATGGACAGACGATTATTCTGGAGGACTACCTCCAGGTTCGCCCGGAAAATCAAGAGCGGCTGCAGCGGCATATTACCGACGGACGCCTGTTGATTGGTCCTTGGTATATTTTGCAGGATGCGTTCCTGACGAGCGGGGAAGCCAACGTGCGGAACATGCAGATTGGACATCAGGATGCCAAGCGTTACGGAGAGGTAGCCAAAATCGGCTACTTCCCGGATACGTTCGGGCTGGTGGGCCAGACGCCGCAGCTAATGCAGCAGTCCGGGATTACGAATGTGTTCTTCGGCCGCGGTGTAAAGCCGACCGGATTCAACAATACGGTGTCGGACGACGGTTATGAGTCCTCCTTCTCGGAGCTGATCTGGGAAGGGCCGGACGGCTCCAAGGTGCTCGGCATTTTATTTGCGAACTGGTACTCGAACGGAAATGAAGTGCCGGTAGACGAAGCGGAAGCAAGAGCGTTCTGGGACCGCAAGCTGGCGGATGCGGAGAAATACGCCTCGACGAGCGAGCTGCTGTTCATGAACGGCTGCGACCATCAGCCAGTGCAGTTGGACCTACCGGAGGCGATCGAAACGGCGCGGAAGCTGCACCCGGATACGGAGTTCATTCATTCGAATTTCCCGGATTACTTGCAGGCGGTGGAGCAGGCGATAGATAACGACAGTCTGTCGACCGTAAAAGGCGAGCTTCGAAGTCAACGCACGGACGGATGGGGCACGCTGGTCAATACAGCGTCGGCCCGCATCTACTTGAAGCAGATGAACCAGGCAGGTCAGGCGCTGCTGGAGAAGGTCGCAGAACCGCTCGCTTCGTTCGCCCAGGTGTTAGGCCAGGACTATCCGCATCACTTGTTCACCTACGCTTGGAAGACGCTGATGCAGAACCATCCGCATGACAGCATTTGCGGCTGCAGCGTAGATGAGGTTCACCGGGAAATGGTGACGCGATTCGATAAGAGCCGCCATGTTGCCGAAGCGATCATCGACGATAGCAAGCAGGCGATTGCGTCTAAGGTGGATACTTCAGTGTTCGCATCCTTTGGCGAAGATGCGCTGCCGCTTGTAGCGATGAACACGACAGGCTGGACCCGCAGCGGTACGATCAGTGTAGAGCTTGACGCAGCGCGCCTGTATTTGCGGGAAGGCTTCACGCTGGAGGAGACGGCTCGCCGGATGAAAGAGGTCGACCTCTCTGGCCGCGTACTCGTGGATGATCAAGGGAATACGCTGGATGTGACGGTAGAGGATCTTGGTCTTCTGTTCGGCTACGATTTGCCGGATGACAGGTTCCGTCAGCCTTATATGTGCCGCCGGGTGAAGCTGACTTTCCTAGCAGAGCAAGTGCCTGCGCTTGGGCTGCGTGCGTATGCTTGGGTACGCCGAGCTGAGTCTGCAACTTCTAGTTCAGGCGCTGCAGATTCCCGCGTCGGCTCGTCCCTACTACGCGGCGAACGCATTGTGGAGAACGAGCTGCTTCATGTCGAAATTGCTGACGACGGTTCGTTCTCGCTCACCGACAAGGCGACAGGCCGTGTCTACCGCGATCTTGGCGTGTACGAGAACACCGGAGATATCGGGAATGAGTACATGTACAAGCAGCCAGAAGGAGAAGCGGCGTTGACGACGAAAGGACTTCCGGCTCGTATTTCCGTATTGGAGGATACGCCGTATCGCGCCTCCATCGAGATTGCGCATGATTGGGCAATTCCAGCTTCGGCGGATGCTAAGCTGGATGAGGAGCAGCGTGCGCTTGTGTATTATCCAGAGCGTAAAGCACAGCGGAGCCGTGAGACGGTAATCCTGAAGCTGCGGACGATCGTGTCCATGGAGCGCGGCGGCAAAGGAGTTCATATCGAGACAACGCTCGATAACCAGGCCAAAGATCACCGGGTGCGGGCCTTGTTCCCGACGGATTTGTCAGCGTCTGTGCACCATGTCGATTCGATGTTCGAAATCCCAGTACGGGATAACGAGCCGGCTCTGGAATGGGCCAACCCGAGCAATACTCAGCATCAGCAAGCGTTCGTGGACGTGAGCGATACAGAGGCTGGAGCAGGACTAACCGTGGCTAACCTTGGCTTGAATGAATACGAGGTGCTGCGTGATGGCCGCAACACGATTGCGATTACATTGCTGCGCAGCGTAGGTGAGCTTGGTGACTGGGGCTTGTTCCCGACGCCGGAAGCGCAGTGCCTTGGGGAGCATACGGTACGGATGGAGCTGATCCCGCATTCCGGGGATGGCATGACGTCTGGCGCGTATGCGGAAGCATACCAGTTCCAGATTCCATGGACAGTGTGCCAGACTGACGTGCATGATGGAGTGATTGCGCCGAATTATACGCCGTTCCAATGGGAAAGCACGGAGCTTGCGTTCTCTTCACTGAAAATGAATGAGGAGACAGGAGATCTGCTGCTGCGCTGGTACAATATGGGGCATCAGCATGCAGAGCTTGCGATGACATGTGAAATTCCCCATCAGTATTTCTATAAGACGACGATTCTGGAAGAACCGCAGGGGCCGATTTCCGGCAATACTGGGGGAGGATTGTCCATGCTGGTGTTCCCAAGTGAGATTGTGACTGTGGGCATACGCCGATAAGTGAAGCTAGGTTTGTCTGATAAGACTGTCTTCAAGGCCGTTGGGCTAAGGGGGCAGTCTTTTTTTAGATGCTGCTTGTCAGCACTTCAGCCCGTTATTCTAGATTTGGGCTTAAAATGGGAAAAAATATAATAACAGGTATCTTGCAATATACAGTACTGAATGTTAATATATGTATATCCTAACTACTGTTCATTGAGTAGTACTGAGTAAAGCGGTGGTGAGAAACGATGAATATCCAATTCAAGAAAGGTGTCTTGGAGCTTTGTGTTCTCGTCTTGACGGCTAAGAAGGATCGTTATGGTTATGAGCTGGTGGAGCAGATCTCACGCAGATTCGAAATTGCGGAAGGAACTATTTATCCCCTGCTTAGAAGGCTCGCCTCAGAAGGCTTATTTTCAACCTATCTTCATGAATCATTGGAAGGCCCTCCAAGAAAGTACTATAAGATTACGGAACAAGGAAGGGAAGTCATGAATGAGCTTGTATCGGAATGGAGCAAATTTGCTGTAGGAGTACAAGAGATGATCGAGGAGGGCTTAGAATGAATAAAGAGGCGTATTTAAACGAACTGCTTCAATATTTAAAGCCGCTTCCTCCAGCCGAAAGAGAGGATATCTTGGCCGACTACATGGAGCATTTTGAGCAAGCCGAGCTCAGCGGACGATCCGAAGAGGAAGTGATTCTTAGGCTAGGGGAGCCGCGATTGGTTGCCCGCGAGGTGCTTGCCCAGTCCCAAATCCAGAAGGCGGGAAAATCTCCTTCGCTCCCCAATGTGACTAGAGCGGTTATGGCAACGGTGAGCTTAGGTTTGTTCAATTTAATCATTGTATTTCTGCCATTTATCGCTTCCTTAACTGTGCTTGCCGGATTGTATGGATTTTCCCTCTTCTTGATCATATCTCCCATCCTGCTCATTATTCAGCATCAATCGGTTTCGATCCTCATCAATGATTTCTTCCTTATGCTTGGCCTAGTCGGTGCAGGACTATTATTCATGATTGGAGCGTTAAAGATTACCCGTCTTTATTACAAGCTGGTAATCCGGTATTTATGGTATAACTTGAAAGTTATAGGGAGGTTATGATTTATTTTGACTAAAAACATGCGAAATATATTAAGACTTTCGATTATTCTGATTGCTGTTGCGGTAATAGGTAATGTAGTGATGTATTTGATGGGGAATTCCCCATTCAACGTAGAGAAGTTTGACATTCAAAGATCCGTTAGTACGGAGCAAGTCAAAGAGCTGTATATTCGTGCAGAGACTGGGACTGTGAAGATAATCCCGATTGAAGGAAATGAGATTAAGGCGACTTTGGAGGGAACAACAACGAAGAAATGGCTGAAGGACTATCACTTAGTCGTGGAGGAGGAAGGGGAGCGGACCCGGATTGAAATCGTACAGGACAGCAGAATGCGCTTGTTCGACCTCTACACGAAGCTTGAGTTAACGGTAGGCATACCCGCTGTTAAGCTGGATCAACTGCAGGCCGTTACGGATACGGCGAGTATCCATGTAGATTCGGTGCAGGCGAATGAATATGAGCTGGCTAGCGATACAGGCGCTATAGGCATGAATATAGCCGAGGGTCTCCTGAACGTAAAGTCGGACACCGGGGCAATCGATATAGCCCTTGAACGAATTAACCATGACATTAAGGCTGTAACAGATTCGGGCGACATCACAATACAAACGGCTGAGGCACCTGAAGCACTTCGCACCAAACTAGAAGCAGATTCCGGACAAATCAACGTCACATTACCCCACTACGCAGATGGTTATATCGGCGAAGGAGGACCATTAGTGCATCTTTTCTCCGACACCGGCAACCTCATTATTGAACATAAATAAACATCCCTCTCGTTATACACCTGCCTACTAGATATGCAAAATAACCATTCACCATGATCATAACAATAATTTTGTCAAATGAGATGAACCCGTTGGCCACTTGCGCGCTTTGAATGTAAAAAAATGATATTTAAAATATAAAATGTAATTTTGAAGGAGGAGTACTTATGATTACGGCCAATGCCAAAAAGGTTGCTATGATCGAGGCGGTTAATTTGTGTAAATCCTATTCCACGGGAACTGAACAGTTTCATGCGGCCAAAGGCGTAAATCTTGAATTGTATGAGGGGGATTTCACGGTCATTATGGGCAGCTCGGGTTCAGGTAAATCAACGCTGCTATATCTGCTAAGCGGTCTGGATACGCTAACTTCCGGAGAGGTATATTTCAAAGGCCAGCGAATCGACCAATATTCGGAGAAGGAAATCACGGATTTTCGATCCAACAAAATCGGCTATGTGTATCAGTCTATCAACTTAATCCCGGATTTCACCTTGCTGGAAAATGTCGCTTTTCCAGGATATGTGGCCGGTCGAGGCAAGAGTGAAATTAATATCCAGGCCATGAATCTGCTGCAAATGATGGGCATTGCAGAGCAGGCGGACCGACTGCCGTCTCAGGTATCCGGCGGACAGCAGCAGCGGGCAGCCATCGCCCGGGCGTTGATCAACTCCCCTGAGGTTATTTTTGCCGATGAGCCAACGGGGGCACTTAGTCAGGAGCAAGGCACGATCATTCTGGATATTTTGACGCAGATGAACCAAAAATCCCAATCCATTGTTATGGTCACTCATGATATTAAGGCAGCCTGCAGAGCGGATCGCCTGATTCTGGTGAAGGACGGAAACATAGACGGGATTCTGGACCTTGGCAAGTATTCTCCGGATCAATTGAAAGCGAGGGAAAACCAAATCTTTATGTTTATGTCAGGAAAGGGGCGGTAACGGATGTATGCGATATGGAAGCTATGCTGGTCGAATCTAAAAAATAAAAAAGTACAAAACAGCTTCATGGCCATCATCATCATGTTATCTGCCCTGCTTCTCTCCACGGCAATATTGGTCATCAACAACACGAACCGGGTATATGAGGATATGCATGCCAAGGTTCATGGCGCCCATCAGATTCTGCGCCTAGAGAACGGTATTCATGACCCTAATCAGGTTCATCAGTGGTGGGCGGAACAAAAGGGAGTTACGGCCTCGGAGATGATGCGGTACCGCTATCTTTCCAGCATGTCTCATGCCGGTGAAGAAATTCCTAATGTCGATTTGTTTATGATGGATACGCCGGATGGTCCTTTTCCTGTCGATAAGCTCTTGTTTGTGCAAGGGAGAGAGACGCAGGCTCCTAAGCCTGGAACGGCCTGGATTCCGACATCTCTCGCTTATTCCAACGATATACAGGTAGGCGATCCGATCGAATTCAAGACGGACAAAGAAACCTTCAGCCTGCAGGTCGCTGCGGTAGTTGTGGACATCTCGTACTGTTCACCATTTGCGACCAGCGGGAGAATATGGATGAATGGCCAGGATTACAATACCCATATGTCCTCGCTGCAAGGCAACAACATGTACATGACAGGGCTGCGTTTTGATGATTATAGCCAAAATCGTGCTTACTGGGAAAGTTTCGAGAAGTTCCTGGGCACGCCTTACCTGGAGTCGGTGAAAGACTTCGAGAGCATCTCCTCCTATTACATGATCGCCAATCAAGTCATCAGCTTTATTATGGTCTTTCTTGCGGTAGTCATGATATCGGTTGCTCTGTACACGCTTGGATTTACGATTTCAGATGCGATTTTGTCGAGCTATAAGACGATTGGTATTATCAAATCTGTTGGCTTATCTTCTCGCAAGGTGGTTGCAGCTTATGTGACGCAATATACGCTGCTGGCAATCGTCTCGGTCATTCCGGGAATTTTGCTAAGTTACATCTTCTCGAACAAAATCGTTAGCAGCTCGATGGCCTATCTCAATACAGGCACAGCGGATATGAATGTTCAATTTTCGGCCATTGCGATATGGGTCGGTTTAGCGGTGATCGCGGTCATATACCTCTCAGCCCTGCTGTTCTCGTATAAAGCCCGCGGTATTGAGCCGGCACAGGCGATTCGTTACGGCATGTCGGAGAAGGATAGTTCTAGACAATCAAGCCGAGGAGGCATTTGGAAGAAGAAGCTGCTGAAGTTGGGTTTCCTCCCCACGGAGATGATTATCGGACTAAGGGGCGTGACGAAAAATATACGGGGTTCTGTACTGATCATTTTGATCTCAGCGTTGTCTACTTCGGTGCTCGTTTTCGGATTTTTGTTCGTGTACAGCATCTCCTCCATTCATGGCACGATTGCGAAATGGGGGTATGATTCGGCTGACCTATCGGTAAGAATTGATAATCCAGTAAAATTGACCTATGAACAGCTTCGCGAAGAAGTGCTATTGGATCAAAGGGTCAAGAACTATAGCCGATACGGAGACGCCAATGCCGTATTGCCGATCAACAAAGAATTGGCGGCCGGAATGGAGCAGGATACGATGGGGATTTTGCTTACGGTTGCTGAGGGAAACTATGATGAGATTGGTTATGAGAACGTTAAAGGGCGCAATCCGATGAACGACCAAGAAATTTCAATCGGCGTCAATATCGCTAAAAGTTTGAACATCGATGTAGGCGATCCGCTCGACATTTACATTGAAGGCGCAAAGCATACGCTTACCGTGACGGGGATCTATCAGGCAATCGCGAACATGTCCTATACGGGACGAATAACGGCTGACGTTGTTAGAGAGGTTAACCCCGACTATGGGGCCGTAATGAATACGACCTTCATCAACCTGCAGGACGGCGTCTCCATCGATCAATTCGTAAGCGAACTGCACGATAAATACGGCAGCGCAATCTGGACGGCAAGCCAAGCGACGCTCGTTGATGAAGTGTTCTCTCAGGCAGTTACAATATTGATATTGCCGATGTCTGTTATGGCTCTGTTGTTCATCGTAATTACGTTCGTCATTATCTATAGCATCTGCCGTATCAACATGAAGAAGGAGAGCCGAACCTATGGCATTTACAAATCGATTGGCATGACTTCCAGGCAAATTCGCATGTCGGTGACTGCTGGAATATTAGTAGTTTCGGCGATTGGGGCTTTAGTGGGAGTTCCCCTCGGATTAATAGGTCTTCCTCCTCTGCTTAACTTCATTCTGGCCGATTACGGTATTGTCGAAGTACCGTTGATTATGAATGGGGGAGGGATTGCCGCGATGATTCCTCTGAGTATCGTGGCTGCATGTCTGGGATCATGGTTCGCCTCCAGATCTGTTCAAACGACATCGCCGCGAATCTTGACGGTCGAATAAATAAATTTTTTTACTAGTCCAAAATTCATGAAAATAAATGTTTGCAAAAAACGGCTTGCTGGCCTGTCCAGCGGCCTTTTTGCTTCTTCTGAAAAAAATCATAATACAACATTTTTAACATGAAACTTACAAAATTCTTACATTATTTGGATTGACTTTGAAAAAGAACATGGTTAATGTTATTTTATGGGAAGCAAACTCAATTATGTATTTATGTAATTTTAAAGGTTAAATGACATTAAAACCCTCAACTTTAGAACTCTGTTTTCTAACCACTTTGATACACCCACGACTCAACATTAATCGCTAAAACAACCTACTCGAAATGCAAGTAACTCTCTAACTCACAATTCAATTCACTCACAAAATTTGGAAAAATGTCAAAAAACAATAGGGAATTGAGGTCTGCTTATGACAAAAACGGCCTTTTTGTTTCCGGGGCAAGGATCCCAATATGTCGGTATGGGAAAAAAATTGCGGGATCAATTCACTACAGCAAGACATCTGTTTGAGGAAGCAAATGATACATTAGGCTTCGATCTGGCAAAACTATGCTTCGAAGGCAGTCCATTAGAACTTATGCAGACGATGAACACGCAGCCGGCTATTATGGCGGTTAGTGTCGTCGCCTTTGAGATCGGCAGACGGGAGTTAGGCTGGGAGCCCTATTTGCTGGCTGGACACAGCCTTGGCGAGTATTCCGCTCTTGTGTGCAGCGGCGTCATTTCGTTCTCGGACGGGCTTCGTATCGTCAGAAAACGCGGAATGCTGATGCAAGCAGCAGTATCTTCCGGTCTTGGGGCCATGGCAGCCGTGATCCGTGCCTCTCGAGAGGAATTGGAGCTTTTGTGCCGTCAGGTTTCAACGGAAACGAAGCAGGTTGTCGTTGCCTGCTGCAATTCACGGTATCAGCATGTGATAGCCGGCCATCAGGAGGCGGTCCGTACCGTTGTTGAGAGGCTGGAAACCGTGCCAGGCGTTAGCGTGAAGTATTTAAATGTCAGCGCTCCGTTCCACAGCCCGCTAATGCAGTCGGCGGCGGATCAGCTGATTATTGAATTGGAGCAATATAAAACCCAAGATGGGAAATGGCCCATTGTTTCCAACGTCACTGCTCGGCCCTACCAACGGCAGGAGCTGAATGGGCTGCTTTATCGCCAGATGACCCACCCGGTTCGCTGGCTTGAGACGATGGAGTATATGTATCGCAATGGAGTCGACCGGACGGTCGAAATCGGACCGCGCCAGGTTCTGACTCAGCTTATGAATGAGAGCTATCCTACCATAGAAACCCACCATTTTGACAATCCACTAGAAATAGAGCATTTAAGTTCCGTGTTCAGCGCAGAGAATAACCGTACAGCAATTATCACCAGCCTCCAGGGGGCTTTGACGGCAGCTATCATTGCCCGGAGCCGCAATGAAGATGCCGATCAGCATATGAAGGGCGTTATTTCGCCAATCCACCAAGTTAGAAAACTTATAGAACAGATTGACCGTGATCGAGGCCTGAATATGTCTCAGGCGATACAACAGATCAATGAGCAGCTGCAACTGATCTTGACGACCAAGCGATTATCGTTGGATGAACAGATAAGGATTACTAGAAAAATACCATCAAGCTGTACGGAAGCGGCAGTAAATTAATCGATAATACTTTTTTTCTGGGGGGAAGAATGTGTTTACGAAGCAATTTACAACACTTATTGACGTAATTCAGGAGCGAGGCAAGTCAGAGGACAGGGGCATTATCTTTATTGAGGGAGATGAGCAAGAGGCTCGATTGACCTATAAGGAACTGTATGAGGAAGCTTGCGGATTTTTAGGCTATCTCCAATCACAGGGCGTAAGTCAGGGGCAGGAAGTCGTGTTTCAAATCGAGGACAATCGACATTTTGTCATTGCCTTCTGGGCCTGCATTTTAGGTGGGATGATTCCGGTACCCGTCAGTACGGGGAACAACGATGAGCATAAGATAAAGGTGTTTAGAATTTGGGGGGTGCTGCACCGGCCTTATCTCATAACAGAATCAAAAATATTGCTAGATTTAGAGAAATATACGGGGAAGAGCGGGCAAACCCATTTATATGACTTAATTCGTGACAACGTTACACTCGTTGACAATAACGAGGTATTCATGCGGCAGCATAATCCGCAAATACATAGTGCCAGGGCTGAGGATATCGCGTTTATTCAATTCTCATCAGGCTCCACGGGCGATCCGAAGGGAGTCATGCTGACGCACAGAAACCTGATTTATAACACCAATGGCATAATCAACGGTTCGAAAATCACCGCCGAGGATTCCTATTTGCAATGGATGCCCTTGACGCATGATATGGGACTGATCTGCAATCATTTGACTCCGCTAGTAGCTGAGCTAGAGCAGTATATCATGCCTACGTCCTTATTTATTCGACAGCCTGTCTTGTGGATCAAAAAGGCTAGCGAACATCGTGTTAGTGTTCTTTCGTCGCCGAACTTTGGTTATAAATATTTCCTGCAATTTTTCAAAACAGAAAAGGCCAGCGAATGGGATTTATCGCGAATTCGCATCATCTATAACGGTGCAGAGCCGATATCGACCGACTTATGTGACTCTTTTTTGAATACGCTCGCGCCTTACGGATTGAAGCGAACCGCCATGTGCACCGTTTATGGTCTGGCCGAAGCCTCTGTAGGAGTTGCTATTCCCCCGGTTGAGGATGAATTTGTGACCCTTTACGTTGATCGCGAGCAATTAAACATCGGCAGCCGGGTTGTTGAAGTGGACAAGCACTTTGCTGGAGGACTGTCCTTTGTCGAGGTGGGGGTCCCTCTTGATTACTGCCAATTCCGGATTTGCGATGAGGCGGATCATGAACTAGACGATGGTATCGTTGGTCATATACATATCAAGGGGCATAACGTTACCCAGGGATATTACAACAACCCTGAGGCGACGCGGAATATATTGACGGATGACGGCTGGGTGCGGACGGGGGACTTAGGGTTTCTACGTAACGGCCAGCTGGTTATTACGGGGCGGGCTAAGGATATTATTTTTGTAAATGGGCAGAACGTATATCCTCATGACTTGGAGCGGATCGCCGAGGAAGTAGAAGGAGTAGAGCTTGGCAGGGTGGCTGCAAGCGGGGTTTACAATGCGGAGCTCAAGAAAGAAGAGATCGTTTTATTTGTCGTATCCAAGAAAAAAATCGAGAAGTTCTACCCGACTATGCTGGAATTGAAGCGGTTGTTGAATCAACGAGGCGGTTGGGAAATCGCCGATATCGTTCCTATAAAACGGATGCCCAAAACAACCAGCGGCAAGGTGCAGCGCTACAAGCTAGCGCAGCAATATAAGGACGGTGAATACACCGAGGTATCGCAGGAATTAAGGGAGATAGCCCGCACAATTGAAGCGTCAAAGCTGGAGATGGCAGAAAAGACTGAAAAGCCGGAGAGAACTGAGGATCTGGGGAAACAGGAGCATGTGAACAAGCAGGATGGGCCCCTGCCGAAGACCCAGGCTCTGCCTGGCAATACGCTGCTTACGCAAAGCGAGATTGAGCGAACAATTCAGCGAATTTGCCGGGAAGTGTTGGAGAAGGACGGAATTGGCATTCGGGACAGTTATTTCGATATGGGGGCAAACTCTCTTCATTTAGTGCAAATTGCCGACCGGATCGAGAAGCAGTTTTCGATTCAACTGGAGGTCGCCGATTTATTCGCCTACCCCTCGATTGCTGAACTCGCCAAGTATCTTAAAACAGAAGCGAACGTGCAGAGCAGTAAAGATGTGGAAGAAGGCGAATCAGCTCAATACGGGAGGGACATTGCCATTATCGGAATGTCCGTGTATTTGCCAGGCGCTGAGACCCTTCAAGAATATTGGAGCAATTTGACGGCGGGCCGGGATCAGATCGGTGAATACCAGGCCAACAGACGGGAGGATGCCAAAGATTATTTGTCAGTTATCGGCTGGAATAAGAATGAAGCCGATTTTAGGGTCGGCGGCTATTTGGACGAAATCGATAAGTTCGACTATGCCTTCTTCAAGCTGACTCCAAATGAAGCCAAGCTAATGGATCCGAACCAGCGGCTATTTACACAGCAAGCTTGGCATACGCTCGAGGATGCAGGATATGCGGGGAATCAGCTGCGCGGTCGCAATGTAGGGGTGTATGCCGGGTTTTCCAAGGTAGGCTATGATTATGAGCGTTTGATTTCCAAACATGAACCAGAGCGGATTTCGAATTATGTCGTTGGGAATTTACCGTCGGTTCTAGCTAGCCGAATCGCGTATTTTCTCGATTTGAAAGGGCCAGCGGTCACAATCGATACAGCCTGCTCCTCCTCCTTGGTCGCCGTACATATGGCGTGCCAAGCGATTCGCAGTGGCGAATGCGAAATGGCACTCGCCGGCGGTGTCAGAACATCGCTGCTGCCATTATCGCTGGGACTCGATATGGAATCGGAGGACGGATATACCCGTGCCTTTGATGCGGCTTCCGATGGAACGGGAGTTAGTGAAGGTGTAGCATCGGTGCTGTTAAAGCCGCTTCATCAAGCAATTCAGGACGGGGACCATGTCTACGCCGTCATTAAAGGCAGTGCGATAAATCAGGATGGTACGACGGTAGGCATTACCGCTCCTAACCCTGCTTCGCAGACGGAGGTCATTCAAGCTGCCTGGAAGGACGCCGGGCTTGATCCGAATACGCTCGCCTTTATCGAAGCTCATGGAACGGGGACAAAGCTCGGCGATCCTGTCGAATTTTCTGCTTTGGAGAAAGCATTTGCCAGATATACGGATAAGAAGCAATATTGTGCGCTTGGTTCGGTGAAGGCGAACATCGGGCATACCTTTGAAGCGTCCGGTATCGCCAGCTTGATTAAATCGGCATTGATGCTGAAACATCGGCAAAACCCGCCGTTGGTTCACTTCCGGGAACCAAATAACAACATCAAATTGGAACAATCCCCTTTTTATATCAATACAGAGCTTGCATCATTCGATGATACCCGGCAGCCTCTGCGCTCCGGCGTGAGCTCCTTCGGCTTCAGCGGCACGAATTGCCACGTCGTTATGGAAGAGTACGTGGATCAGCTGCCGCAGACAGCAGATCTCGACAATGGACAGTCTTATATTTTCGCTCTGTCGGCGAAGAATGAAGCTTCGCTTCAGCAACTGGTTCACAGGTATATTAGCCACTTAGCCATGACACCACATCAGTTAATCGGAGATATTTGCTATACGGCAGCTGCCGGGCGGGCTCATTTGGAGCATCGAATTGCCTTTGTATGCGCATCGCGGGAGGAGTTGTCCCGCAAGCTGGAGAGTATTGCCGCAGACAGCGCAAAGGACGGAATATTCAGGGGTGTGTACCGGGTAGTTCCGGAGTCGGGAAGGCAGCGCATGTTAGGTGAGATCACGGAGGACGAACTGAACGCAATCAGCGAAGAAGCGGCTGAGAAACTGCTGGATATCTCCACCACCGGTTTGGCAGTCCAGGATCGGTTAGAGCACATATGCGAGCTGTATGTTCAAGGCGCCCGCCTGAACTGGGAGGCACTGTACCTGCAGCAATCCGTCCGTAGAATACCTTTACCGTTATATCCTTTTGAACGGAAACGCTGCTGGATAGAAATTGAACGTATCGATAATCAAGAAGTGGAGGAGAATTCGATGTCTAATCCCGGTGAACTGCTGGTGACGGCTGTTGAAGCCTCTGATCTGTCGGCTGAGGTACAAAATACGATTACGAAAATGGTAAGCGAAGCTTCAGGTTTGGATGAAGCTGAAATCGACGAGCATGCTCATTTCCTTGAGATGGGACTGGATTCTATCATGCTTGTGCGAATCCGTAAGGAAATAGAAGAGATTTATAGCTTGGATATTGCGATAGAGCGCTTTTTCGACTCGATTACAAATGTGTATAGCTTGACTCAATATATTCTCGAGAATGCCGCTGTCCGCCAGACGACAGCTGTGACGGCGGTAGCCGAAGCCAATCTCCTTGAAGAGGCATCACAGCAGCATTCGATGCTGCAAGGGGCGGAAGAGCAGCAGCGGCAAGCGGCGGCGACGGCAACCCTAGAGCTGGAGAGAGTGAGATCCCCGCAGGTGGGAGAATTAATAACTCCGCTCGTCGGCAGTTCGGCGATGGAACGGATAATAGCTCGGCAAATTGAGCTTATGAGCCTTCAGCAGCAAAGTGTATCCGATATTCTTGGGCGCCAGCTTGATCTGCTAAGCGGAACGAAGGATGCCGCCGAAGGTACTCATGCTGTAGCAGGCGTTCAAGCAGCGGCAAGCGTTCAAACTGCCGTGCGGCCTACTCAAGCGGCGCAATCCGCTCAAGCGATCCAAGTTGTTAAAGCCAATAAGCCTTCACAGGACGAACCTAAGCCGTTCATTCCTTATCAGCCGATGATCATCGGAGAAGACGGTAATTTTACTGCGCAGCAGCAGGCATATTTAGACCGTTTCTTTATCGAATACATGAGCCGTACCCGGGGCTCCAAAGCTTATACCCAGCAAACTCGTGATGTACATGCCAATAACCGCAATGTTTCGGGGTTCCGCTCTTACTGGAAAGAAGCAATTTATCCGATCGTGGCGGAGCGATCCTCCGGGTCGAAGATGTGGGACGTGGACGGTAATGAATATATCGATTTGACGATGGGATTCGGTGTTAACCTATTGGGTCATAATCCTGATTTCATCGTAGAGGAGATGAAGGCTCAATCGTCCTCTTCGCTGCCGCCTTTAGGGCCCATGTCCGATCTGGCCGGCGCAGTGGCAGAGCGCATTAGCCGGATGACGGGGGTCGATCGAGTAGCTTTCTACAATTCGGGCACGGAGGCCGTTATGGTGGCCTTGCGTACGGCGAGGGCAGCTACGGGGCGTTCGAAAGTCGTGATTTTCTCCGGTTCTTATCACGGTACTTTTGATGGGGTATTAGGAGTAGCTAATCCGGAGTCCGATGAGGCATCCGCGCTTCCGATGGCGCCAGGCATCCAAGGGAATTACGTTCGCGACGTATTGATGTTGAATTACAATAAGCCGGAATCATTGGAGATTATCCGCAAGCATGCCCATGAGCTTGCCGCGGTAATCGTGGAGCCTGTGCAAAGCCGCAGGCCGGATTTGCAGCCGCGCAAGTTTTTGCAGCAACTCAGGGAAATTACCTCTCAATCAGGCACCGCGCTTATTTTTGACGAAGTAATTACTGGTTTTCGCATCGGTCTAGGCGGAGCTCAAGCTTGGTTTGGCGTGCAGGCGGATCTGGTCGTTTACGGCAAGGTGGTAGGTGGAGGCCTGCCGATTGGCATCGTTGCGGGCAAGGAGCAATTTATGGATCCGATCGACGGCGGAAAGTGGAATTTTGGCGATGCTTCCTACCCGACGAAGGCCGCGCAAAAGACGTTTGTAGGTGGCACCTTCTGTACACATCCGTTAACGATGCGCGTAGCTCTGAAGACGATCGAATATTTGGAATCACAAGGTGCTGCTCTTTACGAGGAGCTGAATCGCAAAACGGATTATTTGGTACGGGAATTGAACTCTTTCTTTAAGGAAAGAAGCATTCCGATTTATCTGGTCAATTACGGTTCGTTGTTCCGCTTCGTGTCCTTCGGGGACATCGAATTGTTCTTCTATCATTTGATCCATAAAGGGCTTTACGTTTGGGAAGGCCGCAATTGCTTCTTGTCTACAGCACATACGTTGGAGGATATAGACACGATTATTCGTATCGTCAAAGAAAGCGTCGGCGATTTGCAGCGCGGCGGGTTCCTGCCGGGCACGCCGCAACCGCCGGACGATGATGACGGGAAGAGGACGTCGAAATTGTCCAATGAGCAGAAGCAGCTATGGATTTCCTCGGTCTCCAGCAGCCCGGCTTCCGCGTCATTAAACGAATCTGTTCTGCTCAAAATGGAAGGTGCGCTAGACGTACAGATATTACGGCAAGCAGTAAGTGTATTGATGCGGCGGCATGAGGCTTTGCGAACAGTGATTGATCCTAGCGGAGAGTTTCAAACGATTCTGCCGGAGCTCCCGGCTCCGGTTGCCGTGGAAGATCTTCGTTCTCGCTCCACGAGCGAGAGCAAGGCTAAGCTGGACAATTGGCTGGCCGCGGATGCTTCCAGAGCATTCAATCTGCATGCCGAGCAGCCGTTGTTTCGTATAACGGTGCTCCACATGGCCGATGAAGATTATGTTTTGGCGCTTGCCTTCCATCATATCGTCGTGGACGGCTGGTCGATCGCGGTATTTGTAGGTGAGCTGGAGGAGGTATACTCGGCCATTTGCGTTCAGCGTGCTCCTGGGCTGCCGCAGCCGGTTCCGTTCCACAAATATTTGCAATGGCAGGAGCGGCTGCAGCATGAGCCCGAGGCCGATGAGGCCGCGGCATTCTGGTTGGAACGCTTCTCCGAACCTATCTCGACCCTGCAATTGCCTTCGCCGGACGGGCATTTGGCGAGGAAGACGTTCAGCGGGGACAGGCAGACATTGAAGCTGGATCGCGCGCTCACGAAGGAATTACGAGCCTTGAGCATAAGGAGCAAGAACAGCTTGTTCATTACAATGCTTGCTGCCTATGGCCTGTTCCTGCATCGGCTTGCCGGGCAGAGGCAAATTGTTGTCGGCATTCCAACGGCCGGACAGTCTCATATGGGCGAGACCCATCTCGTGGGAAATTGTGTGAACATGCTTCCGGTATATACAGAAATTCATGGCAGCGACTCGGCGGCGGATTATCTTCTTACCGTGAAAACGGCGATGCAGCAATTGGATCGATACCAGAACTATTCTCTGGCGAGTTTGGCCGAACGGATACCCGGGGCGCATATGCCGGCTATGAACATTTTGTTCAATATGGATCGACCTGTTCGAAAGCTGAATTTCAGCGGGCTGGATACGGAGCTCGTGCCGTACCCGGTTCAGCATTTGCATTATGATTTATTCCTGAACATAACGGAGGTTCAGCAGGAGTTGTGGCTTGACTTTGATTACAGCACGGATTTGATCAAGCCGGAGGTTATGCAGCACTGGGTGGAGGGATATCGTCGATTATTGCTCTCGATAGTTCAGGATTCCTCTATGAAAGTTTCCCGGCTTTCGGTCATTACGGATGAGCAGGCTCATTTCTTAGCGAAGCTTGAAAATAGCCACGGGGGAAAGTGTATTCTGGATAATTACGGGGAGCGAGTCCCCCTTGGCGTTACAGGTGAACTACATATACCGGAGACGGAGGGTATGGTCCTGACGGGACAATTAGCGATGTTCATGCCGTCCGGAGAACTGAAAATTTGTGGTGATGCAGACCGCATTGCCGAGCATCGAGGATACCGTATCAATTTAGTGCAGCTGGAGGAAGCGCTGCTGGAGCTGCCGAGCTTAAGGCATACCCAAGCAGTTGTACGAATGGTCGCCGGACATCACGCCCCGGAGCTCGCAGCATATATTGCTGCGCCAGCCAAGACGATCGATGAGTCGCTGGTCAGGGCCGAAATGACAGAGCGCCTGCCGGATTATGCGATGCCAACTCATGTTATTGTGCTGGAATCGTTTACGCTGCTGGAGGACGGGTCGATTGACGAGAGTTCGCTCCCGGTTCCGGATATAATGCGGCAGAAGCAGGGGCCTTTAAGTGAGACGGAGGCTGGGCTTGTTCGACTTTGGAGCGAGCTCCTGGGAATAGAGAGGATCGGCGTCCATGACCATTTTGCCTCGCTAGGAGGCAACTCACTGAAAGCGACGGTCATGCTGTCGCGAATCTATCAGGAATTCGGCATTCAAATTCCAATCGGGCAATGGTTCCAATACCCGACGATCCGCAAGCTAGCCGGACTTATTGATGGCGGGTCGGCAGAATCATTCCAGCCGATTCCGGTGCAAGAGCCGCGGGATACTTATGAGATCTCGGCGGCGCAGAGGCGCATTTATATTTTGGAGCAGCTGGATGCTGGTACGCTAGTTCACAACATTCCTGGACAAATCTCGCTTCGAGGCATGCTTGACGTTGAGCGGCTGATCGCGGCTCTTCGGCATATCGTTAGTAGACATCAGGTGTTCAGAACGTCGTTTGAAATCGAGGGACATGAAATCGTTCAACGTATAGGCGAGGAGGTTGTATTGAACGTACCGTGTACCGAGCTGTCTCGTCCGGAGGAAGCGGAACAGAGATTCCAGCATTTCGTGCAGCCGTTCGATCTGACCAAAGCGCCGTTGTTCCGGGCTGAGCTTGTGAAGCTGTCGGCTGTTGAGCATATTTTGTTTGTCGATATGCATCATCTGATCTCGGATGGCTATTCTATGGCCGTGTTTATGAAGGAGCTTGTGGAGTTGTACGAAGGGCATGCGCTGCCGGAGTTAAAAGTACAGTATGCCGATTTTTCTGTCTGGCAGAATCAGACTGTGAATGATCTGACAATAAGTGAGCAGGAAGCATACTGGCTTCACCAATTCGAAGGAGACTTGCCTGTCCTAAATTTACCGACCGATTATCCGAGACCCAGTCAACTTAGCATGGAAGGACAGCGGCTGTCTGCCCGCTTGGACGAGCGGTTGACGAAGCGGCTCCGCCGGTTGGCGAACGAGACCGATACAACCTTGTTCATGGTTATGCTGTCCGCTTATAAAATTTTGCTTCATAAATATACCGGGCAGGACGATCTGGTCGTAGGGACGCCGGTATCGGGACGCAATCATCCAGACATTGAGCCGCTGATCGGTGTGTTTATCAATACAGTCGCTATTCGCAGTTATCCTGCCAAGGATAAGGCGTACCGCGAGTACTTGGAGGAAGTACGGCGCAGCAGCATCGAAGCATTCGACAATCAGGATTACCCGTTCGAGCTGCTCGTTGATCGGTTGAATATTCAGAGGAATCTCAGCCGCAATCCGCTGTTTGATACGATGTTTATTTTACAGAACATGGATATGGAGACGGTGTCCGGAGCAGGCGTTATTTTCAGGCCGGAAGAACGTAATCCCGGAGTGTCGCCCTATGATTTAACTTTGAGCGCAGAGGATTGGAGCGAGGAGTCCATTGCGGTGAACCTCGATTACAGCACGAAGCTGTTCAAGCGGGACAAAGCCGAGCAGATGTTAGCCCACTATGTGAACATTTTGAGTATCGTCGCAGAGAACGCAGATGTCCTTTTGTCCCGGATTGATCTGTTATCCCCAGAAGAGCGGCAGCGTCTGCTTATTGAATTCAACGCAACAGATTTGCGCTATGACAAGCAGTTGACGATTGACGAGCTGTTCCAGCGTCAGGCCGAGCGTACACCCGATGACATTGCCGCGGTATGGGCTAACAAGTCCTACACCTACAAGGAACTCGACGTGAAATCCAGCCGGCTCGCGGCTGCTCTCCGCAAGAAAGGGGTAACGCCAGGAACGATTGCAGGCGTGATGGTTAAGCGCTCGATCGATATGATCATCGCTTTGTTAGGAGTATTGAAAGCGGGAGCAGCCTATCTGCCGATTGATCCCGATTATCCGGCGAAGCGCATCGAATATATGCTGACAGACAGCGGCTCGCAAATTTTGCTGACCGAAGCGGAGTTGGCGAATCACGTCAATTGCGAAGCGGCGACGATATTCGTCAATGATGAGAGCCTCTACCTGGAGGAGAACGACGAGCGGGAATTTCGCAGTCATACAGCCGATCATAATGCCTATGTCATTTACACATCCGGCTCCACAGGCAATCCCAAAGGCGTCATGATTACTCATCAAGCCGTTCACAACTTCATTGAAGCGATGGCTCAAGAAATAGATTTTACCCCCGGGAAAAACATACTGAGCCTGACGACGATTTCTTTCGATATTTTTGTCCTGGAAACATGGGTGCCGTTAACGAAAGGATTAACCATCGTCATAGCAAACGAAAACGAGCAGCTTGATCCTAAAGCTCTGCACCAGCTTATTACAGCTCATAACGTGCAAATGCTGCAAATTACCCCGTCCCGTTTGAAAATGCTGATGTCCGGCGATCCGGAAATGGCTTTTCTTGAAAAAGTGACCGACATTATGCTCGGCGGAGAACCTATGCCGATTCATTTACTACATCAGCTGCAAGGCTTCGCCCATTTACGGATTTACAATATGTACGGCCCGACGGAGACGACGGTCTGGTCCTGTGTAAGCGATCTGACGCGCAACCATAACGTGGACATCGGTCGGCCTATTGCCAACACACAGGTTTATATCGTGGATGCGGATGATATGCTCGTCCCAGTCGGAGTGCCTGGGGAGCTGTGTATTGCGGGAGACGGCTTGGCGGCGGGCTATTGGCAGCGGGAAGATTTGACGGAACAGAAGTTCATCGACAATCCGCATGTCCCAGGCCACAAAATGTACCGCACGGGCGATTTGGCGAAGTGGAGAGAGGACGGCTGCCTTGAATATATCGGCAGAACCGACTTCCAGGTTAAAATCCGCGGGTACCGGATCGAGCTGGAAGAAATCGAGAAAACCATGATCTCACACTTGCCGGTGGTGGAGGCCGTTGTCGTAGCCAAGGAGGATGAAGGGGGCAACTACTATTTATGTGCCTATTTCGTGCCCGAAGATAGCGGGGCTGAGCTTGGATCTATTCGGGAGAAGCTGCTTAACACGCTGCCCGAATATATGGTGCCATCCTACTTTATTGCGCTGGAGCAGATGCCGCTAACGCCCAATGGCAAAATCGATAAGAAAGCCTTGCCGAACCCGGAAACCAGCCATTCCGCTATGGCTTCCTATGCACCGCCGAGCAATGAGGTAGAAGAACGACTGGTTCATATATGGAAAGAGGAGCTCGGCCTTGAGCAAATCGGCATCCACGACAACTTTTTTGAACGAGGAGGACATTCCTTAAAGGCGACGATTTTAATCTCGAGAATGAACAAAGAGTTCGGCGTGGACATTCCTGTGCGCGGCATTTTTCAATATCCTACGATTCAGGGCGTAGCAGAGCTTATTCAGAAATCTGTTCATAAGTCATTCGCTGAGATACCGGTCATAGAGACGAAGAGCCATTATGCCGTGTCGGCAGCGCAGAGACGCTTGTTCATTCTGAATCAGATGAACGGGCCGAATACGTCGTATAACATGACGGCTGCTTTTGAAATTCAAGGAGAATTGGACACGGAAAAGCTGGAGGATGCCTTCCGCGCCATGATGCAGCGGCACGAAGCATTCCGTACCTCGTTTGAACTCGTAGAAGGGGAGCCGGTACAGGTCGTCCATCCGGAAGCCGAGTTCAAGCTTGAAAATTACGGGAAGGCAAGCGATGCCGAATTGGAGCATATAGCCGCGCAATTTGTCGCCCCCTTTGATTTAAGCAGCGCGCCTTTATTCCGGGCAGGCCTCGTGCAGAGGAACGAGAACGACTACGTACTGTTGATCGACATGCATCATATTATTTCCGACGGCACGTCTGTTGGGGTATTCATGGAGGAGTTTAATGCATTATACAGCGGGGCAGATCTGCCGGAGCTGCGCATTCAGTATAAGGATTATGCTGCTTGGCATAACGGGCAGCTAGCGGAAGGAGCTTACGAAAGTTATAAGCAATATTGGTTAGATCAGTTTGCGGGAGAGCTGCCGGTGTTAGACCTGCCAACCGATTTCCCGCGGCCGCAGCAGCATAGCTATGAGGGGACCAAGTTGGAGCATGCTGTCGGCCGGGAGTTGACGGCTCAATTACAGCGATTAGCCAAGGAGACGGGAACGACGCTGTACATGATTCTGCTGGCCGGCTACAGCATCTTGCTGTCGAAATACGCCGGACAGGAGGATGTCATTGTTGGTTCTGCGGTAGCAGGCCGGGATCATGCAGATGTACAGCAGGTGATGGGAATCTTCGTCAATACGCTGGCTATGCGGAGTAAGCCGGAGGGGCAGAAGAGCTTCCGCACCTACCTGGAGGAAGTGAAGGAAATCTGCTTGAACGCTTATGAGCACCAGCAGTATCCATTTGAGAGCCTGGTGGAGGCGCTGGCGATTCCGCGGGATTTAAGCCGCAGCCCACTGTTTGACGTCATGCTGACGATGCAGAATGCAAGTGAAGATGATTTTCAAATGGAGGGTTTGACGGTCAAGCCTTATTCGCTTGAGCAGCAATCGACCAAATTTGATATTTCCCTGCTTGCGGAAGTGACGGACGATGACATTATTCTGGAGTTCGTCTACTGTACGCAGCTGTTTACCAACGACACGATGCTGCGCTTTGCCCGGCACTTCGTTCATATTCTGCAAACGGGCGTGGAGCAGCCGGAGCTGGAACTGGCGAAGCTATCTCTTCTAACCGCTGAGGAGAAGCTGGCGCAGTCAATTAGCCGTAGAAGTCCAGTTCAAAGTAATAGTTACAG
Organism: Paenibacillus sp. YSY-4.3; assembly: GCF_054767475.1. NCBI lineage: Bacteria > Bacillati > Bacillota > Bacilli > Caryophanales > Paenibacillaceae > Paenibacillus > Paenibacillus sp. YSY-4.3. Next base: position 467,146 of record NZ_BAABMC010000002.1, on the reverse strand, counting down.
CCCAGGTCAAGGAGACAGCCACACGCAAACTCAAACTGCTGCAAGCACCGAAGAGCAGCCTGAATTCCGCACCATTGTTGAATGGTTCGAAGCTCAGGCGGAGCGCACGCCTGATCATACGGCCCTCGTCTTTGGAAATGAAAGATGGAGCTTCTCTGAACTGAACGCCAAAGCTAACCGGTTGGCGAGAATGATGTTAGAGAGTGGCTTTGCGGCTAGTGGCGGCCTTGCTGGAATCGTCATGGAGAATCGGCCGGAGACCATTGCAGCCCTGATGGCTGTCCTAAAGGCGGGAGGAGCTTATCTGCCGATCGATCCCGAGTTCCCGGCTGGCCGGGTGGATTATATGTTAACCAACAGCGGCGCTCAGTTCCTGCTGACTTATGCCGATCACTTGCATGGAACGGAGAGCGTGACCGAGGTATTTTTGCTGGATCACCTTAGCACGTATGAAGGACAAGGGCAGAACTTAAATATTCAAGTAAGCGAGCACGATCTGGCTTATGTCATTTACACCTCTGGCACAACCGGAACACCTAAGGGCGTCATGCTTGAACATCGCAATTTGACGAACTATGTGCACTGGTTTACGACTTCTCAGCGGATTGCTGGAAGCGACAAGACGATGCTGCTCTCCTCGGCCAGCTTTGACCTGTGCTATACAGCTTTGTATCCTGCCCTTGTTAGTGGCTGCGAGCTGCATTTGCTCGACCGCCATGATTACGTCGATCCCGAATATGTGCTGGATTATATTGCGACGAACGGTATCAGCTTCATTAAGGCGACGCCTTCCTTATTCCATATTATGGTGAACCATGAACGTTTCGAGACGAGAAATCTGCTGAGTTCATTGAAGCTGATCGTGCTTGGCGGAGAAAAAATGAAGGTGCAGGACATCGAGCGATACTACGAGCGGTACCCGGATGTCAGGTTCGTGAATCATTATGGTCCTACGGAAGCGACTATCGGCTGTATAGCCTACCCTATGAAGCGGGCTGACTTCCAGGCATTCTGCAAGCAGCCGGTCATCGGCAAGCCGATCTTTAATGCTGAGGCGTATATTATGGATGCCTATGGAAATTTGCTGCCGGACGGGGTCCCAGGAGAGCTGGCCATTGCAGGCGGCGGCTTGGGGCGCGGCTATTTGAATGACCCGGAACTGACAGCGCAGAAGTTCGTTCCTCATCCGCTCGACCTTGGGCAAAGGCTATATAAAACGGGAGACCGAGCCAAAAGATTGCCAAACGGCGATATTGAGTTCATCGGCAGAATGGATCATCAGCTAAAGATTAGAGGCTATCGCGTCGAGCTGGCCGAGATCGAGGCGCAGCTTATGGAGCATTCCGATGTGCAGGAAGTGGCGCTTACCGTCAAGGAGAGCGCTGAAGATACGAAATATTTGTGCGCGTATATTGTGACACAGCAAGGGTTGACAGCATCTGATATGCGGGGTCATTTATCCGATCGGCTGCCTTCTTATATGCTCCCTGCGGCTTATGTATTTCTTGATCACATGCCTTTGAATGAGAACGGCAAGCTGGACTATAAAGCGCTGCCTGAGCCGCTTATCGAAATTGAGCCTGCAGATGTATATTCGGCTCCGGCGAATGAGATCGAGGAAGCAATGGTACGGGTGTGGGAGGATACGTTAGGTATTAAAGGCATTGGGACGGATCATCATTTCTTTGAATGCGGCGGAGATTCGATCAAGGCGCTGCAGGTATCGTCCAGGCTCATGACGCATGGCCTGAAGATGGAAATGAGGGATTTATTCAAATATCCGACGATCCGGGAACTGAGCAGGTATGTGCAGATTTCCGCCCGCAAAATCAGCCAGGAACCGGTGGTGGGGGAAATAGGGCTTACCCCGATTCAACATCGGCTGTTCGAACAGAAATGGGAGCATGTTCATCATTACAATCATTCTGTCATGTTGTACAGGCGGGAAGGATTTGAGGCTGAGCTGGTTGCGGAGGCCTTCGATCGAATGGCAGAGCATCATGATGCGCTACGCATGAGGTTCAGCTTGGGAGATAGCGGAGTCGTCCAGTTCAATCAAGGCATTGAAGGGCAAACTTTCCACCGATTAAATGTCTTCGATGTGACGGCAAGTGGAGATCCGCATGCGGAGATCGAGCGGCAATCGGCCAAACTGCAGGCTGAGTTGAACATCGAGAAGGGACCGCTGATTCAATTGGCCGTCTATCATACCGCACTGGGTGATTATTTGCTGATCATTATTCATCATCTGGTCGTTGACGGTGTATCCTGGCGCTTTATTCTGGAGGATTTCGCTGCCGTTTATGAACAATTGCTGGATCAGACAGCGGTTATGCTTCCGGAGAAGACTCACTCCTTCCAAGAGTGGTCACAAGGGCTGGCGCAGTATGCCTCCAGCAAAGGGTTGTTGAAGGAAGCTAGATATTGGGAAGCCGTCGAACAGGCGTCAACGGCTGAGCTGCCCGTCGATCATAAGATCGACTTCAATGAAGCCGGGGATCATGCCACGGTGAAGCTGGCATTGGATGCCGAGTTAACCCGAAGCCTGTTAACGGATGTCCACCATGCTTACAGCACGGAAATCAATGATATTCTGCTGGCAGCCTTAAGCCGTACGCTCCAGGAATGGGCAGGCGCCGCCTCCGTGCTGATTCAACTTGAGGGACATGGGCGGGAAGCAATCGCGAAAGGGCTGGATGTATCAAGAACTGTGGGGTGGTTCACCTCGATATTCCCATTCGTGCTTGGTGCTGAAGGAACGAAGGATTTAGACGAGGTCATTAAGCGAACCAAAGATGCTTTACGGCGGATTCCAGGCAAAGGGCTGGGCTACGAAATTCTCAAATATTTAACGGCCAGCAATCCAGACATTGAGCTCCCGCTGCATTTCCAGCTTAAGCCGGAAATTGTGTTCAACTATTTGGGACAATTCGGCGGTACTGCCGCTCAGACCAAGCTGTTTGAGCTAAGCGATATACCTGCAGGGCCTGAAGTGGGGGCGCAGATCATGAGAGCTCATAAGCTCGAATTGAATGGAATGGTGGTCGGAGATCAATTCACCTTGGATATTCACTACAACAAATACCAGTATCGTCCGGAAACGATACAAGGGCTGGCCCATCTTTATCAAGAGCATTTAACTCAGATCATTCGGTATTGCTGCACAAAGCAAGTCAAGGAAATCACGCCTACAGACTATCAATACAACAAACTTTCGCAAAAACAATTGGATGCGATATCCCAGCGGCTGAAGAAGAAGTAATGCTGCCGAAAGTGGAAGCGACCGAATCAGCAACAAAGGTTCGGTCGCTAAAGTAGAGGGAGAGTGAATCAAATTTGAGCAGCCATGAAATCGAAAAAATATACCCGCTGACGCCAACGCAAGAGGGGATTTTGTTCCATTCGCTGGTTGACCCCGATTCCGCAGCGTATTTTGAACATGTGTCTTTCACGATCAAAGGGAAGTTGTGTTCCCGAACGATGGAACAGAGCTTCGCGAAATTGGTTGAACGATACGATGTGTTAAGAACGGTATTCATCTATACAGAGGTTGAACAGCCGCTGCAACTCGTACTAAGTCAATGTGAGCCGCGCATCGATTATAGGGATATATCCGCTTATTCCAGCGATGAGCGGCAGCGCTCGATAGAAGCATATAAAATCCAGGATCAAAAGCAGAGATTCGACTTGGAGACGGGATCATTGATTCGAATGGCTATCTTCAGAATCGACGAACGCACCCATCAAATTATTTGGAGATTTCATCATATTATTATGGACGGCTGGTGTCTTGGCATTCTTGCCCAGGATTTATTCCATATTTATGAGTCTATGGCTGCCAATGTCCCGATTCAGCTGTCCCCGCCGTATCCTTACAGCGATTATATCCAGTGGCTGGGTGAGCAGGATCAGGACGAGGCTTTGCAGTACTGGAGAGACTATTTGGACGATTATGAGCTGCAGGCGGCGATCCCTCCTTCCACAGGGACTGCAGAGAAGGGTTTTGATCATCGCAAATACCAGTTCAAATGGGATGCCGAGACGACGCGCAGACTTCACAAGCTGGCAGTCGACAATCAGGTTACGTTTAGTACGGTATTCCATACGCTGTGGGGAATTTTGCTGCAGCAATACAATCATAGCGAGGATGTCGTATTCGGTTCGGTCGTATCGGGAAGACCTCCGGAGCTGCCCGGAATCGAGAGCATGGTTGGCCTGTTCATTAATACGGTTCCTTTGCGGGTCAAGAGCGATGAACATACCTCCTTCCGGGAGCTGCTTCATAAGGTGCATGATTCAATCTTGGAGGCCAATCGGTACAACTATGTTTCGCTTGCAGATATTCAATCGGGAACGGTGCTTAAGCAGCATCTGATCAACCATATCGTCGTTTTCGAGAATTATCCGCTGGAGACGGCAGCCTACGGAGATGGGGAACAGCATCTTGCTATTACCGACAGCGAAATGCTGGAGCATACGAACTATGATTTGGACGTTACGGTGTTTCCCGAGGATGAGCTGGAAGTGTTGCTCACCTATAACGGAACAATATACGATGAGGATTTTCTACGAAGATTGGAAGGTCATTTGAAGCAAGTCACGGCGGCAGTATTAGGCAATGAGCAAATCCTTGTCCGGGATATCGAAATGATTACCGAAGAGGAAAAACAAACGTTATTATTCGAGTTTAACCGGACGGATAAGGGCTATCGATTCGATAAGCCTGCGCATCAGCTGTTTGAAGAACAAACACGCCTTCATCCCCATAAAATTGCGCTGCTCTATCAAGGAGAGCAAATCACCTACGACCAGTTAAACCGCAGTGCGAATCGTCTGGCCCGGGTATTTCAGGAACGAGGGCTCGGACAAGGCGATTTCGCGGCGGTCATGCTGGATCGCTCGCCGCTTATGGTTGAGAGCATACTGGCTATATGGAAATTGGGAGCGGCTTACATACCGGTAGATGCCCATTATCCCGAGGACAGGAAGGCAGGGATCATCGCCGACTCGGACGCCCAAATCGTCGTCACGTTATCGAAGTATGTGGAAGACGGGCTGCGTGCCGATTACTTGGGCCGTTTTGTGGAGATGGATAAACTCATCGTTCCGGCGGGGGAAGCGGACGGCCGTGATCTCGATCTCCCGGTGGCGATTACCGACATGGCTTATACGCTTTTTACCTCGGGATCGACGGGTAAACCTAAAGGGGTTATGATCGAGCATTTGGGCATGCTGAACCATATTTGGGCTGAAGCGGACGATCTTGGCTTGTCCGAGCACATTGTATTTGCCCAAACGGCGAATCATTGCTTCGATATTTCGGTATGGCAGTTCTTCGGCGCTTTGGTGCTTGGAGGAACGACGGCGATATACCCAGAGGAGCTGATCCTTGCACCCGAGCAGTTCATAAATCAAGTGATTCACGATCAAGTGACACTGCTTGAGGTCGTGCCTTCATATTTGGCGGTTTTGCTGGATTTGGTGGAGGAGCGTTCGCTTCGCTTTGAACACTTGCAGCATTTGCTGATTACCGGGGAAGCAGCCACTCCGGCATTGGTTGCACGCTGGTTTGAGCTATGTCCCGGAATCAAAATGGTCAATGCATACGGACCGGCGGAAGCCTCAGACGATATTTGCCAATATGTGATGGAGCAGACGCCGGAGAACAGAGAGTATATTCCGGTTGGCAAACCATTGTCCAACATTCAGATATATATCGTGAACCGGCAAATGCATTTATGCCCTGTGGGGATTATCGGTGAAATTTGCGTGGCTGGCATTGCGGTCGGCAGAGGCTACCTTAATGACCCGCAGCGGACGGAGGAGGCCTTCATGGAGGATCCTTTTGCGTTGCAGCCGGGCGTTAGATTGTATAAAACGGGCGATTTGGGCAGATGGCTTCCGGACGGCAACATCGAATTCGTCGGCCGTAAGGATCATCAGGTCAAAATTAGAGGGTTCCGCATTGAGCTTGGGGAAATCGAGCATCGGCTGGCCGAGCATGAACAGGTTCGGGAGGCCGCGGTGCTCGTGAAGGGAAGCGGCGAAGCCGAGAAGTATTTATGCGCTTATTACACCGCGAACATAGATCTGAGCATATCCGAAATAAAGGAGTATTTAAGCGCTTGTGTGCCGGAATATATGATTCCCTCCGTTTTTATGCAGCTCGAAGAAATGCCGCATAATGCCAATGGGAAGATTAACCGCAGCCAGCTTCCGGAACCCGTCCATCATCGTCTTGACGCCCCGTTTGTGCCTGCCCGGAACGCCGTAGAAGAAGCGCTGGTGTCGATTTGGGCGGAGGTTCTGGACGTAAGGCGGGTAAGTGTTCAGGATGACTTTTTCGCCTTGGGCGGCCATTCCTTGAAAGCAACTGTCATCGTCTCCAGAATACATGGGGAGCTTGGTGCGGATGTGAGAGTGAAAGACATTTTCCAATATCCAACCGTAGCGCAGCTGGCAGAGCACATTGAGGAGCTTGGCGGCAGACCGTGCAGCACGTCCGCTATCACACCAGCCCCGGTTCAAGATTACTACCCGGTGAGTCCAGCGCAAAGAAGGATGTATGTGCTCCATACGCTGGAAGAATCGGGATCAACGGCGTATAACATGCCGTTTGCTTATCGTATTCAAGGCCGTCTGGACATAGCGCAATTCCAGCAGATCGTAACCCGGTTGATCGAGCGTCACGAGTGTTTCAGAACGTCCTTTCACGCGGTGGATGGGCAGCTTGTGCAAATCGTGCATCCCGAGGCGGAATGCAGACTGGAAGTGGTGGAGTTGAGGGGCGCTGCAAAGGAGGAAGTAAATCAGCGGATATCGTCGTTTATCCAGCCTTTCGATTTAGAGGCAGCACCACTAATACGGATGGAATTGCTCCAGCTTGCTCAGGAGGAGCACGTGCTGCTTATTGATATGCATCATATTATTTCGGACGGCCTGTCGGGAGCTATCATGCTGCATGAACTGGAGCAGTTGTACCGTGGCGACACGTTGGCGCCGCTTGAGATTCATTATAAGGATTATGCGGTCTGGCTGAACGAACGGCTTGCCGGTGAAGAAATGAAGGAGCATGAAGCTTACTGGCTGGAGCATTATCACGGCGAGCTGCCTGTGCTGAACATGCCCCTTGATTATAGAAGACCGCCGATGCAGACCTTTAACGGCTGTACGCTGCAATTTGTGCTTCCGCATGAACTTTCCAAGTCGCTGCGGGCGCTGGCCAATGACACGGGCTCCACATTATACGCAGTGCTGTTAGCGGCCTATAATATCCTGCTGTCGAAATATACGGGGCAAGAGGACATCGTCGTTGGCTCGCCCGTGGCCGGACGCACGCATCAGGATGTGCAGCAAATGCTGGGCATGTTCATCAATACGGTCGCGCTTCGCAGCTTTCCAAAGCGGCATAAGACATTCCGTCAATTCATTCATGAGGTGAAGGATCATACTTTATCGGCGATCGACCATCAGGATTTACCGTTCGAACGATTGGTGGAGCTTTTGGATGTCGAGCGGGATACGAGCCGCAACCCTCTCTTTGACACGATGTTCAACTTGACGGACCGGGAGCAGCAAGAAATTCATATCGGCGAAATGCTGCTTACTCCTTACGAACTGCAGAACGATATTTCCAAATTCGATCTTATGCTGGACGTATACACGGATGCCTCGGAGATTCACTTCGACTTGCAATACAATACGGATTTATTTACTGCCTTTACCGCAGAGCAGCTTGGTCAGCATTATATGGCGCTCCTGCATAATATCGCTGCTGATCCAGAAGTGCCGCTCATGAAGCTGGATATGCTTACAGCGGATGAACGCAAGGAAATACTGGCGATCGGTCAAGGCAAGGTCGTCAATTATGATTTCGACCGTACCGTGCCATTACGATTTGAGCAGTTCGCCTTGGAGCAGCCGGAGGAGCCGGCCGTCCGTATTGCTGGAGAGGTGCTGACCTATGCGGAGCTGAATGCTCGAGCGAACCGGCTTGGGCGTTATTTGCAAAGACGATTAGGCGGTATCCCGGCGGATACGGTAGCGGCGGTGATGCTGGAGCGTTCGCCCGATTTCATCCAAAGTGTGCTTGCCATTTGGAAGGCCGGCGGGGCTTACGTTCCGATCGACATAGAATACGGCGTTGAACGCAAAGCGGGCATATTGGAGGATTCCGCCGCGCGGGTGCTCATTACCCGCTCCGAATATTTACAGGACGGTTTAGAGGAAAGGTATACAGGCGTAATTGTGTGTCTTGACAGAATTGCGGCGGAAGTAATGGAAGACAGTCCGGAAAACTTAGGTATTGTGCCGGCTGCTGACAGTTTGGCTTATATTTTGTTCACCTCTGGATCAACGGGCAAGCCCAAAGGCGTAATGATCGAGCACAAAGGTCTGCTGAATCACATTCTAGCGGAGGCCGATGAACTCGGCTTGGATCAACGTCTCGTATTCGCTCAAAACGCCAATATCTGTTTTGATATTTCAGTTTGGCAATGTTTTGGCGCGCTGGCCCTGGGAGGGACGACGGCAATTTATTCGCAAGAGCTTGTACTGGAGGTGGAGCGGTTCCTTGAGGGGGTCATCGAGGACGGGGTAACGCTCCTAGAGGTTGTTCCATCGTACTTGGCGGTGATGCTGGATGTCTTGGAAAAGACAAGGGCACAGCTGCCTTCACTCCGTCATTTGTTGATTACGGGCGAAACGATCAAGCCGGATTTGGCTCAGAGATGGTTGGAGCTCTACCCCGGAATTCAAATCGTAAACGCCTATGGGCCGGCGGAGGCAGCGGATGATATCAGCCAATACGTAGCTGAGCAGCTGACAGAAGGGATGGAGACTGTCCCGATCGGCAAACCGCTTGCTAATTTTAATCTCTATGTAGTGGACGAGCAGATGGAGTTATGTCCAGTCGGTGTATATGGAGAGATTTGCGTGTCCGGCATCGGGGTAGGCCGGGGATATATTCATGATCCGGAACGAACGAGCCAAGCTTTCATGCAAGATCCTTTCATACAGAAGCCAGACGCCAGCTTACGTCTATATCGAACCGGGGATTTAGGGCGCTGGCTTCCTGACGGAAACCTGGAATTCCTCGGACGCAAGGACTTTCAGGTGAAAATCAGGGGCTTCCGCATTGAGCTGGAGGAGATTGAGATCCGCATTTTGCAAGTTCCGCAGATCAAGCAAGCAGTTGTGCTGGCTAGAGAGGATGAGAGCGGAAGCAAATATTTATGCGCTTATCTGGTGCTGGACGTACTTGCCCCGAATCAAGAGGAGGCCTGTCTCTGCGAGCTTAAGGATCATTTGGAAAAGACACTGCCGAACTATATGATCCCTGCTTATTTCGTCACGCTGGAGCAAATGCCGCTGTTGATCAGCGGCAAGATTGATCGGGCGGCACTGCCGGCTCCGGATCGGAGCACAGCGATGGCGGGAGATTATGCCGCGCCGCGCAATGATCTGGAACAAGTATTGGCAGCGATTTGGGAAGAGGTGCTTGGCGTCAACCAGATCGGGATCGACCATAATTTCTTTGAGCTTGGCGGAGATTCGATCCGGGCTATCCAAATTTCCTCTAAATTAAGCAACTACGGCTACACGCTGAAAATGAAAGATTTATTTCAAAATCCGGAGATTCGCAAATTGTCCAAGTACGTCCAGCAGGACCATCGCGAAATTGATCAAGGCCCAATTGAGGGACAGGTTGAGCTTACGCCGATTCAGAAGTGGTTCTTCGACTGCGGATTTACACCGGTAAATCATTGGAACCAGGCAGTCGTTCTATATAAACGGGATGGGTTCCAGATCGAACTGTTGTCCCAAGTCCTTACGGAGCTGACCCGCCATCATGACGCGTTAAGAATGGTATTCAAGCGGGATGATGGAGGATGGACACAGTATAACGAGGGACTGGATGGGCAGGCAGAACGTACCTGGTTCGATCTTGTTGCTATGACGGTGCCGGATGGGGATGAGGGCAGGCTGGAGATCTCCCGCAAGATTGACATGCTTCACGGCAGCATCGACCTAGAGCGGGGTCCTTTAGTTAAGGCAGGCCTGTTCAATACGAACAACGGCGACCATCTGGCGATCATTATTCACCATCTGGTGATTGACGGCATTTCCTGGCGCATTTTATTTGAAGATTTAACACTGGCTTACGAGCAGGCTGCAAGCGGCAAGCCGATCCAGCTTCCCGCCAAAACGGATTCCTTCCAGACATGGGCGAAACGCTTGAAGGAGCATGCTGCAAGCAAAGTCATGCAAAAGGAGCTGGCCTACTGGCAGCAAATCGAATCTGCGGAGGTCAAGGCATTGCCTAAATCAGGCCGCCGGGTAGGGCCGTTGAAGGTGCTTGATAATATGACGCATTCCTTCCAGTTGACCAAGCCTGAGACAGAGCAATTGCTCGGCAAGGTTCACGGAGCGTACAACACGGAAATTAACGACATACTTCTCACCGCTTTGGGACGGGCCGTCCGGCAGTGGACAGGCGAGGAGAAAGTGCTGATTTGTCTTGAAGGCCACGGCCGTGAAGAGATTCTTAAAAATGTGAACATCAGCCGAACCGTCGGTTGGTTTACATCCATATATCCCGTGGTGCTGGACGTGCCCGGCACAGCGGAGCTTTCTTATCAGATCAAGTCGGTCAAGGAGAGTATCCGGCGCATTCCGAACAAGGGTGTCGGCCACGGGCTGCTCAAATATCTTGCTGCCGAACAAGGGGATGACAGCATCCATTTCCGATTGGAGCCCGAAATCAAGTTCAACTACTTAGGCCAATTCGATAATGATGTGAATACGGGCGTGTTCCAGGTATCCGATGTTTCTTACGGTCAAACCGTCAGTCCGGAGGCTGAGAGGGAAATTGCCTTGAATATCGGAGGACTCGTGGAGGACGGGCAGCTGACGATGTCTATCGAGTATAACCTTCAGGAATATGCGGAGGCAGACATCCGGATCTTCGGAAATCACTTCAAATCGCAGCTGACCGAGATTATTAAGCACTGCGTAGACAAAGAGTCGCAGGAGCTGACGCCTTCCGATGTGGCTGGAGACGATTTATCGATCGAAGAACTGGAAGCCATTATGGATTTTTACAATAGTTAAAAAATAGATTCAGAGGTGGGATGGTCATGAACGAAAAGCTGTCTATCGCTGGGGTATGCAACCTAACGCCGATGCAAGAGGGAATGCTCTTCCATTCCTATTTGAATCCAGAGTCCACGGCTTATTTTGAACAGTTTGCCTGTACCGTCACGGGGCATCTGGATGTCGGATTGCTGGAGAGAAGTTTTAACGCTCTGATCGACAAGTACGATGTGCTAAGGCTGAACTTCCTTCACGAAAATATGAAAAATCCGAAGCAAATTATATTCAAGAAGCGGAGTATGTCCGTCTTTTACGAAGATATATCCCGAATGGACAAAGCAGAGCAGGAGCAATATATACAACGCTTTATCCAGGCCGATCAGAAGAAGGGCTTCGATTTGGCGAAGGATATGCTGCTGCGGGCGGCTGTGCTGCATACGGATCAGCCAATGGATCAATACACGGAGCATCACCGCTATAAGCTGATTTGGAGCTATCATCATATCATTATGGATGGATGGTGCTTGAAAACGATCGTGCAGGAACTGTTCGATGTATATAAAGCGCTGAGCCAGGGCGTGTCCCTGGAGCTGGATGAGGCTCCTCCCTTCGCCAGCTACATCCAGTGGCTGGATCGCCAGGATCGCGAAGAGGCCCGCCGCTATTGGGGCGATTATCTGCAAGGTTATGATTCGGCGGTTGAGCTTCCTTCCTTCGGGACTAGCCTCCAGGACGGCAAGGAACATCATGACCAAGGCATGGCGCGCCAGAAGGCGAATGATCAAATTGATCGCAGCTATAAAATATGCGAGGAGACGGCTCAGCGGCTGGAGCAGTTGGCCAAAGCCCATCAAGTGACGCTGAATACGGTGCTCCAGTCGGCTTGGGCGCTGCTGTTAGGCCGTTACAACGGAACCGAGGATGTAGTCTTCGGTTCCGTCACCTCAGGCCGGCCGGCCGAGGTAGAGGGGGTCGAGCAAATGCTCGGGCTGTTCATCAACACCGTTCCGATCAGGATTACCTTCCATGGCGGCCAAACCTTCTCTTCTCTCATACAACAAGTTCAACTCACCTCCCTAGAAACGCAAAACTACGATTTTTATCCACTTGCAGAAATTCAGTCCCTATCAACGAAGAAACAGCACCTAATCGATCATATTTACGCGTTTCAGAACTATCCGGTTAGTGCTGACCCGCTGGACGAATCAGAAGCGGAAGAACCTTTTGCCATTAGTGAGCTTGAGGATTTCGAACAGACGCATTATGATTTCAATCTTATTTTGATGCCGAACGAAGGCCTCGAGGTCAAATTCAAATATAATGCAGCACGCTATAAGCAGGCGGCGATGGATCGCTTGTTCCAGCATTATGAGCAAGTGCTGATTACAGTCAGCCAGAACGCGAATGTGCTGCTACGGGATATTTCAGTAATTACGAGCGAAGAACGAGAGCTAATCTTACACAGGTTTAACGATACGGCAGGTGAGTATCCGCGGGACCAAACCATCGTGCAATTGTTCGAGCGTCAGGTCGAGCGAGTTCCTGAAAATCTTGCCATCGTTCATTACGATGAAAATCTGACGTATACAGAATTGAATGATAAAGCCAATCAGCTTGCAGCCAGGCTCATAAGCAGAGGAGTCGGCCCTGATCAGATCGTCGGCTTAGTTGGGGAACGTTCCGTGGATACGGTAATCGGCATGCTGGGTATTTTGAAGGCAGGGGGCGCTTATTTGCCCATCGATCCGGAATACCCGACCGACCGCATTGAATATATGCTTCTCGACAGTCAGGCGAAATGGATCGTTACTCCGCGGTGCTACGCGGAACGCCTGGCGAGTGAAGCCGAGGTGATCATCCTTGACGAGATAGAGCCGCAATGGGAGCTCTCCTCCTTCCAGGCGCAGCCGCTCCAAGAGAGGCAGTACCCTGTGAATCCTGCAAATTTGGCCTACGTCATGTATACGTCAGGTTCTACGGGACGGCCTAAAGGGGTTATGATCGAGCATCAAAATGTGGTTCGTCTTGTCCAGAATACGAACTACGTACCGTTTCAGCCGGGGGATCGCATCCTGCAAACGGGGGCTCCCGTGTTCGATGCGTGCACGTTTGAAATATGGGGCGCGCTGCTAAACGGGCTGGAGCTGTATATCATCGATAAGACATCGATATTGGAGCCAGAGAAGCTGGGACAAGCGCTTCGCGAATACAGCATAACGACGATGTGGCTCACCTCCCCGCTGTTTAATCAACTGGCCCAGCAGGAGCCGGCGTTGTTCCAGCCGCTTCGCTATCTGATCGTCGGCGGAGATGCTCTCTCGCCCAAGCATATTCAGCGGGTGGCGGAGCAGTGCGAGGGAACGACGCTGATCAATGGGTATGGACCGACCGAGAATACGACCTTCTCCTGCTGCTATACGATTACTTCGCATGAGGAGAAGAGCATCCCGATCGGCGGGCCGATTGCTCATTCTACGGCTTATGTCGTTGACTTATACGGGCACTTATGCCCCGTCGGTGTGCCGGGAGAATTATGGGTTGGGGGCGAAGGTGTGGCTCGGGGCTACATCAATAACGAGGCTCTGACCTCGGAGAAGTTCATGGTCAGTCCGTTTGCGGAAGGTGAGCGCATTTACCGTACGGGAGATGCAGCAAGCTGGCTGCCGGACGGCACGATTGAGTTCATCGGCCGGCTGGATCATCAGGTGAAAATCAGAGGATTCCGCATTGAAATCGGGGAGATTGAAAGCCGGATCCAACTGCACAAGGCCGTGAAGGAAGCCATCGTCACAGTATGGGACAAAGGCGAAGGCAGCAAGGCCTTATGTGCTTACCTGGTTTGTGAGGGCGAATTGAGTGCAGCAGAAATCAGGGGATATTTGTCAGAATATCTTCCCGATTACATGATCCCTTCCCATTGGGTATTCATGGATCAGCTGCCGCTAACAGCGAACGGCAAGGTTCATCGCCAAGCTCTGCCCGAGCCGGAGGAGAGCTTGGCATATGAAGGGGTCTACGTTGCGCCGCGCAATGAGGTTGAGCAGAAGCTCGCTGACCTATGGAGCGATGTGCTGGGCGTGCCTGCCGCTGGCGTGAATGATCATTTCTTTGAGCTGGGAGGCCACTCTTTGACGGCTTTGAAGCTGGTCTCGGAAGTGAAGAAGCAATTTCAGGTTCAGCTGCCGCTGGCGGATGTGTTCCAGGCACCCGTACTTGCAGAAATGGCGGCCCGTATTGGGGGGAATGCAGCAGGGGAGGATGCCGCCGTCGACATTGCCATTGAGCCTGCTCCGGCGGCTGAATATTATCCGGTATCCTCAGCACAGAAACGGCTGTTTATTTTGAATGGAATGACAGGCATGGATACCGCATACAACATGCCGTTTATGATGCAGATCGAGGGCAGGCTTGATGTAAAGCGGCTGGAACAGGCGTTTCAAGCGCTGATTGCGCGTCATGAGTCCTTGCGGACATCCTTCGCCCTCCTTCAGGGCGAGCCAGTTCAGCGAATCCATGAGAGCGTTGATTTTGCCATTGAGCAGCTGGACGTTCATCCTGATCGGAATATAGAGGACATCGTCGAAAAATTTGTCACGCCATTCGATCTCGGCCAGGCTCCTTTGCTGCGAGCCGCTCTCGCTAAACGCCAGGAGGAGCAATATGTGCTCGTCATCGATATCCATCATATTGTCGCTGACGGCTCTTCCATCAGTGTCATCGTGAAGGAATTCAGCGAGCTATACAACGGTCAAGGCTTGGAGCATTTAGGTGCTCAGCGCATTCAATATAAAGATTTTGCCGTCTGGCAAAATAAGCAGCTCGGCTCCGGGGGCTTGCAGCAGCATGAGCGCTACTGGCTTGAACAGTTCGCCGAGGAGCCTCCGGTACTGAATATGCTGACCGATTATCCGCGTCCGCAAATTCAAAGCTTCGAGGGAGCGGTGGCCTCCGTAGAAATCGGCCAAGAACTGTCATCCCGGCTGAAGCAGCTTGCTAATGAAACGGGAACCACCTTGTACATGGTTTTGCTTGCCGCTTACGGTGTATTGCTGTCTAAGTATTCGGCTCAGGAGGATATCGTGATCGGTTCTCCAACGGCGGGCAGAACCCATGCAGACGTGCTTCAAACGGTCGGTATGTTCGTCAATACGCTGGCTTTGCGACTGAAGCCGGGAGCGCAGAAGACATTCGGGGATTTCCTGAATGAGGTGAAGCAAACGGCGCTGCAGGCTTTCGAGCATCAGGACTACCAATACGAAGATCTCATCGAGCAGCTTGGCTTAAGGCGGGATATGAGCCGCAATCCGCTGTTTGATACGGTATTTACCTTGCAGAACATCGATATTCAAGAGGCCAATTTATCCGGACTGACCGTGCAATCCTGCTCTTGGGAAGGCCAAATGTCCAAGTTCGATTTGACCTTGACGGTGGTCGAGCGGGAGCAAGGGATGTTCATCGACGCAGAGTATGCGGTCAAATTGTTTAAGGGCGCTACGATTGAGCGGCTGCTGAAGCATTTTGTCCAGGTGCTGCGAGTCATTGCCGCGGGTAAAGAGCTGAAGCTCGCAGATATCGAACTGTTGTCGCTAGAGGAGCGGCAGCAAGTCATGGTGGATTTCAACGGTTCCCGCGCAGACTTCGCGCACAACCGGACGGTTTATGAACTGTTTGCGGAACAGGTCGAGCGGACGCCGGAGCATACCGCCATCGTATTCAAGGAGGAGCGGTTGACTTATCGGGAACTGGACGAGATGGTGAGCCGTCTTGCCCATATGCTTCGGGGGTGTGGCGTTAAGCCGGGCGAGGTTACGGCTATTATGGCTGAGCACTCGATCGAAATGATCGTTGCCGTACTGGCAGTGTTAAAGGCTGGAGGAGCCTATCTTCCGATCGATCATGAATATCCGGCCGACCGTATAACTTATATTTTGGAAGATAGCAATGCAGGGTTGCTTCTAACTAAAAGCCGGTTGCTGCAAGCGAAAGATATGCTTGCTCAAGATATGAAGGTTCCAATGGCCGGAAGGAATATTCAAGCGATTGATTTGGAGGATGCGCTAGCCCTGTCAATGGAAACGGAGCAGCCGCTGCTTTCGTCAACATCGCCATCATCGTCATCGTCATCGCTGCCATCCGTGGATGCCTCGCCATCCGACCTGGCCTATATCATCTACACCTCCGGTTCGACGGGGAAACCGAAGGGCGTTATGATCGAGCATCGTTCCTTGCTGAATATGACCGGTTGGTACCAAACGTATTACAAGCTGACGGCCTCGGATAAATGTACGAAATACGCCGGATTCGGCTTCGACGCTTCGGTGTGGGAGATTTTCCCGGCCCTCTTGTCTGGCAGTGAGCTGCATATCATTCCGGAAGAAATTCGTTACGATGTACGATTATTAGCGGAATATTACAACAACAGCCGTATTTCAATCAGCTTCTTGCCGACGGCGGTTTGCGAGCAGTTCATCCAGCTCGACAACGACTCGCTGCGCATGCTGATTACGGGGGGAGATAAACTCAGGGTATATCGTTCGACGCCTTATGAGCTTATCAATAACTATGGCCCGACGGAGAACACCATAGTGACGTCGGCATTCAAGGTCAAGGGAGAGTACGACAATATTCCGATCGGCAAGCCGATCGACAATGTGCGGGTCTATATACTGGATGCCAATGACAAGCTGCTCCCGGTCGGGGTGCCTGGAGAGCTATGCGTTGCCGGAGACAGCTTGGCTCGAGGGTATATGAACCGGCCTGATTTAACGGCAGAGAAATTTACGAATGATCCTTTCTATCCCGGCGAAAAAATGTACCGAACTGGAGATTTGGCCAGGTGGCTGCCGGAAGGGGATCTGGAGTATCTAGGCCGGATGGATGAACAGGTTAAAATCCGCGGTTACCGCATCGAGCTGGGCGAGGTAGAGAACGTCCTCCTGAAGCAGGAGGGGATCCGGGAGGCTGTTGTCCTGGCGATAGAGAACCTGCGGCAAGAAACAGAGTTATGCGCATATATCGCCGCTTCTCAAGAATGGCCGGTGCGGGAGCTAAGAGAGTGCTTGGCCCAGGAATTGCCGGAATATATGATTCCTGTTCATTATGTGTTCCTTGCGGAATTACCGCTAACTGCGAACGGCAAAGTGAACCGCCGTGCGCTGCCGCAGCCTGACTTCAATTCAGTCGCAACGGATAATGACGTTCCACCGCGCAATAAAACCGAACAGAGACTGGCTGAGATCTGGTCCAATGTGCTCGGCGTTGAGCAGGTCGGGGCGCATAGCCATTTCTTCGAGCTTGGCGGTCACTCCTTGAAGGCCGCGGCACTGACAGCTGGCATTAAGGAAACTTTTCATGTTGATCTGCCGTTAAGCGGCGTCTTCCGCCATCCGATTCTGGAGCAGATGGCCGCTGGTATTGATGCGCTGGAGCGGCAGGCTTACGAGTATATTGAACGCACTCAGGAACAGGAGGCTTACCCGGTATCGTCTGCGCAAAAACGTCTGCTGATTTTGAACGAGCTGGAGGGTGCCGGAACGACGTATAATATGCCTTTTGTCTTGCAGTTGTCTGGAAGTCTGGATCGCTCCAAGCTGCAGCAGGCATTCGCTGCCTTGATTCGCAGGCATGAAGCCTTCCGAACCTCGTTCCAGCTTAGAGAAGGCGAACTGGTGCAAATCGTGCATCCGGAAGTCGCATTTGCGATCCGGGAGATGGCCATTGCGGATGAGCCTGCTCGAATCAAGGAGGCCATCCGGCAATTTGTTCAGCCTTTCAACCTGCAGCAGGCGCCGTTAATTCGCGCTGGATTGGCAAGTCTCGGCGCGGACAAGCATATCTTGATGATCGACATGCACCATATCGTCTCCGATGGAGAATCTGTTCGCCTGCTGGTAGAGGAGCTAAGTCTGTTGTACAGCGGCAAAGAGCGGGGCGATATGGAACCGCGGGTGGAATATAAGGATTATGCGGTATGGCAAAGCAAAATGCTTCAATCGGAAGCCTATGGCCGGCAGGAGCAATATTGGCTGGAGCGCTTCGCGGGAGAATTGCCGGTGCTGACGCTCCCTACCGATTATGCGCGTCCGCAATTGCAGAGCTTCGAAGGGGACAGCGTAACGGTTAGGATCGATAGCGATTTAAGCTCGCGGATACTCGGAGCGGCTGCGCGGACAGGGACTACCTTGTATATGTTCCTGCTTGCCGCGTACAACATCCTCTTATCCAAATATGCGAACCAGGAGGATATTATCGTTGGTACGCCGACCGCGGGCAGGTCGCGGAAGGAGCTGGAGGGCGTTATAGGGATGTTCGTGAACACCCTTGCGATCCGTACTCAGCCCGAAGGGCATAAACGCTTCGAAGATTTTCTGGGGGAAGTGAAGGAGTATTCACTGCAGGCGTTCGAGAATCAACTCATTCAGTACGAGGATCTGCTGGAGAAGTTGGAGGTCGCGCGGGATGTAAGCCGCAATCCGCTGTTTGACACGATGTTTGCCGTGGATAATGTCGGGGTAGAGGAGATTCGGCTGGATGGTCTGCATATGGATCCGTACCCGTTTGATAACGGCACATCCAAATTCGATTTGATGGTTACAGCGGCAGAAGAGGGAGCGGAGATCCGTTTGGACGTCGAATATGCCGTCAAGCTCTTCCGCAAAGATACGATTGAGCGCTTGATTGCGCACTATGTTCAAATCTTGCGGGCTGTTACGGCAGACATAGAAATTAGACTGTGCGACATCGGTCTGCTGCTGGAAGAGGAGCGGCGGCAAATTATCGCAGACTTCAATGATACGGCAACTTATTATCCACGCCAAACGATCCATGAGCTGTTCGAGGAGCAGGCTGAACAGCAGGCAGATCGTATCGCGGTTGTCTATGGCGATACCGAGCTGACTTACCGTGAGCTTAATGCCAAGGCGAATCAACTTGCCGCAATTTTGCGGGGCAAAGGAGTTGGCCCTGACCGAATCGTGGCGATTATCGGGGATCGGACATTGGAAATGATCATCGGTATGCTGGCGATTCTGAAGGCAGGGGGCGCTTATCTTCCGATCGATCCGGATTATCCGATGGATCGGGTCGAATATTTCCTTAGAAATAGCGAAGCCAAAATTCTGCTTGCCCGCAGCTGTTACGCAGATAGAGCGATAGACGGCGTAGAAGCCGTCGTATTGGAGCACGAGCATCTGGACGATCTTGATGCGCCTAATCTTCTCCATGAGACTAACCCCAGCCATCTAGCTTATGTCATGTATACTTCAGGATCTACGGGGCTGCCCAAGGGGGTCATGGTCGAGCACCTTGGCGTCGCCCGGCTGGTTAGGAATACGAATTATGTGCGCTTCACGAAAGAGGATCGCGTGCTGCAGACGGCGGCTCCCGTATTCGACGTTAGCGTATTTGATATTTGGGGAGCATTGCTGAATGGCGCGCGTCTGTACTTGGTCGATAAATTTACTCTGTTGGATCCGATCCGGGTTGAATCCGTGCTTCAGCAGCATCGCATCACGACGCTATGGCTGACATCGCCGCTATTTACCCAGTTCGCTCAGCAAAAGCCGGATATGTTCCGTACGGTTAGTTACTTGATCGTCGGCGGAGATATTCTCTCTCCGAAGCATATCCAGCTTGTGAGGGAGCACTGTGGGCAGTTGACCGTTGTAAACGGGTACGGGCCCACGGAGAACACTTCGTTCTCCTGCTGCTTCATTATCGAAGAGGCTTATGAGAAAAGCGTGCCGATCGGGCCGCCGATCAGCAATTCAACGGCATATATCGTCGACAAATACGGGAACCTCAATCCGGTCGGCGTACCTGGCGAGCTCTGGGTCGGCGGAGACGGCGTGGCCCGCGGATATATGAACAATGAAGAGCTGACCAGGCAAAAATTCATTCCGAGTCCTTTTGTCCCGGGGGATCGGGTATATCGGACCGGGGATGCGGCAAGATGGCTTCCTGACGGTTCCATCGAATTTATTGGCAGAATGGACAATCAGGTTAAGATCAGAGGGTTTCGTGTTGAAATTGGCGAGATCGAAAGTGTTCTTCTTAACCATCCGGCAGTCAAAGAAGTCGTCATTCTCGTTAAGGACTATGAAGAAACGAACAAGTTCCTCAGTGCTTATGTGGTAGCCGACGGGGAGTTGACCACTCCGTCTGTTAAGGAATATATGGCCCAGCAGTTGCCTGACTATATGATCCCGTCCGCATTCGTCTTCATGGAGCAGCTTCCGCTGAACGTTAACGGCAAGGTCGATCGCAAAGCGCTTCCTGAACCGGAATACCAGGGAGGCGATGTGGAATATACCGCTCCCCGAGATGAGTACGAGCAAATGGTCGTTCAGGTCTGGTCGGAAATTATGGGCATCGAGCGGATCAGTGTCCATGATAATTTCTTTGCGCTCGGAGGTCATTCATTAAAGGCGATGCAAATGGTATCGAAGCTGGTCGAGCGTGGATGGAACATCAGCATCAACCAGGTATTTGCCCATCAGACCCCAGCCGAATTAGCGGCTTATGTGCAGCGGTTGGCTCCTGCCGCGAAGCAGCGGATTACGGATGTTCAGAAGGCGGAGCAGTGGCTTAGCGGCCGACTGCAGCGTTCATGCGAGTGGAAGACCTACTTTGTCGAGAACGAGGAATATTTCATCGTTCATATATTCGGTCTGGATGAAGCGCTGAAGCGGGAAGCTGAGACGTTGATCGCTGAGCATTTGGATGAGTGTCTACACCCGCATTACTTGATCGATGCTGGGGAGCTGAATGAGGATACAAAACATCCGAGCATGAGCCGGGAGGAACTGAACGCACGGCTTCAATTGCAGCAGATAGGAGCCGCTGCTTGGGTGGAAGGCATGCTCGAGCCGATCGCGCGCATGCAGGAGCTCTATGCGCAGGGAATCACGGGCGGGCAGGCCGTGAAGGAATACGGAATATCGCCTTCACAAATGTATCATTTCAAGCACAAAGACGTATCGGGAACGATGGTGAAATGGAATCAAGCGATTCAGCCGGAACTGCTGCGTCAGACGCTCCAGCAGATTGTATCCGCTGAAGAAGTGATGCGCAGCGTACTCGTTCAAGGAAATGGAAATCAGGAGGGATTCTGGCGGCTGCATGAGTGCCCGCAACAGCTTGAATTGCCAATGATCGATATTTCCCAATTCGAGCAGGGCACACAGCTGGATATTCTGAGGTTGCTCATGGACAAATTTTTTATTACGCCATATTCGGACAAAGATCCTCTCATGTACCGCGTGCTGCTGGTCAAGCAGAATGTGAAGGAATATTTACTGCTGCTCCCGTTCTCTCACACGATTTTCGATTACATGAGTAATGAGGTTCTCCGCAGCCAAGTGATCGAAGGCTATGAGCTGCTTCGTCAAGGGAAGACAGCCGAGCCGAAACAGAGTGCGACGTTTACGGACTTCATAGCCCAAATTAGGCGAGGCCCTGAAGGGATATCGGCCAAGGAACTTCATGAGCTCTATGACCTTCGGAGTTTCGGGACGGCGGCAAGACAGATCGCTGCGACAATGCAAGCGCGAAGCGAAGATGACCCTGCGAAGATAACGATTGTCAACCACCGCGTCGATCTTGACTTGCAAGCGAATGGGCATAAGGATGCGGAGAGCAAGTGGAAGCTGGCGATGGGCATTTTTGTTGAATTTTTTAGCGCATATCTGGGTGTGGAGCAGATTCCGATGTGGATGACCCATTTCGGAAGACAGTACGGGGAGGCTGCTTATTTTGACATCGTCGGTGAATGTATCGACTACATTCCCATGCTGCTGCATCGGAACCAGGATATGGACATGCAAAGCCAAATGATTAGCAAGAAGCTGCAATCTGCCTCGGACTACAACATTCATTTTGCGAATCTGCTGTATAACGAGTCGATGGATCCAGCTTTTATGGAAGCGAGAAATGCTTTGCTCGCCGTCTTTGAGGAGATGCCCGTCAATTTCAACTATCTGGGCGAACTGAGCGAAGAAGCAGATTTAGAATACTTGGATGCAGAAGGCGTGAATTGCGACAATCCAAACCGGATTCTCTATATGACCTGGCATCAGGGCAGTCATATTCATATTACGCTGGCGCTCCCCGTAGAAGAGAGCTGCGAATCCATCCAGAGCATGCTGGATGAGGCCGCCCGGAAACAGATCAAGGGACATGCTTCTGCACGACTGAAAGGTATAAACATATGAGAGACACAAGAAATATTGCAATCTTCAGTTTAAGCCGCTTAATTACGGAGTTGGGAACGTCCATTTTTCGCTTTGCGCTCAGTCTGTATATTTTGGATCTTACCGGTTCAGCGAGCATGTTCGCTCTGGTATTGAGTTTTACTTATATTCCGGGCATCTTCGTGAATATTTTTGCCGGCGTGTTCGTGGATCGCAGCAATAAAAAGCGGATTATGGTCACTACCGACTTTCTAAGCGGCACATCGATTTTACTGTTAATGTTTATGTTTCAATTTTTTCACGACAGCATCCTGCTCTTTATCGTGTATGCGATGATAATGAGCACGCTCCAGGCCTTCTTTACATTGACGATCAATTCGTCAGTGCCGAACATCGTTGCTCCTGAACGGGTAGCTACGGTGAATTCCAGCAACCAGAGCATCGGCGCCCTGATCAGTATTTTGGGGCCCGTGCTCGGGGCTGTCGCCTATAGTAAATTCGGCCTGGAGAAAATCTTCTTGATCGAAGGGGTTGCGTTTATCCTTTCAGGATTTCTTAATATGGCGCTGAAATTCTCATCCCGCAAGGAGCAACTGGGAGAGATCAAGCCTTATGTGGAAAGTTTGAAGGAGGTGTACCAGTACATCAGGCAGCGTGCTGCGATCAAGTACTTATTATCGATATTCGTCGTGGTCAACTTTGTTATCGCGCCGGCAGTTTCACTGATCCTTCCCTTTATTGTCTATCAAGCGCTGGATATGACGCCTCAGCAGCTATCGTTTATTGAAGCCGCATTAGCGGTAGGTGTTATTATTGGTGCCGTCATTGTTTCGGTGCCGAAGGTCAATCGATTTATTACCAACAAAATTTTCATTCTGATTCAATTGCAAGGATTCGTCATCGCCCTGTGGATGTTCCCGAAATGGCCGATCTTCGATATGAACGCAAAGATTATGTTTATGGCCGGTTATATGATCGTCTTGGCGCTGACGGGTGCGCTAAATACGATGGGCAATATCCCTATGCTCTCTTACGTGCAAATCTATATTCCTGAGCGGATCAGAGCTAGTATTCTTGGGGTGGTCAATACGGTGACAACTATTGCAGTGCCTGTCGGCATGTGGGTATACGGTGCTGCATTGGAGGCGATTGACTGGTCTTATATCGCTGTAATTTCTGGTGCAGGTCTATTCGTTGTTGGTTTTATAGCCTATCGTAACCGCGAGCTAAGAGAGTTCTTCACTCAGGATGCTGAGCCAGAGCAGGTGAGAGTAGCGGAAGTGCACGAAGCCTGAGGTAGAAAATAAGAAAACGATAATTGATGAGGAGGATGAAGGAAGATGAAAACGTTCGAAATGCTGGAGTCCAATGTTAGGTCGTATTGCAGAAGTTTCCCGGTTGTATTCGATAAAGCGAAGGGCGAACAATTGTATGCCGACACCGGAGAAGCCTATATCGATTTTTTTGCAGGTGCTGGGGCGCTCAATTACGGGCATAACAATGAATTTATGAAGTCGAAAATTATGGAATATGTATCCCAGGACCGGATTATGCATGGGCTCGATATGTATACGAAGGCGAAGGAAGATTTCATCGTTTCATTCTCGGAGCATATTCTGAAGCCTCAGTCATTGGATTATAAGCTGCAATTTTGCGGTCCGACGGGAACGAATGCGGTGGAGGCCGCTTTGAAGCTGGCCCGGAAGGTCAAGGGCAGAACTGGCGTCTTCGCTTTTATGGGCGGATTTCACGGGATGTCCCTGGGAAGCCTGTCGATCACGAGCAGCAATTCGATGCGCGAAAGCGCGGGAATGCCGCTGAACAATGTGACATTCATTCCTTATGGGCAGTCATTTGAGGGGCTGGATACGATTCGTTACATGGAGCATATTTTGTCCGATACGCACTCCGGGGTGGGCAAGCCGGCCGCGATCATATTGGAGACCGTACAAGCAGAGGGCGGAATTCATGTAGCCGAGATTGAGTGGCTGCAAAGCCTGCGTCAGCTATGCGACGAGCACGATATTCTGTTAATCATCGATGATATCCAGGTAGGCTGCGGCAGAACGGGGCCGTTCTTCTCATTCGAGCGCGCTGGGATCGTGCCAGACATCGTCATTTTATCCAAATCGATCAGCGGATACGGCCTGCCAATGTCATTGCTGCTGATCAAACCGGAGCTGGACATCTGGAGTCCGGGCGAGCATAACGGAACGTTCCGTGGAAATCAGCTCGCTTTCGTTACCGCCAAGGCGGCACTGGAATTTAGGTCGGCGGAGAGGCTGGGCGAGCAGGTACGGGAAAAAGAAGCTTTTATCAAGCATTATTTGCAAAATGTGATCGCGCCTTTAGATGCGGATCTGAAGTTCCGGGGCATCGGCATGATTTGGGGCATCGATGTCTCTCATCTGGGCGAGGAGGTCGCCAGGGAAATTACGGCGAATTGCTTTAAGAATGGCCTTATTCTAGAGCGGGCCGGCCGAAATGATACGGTGATCAAGATCATGCCTCCGCTGACGATCAGCATAGAGAACTTGAAGCGGGGCTGCGAAATTATTGCAGAGAGCTTTAGCCGGGTTTGCCATACTTTTAATCATTAATCATTTATGCACTGAAGTAAAAAAACACCGGCCAAGTCCAATGGAGGAATTTCCTATCTAGCTATGAGTAACAAAGCCACTATAGCAGCAGCGGCAACATATCTGTGATCAGTTTAGATGCTTTCACAGGTATGTTGTTCCGCTGCTGCTTAAGTGGCGTGATGTGGAAGTTAATTACGTTAAATGTGAACTTCGTTCCAAATGCGTGTTACGTTGTCGAAGGCGATTCTGGTACCTTGCCGGCAATCTTCCATGCCTTCATATTCGATAGACATGTAACCATCGTATCCGGACGCCTTGATCAAACGCAGAATCTCGTATAAGTCGAGATCGCCGTGCCCGGCAATGGCTCCGCGCAGGTAATCACCGCTTGCGCTTCTGAACCAGCCTTCGCCCGGATTGTGATAGGATGGACGGATGTAGAAATCCTTGATATGAATCATGGAGGCGTATGGCAGGTTGTTTTTTACAGCGGCAACCGGATTTTCGTCCACACAGACGAAGTTGCCAACGTCCAGCGTCGTCTTGAAGTTCGGACGGTTTACCGTATGGATGAGCGTCTGCACCCGATCGCTGGCTTGGACGTAGTAGCCGTGATTTTCCACGCTTGTCGTGATCTCGTACTGCTTCGCATGGTCGGCAATGCGCTGACAGGCCGTGGATATTCTGTCCAGGTCTTCATGGAAGCGGGCGATGGAGGTATCCGGGCGGGACGCCACGTCATGGCGCATCAGCTTCGCGCCCAGCCGATGGACGCGGTCCACCTCGCTCATGACGCGGGCGATTTCCGTCTCGTATTGCTCCTCCGTTTCCGTGAGGAAGTTGGCTCCAATCGCATAGTTGGAAATGTCGATGCCTACGGCAGCTGCTTTCTCTTTGATTTGCCCCTCCAATTCAGGATTGGCCTCAAAGTCAAAGCCGAGGCCCGGCACGATTTCGATATGGCTGGCGCCGATGCCGGCGACCCATTCGATAACCTCTCCAATGGTCATGCTGCCGTCGCGCATCACTTGATATAAGCTATAAGAGCTGATTCCTAATTTCATAAGGATAACTCCTTTTCGGTAGGTTTGGTAAGGTAAGTTTCCCTCATTGTGTTGTTAGCCCCGGTAAGCGCGAATGAATTCTACGGCCTTGCGGATATCCTCCGCAGGATTGTCCCCGACCTCACGCTCAATTGTCAAATAACCCTTGTAGCCGATTTCCTGCAGTGCGGCGAAATAAGCCGGGAAATCGACGGTGCCTGCGCCCAGCGGCAGCTCCTCAAAGGCTGCTCCAGAGGACGCCATCTTAGCGATTTTCTCGTGAGTCATTTCGTCGTAGCCAAGATAGCCGTATACATCTCTCGGATCGACGGGGCGGAGTCTGCGTCCGTCTTTGACATGGGTGTGGACGAGGTAGTCCTTGAGCAGCTTTACGCCTTCCACGGGATCATCACCCGTCACCATGACCATGTTCGCCGGGTCAAAGTTGACCGAGACGCCGTTCGTGCTCAGTGTGTCCAGGAAGCTTTTTAAATGTGCTGCCGGCTCCGGGCCGGTCTCGATGGCGAAATAAGCATTCATGCTCTTCGCGTATACGCCCAGCTCTTCGCACGCCTCCTGCATTGCATTGTAAATGCGTCCGTTCCTGTCGTCCGGTACGATGCCGATATGCGTCGTTACGACGGAGGTTCCAAGCTCCACGGCTAGGTCGAGGATGCGCTTTGACTTCTCGATTTTCTCGGGATTGGCGTCTGCATCCTGGAAGCCGTGTCCGGCCAAATCGCCGCAAAGGGCAGAGATTTCCAGTCCCAGCCCATCGATATAGCTGCGCAGCTCCTTGCGTTTAGCCGGTGTCAGCGCGGCGGGATCCATCTCACCAGCTACGGCGTAAATTTGCACGCCTTCTGCGCCGACTTCCTTCGCTTTCTTCAGCCCTTCCATCACGCCAACGCCAAAGCTATCTACAATGACTCCAATTTTATTGGTCAATTTCATTTTTGCATGCCTCCTTTAAATTGCTTTCGATGTCGGACTGCCTCTTCGGGATGCTTCGTGATAAATTGTCGACCTAGAAGTGGATTTCGCGGCCTTCTGCGGCGGATTGATAAATCGCGTTCAAGATTTTGATCATTTCCACGCCGTCCTCGACCGGGCTGTTCGTTTCGGTCAAGCCGAGGCAGCTGTCGACGAAATGGTTGATTTCGCGGTCGAAGGCGCCTTGGAAATCAAAGCCTGGCGTGCTGATCTGCGGAGCGATGTTAATGATCGTGTCATGTCGCTCCGTAACGATCGATAATTCCGGTTCGATCTCCGCACCGCCCTTGTCGCCGTAAATGTTGATCAGCGCAGAGTTCTCCTTGGCGTGCAGGGCAAAGCTGACGTCGACCATGAGGGAGGCGCCGTTCTCAAAGCGAATGAGGGCATTAGCCATGTCCTCGACCGTGTTATGCGCCGCATCGTAATCGGCAGCCTGGTAGAACTCGTAGTTTTGGATGTTCGAGCGGTTGCCGAGCTTGTGATAGGTGTTGCCGCTCACGGATTTGACCTTCGGCTTGCCCATGAGGTACCAGCACAGGTCAATGGCATGCACGCCGATGTCGATGAGCGGCCCGCCTCCGGAGCGTGCGCGGTCTGCGAACCATCCGCCCGGGTTGCCGAGACGCCGGATCAGGCTGGCTTTGGCATAGTAGATCTCGCCAAGGTCGCCGGCATCGATAAACTTCTTCAGCACGGCGATATTCGAAGCATGGCGGCGAACATAGCCGACTTGGAGCAGCTTGCCGCTCTCGCGCACGGCCTGTTCGATTTGCAGCGCCTCGTCAACGGTTTTGCAGAGCGGCTTCTCGCAGAGCACATGCTTGCCCGCCTGCAGCGCGGCTATGCTGATTTCGGCATGAGAGTTGTTCCAGGTGCAGATGCTGACCGCATCCACCTCCGGGCTGGCCAGCAGTTCCCGGTAATCGGTGTATACGTTAGGAATATGGTATTTATTTGCGGTTTCACGCGCTCTGTCCTCATTCAAATCACAGACAGCGACCAGCTGCACTTTCGGATTGGCTTGATAAGCTTGCAGATGGGATTCGGAGATCGATCCGGTGCCGATAAGGCCGATTTTCAGCTCACTCATAAGTACGCTTACACCCTTTCTTGTATCTGTGCGGATTGATGTAGATCGGACAGGACGCTTCAACACAGATATGTTATATTTATTCATATTTGTTCAGGCACAACTAATTTAACATAGTTGTTTTAGAGGGAGAATGCATAGGATGACAAAATACATGGACTATATGATCAGTTCGCATCCGATCCGTATTTTCAACCCGATGGTGGATTCCAGCCGGCAAAAAGTCCAATCCCTGCGCCTGGTCAATGCCGGGCATTTGCCGGGAAGAACGCTGCAGCGGAGCCAGGCGAAGTTCAAACATTGGGCCTTCGTGATGATAACCGGCGGAAGCGGTTATTACCAGGTAGAGGGCGGGGAAATGCAGCAGGTTGAGGCGGGCAGCTGGTTTTGTCTTTTTCCCGGCGCCGTGTTCAACTATGGCCCTCATGCGGACGGTTATTGGGATGAGTACTACTATACCGTTGATGGCGGCCGGGTCGCGGAGTGGCTGGAGCAGTGGCTGTCCAATCCAGGTGTGGTGAAAAAAGCCGACTTGGATGACTCGCTCATCCATCGCATGGAGATGATGTTCATGCTGATCGACAGCGGGGTACCGACCAATCTGGACCGGGCTGCGCTCATGCTGGAATCCTTTCTTTTTGATGTGGCCTCGCAATCGGACCGCCGGGAGGCGGGCAACCGGGAACGCTTCGTGCTGAAGGTGATCGAGGATCTGTCGCAGTCGCTGCGCGCCCCTTTTGAGCCGGCGCAAATGGCTGCGCGGCATCACATCTCCGTATCTACGCTCCGGCGTATCGTGCACGATTACTCCGGCTATCCGCTGAATGAGTTCCTCCATCGGCTGAAGGTCGCGGAGGCGAGAAATATTTTGCTGAATACGGAGCTTACGGTGAAGGAAATCGGCGAGGCTTTAGGGTATAAGGATACGTTTTATTTTTCCCGGGTATTCAAGAGAATTACCGGCCTCTCGCCAAGAAGCTACCGTAACAGGGGTGGGCAATAGTCTGTCCCAAAAGCCTCGCGGCCCCTTAATTGAACTGGAGTCTTTCTCTCCAATATAATGAAACTACTGATTTATAACTGTTCCTAGATGGTCAGGATAAGATAGGGATAAGGTAAGGATAAGGTAAGGATAAGGTAAGGATAAGGTACGGATAAGGATGAGGTAGGGATAAGGTAGGGATAAGATAAGGATAAGATAAGGTGACATAAGGTGACTAGATGTATTTCATGCAGTTAGATCAGCGGTTTTGGCCGTGTTAAAGGGGACTAACTGTAAAACCTACATTTAGTTTTAAGTTATTTCGACGAATGAGCTCCATTCAGGCAAACTAACTGCATGTTTTGCATTTAGCACATGTATTTTTGATAAAAGAGCTTAACTAACTGTATAAAATACATTCCGCTTCTAAGGTGATCCATGAATGGTTACTTGGGCTACTGTATAGGTTACTGTGCTGGTGGCTTATTATGTTCTACATGCTGAGTTTGTCTGGAGGATTGCTGCAAAAATACAGGAAATTTCTCTATGTATGAGCGTTTTAAAGCACATTGCTGCAAAAGTGCAGGAATAATCCAGCAACTCGCTGAGATTGGTCGTATTTTCGAAAAAATGATGCACAATTGCAGTAATCCATGCTCTAGGAGAGGTGGGTGCGCCAATTGATGTATTTTTGCAGCAATCCATGCTCTAGGGAAGATCTATGCTCTAGGGGAGATGGGGGCACTAAATGATGTAGTTTTGCAGCATTCTAGCGGCAGAGAAGGTGGGGAAGGGCAGAGAAATTCGGGAGTTACCCCGCGTATAGCCAGTTACTGAACGAACAAAGCAGAAAATATGCTATAGTAGTTAAGTTATTCGTTAGAACGAGCAGTTTGGGAAATAAGATAGACTGTACCTTTTGAGTAAAAGAGTTAGCAAAGATGGGAGTGGGGCGTCGGCATGACGATCCGTGAAGCTGTAGAAAATGAATTCGTGGACGCTTCGATTGCCAGAATCGGCAAGGAAGCTTTATATCTATATACGCCTTTGTGCGGAACGTGCAAGCTGGGGGAGACGATGCTGGACATCGCTCTGCAATCGGGCGGCAACATGATGCCTGTATCGAAGCTGAATATCAACTTCGCGCCCCGGCTGCGGAATGATTGGCAAATTACGAGCGTGCCGTGCCTGGTTTTGCTGGAGCAGGGCAAGCCGGTGGCGAAGGAGTACGCGCTTCGTTCGGTCGTGGATTTGCATCAGTGGCTGCAGATTTAGCATTGGCCTTGTATCAGGCGGGCGGATAGACCCGCAAGGTCTGCAAAAGTAGCAAGCCCCGCAAGCCCCGCAAGTTCTGCAAGAGTAGCAAGCCCCGCAAGCCCCGCAAGCCCCCAAGCCCCCAAGCCCCCAAGCCCCCAAGCCCCGAAAATCCCGCAAAGTCCCCAGGCTCCACAAAGTCCGCTGGGCCCTCGAGTCCCTCAACGCATTCCCCGGCTAATCCTCAGCAGCAGCTACTCGTCCTATGGACTATTTTGACCATTCCATGGATGAACTTCCCTATTCGGGCATAGGCTAAACACACGGCGGAACTCCACCGCATAGGGTGTAGCATCACTTTAAACTCGAAGGTTAGGGAAGGGAGCATAACGAGATGGCAGGAAGAGAACGTCACTATTTTGCGCGGGGCAATACGGCCGAAGGCTTGGTCAGTTTGGTGGATTCTATCTATTATAAATTGGATGCGGTATATGTGCTGGAGGGCGACTCGCAGGAGATCGGCACGATTCTGGCCCGGCTGGCGAACGGGTGGGGTCGCAGAGATTGGAATCTGCATTTGATTCACCAGCCGCTGCAAAGCGATTTACTGGAAGGGATCATCATCGAGGACGCCCGGATTGGACTGATCGCTGACCAAGCGTGGCCGAAGGAAGGAAGTCCGGAAGGCATCGAGGTGCGCCGTTTTGATTTCGGGAGCGACCCCAGCGGGGAGCGATTGGCGGATCACCGGGAGCATATTGCCGCGCTGGAGCACAATATAGCGGAGGATTACACGAAAGCGTATGAGACTTTTCAACGCACATTGCGCATTCACGACGACTGGGAGAAAATCTACATCGATACCCTGGATCGAGCCTTCATGAATCAGCTGGCCGTCGATTGGGCCGATCAGTATCTCGTTGCGGTAGAGGGAGACGGTTATGGGCAGGCTGCGGGGGAAGGCGTAGACACAGGTGCGGGTGCGGGTGCAGGGTTAGGCGCAGACGCAGGCAGCCAAGAGCCTGGCACGGTGACCCGGCGTTTTCTGGGCGCGGCAACCTGGCGGGGAGCGGTTGATTTCGTGCTCAATTTGACGGAGGATGTACCGACGAGAATTTTCGTGAAGGGCCGACCCGGATCAGGAAAATCGACCTTGTTCAAAAAGATCGCAGCCACCGCGGCGGAGCGCGGCATCGATACTGAGGTGTACCACTGCGGCTTCGATCCGAACAGCCTAGATATGCTCGTGTTTCGCTCGCTCGGCGTAGCGATCTTCGACAGTACGGCGCCGCATGAGCATTTTCCGCTGCGCGACGGGGACAGCATTCTCGATATTTACGAGCTGGCTATCGCCCCGTACACGGATGAGAAGCATGCCGAGGAGATCGCCGAGGTCAGATCCCGCTACACTACATCGATGCAAATCGCCATTTCCTACTTGGCCGAAGTGAAACAAAATCAGGACCGCTTAAGCGCGATTTACCGCAGCGCTGCGGATGAGGAAGCCATCTCCAGGCAGGAGCGGCTGCTGGCTGAGGATATCGAAGCGCGGGTGGGGAATTAAGCATACGAGAGCCAAATGGACGGTGACGGAGCCGGGAACGGGAATAAACGTGAAGATCAGACGGGCGCTCTGCGGGGGGCGTGCGTCTTTTTTTCCATGAATGATCTATATCTTGCATTTTAAATGTGTAATAATCTAGTTATGATAACGCATACAAAACTATGAATGATCGGGTGACATTATGATATCTAGCAGACAACAGCGAATGGTCAAGCAGTTGATGGAGAGTGACCAATATATCCCTTTGCAGCAGCTGGCTGATGAATACGGGATATCCCTGCGGACGGTGCGGGGCGATTTGCTGCAGCTGGAGGACTGGCTTCGCGCGCGGGGCGTGCGCCTGGATCGCGACCGCTCTGCCGGCGTTCGTCTGCGGCTGGAGACTGGCCAGTCGGAGCAGCTTGCGGTGCAAATGGGCGAGCGGCCGGATTATATGGATGCCGAGCAGCGGATCAGCCTGCTGCTGAAGCAACTGCTCCAAGAGACCAAGTTGTCGGTGAAGGCGGTCATGGAGGAGTTCGGCATCAGCAAAAATACGCTGCTGCAGGATTTGACCGAAATCAAGCAGCGGCTCCTGAGCTGGGAGCTGGTACTGGTACGGGATCGCGGCCAGCTGCATATCGAAGGCTCGGAGAAGCGCAGGCGCAGAGCGTATTTGAACCTGCTTCGCTCCGAGATTACGGACGATAAGCTGCTGCGCTATATCCTCGATCAGCGGGGAGATGCGTATTCGCCGATGACGCCGTGGAAGGACTGGTTCGAGACAGAGGATGCGGCGATGCTGTTCGATACGATTCAACGGCTTGAGGAGAAGATGGGCGTACAGTTTACGGACGCGGGTTACTCTACGCTCATTCTGCATCTGCTGATGGCGATGGAGCGGCTGAAGGGCACGCATGCGATCGAGATGGACCACGAGTCGTTGTCCGAGCTGCAGAGCCATGAGGTGTATGAGCTCGTCGCAGCTGAGGTCGTGCCGCAGATTGAGCAGCATTTTGGCGTGAAGCTGCCCGCTTCGGAGATCGGCTATATTACGCAACATATTCTGGGCGCGCAGAAACAGAGCCTGCCGGCCGAAGAGCTGATCATCGCCGATCTCGCCAAGCAGATCATCCTGCGTACTGAGCAGGAGCTGGGCCGCCCGCTGCAAATGATCGACCAGATCGTGCAGGGCTTGGTCATCCATTTGAAACCGGCCATTTACCGGGCGAAGTTCGGCCTGCAGTCCAAGAATCCGCTGATGGAACAGCTTGAGGCGCAGTATGGTTTGCTGCTCAATTTACTGGAGCGGGTCGTCAACGAAGTGATGGAGCCGTGGTCGGTCGTGTTCGACCGGGACGAGGTCGGCTACATCATGTTCCATATCGGCAGCGGGCTGATCCCGCCGAAGGCCCCGGTGCGCAAGCGCGTGGCGATCGTATGCGGCTCGGGGCTCGGCACTTCGGCGATGCTGAAGCGGCGGGTGGCGGCGATTTTTCCGCAGGTTGATATTGTGGGTAC
The DNA here is from genome assembly GCF_054767475.1 of Paenibacillus sp. YSY-4.3. Taxonomy (NCBI): domain Bacteria; kingdom Bacillati; phylum Bacillota; class Bacilli; order Caryophanales; family Paenibacillaceae; genus Paenibacillus; species Paenibacillus sp. YSY-4.3. Next base: position 433,852 of record NZ_BAABMC010000002.1, on the reverse strand, counting down.
TTATTCGTATAAGGAATCGGCGGAGATTACTTTGCAGGCGGCGGATGCGATCCTCAGCACGATGGAGATCAGCCAAGCCCTGCAGGTGCCGTGGATCAAAGTATCGCCGCTGCTAGATCAGCAGGATCAGAAGCAGATCACGGGCTTTCTCGGCGTGGCGCCTTCGGGTGAGTCGGCTGCGGCTGCGGCGGCGGTGCAGGCGGTGAACGATATTTTTCAGGTGGTGGAGCGGAATGCACATATCCATAACCGGAATCGGCTTCTGGAGGAGCTGCTGCATTTGTTCCAGGGCGGAAGCCGGCCGGGGGAACAGCAGGAGAATGATTACAGCTTGACCGCACTGCTGCCGCCGGAATCGATCCAGCTTGGGGCTGAGGCGATGCAGTGGGAGAATGCGGTGCGTGAGGGGAACCGACTGCTTATGGATCGCGGCGTCACGGACGCCAAGTATGCGGATAAGCTGATCGAGATCATTCAATCCAACAAGCATCCGTTTATTATCCGCGCGGGGGTGGCTTTTCCCCACGTGTACATGCCGGAGTGCGTGAAGCGCACGGGCTTTAGCGTGATGACCTTCCGCGAGGAGCTGGCATTCGGGCCGTCCGGTCAGCCGGTCTGGCTGATGATCACGCTGGCGGCGGTGGATAAGGAGCGGCATGTTGCCGCGCTGGGAACGCTGCTGGATGCGCTGAACGATGAAGCGTTCATGGCGGAATTGCGGCATGCGCAGGATGCCCGGACGATATGGCAAAAACTGCGGGAGAAGGAGAGCTTATGAAAAAAATCATTGTAGCTTGCAACAGCGGGCTCGGCACCAGCCTGATGATCCGGCTGAACGTGGAGGCGCTCCTGCGGGAGTGGGGGCTGAAGGCCTGGGTCGAGCATACGGACATTTCGTCGGTCGAGACTTTCGATGCGGATCTGATCATAGGCTCCAATTATGTTATGGAATCGCTGCAGCTCGCCCAGGATGTCGAGATCATTGGTCTGGACGATATTACGAACCGCCAGTACTTGAAATCGCGGCTGCTGGACAACGAGACGTTTAAGCAGTGGCTGGCCATGTAGGCATTTATATTTTTATAGGTCAAAAAAAACAGATTTTCAGCACCAAGAAGGTTGGATGAAGGTGAAACTGAGGAGTGGAGCGTAGGAGAAGCCTACGTGAGCACCTAAAATGTTTCCTTCGGCAACATGCTTCGAAAGCATAGGCTCAGTTCGACTGAATTCAAGATTCGATGTCGAATTCACTTCTTGAAGTACTTCGTGATCAAAAGATGTTTTTTTGACTTCCTATACAGACATAGACAAAGACAAATATGACAAAAGCGGGGGTTGCCCATGAACGCAACGCAAATGATCAGCAAAGGGCTGCTCGGGGAACCTGCCCTGCTGCTCGGGTTAATCGCGTTCGTCGGATTGCTGCTGCAGAAGCAGCCGTTCCAAAGGCTGATCCACGGCACGATCAAGACGATGCTCGGATACACGTTACTGCAAATCGGGGCGAACGCCGCCGGGTCTTCCCTTTCCAATTTATCGGCGGTCATCCAGAAGGGCTTCCAGATTATTGGGATCATTCCCCATAATGAGACGATTACCGCGCTGGCGCAAATCAATTATGGCGAGGAAATTGCGCTCATTATGCTGGTCGGCATGATCGTCCACCTGATGATCGCCCGTTTTACGCGGATTAAATATATTTTTCTGACCGGGCACCATATGCTGTTCATGGCTTCGCTGCTGGCGGGGGTGCTGGTATCGATGTCAATGCCGCTATGGCAGGTGATGGTCGCGGGGGGAATCGTGCTGGCCTTCAGCATGTCCTTTGCTCCGCTGATCACGCAGCCGTATGTGCGGCGGGTCACGGGGAACGATGATTTTGCGATGGGGCACTTCAACAGTGTCGGCTATGTGCTGAGCGGGTTCGTCGCTTCCTGGTTCAAAAAAGGGCCGGAGCCGCCGGAGTCGAAGGGGCTGCAGAAACTGCGCTCTTTTTTCCAGGATCATATGGTCGTCATTACGGTGTTTACTTTCGTGCTGTTTCTCTTCTCGGGATTGTTCATCTCGCCCGGCGGAATTCAAGAGATGTTCTCGGGGCGGCATATTCTGGTCGTGTCCTTAATTCAGGCGACCTGGTTCGCGGGGGGCTGCTACGTTATTCTGGCGGGGGTTCGCATGCTGCTGTCGGAAATTGTACCCGCCTTCAAAGGGATTGCCGACCGGGTCGTGCCGGGCGCGATTCCTGCGCTGGATTGTCCGGTGCTGTTCAAGTTCTCGCCGTTTGCAGCGATGATCGGATTCCTGCTCAGCTTCACCGGAGGGCTGGTGGCGATGGTCGTGCTCCTGCAGGTGCAGTATACCGTCATCATTCCCGGGGTAATCCCGCATTTCTTCTCCGGCGGGGCCGCTGGCGTCATCGCTTATAAAATCGGCGGGCGCAAGGGGCTGATCGTATCGTCGTTAATCCACGGGTTTGCGATTACGATGCTGCCGACTGTTCTTATACCATTGTTGTCGAATCTGGGCTATTTGCGCGCGACTTTTGCCGACAGCGACTTCTCGGTGATCGGGGTGCTCGTGCATGAGCTGTTTAGTTGGTTCAAGTGACGCAGATCAAGGGCGGTCATTAGGAAGCCTGATTCCATTTCTTAAGTGAAGTGGGGTCAGGCTTTTTTGGTGTCTATTTTTTTGCCGGAAGAAGTGGCAGAGACTTGGACTCACAGTATTGTAAGCGCGACCAATATAATTAAGCCATAAACAACAAAGGGGGATTTACAATTATGGGTATGAAAAAATGGATGAGCTCGATCACCGCGCTGACGATGGCCGCCTTGCTCTTCACGGGCTGCGGATCTACGGGCGGCAACAGCGCCGCACCTGCGAATGGCGGAGGCAAGGATGCCGAACCAGCGAAGCCGCAAGGCAAGCTGACGGTATACATCGGATTCCAGGAAGACCATGCGGTAGCTGCGATCAAGAAGTTTACGGAAGATACAGGCATTGAAGCAAGCATGATCCGGATGTCAGCAGGCGAAATCCTCGCGAAGGTCCGGGCCGAGCAAGGCAACCCGCAAGCCGATGTGTGGTACGGCGGACCAGCGGACACGTTCGTGCAAGCTACGACGGAAGGGCTGCTGCAGCCGTATAAATCGCCGGTAGCTGAGAAGATCGACGCGAAATATAAAGATCCGGACGGCAACTGGACGGGCGTATATGTAGGAGCGGTCGGTTTTGCCTCTAATAAGGAGTTTTTGGCGAAAAAGGGCTTAGAAGCTCCGAAGACATGGGAAGACCTGCTCAACCCGGCGTTTAAAGGCGAAGTCGTCATGGCGGACCCTGCTTCCTCCGGTACAGCTTACACCGCGATGTATACCGTACTGAAAGTTATGGGCAGTGAAGAAAAAGGCTTCGAGTACCTCAGCAAACTGCACCCGCAAGTACAACAATATACGACAAGCGGCGCAGCACCAGGCCGGATGGTCGGTATGGGTGAAGCTGGCGTAGGCATCCTGTTCGCGCATGACATTATCAAGTACCAAGAAGAAGGCTTCGACAGCCTGGTAATGACGATTCCTGAAGACGGAACAGGTTATGAGACAGGATCGATTGGCATTATCAAAAATACGAAAAAAGAAGAGCTGGCTCAGAAATTCGTGGATTGGGCGTTGTCACCAGCAGCTCAAGAGCTGGGTAAAACCGTGGGCAGCTTCCAAAACGTGACGAACCCGGATGCGGTAGGTCCAGAGCAAGCCGTCAATCTGTCCGAAATCAACACGATCGACTACGACGTCGTTGAAGCTGGGAAAGAGCGTCAACGCTTGATCGACAAATGGAGTGTCGAGGTAAAGAAATAACTATCAGTTTGATATTCAGAGAGGAGAGAGCTTGAATGAGCGCCATGTTCAAGAGATTCAAGCGCGAGCCGCTCCTGCCGATTCTCATCGTGTTGGTCATGCTCTGCTTACTCGTATTTATCGTCTATCCATTATTCCAAATTGCAAAATCCAGCTTCGTCGGGTCTACCGGCGAAGTTGGACTAGAGGGATATGTAAGAGTTCTGTCCGGGGGCGGGTTATTCCACGCCCTGGTCAACTCCCTGGTGCTGGCCGTTCTGACGGCGACGTTGTCCACAGCGATTGCGTATGTTTTTGCCTACACGTTCGCTTATGTAAAGGTACCGTTCAAAAAGCTCTTTAACGGCATTGCCATTTTGCCGGTCATTTCACCGCCGTTTGTCATTGCACTATCCGCCATGCTGCTTCTCGGAAAGCAGGGGCTGATCACCAAGAATTTGCTAGGTCTTGAAAATGCGAATATTTACGGGCTGCACGGCCTGGTGCTTGTTCAGACGCTATCTTTTTTCCCGATTGCCTTCCTGACGTTGTCCGGGCTGCTGCGTTCCATTAGCCCTTCTCTGGAAGAGGCCAGCCAGAACATGGGGGCCAGCCGGCTGAAGACGTTCCTTAGCGTCACGCTGCCGCTGTCCGTGCCGGGAATCGCCAACGCGTTCCTGCTCGTGTTCGTTCAATCGCTTGCTGACTTCGGGAACCCGATGACGATCGGGGGGAACTACTCCACGGTTGCGAGAGAGATCTACTTGCAGGCGGTCGGAAGCTATAACTTGCAGGCTGGTGCCGCTTTGGCGATGGTACTGCTGACGGTCACGATTATCGTCTATATTTTGCAAAACTTCTGGGTTGGCAAGAAAAGCTATGTTACTGTAACGGGCAAGCCTACCGGACAGCGGAGAATGATAGAGTCCGGGGCTATTAAACATGGACTATTCACATTTTGTATGATCATGTCGCTTGCTGTTATCGCGTTCTATGCACTCGTACCGATCGGTTCGTTCATCAAGCTGTGGGGCATTAACAACAGCCTGACGCTGGATCATTACAAATATGTATTCTCTATAGGACAGAAGGCAATCAAGGATACGCTGATGCTTGCCATCGTCGCGACGCCGATCGCGGGATTGCTGGGCATGATTATCGCTTTCCTGATCGTCCGCAAACGGTTTTTCGGCAAAAGAGCGCTGGAAGTCATCAGTATGCTGTCGATTGCGGTGCCGGGTACGGTTATCGGGATCGGGTATATTCTCGCTTTCAACAAAGCGCCATTAGCACTGACCGGCACAGGGATTATTATCGTCGCCGCATTCGTTGTACGCTCCATGCCGGTGGGCATTCGCTCCGGGGTAGCCGCCCTGCAGCAAATCGATCCGAGCATCGAGGAGGCCGCGACGAATCTGGGAGCGAGTGGATCTAAAGTGTTCACGAGCGTCGTGCTGCCGCTGATCAAATCCGCCTTCTTCAGCGGTCTTGTAAACAGCTTCGTCAAGAGCATGACCGCGATGAGCGCCGTTATTTTCCTCATCTCGGCCAAGTACAACCTCATTACCGCGTCGATTCTGGCGCAGGTCGAGGCGGGCCGGATCGGCGTCGCCAGCGCCTATTGTACGATCCTGATCCTGATCATGGTCGTGGCGCTCATCTTGTTAAACTTGCTTGTGAAATGGATGGGCGGCAAAGAGCGGTCTGCTTGATGAGGGGAGGGGGAGGGTTAGGGTCGATCACTCGGCCCCTTATCCTACTTCGCGGCTATGCTCGCCATTGCCGATTGGGTTCATCCTTAAGGAGGTATGTTAATATGGCTAAATCAGTCACACTTAAAAATATATCCAAAGCCTTCATGAACGATAAAGGCGAGAAATCCTACGCGGTCACCGGGGTCAACCTGGAGATCGGGCAGGGAGAGTTCGTAACTCTCCTCGGCCCGTCCGGCTGCGGCAAAACGACCACACTGCGCATGATCGCCGGATTCGAGGACATCACCGAGGGGCATATTTACTTCGGGGACGAAGCGGTGGATCAGATTCCACCGAACAAAAGGGACTGCACGATGGTGTTCCAATCTTACGCCTTGTTCCCGCATCTGAACGTATTCGACAACATTGCCTACGGGCTCAAGATCAAAAAAATGACCAAGCCGGAAATTAGCTCGAAAGTTGAATCCGTCTTGGATATAATGAATCTACAGGATTATCGGGATCGGATGCCGAACCAGCTGTCGGGCGGTCAGCAGCAGCGGGTCGCGTTGGCCCGGGCGCTCGTCATGGAGCCGGGCGTGCTGCTGTTCGATGAGCCGCTGTCCAACCTCGACGCGAAGCTGCGCCTTGTGATGCGGGATGAAATCCGCCGCATTCAGCAGCAGATCGGCATCACCGCCGTGTACGTTACGCATGACCAGAGCGAAGCGATGAGCATGAGCGATAAGGTCATCGTCATGAATAAAGGAAAGATCGAGCAGGTTGGTACGCCAATGGAGATTTACCAGCGTCCGAAGACGAGGTTCGTCGCCGATTTCATCGGAACTGCCAACTTTATGGAAGGCACAGTTAAGGGCTTGGAAGACGGCAGGCTGCTCGTGGAGACATCTTCGGGAGTGCTGCGGATTCGCCGTGACGGATACAAAACGGGTGACAAGGTGACTGTGGTGATTCGCCCTGAAGCCGTCTCTTTGGCCAAAGGCTCGCAGCACCAGGGCGTCGTGAAGAAAAGCGTGTTCATGGGGCAAACGCAGGAATACGAAGTAATGTTCGACGGCCAGCTGTTCCAGATTACCGAGCACAACCCGATCCAGGAGAAGGTCTACTCGGTTGGCACCTCTGTATCGCTGCAGTTTGCGGAGGACGCCCTTCATGTAATTTAACTTCAGCCTGCATCTAGAATCGTTGACATCATGCCACAGAAAGAAGGGGATTGCATGAAAAAAATAGCCATAGGCGGTTTGCTGCTCTCCCTGCTGATGTCATTATTTCTGTCCGCCTGCGGCAAGGAGAGTTCGGGAACGCTGACGGTATATGCCGGACTGTACGAAGACCATGCGATTAAGGCGATCGAGACCTTTCAGAAACAAACCGGTATCAAGGTGAATTACGTCAGGATGTCGAACGGAGAGATTTTGTCGAGGATTAGGGCAGAGCGCAATTCACCCAAGGCCAGCATCTGGTTTGGCGGGCCGGCAGATACGTTCATCCAGGCCAAGGCCGAAGGTCTCCTGGAGCCGTATGTTTCTAAAAATGTCGAAGCCATTCCTCAGGAATATCGCGACCCGGAAGGGTATTGGACGGGCATTTACGTAGGCTCGATCGCCTTCGTCTCTAACAAGACCTGGCTGCAGGAGGTCGGGCTGCAGGCTCCGCAGTCGTGGGAGGATCTGCTGAAGCCGGAATACCGGGGCATGATCTCCATGGCTGATCCCCGTTCCTCTGGGACAGCCTACACCACGTTGGCTACGCTGGTGCAGCTGTTCGGCGAAGACAAGGCTTTTGACTACTTGCGCCAGCTGCATCAGCAGAATGTCATCTACACCACCTCCGGCAGTGTTCCCGGACGTACCGTAGGCATGGGAGAAGTCGGGACCGCCGTCATGTTCTCCCATGATGCGCTGAAGTTCTACAAAGAAGGCTTCCAAAACCTCATCATCGGCTTCCCGACCGAAGGCACGGGCTACGAGATCGGCGCCGTCGGCATCATCAAGGGCGGCCCGCACCAGGAGGAAGCCCGCCAATTCGTCGACTGGGCGCTGACCAAGCAAGCCCAGGAGCTCGGCAAGCAGGTCGGCAACTACCAGCAGCTCACCAACCGCGACGCCGTCGCGCCCGAGGAAGCGATCCCGCTGGAGAAGCTGAACGTCATCCCCTACGACCTCGACTGGGCCGGCCAAAACCGCGAGCGGTTGATTAATAAATGGACGACCGAGGTGCTGGGAGTGGGCAAGGGGAAGGATTGAGGGACGTTTTGGGTGAGTCTGGATATGGTGAGGGAATGAGAGGCTTAAAGAGCCTAACTACAATGGTGTAGTTAGGCTCTTTTTGTCGTTTCCTTGATTTTACAAATGGGCTATAATCTTGGGTAATGATGGATGGGGTTGGGACGTTTGGGATTAAGGGCATGAAGGACTTCCCTGTTGCGTGTTAGTGAAGTTTGCTAAAAAGGAGCTATAAGAAATCCCAGTAAAATCAGCAAAATCTAAAGGAGGTAAGAAAGTGGAAAGATGTATATATCTTAAACAAAGTAAAATCGATCTTACATATAAATCCGAAGAGCATATATTTCCAGCTGGAATTGGTGGTATTCAGAAATTACCACGAGGATATGTAAGTGATCAATTTAACACAGACATTTTTTCTAAAATTGAGTTGGATTTTATGAGAAATTCTATTATCTCCTTACCCCGTATGTTTCAAGGTCCTGGTAAAAGAGGTAACTTATCTGAAAAATCTGCAACTAAGTCCAACATAACTTTAATGGAATCGACATTGCCTTCCGAAAAGGCAATTCATTTTGGCTATATCAAACTAGGTAAACCTTATTTAATACCCCAGATTCTTTTTCAAGAAAGTGGATTAGGGCGTATAAGTTTAAATCCAGAAGATGGGGAATATTCAATGCAGCTAAATGTTTTTTATGATGCCTTAAATAGTTTTTCGGGAAGTTATTATGAATTTTTTGATGATAAATTTGATGAGCACGAGTTATTATTAGGGTACTTTAATAAAAAATGGTACTTAGGGAGTAGGAAAAAAATACAAAGGAACAAATTAATAGACTTTGTAAAAGAAGTTAGTGAACAAAGACCAGATGCTAATTTGGAACCTGAGAAAAATCAAGCTCAACAATTTGTAAAACAGAAGATAGGCTTTGATATTAATAACTATTTTAGAACATGTGCGAAAATATCTTTTAATTTCTTAGCAAGCTTGAAAGGACAAGAATTTATTCTTCATGATCGTTTTGACCCATTAAGAAATTGGATTGTCGGAGGGGGGAATAATGAGTTTGCATTCTTAATTGATCGAAAAACTGAGGGGGAGCTATTTCATAATCTATCTTTTCCAAAAGAGTCACATAAAATAATAATATCAAAAATTCCTGGTAATAGATTGGTTGCTAATGTAAGTTTCTATGGTTCTAATTTTGAAACGGGTATTTACTTGTGTGATGATTTTTATGAAAGCTTTGAACTCGAAGGATTGATTTGTGATTGGTTACAAAGAAGAGAGATATATTTGAATGATTTAATTCTATATCTAACTAGATATGACTATTAATATGATTTTATGATAAATGCTTCGAAGGCAGGGGCATCTTATAACAAATTGTTCATGCATCAGGCATTTGCTCTCTTGTTTCAGACGCCGATTCGAAGATGTGTGAGCTACGGACACATCCAGTCCCCTGAGATAAGAGTTATCTAAGGGGACCGGATGTTGTGAACACAAGAACCTTATGCGAAATGATCCTTGTAGAAAAATGTTGAACTGGTTATTATAAAGATATTAAAAACCAAATATTGGGGTATAGAAGTGTTTGAAATTGACTATTCATATTATGTAATCACTTGGCTTGGTTCTCTTGCTCTATATTTGAAACTGCGAACCAGTGGCCAAACGGTAATATCGTTTATGGAGCACGTTATTGGTTAGAAGAACAGTCGATTAACAAGCTTGGGTTATGGAAATTTTTTGTGTCAGAAAAAGCAATCACCAATATTATTTCAACTATTAAAGACACTATATTGTACACAGTGAAAAGTAATAAGTACTAATTAGTAAGACGATCATTTTATTTAACCACGGTTAAAGTGATCGTCTTACTGGTATATGCGTTTCAAGGAAGTTTCATTTCGTATAACACTGTATTCAAGCCAGGCCCGTTCGGCTCTCGTTCCAAGAGGCATTTCGAGGGAGCTTTAACAGTTGGGCAGCTCAGCTAACCGCGTCGCAGTGGCCCAATTGGGGCTTAAGGTTCTGTGATTCGTGAATACTAGAACGTTATGTACATAAGAGCAAACATTAAATAAATGAGGGCATTCGATGATGAAAAACAGAAAAAATTATCTTAATGAAATGTTAAATGATCGTGGAAATGTAATCCGATTTATATGTATTACCATTTTATTATCTTTTGGACTTAATATCATTGCTGGGAGTGTAACCTTAACCAATGGTTTTAAAGCACAGACGGGCTTTTGGCTTGGAGGCGTTGTTTCATTACTCGTGTTATGCTACCTTATTTGGTTCGTATTGAAGAGCTTGAAGAAGATTATTTCTATTGAAAGTTTTATCATTCATGATAGAACTGAAAATAAGCTTCTGGATATTGATAGGTATAAGTTTTCAAAAAAAATTAATGAATATTTAGAAGCTGCAATATCAGAGGATAAAGATATAATGGCAGTTTGGGATCGTGAACCATTAGGTTGTTTCCACACAGTAGGTGATTGGATACATGGTAGAATAAGTAAGTCCAGAATTGTTATTGGTGAGCTTGTTGAGTATTTTATTATCGAAGAGTTGTCAAAGCATTTATCGGATTATTTTAATGATGACAGATATAATCAGAAATACCTTAAAGAAATAGGACGAAATGAAATACCCGAAGTACTATTCCAGAATCGATTTTTAAATTTGTTTTCAAAACCAATGGAAGAAAGAGCCTCATTTGAAATTCAAAAACATAAAGTAGAAGAACCACCTAAGGAATATGTCGTAAATGGCAAAAAGGTAGTTATCAAGATTGGTGAAACGGTATTTGCATCTGGTAAGGATGGGGCAAGGTTCAATCGATTTGATTTAGTTTTACCTAGAAATAGTAAAGTAAAAAGAATTGATAAGAATACAATTCGAATAGCAACTGATAGATTCGATTTTGATATTTTTGTAAAATTTGAGGAGGATAGTTACTATCCGCCAGACGGATTTATTGAGCATTATTTATGCCCTGAGATAGATAGAAGTGGTAGTTTTTTTCGTTTCGAAGGTTATAGAATTGAAATTGAATTACGCATTAAATTTAAAATATTAAAATTTCTATTTAATGGAAAATGGGAATTCTTTTACTGGCTTGACTCATACATAGATAAGATCAACAAGGATATGTCATCCGGTTTATATTTTGAAAGGATAAATTGGGAGTCAACGTATACGATGCTTGAAACAATAAAAAAGAATAAAGTTTAGTATGCATTTCGCGGAAAGTTCTTACGTTACATCACAAAATATTCACGCATCGGGATAATTGTCCAAGGGCGAACATTGGAGTTCTTTAACTAGGCCCTTAGTCGCGCCTTTCGGGTTCGTAAATGCAATCGCGGACTTTGCCCCTTGGTTATTAGATGTAATGAATCTGACAACATACGACCCGATGTAAAATATAAGCTACCTAAGGTCAAATCGCGTTTTGAATACAAAAACGTTACAATAAGGATAAAAAAATAAAAAGAAGAGGGCCGCAGGGCCCTTATTTTAATTGAATATGTAATTCATTAAAAAGTAATAATGCGTCTTTAAACCCTCGTAGATATATTTTTCTTTCCAAAACAGTTTGTAATGAAGTTAAGGCATCTTCATAAAGAAATAGGGTATGTTGAAGGTTATCGGGAAGTGATACTCGAATTAGTTTTAGATACTGCTCACATTCAGAAGAAAAATGTTCAATGTCTGAATTTGAGTATAGCGTTTTTAGACGATTGCGAATTAAAGGATCAGCTAAAACTTCTAAGGATTCAATCAATGATTTCCCTCCCTTCATTAACTCTATAAGGTTATTATATACCTCTTTAGAGTGAATTGTAAAGGTGATTTTTTACTCTGTAAGGTGAAATGATAATCATTAATTGAAAAAAATGATTTTGAGAGATAATATATTGAGCATAGGAGGGAGTCTGTTTGATAAAGTGTAATATTAGAGTTCTAATGGCTGAGCACCGAATCGATGATATAGCAGAATTGATGGAAAAATCAGGACTGAGCAGAAATTCGATTAACAAACTATATAAAGAAATAAATATGGAAACGACCAAATTAGAAACATTATTAAAGCTGTGCGATACATTTGAGTGCAAACTATCAGACTTAATTGAATACACACCTGATAGTTAAGGACATTAAATGGATGTGGGTATACTCATAGAAGAGAACCCCGTCGTATACAATGTATCTACGCTGCGGGGCATTCGCCCCTTGGTTGTCAGATGTGAAAGCATAGAAGAATATTCAGACAACACACGACCCAGCCTAAGATAGAGCTATCTAAGGCTGGGTCGTTTCGTGAATACAAGAAAGCTAAACCAAATTCATTGAAAAGGAGATATTTAATGACTAAGACCAAACTTTCCCGTAATAGTATTTGTCCTTGTGGAAGTGGTGAAAAGTATAAAAAATGCTGTATTGATAAAGAGTTTTCTTGGATGGAAGATTCGGATGGTAGGATATATAGATCAGTACCAATGAATGAAGAGTTAAAACTACTACTCGAAGAGCAATTACAAAGGTTCAAAGATACATTTGGCCGTGATCCAGGGCCAAATGATCCCGTATTTTTCGACCAATATTATATGCACGAACCACCTGAGTATATTGACGATGTGATGCTAGAAATAATGGATCGAGCTAATTTTGATGAAGCATACAAATATGCATATAAAAAAACAGGGAGAATTATTTTATCAATTAATAAATCGCTAATACCAGACATAGAGATTGAAGAATGGATGGATGCATTGAATGAATATTATGCTTTGCAAGATTCTGAAGTAAACTTTGATGAAATAAATACAGTGATTGACAGATTACTTAGGGAGTTGAATACATGCGTTTTGAATCTTGGCATGATAGTAAAAAGAAGCGGTAGTTTTGACGAAGAGTACGAACGAGATTTTACACAGAAAGAATATACTCTATTTTGTGTGACAAAATCATTTAAAACAATGAAGTCAGTGTTAGGCCATATTAATAGTGGAAATATTGAAGATTCACTTGTATTACTACGAACAGTCTACGAGAATTACATAAATTTGCTTTACATTGCTAGAAATCCATTAGCTTTAGAAAATTTAATTGCAATACAAATAGGCATTATATCGGGAACTCATGAATATGGGATTAACAAAAAAGGGCAAATAGATAAAAGAATAATTATTGATAGACAAACCGGAAAAGAGTATTTGGGGCATATTAGTAATTACAATATGATTAAATCAAGTGTGTATAAAATAGATGTTGATATATTTGACAAGTTGTATGAACTTCTTTCAAGTTTTACTCATCCAAACCTTAAAACAGCTATTCACTATATGAATGATGATGGATTTGATCCTAACAGTAGTCACCTTTCAGTTGAAGATATTATTATCTTAAGTTTATTTATTTGTTCATTTATTTTTGATGAACTTGTTTTAGTTAGTAGTATAGGAAGGGAGTTAGTTATTGATATAGCGACATACCTCAATAAATTAAAAGCTCAGCTACTCACCTTAGAAGAAATTAATTTGAATAGTTCAATATCAACTATGCTAATCGAAAGAGCAAGATTTATTCTCGAGCGTTACGCGGAAAGTCAATAAAAAACTGCACCTAACACTATTTCACGCTTCTAACTGTTCGACCCTCGGGCAGACAGAAGTGATGGAAAGTGGAAGTAGCAGGACACATCCGATTTCGTCGGACGTCGTGGAATAGGAAATCAGCGCTTACTAAAAATAGAAAGGAGCAATCAAGTGAGCAGCACTCTATGTTTGTACATTAGCCAAGAACAAAAAGTATATAAAATTCCAAAACCTAAAAATCATATGTATAAGCCAGTAAAAGAATTAGCTGGTCAAGAAGTGTTGAAAATTCTATTGTATTATGATACAGCTGAAAGAAAACCCTCAAACTTAAATCATATAGAATATGAAAGAATAACATTAGACAGCGAAGGAGTACATCAGATCAAAGGCAAGCGAATCAGTAGTGAGATGTATAACTTTTTTGCATTTGGTCTTGCCACAGCTGAAGAACTTGCCGATAGAGAATCCCCTCCTGTGATACCAAGAGCTCCTGTTGTTCTAAAATCAGACGAAAAGAAAGCCCTTTATAATTATCTTCAAAAATCTTACAAGTCATTATTCGCTGATGCACCATTTATACTAGAAGCTAGAATTACAACGCTTAATGAAAAGTATAAAGAGCACCTTGAGTTATTAAAACTATCACAAAAACTAATGAAATAAAAAAAAGAGAGTATTTCAAAGTAGGCACTGACTTCCTATAACACCGTATGAATAACTTATAAGTTTGTGCGATGATCTGAGGATTGGATTAGTCGAAGTGATAGCAGGAAGTGTATATGGTGATTTTAAAAATCAATTGTCGAAGTTAGTACAAAGCAGTCTAGGAGATGGTCGATTCAGTGATGCGAAGATATCGATTCAATCGCCTAACATCGTATTCACGTATTAGGCATACGGCGTCGGTCACTGGTGATGTGTTTTACAGAGTATAGATTCATGTGACAACCTTGCATACGTAAGGTTCGTGAATACAAGAACGTTAGCCAAAATTCTTGCAGATTATGGGGGATAATATGCCTAGTATATTTTTGAGTCATACTAGTATTGATAAGCCATTTGTCGAAAAACTTGCAAGAGACTTGAAAAGAATTGGTGTAAATGTTTGGTTCGATAAATGGGAAATAAAAATTGGAGACTCAATCACTTGGAAAATTGAAGAAGGTATTCGTGAAAATGAATACCTTGGCCTTGTTTTATCACCAGAAGCTTTAAATTCGGAATGGGTAAAAAGTGAAATCGGAGCAGCGTGGGTAAAACAAATGCAGTCAAAGAAAGTTTTTGTACTTCCTATCTACTATAGGGATTGTAACATTCCTTTATTTTTAGCAGATAGAAAATTTGTAGATTTTAGGTTCGAATACGAAGATGGCTTTAGTGAGTTAGCGAGTATTTTCGGAATAGAAGAAACCGAAGCAATTACTCAAGATAACTGGAGAAAGTTTTCTAAGAGTAGGAAGGTTAATTGGAAGGAATTTAGAATTAGAGAATTCGAAACTCTTGTTACTACACTTGTTGATCGGGCTATTGAATATAATTGGTCATCTTGGGTTGGTGGTACAGCAAATGAATTTTCAATAACGCTAAGCGCCCGTGCAGGTGATAAACGAATATCCATCTCTTTAAAGTTGACACCCAAAACAAATGCCTATATGGCAACATTTAAAGATGCGTATAATCCGAATCACTTAAAGGCCAGTGACTTTGATCAATATGTGGGTAATTCCGTAAATGCTTGTGATGAGTTTGTATGGAGGCAGATGGAGGAATTTCAAAGTAATCATGGGCGTCCAAACGATAATGCAGAACAAACAACATTCAGATTCTCGAGGGGCAATGAGCTAGTTGATACAGCAATAGAAGTGGCAGGGCAAGTGAGGGATAAATTCAACTGGTACAAGGGAGATAAATTATTCTAGAGAATCATAGGTGGAAAGACTTCAGCCAACACTGTATTCATGCTGCTAGGCTATCTCTCCCTTGGTTATCAGATGAATAATCGTGGAAGAAACTCAGACAACGAACGCCCCCTAAGATAAAAGCAATTTAGGGCTAGGGCGTTTCGTGAATTATTCCAAATTAACAGTAAACATTAAATCTATTAGGAGAATTGAAGAGTAATCAAGAAAGATGAAAATGGGAAATTAAGTGAGTTGTCTCATGAAACATTTGAACTAATTCATCTAATAGGTTTTTTCTTTAATTTATTAAATAGCTCATTAATTAATATGAAACAATATTGTATTGATGAAGGAATTAATCCATATGAAAACTTTAAGTTCGGTTCAGAGTGGGTTGATTCTTAGAAGTAGGGAACCATATCTACGCTGTGGGCTACGCCCTTGGAGAGGAGGTAGGCTGAGAAGCGGAATCAGCTCACAACCCTGCGAGGCAAAGTCCGTCGGATCTGGTCGCATGCGCTCCCTTAAGCCTCTCGGGTTCGTAGATACAAGAACGTTAGGTAAAATCCTCGAGTGATTCTATAACATCATATAACAAAACAGGTGATGAAAAATTGAACAAATCAATAAGTAGAGAAGAAAGAGAAGATTTAAAAAAGAACTGTCCTAAGTATTTTATGCTAGTTAGAGCAATCATAAATGAATTAGATCCACTTTCATTAGTTAGTGGAGGTGCCCCTGATGATGAACATGACACCTTAACTGCTTTGACATTAAAATTAATAGTTAATGATAAAACAGAAGAAATACGGCAGCTTATTATAGATTCATTTGAATGGTATGGTTATGGTGAAAGTACAGTTCTAGATGAATACAAAGAAAAGTTTTATAAAAAAATTGATGAAGCAACTAAAAAGATAATTAATTTACGCAAAGAATATATTGAAGAAATGTCAGGCGATTCATAGATGTCGAGGACATCATTTTTAAGGTACACGATTACTCTAAGAGATAAAAAAACCGCACAAGTACTTATTCAGGTTATTTATAAACATCGCCCCTAGAGCCAATCGTTACAACATATACAACAAGAAAATTATCTTTAATACTATAGAGGATGCGATAAGTACCGACTCTTAGACGGTAGAGATTAGTTTTTCCTTGTAATTTCTTTATGTCAAGTTCTGTATGCCTGGGGTTTATCCTAAGAATGTCTAAGTGGTTTAGAATGCGTAGTCTACTTGGTTTGTCTAATTTACGAAGATATTTTGCCGATTCGGTGCTTAATTCAATTTCGTAATTCATGTTCAATATCCTTTAGGCGGATCGTTTTACCTTGTTTGAATTCTAACTCTGCTTGCTCAATTGCTTTCAGGTCATTTTCACTTAATTCCTCATCATCATAAGGAATGTTTGCATCTAGGGGATTGCTTATGAGACGTTTTAAAAAGTCAGCCACTAAAGGTATATCCTTATCTGGTAATTGGTGGATTAATTTAGCGAGATCTTTCTTGGATACAGCCATTTTCAACAGCCCCTTTCATTACGAATGTAGCCAATGAAATTCAAGAATATACATTTATAATAACACACACTTGAAGTTGTCGGTAATTTCAAAGAAGCTAGTAACTGCGTATAACACAGCATTAGGGAGAAGAACATTTTGTTGATTAGATAAAAGGCTTTGGGGAGGCAGTGAAATTGCTATGACCGCTCAAATTTCTGATGAGATTATATATCAAGGGCATTCTTTTTCACTAATTGGAATTGAGAAGGAATGGCCATTTAATCCCAAGAAACATGGTTTTAAGCCAATTATGATAAGTACAGCATGTTGGAGAGGTTATTATTCGAAATATGCTATTGTAGATGTGGATTTGCTTTTATCAGAATTTACTACTGGTTTGGAAGATGAGCCACCAATATGGAGAGAAATTAGAGCTGAGAAGGTTGATAGAGTAGGAGATGCCTGGACATATAAAAACGTGAATCTCGAGCTAGATTATTCAGGAGGAATTATTATCGGTAGGAATTTTATTCGAGAGTTTTATGTTCATATGGGCTTTCAGCGTCCACATTGTTATGAAATTGTTTATGAGCTTTTGTTTGAAAAGGGAAAACTTGTTAGAGTAAATGATTTTAATGAAGAAGTTAAGAGTATAAGGGAACAAATTAGAGAAATAAGAAAATCTGAAACTCAGAATTATTCTGAAAAGACAATAGAAGAGCTGGTTCGACAGTCATTCTCATTGACGTATGACGATAAGTGGAAATAATAGCTTGTTGGAACACAAAAAAGGCTTAATAATGAAAAACTAATATAGAAGACTACTGTATCTACAATTACTCTATCAGATGCCGAGTATCAAGTGGATCGAAGAGGTTTAACAACAATGAAGAAAAAAACTAGAGAGATATTTATAAATGGTAAAAAGTACTCATATGTTATAAATATAAAGTATTTTCAACATAAGAGCCAAATTACATTAAGGATTTCAGTAGAGGGTTCGAAAAATAATACCTGTACATATAGATTTGTTACATGGGACGATGCAATTACAGGGAGTCCTTTATTAGTAGGTGTAACGATAAAGAATAAAGACACAAATGAAATCGCAAAATTCAATCTACATCATCCCAAAGAAATTAGAAGGTTTATACTGTTTGCTTTAGATAATGGCTGGAACGGTGAAAGTATTATGGAGTATCACGATGGGCTTGAAATTATGAGCAAGATGGGGTTTGATGTTGTATGGCTTAGGCCTGTTAGTACATAACTAAGTGAAGCATAATGGATAGGTGAATAGAGAGAAGCGGATTTAGCTCAACCCTACGAGGCTATGAGATTTAAGGAAGTGAGCAAATGTATATTACTGGGGATCTGCATGGATATATTGATATTAGTAAGTTGAACTCAAAACGATTCCCACAGAACAGTAGGCTAACTAAAGAAGACTTCGTTATCATAGCAGGGGACTTTGGATTAGTGTGGGATAATAAAAATGATGAAAAATACTGGCGGAAGTGGTTAAATAATAAGAATTTCACGACCCTTTTTATTGATGGAAATCATGAGAACCATGACATGTTGGATTCCTACCCAGTAAAATATTGGAATGGCGGTAAAGTACATATTATTAATGATAGCATTATTCATTTAATGAGAGGTCAAGTCTTTACTATTAACGGGTATAAAATATTCACATTCGGTGGTGCCAAATCACATGATAAGGAACACAGAAGAGAAAATTTTAATTGGTGGGCGAGAGAAATGCCATCCAATGAGGAGTATTCAGAAGGTCTGAAAAATCTTGATAAACATAATTGGGAAGTGGATATAGTAATTACACATACATGTCCATCTTCAACGGTTCGTTTTTTGAATAAAGCATTGGATAATAGCTCCGAAGTTGATGAATTGAACAATTATTTAGAGAGTATTAAGGAACGATTAACCTATCAGAAATGGTACTTTGGCCACTTTCATAATGATCTTAAATTACCAGAAAAACAGCGGTTGATATATAACAGCATTGAAGAACTGTGATTGTATATCGATGAGGATTGACCCTCTTCCTAACACGGCGTCCACGTATCGTGGCCATACGCCCTGTCAATTAAATTCTAACCATGAAAAAGGTGAGATTATTGTGATACATCCTGTTTTTATTAAAGGAGATTTAGTCGAAAAATTTCGTGACCATTTGATAGAGTACCCTTATTATCATATTGTCCATGAAGGAATAAGCAATCTAGAATCTCCAATTAAGAAATTTTCCAATATTGAGATTGAAGGGGTTATTAATAGTTTTGAGAAATCTGATTTCCCTTTAGCTTGTCATGCGGGAAGCAAAAGTACTGAGAAATTTTTTGATTATCATATAGCGTTACGATATGGGAAGGACAAGAAAGAAGTCTTTGTTTATGAATTAATAGTTCGTGAGGAAAAAGACAGGAATATTATTAATGGAGTACTCATGGCATTTTATTTGCTAACATTAAGCAGATTCGGGATTGAAAAAATGCTAGTTCCCTATAACCTAGGAGATTTAGGGAGCATTGATGATATTAATCTTGAATCTATAGGTGATAATTTAACCCTCCTAACACGTCATTAAGAACGCGTCGCAGATGCTCGAATGTTATTAGAAATCGAGGAAAAGGAAGATCTTCATGAAGCTAATGCCAGAATATGCACAAATCTTAATTGTGGGAGTAGTATTTCAGAATTCATGGACTTGGTATATTACTGAAAGAGAGTATTGGTTTTTGAACATAGAAATGGAAGAGAGATTTGGGATTGAAGTTCTTGATGAATCAACTGCGGAGACTTTTTTACATAAAATAGAAGAATATAAAGTATCAACCTTAGAACTGACTGATATGATCGTGGAGCTTAAAAATGTATTCCAGTATTACGACGAAGTGTTAGAATTTTTACCTACAATTTATGTCGATTTTGATAAGAGAGAATTCTATTCGTCATTTCCAGAGCCTATGTCATTTGAAGATTATGTTCCAGAAGGTTGGATAGGCGAGTATAAAAGCTTCTATGAATTAGTGCCGGTTGAGGAAAGATATTGGCTCGTTGACAATGAAAATTTATTTGAAAAATTATACAAAGACCTGAGGAAAACTTGGTTTGATATTTAATTCAGGAATCTCGACTTCTGATAAACTCTGCAATGTATTGCGACACCAATTCTAGTGTAAGCGTCCATTTGTCGGCTCCGGAAAGAACAATCAGAAAATTGGACATTTATCTTCACAACTGGTGCATTGTTAGTGGGGCCGCAATTGAAGTTGTTATGGCTGCTCAAATAATTACAGAGCAGCCGCGTCAAGTGGTGATGTTCGGAAAGCTGCTAAATCCGCTTTCTGGCCAAATATCCCCCAATTTTCTTCGGGGACTTCGTGAATGATGATATAGACGGGGATGAGATCAGAAGTGCCGAGTTGCCGTCCGAAAATTGTGCTAGCTCCTTCGACCAGCCTCATTTTGGCATCGCTGTCTAAACCGCCCTCAATGACGAAGATCTGCACACTGACAACATTCGTTGTCGCTTCTTTTTCTCCCATAAAAACGGTATCCTGATCGTAAAGATTAAAATAGGTCCAAACCGTACTTTTGACGAAGGGTGATTTTGGCAAGGATTCGCATTCAAGCGCAAAATCTGTAAGTTCTCCGACAATTGATCGCCGTGCCTTCAAATCGAACGCAGCTTCAGGCGCGTGAACAATAATCATTGGCATTGTATTTTCCTTTCCTTAGACATATTATGAGGCCGCCGCGTCTCTGCTCAGCGGCCTCCGACAATAAGAAGGAAGGTGCTTTGCGGCCATTACTAGCGATCAGATGTTCTGGCCACCCGAGACCTCGATTCTCTGCGCATTAACCCAGCGATTGTCGGAACCGAGTAAGCTGGCGACTGCGGGACCAATGTCGTCGGGTACGCCGACACGACCAAGGGCAACCATCGCGGCAAATGCGTCATTGTAAGCAGGCGTGTCGCGTACAGCACCGCCTAGAAAATCGGTTTCGATTGCACCAGGTGCAATGGTATTAGCGGTGATACCGCGATGACCGAGTTCCTTGGCCATATAGATGGTTAGAATCTCGACCGCTCCCTTCGCCGCAGAGTAGGCGGAGAATCCGGGATAAGATACCCGAGTGAGACCTGATGAGAAATTCACAATACGGCCACCATCTGCAAGAAGCGGCAGAAGGGTCTGAGTTAAGAAAAACACGCCTTTGACGTGCACATTGAACAGGCCGTCGAACTGAGCTTCTGTTGTTTCGGCGAAGTCTATCATTTCTCCGTGGCCGGCATTGTTCACCAGATGATTGAAAGTGGGGCTATCCCAAGTAGAATGCAAGGTCGAACGGACTGTCTCAGCAAAGGCCGCAAAGCTGGCGATGTTTCCAACGTCGAGTTGTAGAGCGACTGCTTTTCGCCCCAGAGCTTCGATTTCAGCAACAACAGACTTTGCTTCTTCTGCTTGGCTGCGATAGGTCAGGATGACATCACCGCCATGACGCGCAATACTGATGGCAGTATTGCGACCAAGTCCGCGGCTGCCGCCAGTGACGATTGAGATATTTGTCATTGTCAACTTCATCCTCTCAATAAACGTTATTAAATACACTGTTATCATAAGAGATAAAGTTCGCTTGAAGTCAAGAGTTTTTTGATGAGATAATAAGTATATAATTGAACAGAGAAATTCTTTGTTTTAATCGTATTTATATCACTATTCACAGCAAAAATACGGCGAATTTAATTAGAAAAGCCAAGAAATTACTTAAAGTATACTTTAACAGAAGGGGTTGAAGGTTTATTTATGTTGTCAATAAGAGAAGTAACTGAATTGACAGGAATAGCGGCTCCCACACTTCGATATTACGAGAAGGAGGGGCTGCTTCCACATGTGAAGAGAAATGAAAATGGGAAGCGGTTATATGACGAAGAAGATTTAAGCTGGATACACTTTGTTACTGCACTTCGGGCAACAGGAATGCCGATTGCCCAAATTCAGAAGTATGTATACTTATATAATGAAGGGGACTCGACGATTTCGGAACGAAAAGGGATGATGCTTCATCATAAAAAAGAAATTGAGAAGAGTATAAGGGAACTATATTTTAATTTGGACAAAATAAACTATAAACTTGCTCTATATGATGTATTAGAATCACAGATTGAACGGACTAACATAAAGATTTGACTTAAGCCTGTTTCCGAAACGCATACGGTATCAGCTTAGCGTAAACGTCGAGACTCCACTTTCGTGGAGTCTCGACGTTTACGCTATTTTACAAATGGGCTATAGTCTTGGGTAGTGATGGAGGGGGTTGGGGGAGAGATATCATAGTTATAAAAGATGACTAGAAGGTTCGCGAGTCACGCGAAAGTCGAGGGCTGGGCGAAGTTCGCGAAGGGCTATCCCTTTGCTGATCTAGTCTGCAAGGGGATAGCCCTTCTTTTGGCACGTCTGGTAGCATTCTTTTTATTTCCTATAGGTTCAAATCTATACCTTGTTACAAACTGTAGATATGAAGCAAACGTATAGATTCTTTTATTCCATTTTGGTAACTTTCCCTTTTGTCTGAGCAGGGTAGGATTGAAGAACAGTCCCTATATCCTTTATTTTTACATGATCACCAATTAAAACCGAATCATATGTTGCTCTATCTGTAGTAATCCAAATTGCATTAGGATCTGCTTCTTCTATAATTTTTTCAATTGATGTATTCTTTAAATCGGTAACATGATTTTTCACCACTAAGATCATTAAATTAGCCTCATCTTTCGCAACAACATATCCATCATCATAGTTCCAAATTTTATTCGTACTGTTCTTTTCAATATTACATCCGAACAGAGGAATAAGAAATAGGATAAGCATGAGACTGACAATGGATTTATTGATAGTATATTCCTCCCTATGCTGGATTTACTAAATTAGACGTTTTAAAGAGCACTTTGTTGCTATTCGTTATAATTTTTTTTGTTTTCATTTTATAAATGAACAATGGGACTATTCCAAATCTCTCGCGCCAATTCCAGATGGCTGGCAAAATTATACCTGTGAGATCCGCTGCCCTAGTGAATGCATGTGCTTGATTTCTTCGACAAATCTTGAAGGACAAGAACGGGGGCTTACTTAAAGGATGATGCCGTGTTAGGTTATTTTTGCCGCAACGGAATCATGACTACCCCCTTGTTTCGGGTACGATCTTTCTATGCCTATAGAAATGGGTTTGTATCGGATGTTGTCTGCACTTTTATTCCACATTGCTCGGGAGAACGGTCATTTATTAAACGAAAGTTCTGGCGCTGCTCAATTCAAAAGGAATCGAGGGGCTGCGGCTGAGATCGAGTACTCGGCTGTTTACGATGCGCATTTACCGTTTCCAAGGCGGCTTTGCTGGTCATTCTTGCAAACCGTCATTAACCAAATCGGGATTCCTTTGATCCGAAAATATAAGTTCTAAATAAAGGAGGCTGCAGGGCATGAGGCAAAACAGACCGATTGCTTTGGTGACGGGAACATCCAGCGGTTTTGGTTTACTGATCACACTGGCATTAGCTGGTAGAGGCTATCATGTCATAGCCACGATGCGTAATATCACGAAGCAGGATGCATTGATGCAAGCTGCTGAACAAAACGGTCTAAGCCAACATATAGAGTGCTATTCCCTTGATGTGAGCGATCAGCAAGCGATTCGCCAGACCGTGAATGAACTGATGAAGCGTTATGGACGCATTGATGTGCTTGTGAATAATGCCGGCATCTCACTTGGCGGCTTTGCGGAAGAAGTTCCACTAGAGGACTGGGTCCATGCCATGGACACCAATTTTTTCGGTCTTGTTGCTCTAACCCAAGAAGTATTGCCACATATGCGATCGAGAAAATACGGGAAAATTATTAACATTAGCAGCATCAGCGGCAGACTTGGCTTTCCAGGGTACGGGCCTTATGCTGCCTCAAAATTTGCAGTGGAAGGATTCAGTGAATCGCTTCGTTTGGAAATGCTGCCATACGGCGTTTATGTGTCTTTAGTTGAGCCTGGCGCATACAAAACCGCGATTTGGTCCAAAGGCTTCGATTATATTTCGATGAGAGCCAAGAAAGATTCACCCTATCAGGAGCCTCTTGCAGCCATTCTGGCCTACAGCAACAACGTAGCTAACAACGCCAGCGATCCGCAAGATGTGGCTAGGACGGTGGTGCGAATCGCCCAAGCTCGCTATCCCAAATTGCGTTACGTGTTAGGAAAGGGAGCATGGACTGCGATATGGGGGAAGGCGCTTCTCCCTTGGAAATGGTTCGAACAAATTGTATTGCGCCAGCTCCGCAAATAAGAAATGAAAAGCATCGGCGAAATAGTTAAAATACGTAAAGTATATTGAGAACGTTCGGCTATAAGAGCGAATTTGTAGGAGGTAGAACGAATGAAATGGCAAGAGGTAAGAGAACTGTTTCCTGATCAATTTGTTCTGGTTTCCATACTTAATTATCACGAGGAAGGCAACAAAAAAGTAGTAGATGAAGTTACACCAATTCGCACAGTACTAGATGAAGATGCTAATAAAGAGTTTTTTCAAGTAAAGCCAGGGAATGTAGTGTACCATACATCAAATCAAGACTTTGTAATTCATCTTCGCCGTGATCCACTAATAAGAGTGAGACGTAATACTGGTATTAATGCATAAGTAAGTAGGCAGGGTCCATTCGGGCCCTGCCTATTTTAATTTATCAATTTACCTCCCCTACCCGGTCTCCGAATTTGAATTTGGTAACATGAGGGCGAATATTCCCTGTAGTTATTCTCTTCGCAGCTGGGAACAAGCAGTCCCAAAAGAGGTGGTCCTTTTCCCCTAATTTTTAACTGTAAAATTTATGCAATTAGTTGGATATCTTATCCCTTCAACTTAATAAATAATCAGGGTAGAGTTTACTATCCAGACATCCTCATCACCAAAACAATGGAGGGAGTGTCCAAGCTTGTTAAGTTCCATTATGCGTAAAGCCAGTTTTGCTCTTCTCAGCCTGACCCTAGTATCGGGAATCGCGTCTAGTCACGGGTATGCATCTTCCGAAGCCGGGAAACCTGTGATTGAATGGTCCCGCCAGTACGGCGTGGATGAAAAGGTGACCGGGCAAAATATTACCTCTACCTCGGATGGAGGCTATGTTGTTACAGGCACTGTCATTGAAAAGGAGTCAGGAATTAGAAAGGCAAACATTTTGAAGCTCAATTCTTCCGGGACACTACAATGGGAACAAAAAATTCAGCATAATAACACTAGCAGAACTGAAGTTGATGTGACCATTGAAACGAAAGACGGCGGATATCTTTCCTGTGGAAGCATTCTAAAAGAAAATGGAAAATATGACATCTTACTCATCAAACTAAATGCTCAGGGCGCTGTGGAATGGATGAAGGAATACAACTATGGCTTTACTATGTATTCGTTGTCCGTGGCAGAAACCAAGGATAATGACTTTGTGATTACGGGTAGAAGCTATGGGGGGGCAGATATTAACTACGCTTATGTATTAAAAATAAATGCTCAGGGACAGGAACTTTGGCTGAAAAAGCTAAAATTTAGCTATGATCAGGACTTTGAGGATATCATTGCAACTCCGGATGGCGGCTCGATCGCGGTAGGCAGCCAGGTTGACCGATTTTTCAACGATCCGAATAGAGGAGCTGTGATCAGCAAATTAAATGCGGACGGGGAGGAAGTTTGGACCCGAAAACTGTCCGCAGCCCCCAAATTAAGGACAGCATATTCAATCGCTCCCTCCGATGATGGGTACGTGATCTTCGGTGAAGATTCGGATTGGGAAGATGCATATTTTTTAACCAAAATAGACACGAATGGCAAAGTACTATGGGAAAAGAAATTCAAACTACCAATCGACCGGAGATATTTCAAGAAAGTCGTACGTACTAACGAAGGATATACCCTCTTAGCGGAAATTGATAAAAATTCCCATAATGATAAGGAAAGAAGATATGAATTATCGAAATTTGATAACCATGGAGAGCTTTTGAACCAGAACGAATTTACAGTCAAAGATTTTAGCGAGATGACGGGTCTAACCGCATCGTCGGATGGTGGTTACGCGTTGCTCGGTCAAGTATCAGACATAAAAAGTTACTGCATGCAGGTGACTAAGCTGGCAGGACCTAACAGCCAGCCTGGAGAACGTATGTTGGAGAGAATCAGCTTTACGGATAACGGGAAAAAGATGGCTGTCGGGGAACATACACCTACTGCAGTAATTGCGCATTATTCGGATGGCTCCAAAGAAACACTCAAGGACTCCTTATCCTTTTCCTCTGATGATGAGGAGATCGCCAACGTTGATTTCAAAGGAATCATTAAAGGAATCAAGGCGGGCAGCACCACCATTCATGCGTTCTACCAAAATCATCAAGCCCAGTTAGAAGTCGAGGTATTTGAGGTTCCAAATCATGGGGATGCTGACCATTGGTCCTACCAATATGGAATAGATCATTCCTACATTTATGTACGAAGCATAGTCCCTGCGTCTGACGGAGGATATATTATAACTGGTGACATGCGGTATGAAATGTACGGGATTAGAGACGCGTATGTTCTAAAGCTGAATGCTTCAGGCATAATCGAATGGCAGCAAGTGATTAGACATGGCTTGTCTGGTCATGCTGAGGCTCATAAGGCTATTGAGACGAAAGATGGCGGAATTCTCATCAGCGGAACCACTAGTAACCATGACTACAGTCGCAATACACGTGATGTCGTCTTCATGGCCAAGCTCAGTGCTCAAGGTATTCTAGAATGGGAGAAGGAGTTTCCCGGGGTCGATCGTGCGGGGAACGCTGTAGACGAAACGGATGATGGCGGATTCGTTGTGACAGGTGCTAATCCTGAAGATGGCCCGGCCTATGTACTGAAGACAGATTCCCAGGGACAAGTCATGTGGAATAGAACGTACAGCTTTGGCTACTATCAGAACTATAATGATATTTTAGCTACACCGGATGGCGGTTCCATTGCTGTCGGTGTCGTCGATACCTACGAAGGCAATAATGACGAGGCTATAGTGACAAAATTGAATCCTAACGGAGATGTAGTGTGGAACAAGAACTTGCTCCCGATTGGACGCAGCGCATACTCGATCATTTCAACAGATGAAGGCGATTATCTGATTGCCAGCAATACGAAAGGTGGTGTTAACTACCTGACCAGAATTAATGATGGTGGTGAAGTGATTTGGGAAAGAACTTACGAGGCTCAAAAGGATCAAGAATTCTATAAAATTGTTCGGGATAGCCAAGGATACGTATTGTTAGGAAGAAATGCAGCAGGCGGATATGCTAATAGTGAATCCCAGTTCGTAGCGCTAGAGCTTGGCAGAGACGGTCAAATTATAGGCAAACACAATTTCAATGAACCGAATTTGACAGGACTATATCATGGAACCGTAACACCGGATGGCAAATTTGTACTTACTGGAACCGTTGAAGTAAACGGGAAGTCCATCCTGCAAGTCACCAAAACCGCTGGATCAGGAAACCCTCCGGTAGATCCAGTCTTAGACGGAATCTCGTTCAAAGATTCTAGCGTTAAGATTGCCGCCGGTGAGAAAAAAGCAGTTCTTGTAAAGACACATTACTCCGATGGAACAGAACAATTACTCACGGACACGGATTCCATATCTTTTTTCTCGGAAGATGAGAATACGGCTACTGTAGACGCCAAGGGTTTGATTACCGGCGTTAATCCGGGCAGCACCGTCATCCAGGCCGTCTATCAAAATCAATCAGCACAGCTTCAAGTTGAAGTAACGATGCCTGGCAGCGAGAATCCTGAACCAGTTGAAGGCATTTTCTATCTGGATTCCGAAGAATACTCCTTAACAGAGGGAACTTCGATTGACACCGTTGCTTTCTTCAAGGATAAAGACGGGAACATTCATAATGTCACCAAGATGTCCACCTTCAAGAGCGACAACCCGGCGATCGTCGATTATGATCAGGATGGGAACATTAACGGCGTTCGTGCAGGTATAACCTATATCACCGCCGAGTATCAGGGCAAGACCTATAGAGCGCTCGTGCAGGTTGTTCGCGCCTCTGTTCCCAAATAACTTTTGCTGATTTTAATTCCAAAATTCATATCGATTGCAATGATTGGATTGGAGACGCCACTTGGGTGGCGTCTCTTTTGTCGTTTCCTCTATTTTACAAATGAGCTATAATCTTGGGTGAAGATAAGCGGTGTTGGCCGTCACGAATGGATAGGAGAGAAACTGTATTCACGCTTGAGGGCCATCGCTCTTTGGTTGTCAGATGTATAATCATGGACGAATATCAAGCAACAAGGAAACAGATAAAAAATTCTAGAATGGAGTGATTTTGTGTTATTTATTAATTTTAGTTCCGGACTGACTATTCTAGCTATCGTAGCTATCGTTCTTATTTTGACGTTCTTTTTCAAAAGGGATAATAAAAAAAGTACAGTATTTAAGGACATGGGAAGTTTAATTCAATCTTTCGCAATCGCGATAGCCGTTGGTTATAGTCTGGTGTTTTTATCGGAAATCGGTAGTGTCCAGGATTTTAGCGGGAAGCTTCATTACAGTCTTGTTCTAATATTCTATGGAGTTCTTATTAATTTAATTGCAAATATATATGCCCGGATCGTAAACAAAACTATCTGAAACCAGTGCAAATGAAAATATGATGAAGAGGGATATGAAGACCAAACATCAAGTACATAAATGGAACAACAGATTTATTTATACACCAGAAGGGAAATTGCTATGACAGCTCAAATTTCTGATGAGATTATATATCAAGGTCATTCTTATTCCCTTATTGGAATTGAAAAAGAATGGCCATTTGATCCCAAGAAACATGGTTTTAAGCCAATTATGATAAGTACAGCATGTTGGAGAGGTTATTATTCGAAATATGCTATTGTAGGTATGGATTTGCTTCTGTCAGAATTTACTACTGGATTGGAGGATGACCCACCAGTATGGAGAGATATTAGAGCTAAGAAGGTTGATAGAGTAGGAGAAGCCTGGACGTATAATAATGTGAATCTGGAGCTAGATTATTCAGGAGGAATTATTATCGCTAGGAATTTTATTCGAGAGTTTTATCTTCATATGGGCTTTCACTGTCCACATTGTTATGAAATTGTTTGTGAACTTATTTTTGAAAAGGGAAAACTCGTTAGAGTAAAAGATTTTAATGAAAAAGTTAAGAGTATAAGGGAACGAATTAGAGAAATAAGAAAATCTAATACTCAGAATTATTCTGGTAAGAAAATAGAAGAGCTTATCCGACAGTCATTCTCATTGACGTATGACGATAAGTGGAAACATTAGCTTGTCGGAGCACTTTGAAGAGACATATTGTTGAAAAAATAATACTTTAGTGAATCTTAAGAGGAGGAAAAAAACAGTGAGTGAGGTTCTAAACAAGACGGAAATGTACATAGAGAGAGCAAGATTTCAAGAATTAATTCATAAAAATATTGGAGAAATGAGGCTAGATAAAAATATCTTTAAAAATGTGGCGAATTTTATATATTCAACATTAATTATTGGCTTTTTCTTTTCTTGGGCAAGTGCATCAGACACTAGTAATATTTTTGTGTTTTTGGATAATTTTCTTGGGAGCAGAGTAAGGGTTCGTTATTTTTTTGATGTTATATTGTTCGTATTACTTATGATTCCGTTAATAGCAGTTGTCCTACAAGCTCGTGATATAAAGCGTGCTGTGATCATTAATTCATTGACCCACGGAAAAATATACAGAAAATTCTATAAGGACTTTATTGCAAAAAAGCTTACAAATAAGAGATATTCAGAATTAACACTTGACGAAGTGAGAGATTTATTTCTTTCTCATCAAGGAATAAATATAGAGTTTCAATATTATGAGTTTGAAAATTATATAAATGAAAGATTAAGTGAGTCAAATTACAAAATTTCAGGCTTTTTTGCCTCGAATTATACGAATTTTATACTGTTAAATGAGTGTATTGATGGAACATTAATAATGGTAAGCCATGGATATTCAGGAAAATACGGAGAGATAATTGATGGGAACTACGGTTTAATATAAAGGAATGTCAAAAGTTCTAATAAGTTTATTTTTCATGAGAGATATAACTGGATAATAAATAAAATTCAGACAGCACATGACCCAACCTAAGATAAGAGCTATCTAAGGCCGGGTTGCGTCGTAGATGCGAGAACATTATTAGAAATCGAGGAAAAGGAAGTATCTTCATGAAGCTAATGCCAGAATACGCACAAACCTTAATTGTGGGAGTAGTATTTCAGAATTCATGGACTTGGTATATTACTGAAAGAGAGTTCTGGTTTTTGAACGTAGAAATGGAAGACAGATTTGGGATTGAAATTCTTGATGAATCAACTGCTGAGACTTTTTTACATAAAATAGAGGAATATAAAGTATCAACCTCAGAACTAACCGATATGATCGTAGAGCTTAAAAATGTATTCCAGTATTACGACCAAGTGCTAGAGTTTTTACCTACGATTTATGTCGATTTTGATAAGAGAGAATTCTTTTCGTCATTTCCAGAGCCTATGTCTTTTGAGGATTATGTTCCAGAAGGCTGGATAGGTGAATATAAGGTTTTTTATGAGTTAGTACCGATAGTGGAAAGATATTGGCTCGTTGACAATGAAAATTTATTTAAAAAATTATACAAAGACCTAAGGGAAGCTTGGTTTGATATTTAATTCAGAAATCTCGACTTCTGATAAACTCTGCAAATGAAAAGGAAGTGAAATCATAGAAGGTGAGTGTAGAAAAGGAGTTAGTTATGAAAGACTTAACTGTTTTATCACGCAAGAATGGAAACATGATAGTAGAAGATGAATTCGGAAAGGTTTATACCCTTAGTGAGAATAACCAAGCTGTCGTGATGTTAGCGAAACAATCCGATTCTTTTATTTTTGTAAAACAATTTAGAAGGGCAGTAAATGATTTTGTAATTCAACTTCCAGGAGGAATGGTTGAGTTAGGTGAGGATCTGGAAACAGCCATTCGTAGAGAGTTTCTGGAGGAGGTTGGTGGTCAATGCGGAGCGATACAATATCTGGGCAGCCTGACTCCAGCTAGTTGGATAAGTAACGTAGTTACACATGTGTTTTATACGGATGATGTAATAGATATTGCTGAACAGAACCTTGAAGAATATGAAATTATTGAAGTTCTAAAAATAAGTGTTGAAGAGACATTAAATATGATTAAAGATAGCAGGATTAATGATTCGGAAGTAACTTATGCAATTCTGCAAGGAATTCTTAAAGGGCTAATTAAAGTGTAGGAATCTCAAAAAATCTCACCAAGCCACTGATATTTGATTCAGGGAATGGCGAGAATTTTTAGGTACGGCAATGAGAGCACAGTTAAGGCTTCGGACCAATTCTCTCTACAGGGTGAAGTGATCCATGTGCAGAAAATGCCGATAATCATTGAAAATAAACAGCTTATGCTTCTGGAAGTCATGATTTCTAGAGGGACGGACCGAATCCGTAAAGTGAATAGTATCTTTGCGCCAGAAAACCTATCCGTAAATGTGGGTACAGTCATTCCAGTTACCATGGAAATAGACGATTTACAAAAGGAAACCCGATTACTTCAAGGTAAGCAGGGCGCAGCTAAAGTGCTCTCCGTTCATTTTGACGGAACAAAGGGAGAGCGCCCACTAGCCAATATTATCGCAGAAAAGGACGGAATAACCTACCGCATTAAACAAACTATTGAACCAGTCTATGGCGTAGTTGTTGGAGACGAGTTGTGGATCGCTTACGATGAAGGTACGCAAGAAGCCATAATTATGAACTATTCTTCAAAGTAGTAAGATAACTTGAAAACTAGAGCTATATAGAGACCTTCTCATAATTCAGGTTTATAGCCAGAACGAGCCCTTGCCTGCAGGCAGGGGTTTATTTCACTCCATAATTATTTTGAAATTTATATTTACAAACCAACGGTCGGTTTGTATAATTGGCAATAAGCGCCTTGGAAAAATATGGACCACAAATAAACTGGAGGAATTACCATGAAAAATGAGGATAGAAGGAAACAAACAATACAGCAATTACTTGATGCAACCAAAGAGTTGTTACGGGAGAAAAACTGCCACACGATTACGATGAAGGACATTATGGAGAAATCGGAATTGTCCAAGGGAGCTATTTTCCATTATGTGAAGAACAAAGACGAAATTTTTGCTTGGGTATTGCAGGAACGGCTTGAAGAAATCAATGATCGATTCATGAAAGAAGTGGAGCAAGGGAAGAAAACATTCGACGGACCGATGCTGGCAATATCGAGTAATTTAGCAGCATTGGAAGATGCAAATGAAGTAACCAATAAAGTTCTGATGTATCTGCTTGGTAAGGAAGATGAACCTGCTGTCGAGGAAGTACTCCATCATTTTTATCAGAGGTCTGTTCATTTATCGAAACAATGGATTGTGATCGGCCAACAGCATGGGGTTATTCAAGAATCGGTTGACCCGGAGAGGACGGCTGAAATGTTTGTTCTGTTATCGTTTGGCCTTCGCGTCCGCTCTTCGTTCCTAAAGATTCCGGTATCTTATACTGCTCAAGATTTATCATCATTTATGGCCGCTACTTTGAAAAATTAGTCCTAATAAAGAAAGGAAGACTGTCTCATGAATGTATGGCTGCTTCTTCATCTGGCGGGAGTTATCTTATTTGTAGGAAATATTATTACGGCGGCGTTTTGGAAAGTTCGGGCGGATTTGCAGAAGAACCCGGTAGTTATTCATCACACTGTGAAAAACGTTATGCTCGCTGATATAGTATTCACACTGCCTGGGCTACTTTTTGTCATCATTTCAGGAATCGTCATGGCTGTTCAAGCGAAGATATCCATGCATGGGTTAAATTGGCTTACGCTATCGCTCGTATTGTTTTCAATTACAGGTGTTGTCTGGCTAGCGATTCTCCTTCCCTTGCAGCGTGCAATGATTCGTCATAGCGCTGACTGCATTGAGATCGGGAATATCTCCAAAGCGTATGCTCATGCGTCACGTTTGTGGGCTGTTTTTGGTATTATTGCAACTTTGCTGCCGGTTGTTATTCTTTACCTCATGATTATTAAAAGTGTCTAAGGAGGGATCATTATGGCTCCATTCATTGCCCTTGTTGCATCTTTTTTGTTATTCCGAATCTTCGGCCTGTTTGGTTGGTCCTATTTCGACGATTGGCATACCTCACTGAAAGTAGCAGTGACTGTTATGCTGCTGCTTACTGCTTCCGCTCATTGGGGAAAAAGGCGGCCTGACCTGATCCGGATGGTTCCTCCTGTTTTTCCAAGGAAAGAATGGATCGTGTCAGTAACCGGGTGGCTTGAAATTGCAGGAGCTATCGGTATTTTGCTGCCTAAATTCTCTCTTGCCGCCTCAATATGTTTGACCGTGCTGCTGATCGCGATGTTTCCTGCAAATGTATATGCTGCTCGAGAACAACTGACGATTGGCGGCAAGCCTGTTCCAAAACTGTTTGTCCGGGTGTTGCTTCAGATTGTATTTATCGGGGCAATCCTGTTGGCGTCCCCGTTGTTCGGGCAATGAAAAACTAACAATGGCGGTACCTGAGGTTTAAAAAGTCAACATTAAAGTCTCAATTCGCTTCTAAATTCACATTCTTAGTTTTAGAAATACCGAGGTATTTATACTTGATACTTATACTTTCAATATCTTCCTTGTTTATGATAAGTACACCGTAATGTAATGGTAATCCTTTTTCATTATGATTTATTAATTCCTTCAGCTCATTTTCAGATAATTTGGGGTGAATAAATCCTTCGTCAATCCCAACAAACCGTGCTTGCGTATCATCCTCGATTCCAGCAGAAACTAATTGTCCAGTATAACTCATAACCAAATTAAGTTGCTCTGGTTGTTTTTCGTTATTTACAGTCACTTTTTCTATCTTTATTTTAGTTGATCCATTATTTACAAGTGATAGATATATTCGTTTTTGTTCATTATTATAGTTGGACCAGCCATCTGCCTTTAACGGATCAGATATCCATACATACAAATAAAAGGAGAGAATTAAAATTATAAAAGATGACGCCAATATTTTAACTATCTTTTGTTTCCACATTGAACAACACCTCGTATTTAATTCGTGTATTGATTTTGGTTCACAAACCGATTAATCCCAGTTGCCTAAATAGGAATAATTTTCCTCCTGTATAACGTTATCACGCCCACACTGTTTCAGTCAATTATGCAACACATTGATTATTCCCGCTTGTAAATACCCCTCAATTCAATTACATAGTATTCCAAATTTGACTCATTAAGTAATTTTTGTGTTTACATACATAACACAATATTATACTATTAAAATTGAAATAATTTACTTTTTATCTATATATAACCTATTAAATGAGGTGATTAATGTAAATTTGTACCATCGTCAAGACGTTCTGAATGAATTTTAATGATCAATTGCAAGACATGAAGCTTATATTAATAACCGAGAGGATGAGATTATGAAAAAATTCTCGATATCAGCATTATTGCTTTCCGTGGCATTTTCGATACTATGTTTACCAATGTCTGTTGCTGCTGAAAATAGTAATTTCCCATCTACTATACCGTCTGTTACTATTGAGGCTCTTAATAACAAAGGGGAGTCTGTTGAAGGCTTTCTTACATTAAGAGTGATTTCCGGTGGCGAAAGTAAGGTTATATACAATGGAAGTCTTAACTCGGATGGAAAATATTCTTTTAATTCAACAGCTCCTGAGCAACTTGAAACAGCCGGAGACGTTTTTGATGTAGTCTATGAAGCTATAGTCTCATCACCGGATGGGGAATTTGCTGTTGAGCATTTTGCAGTCTCACATGTCAAAAATGGAGCAATAAATTCATTCTCAGCAAAAGCTAATTTAAATGAAGAACAGATCGTATCAATTGCTTTCTCTGGAGAAAATAACGCTAATAGTTACAGCACACCTTCAAGTCAATTTAGTACTAACGCAGCGATAAGTAACTGGGGGCCTAACTGTACAGGGGATCCTATCGGAAATTATAATTGTGTTGATCAAGAAGTCTACTATACCCGACCCACTAAAATTGGTACTGTAAATGTATCAAGTGGTGAAACGGTTACTTTTTCATTATCTTCCAGTGCTAGAGTAAGTATTCAAAAAGGTGTTAAGGCTTCGCCTTCTTCAAGCTGGTCCAGTAATGGTAGTCTTACATTAGCGACCGATTCAGGAACGACAGTGGAATATACGATCCCGGGGCAATGTCAAATTTTTTGGGGTAGCACTGAATGCAATCTCCAACGTGATATCTATGCAAACTATCAGTATCGGTATAGTAAAGTAAGTTTTTATAACCAGTTTGGATATGCATTTACTGAATATTATGTGGTACCAACTAATGTAGTTGGTCCAAGCCCGCAACAAGGCAATGAATGGGTATATAATTCATCAAATGGTTACTCCGTTGCGAGTGCCAAAAATCAACCGCAGTGGTTTACTGTTTATAGTGGTGCTAGTAACACCAAAAGTTATGGAAGCGAAAGGACTTTTTCTGCTGGGTTTGATGTTTCTACTCCAGTGGGAAGTTTTGGTGGGTCAGTAACAACAGCGTATAAGAATGCTCATTCAATTAAATGGTCAACGACACAATCTAATACTACTTTTTATCATTATTCACTGGATTCTTCTGGTACCATGTTCTATGTAACTAAATAACATCATTATTACAGCCATTTCAATTTTGAAATGGCTTTTTATATTTGAAACAACGAAACTACTGTTTAGAGAAAATAAATTCAAAGCAATGCTAGTTCCATCCTCCCAGCCAATTTGGTATGATTTTACTATATACATATTGATGTTTCAAAAGGAAGGACTGAACGGATTGGATTACAAATTTTGTTCTTCATGTGGGAGACGACTAAATGCAGCGGCTCGATTCTGTGAGCATTGTGGGGTGAATCTTGTGCCACAGGCGGTAGGGCAGGTACCATCGCAACCATCACAAGTACCGCCACCACCACCGCGAGTGCCTGCATCAGGGCCACCGCCATTACCACGAATGCCAGGATCGCCACCAGTACCGTCATCAGCACCATCATACATGCAGCCTCCGCCGCCGCCATATGGTACTTACCAGCAATCCAGCGAGGATGAGCTAACTCATCTTCTGCGATTACATACCAATAATGATAAATATTTTGAAAAAGTGATGAGGAAATCGAAATGGAACTGGCCTATGTTCCTGTTCGGTCCCATTTGGATGGGTTATCGAAAAATGTATGCGGAGTGCGCAATGTATATTGGAACTTTATCTGTGATATCCATTTTTTTAATGCTGCTAGGTTCAGAGTCGAGTAGTGGATATGCAGGATTGGGTATTGGGATGGCGATCCTGGCTAATCAAATGTATTACAAAAAGTCTAAAAAAGCGGTTGATAAGATCATGCAATATCACAGTGACCCTGAAGTACGTCGTAATCTAGTCATCCAAAAAGGTGGAACCTCAGGATGGGGAATTGTGTATGCCATTGCAATTTTACTTGTATCGATTACTATAGAAATCGTTGTTGGGGACTCGTTATTGTATTTTGATTGATGGGGCTTGCCTATAATTATTATTCTTCGTCCCGTTCCGCACTTCTAGAACGATTGCGAAGTTGATTAGCAATCGTATATCCGATAAGGTACGCAGCGGCAGAAGTGTTGCCGTCGACCGTAAATGGAATGAGGGAGGCGTCGGCTACGATTAAATCTTTTACTCCGTATACCTTTCCTAGCCGATCGACGACTCCGCCCTTATTTCTTGGGGCCATTCGAAGGAAGCTCTGCTGATGATGATTATGATCGAAGTTTTCCTTTATAAACTGCTCTAGTTGTAAATCATCATCTATAACATCCAAAGTCGGTGTTACGAGACGAATAGAAGAATCTATTCTTGCCAGTTCGGCTGCAATTTTTTTGATATATATTTTATAGATATTTTTAACTGCTTCCATATCTCTTGGATCTGAAAGAAATCCTTCATTGCCCAATACAATATTTAGCGGATCATTACTTTGAATTGTAATTGATCCCCGGCTCTTGGGCAGCAAATATAGAATCGCTATGGATAACATTCCATCCGAACCGATTCCAATCAGTTGTACGGCTCTACGATCAGGATTTTTTCCAGTGGGGTCAGGCAAAAAGGCTCCACCTGTGTATAGCGCATCAGGGTCATTGGAAGGCAGGGCAGCATCGTCGGGGTTCGTTGTAAACACAGCGAAGTTTAATGTGTGATTTGTTAATCTCTTCCCTACGTTCGGATTATGAGCAATTACAGGTATTCCTGCCGTTTTCAGCGTTTTGGCCGGCCCTATTCCCGATAGCATTAACAATTGGGCACTATTGATTCCTGCTGAAATGATCACTTTTTTTCGTGAAAATACTCTGATGAGTTTCCCTTCCTTTAATAACTCCACGCCTATAGCACGTTTGCGGTTAAAAAGCACGCGAAGGGCTGTTGTTTTATAATAAACGGTTAATTTACGTCCATTCTTGCCTCGGCCAGCTGGCGTCACGATATCGGGGGACAGAAAAGCGGTTGACGAACTTTCCCGATCTCCATCTGGCTTTTGATACAATTGCCAGCGAGTGAATGGACCGAGTGGAGTTTCAGGATCATTGTAGTCAAGAATGCTAGGAAATCCGGTAGCTTGCTCAATGGCGAGGGTTAGCTTATCCGCCAGAGGCGTTGGAACCGAAGGTGCTTGCCTGATATCTATTCTCCCGTGAAATCCGCGTGCCTCAGCGTTATTGGTTTCACCATTATAATTTTCTAGTCGTTTAAACCGCTGGATGGCTTTATCTGGGGACCAAATGGGGCCGAGTAATTGCTCCCACTCTCTAAGCACAGCTGTTGTTGGACGTACATACTGTTCTCCGTTAATGGAAGAGCCACCGCCCGAGAGGCGGCCGGTTGTCCATTCAAAAGATCGATCATCCAGGCTCTCTTGAGGGACGCCTTCTCCTTGCCAGAAGTAATTGGGGAAAAAGCTCTCCTCCAGTTCCAGAGCAAAGCTTGAGTCCATAATGGGTTCGTCTTTATCACGATTTTCGCCCGCTTCGATAACGAGTACAGAAGTTTTCTTATCATCTGTAAGCGTTTTGGCGATGACCGCGCCTGCCGGTCCTGTACCTATAACGATATAATCAAAAGATGAATTCCCTTTCATCGGAGCACTCCTTTATAAAATAGACTATTGTAGAGTATTACGTTGTTCCATGCTGTGTGCTAGTCTAATTTGGAAAGGTCCGACAGAAACTTAGGCAATAAATGACCCAGCCTCGGATAAGAGATATCCAGGGCTGGGTCATTTATACTGTAGTACAGATTCTTCTCGCTGACGGGGGAGCCTATGGCTAGGAAGTAAGTTAACGCTGCCAGAATTAATAGGAGAAGTGTAAATCCTTACAATTGAACTTAATATTTTGGTTCGTTCTGAGCCTAGCGGAACTGTGTAAAATACCATGGGGACTATTTCCCTATGATGATTAAATGTATAATCATGGAATAAGCTGAAACCTTGAAGGAGTGGGTGGTTGAACGCTTAGAACAATTCAAGTTAATGATTAATGTCTTCGATGAAAAAAATATTAATATAACTAGTTACTTAGAATGGGCTGAAATTGATGAGGAGGATGAAAGTCCTGCAATACCCGTTGGTTATCCGAAATGTCAGAAGCATGGTACGTACTTATCCTGTCATGGCTGTATTCTGTGTAATAACGAAAGCTAATATATATTAAAGTGCCTAGCCTTGATTAATACACGACCTGACCCTAAAGGCCGGGTTGTTTCACGGTTCGTTATAACATATGTGTCTCAGATGAGGGTGGAAATATGAAGAGTTGTTCAGTCTGTCAAAGTGTTCATGTTCGACAAAAAGCTTCTATTTTTGCGAGACTCATTTTTTCAATTTACATGGTGTTGGCTGTTTACTTTTTTACTGGCGATGTGGGTTACGGTGCGTTGATTGTATTGATTCCTCTTATTTTACCCTATAGGCATGCTTGCAGTGACTGCAATAGATCGCTTTTTGGAATGCCTAGAGTTCATTTGAATAGCTTTTGGGTGGGGAATCATCTAGAAAAATACTTACTAGCGTTATTACCTTCAATACTTACGATTACTTCGCTGATACTTAACTTCCCCAATACAGGTTTAGAGCGAATTGTGTATTTGCCAGCGATTTTTTTTATGAACAGTTTGATTATCGTTATTTATTTGTATCAATTTAAAAGGCTAAAAAAAGCACAGAAGCTTTTTTTGTGGGCGGTAACCTTAATTATTACTGTAGTTCTATCAGTATTGATGTACCCGCAAGAGCATGGAGCGGATATTCTGGAGTTGTTATTTTCTAAAGTAAGCGGAGGGTGAATTCAATGGAACAACACATAATAGAGCCTATGAATGATATCGCTAGTTATCTGGATAACGTACCTGCATTGAAGAAGCCCATTCAATGGGGGCAAGTATCGAACCAATTCAAATTAGGGAAGATTTTCGATGAAGCTTTGGTGAGCAATATAAGCATGATTCCGTTTATTGGCTCAGAGTGTGTGGTCATGCAATTGGATGATGGAAGATGGGAGCTGCCGGGCGGAACGATGGAACCTGGGGAGAGCTATCTAGAGTGTTTAAGAAGGGAAATGCTTGAGGAGTTAGGCGCAGAGATAAGCAACTTTGAAGTGTTTGGGCATTATTATTGTTTTTCCAGTGCAGAGGAGCCATATCGGCCCCATATCCCTCACCCCAATTTTATTAGATTGATTTGCTTGGGAGAAGTAAGGATCGTTTCCGAACCATTAAATCCGGCTGACGGTGAGAAGGTTGTGGCTGTGGAAGCGGTAAGTATAGATGAAGCGGTCAAAAGATTTGAAGCAATCGGTCGATTCGACATCGCTGATTTGTATAGGCTTGCTAATAGCATAAAAACAGGTTTCTGATCTTAGCCACCTTCGAGATTTAAGTTCAGGGAGAGGAAACAGGAATGAAAGACTTACAATCTATTAAGAAGGCCATAGATTTCTTGGGACACGCAGAACTGCGGTCGTATTTGAGTTTTATACTGGCGGAAATCAAGCGGCTGCGGGACCAGGACGAGTCGCGTGAAGACTCGATCACGAAGCTGCTTGAGCTTTATGATGGATTGATGGGGCTTCAGCAGCAAAGAGGCTTCTGGGATCCTGTGCCGACCTGCACCCATGTTCATATCGTGATCGGTGATTCTTTTGCGGGAAGTATGAAATATGCGCTGAAAGAGCTTGGTTGGGCAGAGACGCATAAGGTGATTACCTTTAGCGAGAATTACTCCATTGGCCCTCTGGGCGAATTGGACTCCCCGGAAGGCAGGGCGGCCCGCAGTGACTGGTTTCGGAACCATATAACGGACTCCTTCGAGGACGATATGGAAGTTGAAGAAGAGTACAGCGTGCTTGTAGACAAGCTGGCGCATATCCCTGAACGAGCGAGAATCATTGTCTGGGCCAGCGGCAATGCATGCGAGCAGGCGGGAATGCGGCATGCGATTCATCTGCTGCAGAGCAAACGTAATACGTTAACGGTGTGCGACGCTTGCACTATTTGTGAAGAGCTCTATAACCGGCCAGATGCCAGAATTGAATACAGGCATTCGGGGGAAATCCCGTCTGACAAGATTCAAGAAGCACTCCGCCGCATGGAAGAAAGCAGCCCACTGAGCAATGCTGATCTGATACAGTTGGTGCAGGAATGGCAGGTTATTTCGGAGCAAACCCCAACGTTGCGCATTTGGCGTGAAGGTGTGGTGCTTGGGGTTCCTGCGAATTATTTTGACTCATATCTACTGGACAAGCTGGACAAGTTGAAGCCCCCTGCTGACGATCATGGCTTTGTTAAAGCAGCCCGCCTGATCGGAGAGGTGATAGGTTATTGCGATCAATATGTGGGGGATTCTTATTTCGAATACCGGCTGAGAGAGCTGATGAAATCTAAGGGGAACTTCTCGAGGCTGATAAAATTTGAGGGTTTAGGGCATGGCTTTTTTAACTATGGGAACTATGATAATCAACCCTATCAAAAAACATTGCTGGATACAGAAGAATTTCTAAGAGAAGTTAGCTTTCTGAGGTGACTAAGGCAAAGTGAAAAAGATGACCCGATCTTAGAAGAATCTAAGGCCGGGTCTTTTTATATCTACTACGTATGTGGCGTTATGAACCCTCTTCCTCTAAGTGCCCCGAACGCTGCACCTTGGTCTGTAGGTAGAACTCGTTAAAGGCTGACTCGCCGCCCCAAATCGGTTCTCTTCCAGATAAGGTAAGGCCGGCTTTCTGTAGGGCTTCAAGCTTCTTCGGATTGTTGGTCATGAGCGTCACCGGCTTGGTGCGAAGGGTTCGCAGCACGTTTAGCGCATCGGTGTAGTTTCTGGAATCGTCGACGAATCCGAGGCTTAAGTTAGCCTCGACGGTGTCGTACCCGTTCTCTTGCAGCACGTAAGCCATCGCTTTGCTGAATAATCCAATGCCGCGCCCTTCGTGGTTAGCCAGGTAGAACAGCGCACCTGTGCCGTGTTCCACGATGTTTTTCATGGACTTCTTCAGTTGGAAGCCGCAATCGCATTTTTGGCTGCCAAAGATATCGCCTGTGTGGCAGATTGAATGCATGCGAATCAGCGCTTCGTCGGCATTTTTGAAATCACCGTACACAAGCACGCTCGATTGTTGGTACTCTGCTAAGCTTGCGGATGACAACTGGTCGATGATTTCTTGAAAGTTATCTGTAACCTGGCAGCGGCTAAGCCAGCAATACCATTGGAAAATGACGGTTTCTCCGTCCAGGTCGACAGGCAGCTTGATCGGTCCAACGAGGTAAATGCCGCCTTCCTCGGTTTGGATTAATTGGATTTTATCTTTTAAAATATCCAGTGCTTTAGAATCTAGTTTTGTATCCGGCATCGAAATCATTCCTTTATGACATAGTGTAGTAGGTCAGACGTTTGGCTCTGCAACTGCCTTGCTTGTTTGTTGGCGAACGGCTGGTGCAACCTTTGTTGCCAGCAATTCTATGCTTCGTGCAACCCTAGAAAAGGGGATGGCGCCCACGTCAAGCTGCAGCATAAACCGTTGATGGCCAAACAGCTCGTATTGGTACATGATTTTATCGATGATTAATTGCGGATCACCTACAAATAAGGCCGTTTCCGGGCTGGTCATTCGTTCGAAATCCTCACGAGACAGGTTTGCGCTGGTTTTTCCAAGCTGCTGATCTACGTATTGCCGATAATTGGCGTAGTATGGATAATATTCGTCTTTGGCCTGCTGCGTTGTAGTGGAAATGTAACCATGGCCTGTAATGGCGACCTTCAAATCGGATGGCTTGTGGCCTGCTGCGATTCCAGCTGCACGGTAAGCTTCCACCAAGGCTTGAAAACGATTAGGAGCACCGCCAAGGATCGCCAATGCCATGCCGGTTCCGAGCTTACCAGCCCGGTCCGCGCTGACAAGTGACCCCCCTGAACCGATCCACATAGGAATTTGCGGCTGGACGGGGCGTGGTGCAATTTCCGCATCTTGAAGTGGAGCACGAAACTTGCCTTGCCAAGAAACTCTCTCCTGTTGATTTAACTGCTGGAACAGCTCAAAGTTCTCCATGAACAGTTCGTCATAGTCATTCAGGTCATAGCCGAACAGAGGAAAAGACTCCAGGAAAGCGCCGCGCCCAGCAATAATTTCAGCCCGTCCGTTCGATAATAAGTCTAGCGTAGCATACTCTTCAAATAGGCGCACAGGATCTGTTGTCGTCAGGACGGTTGTCGCGCTGGTTAATTTGATTTGCTTTGTAGTTTGTGCGATTGCTGCTAAAATAACCGAGGTTGACGATGCCGCATAATCTAGACGATGATGCTCGCCAACTCCGAATATATCTAGTCCGGCCTCATCGGCCAGCTTCGCCGCTTCGATCATATCCAACAGCCGCTGCCGGCTGCTAATGGTTTCACCACGATGCGGATCAGGAACAAGATCGCCGAGGGTATAAACTCCAATTTCAATGCCTTGATGCTTGTTCTGTATGCTGTCGTTCATTGTTGTAACCCCTTCTTCATTATAATTACCGTGTTTAAGCAAATTATTTGTAATCTATTGTTTGTTAATTCATAAACGCATACTTCTATAATAATATAAAGAAGTTAATATAGGAACTAACAACTAGAAAGTTCCTTTCTATGAGTATTATACCTGGATGTTGAAGGAGAAATTGGCCTTATGTTGTAAGTAAGTTCTAAGTTCGCTGTGTTCTTGCTGCGGATAACATCCTTTGGTTATAAGATGTATAATTATGGAAGGAAGTCATCTGAAAAACCAGCGGAACTAAAGGAGTTGAAATTTTCGCCGCAAGAGATAATTTCTTGGAATACATACTAAGAATATAGAGGGAACACAACGAAAGGGCGAAAGAGCTTTACTTATTTTAATTAAATATAGAGAGGGATCGCATGACAAAATTTAGATTTAATAAGGCGACTGAAATAGGGTTCTTATTTATTGTTCTAGGATCATGTATTAAGTTTGCTAATCATTTGTATGCTGTATTAGTGAGTATTGGATTCACAGAAGGTGTAATCACAAATGTAGAATTCAATATGTATCGTTTTAAAATCTTTACAA
This sequence comes from Paenibacillus sp. YSY-4.3, assembly GCF_054767475.1. Taxonomy (NCBI): domain Bacteria; kingdom Bacillati; phylum Bacillota; class Bacilli; order Caryophanales; family Paenibacillaceae; genus Paenibacillus; species Paenibacillus sp. YSY-4.3. The sequence continues at coordinate 390,280 of NZ_BAABMC010000002.1, read as the reverse complement.
GAACAGAGCAGTATGAGGTACACATTTTACCAACATATGCAATTTCGGTGCTTCTGATTATATATCTTACACAACTAGTAATAGATTATTTAAAACACCGTAAGCAAGAAAATAGGTTTTATGGAGATGAGGAGAGGGAAGGATCATGAGAGCGTATATACAGGCCGATAAGAATGGGGACTTCTACAATGTAAATGCGTTTGTAGCTAATGAAGGCTTCGTATCATTAGGATGGGAAACAATTAAGTATCATGACATTAGAGAAATCAAAGATAATTACCCAGAGGATTTAGTGGTTGGCGGAATTGGAAACGTAAGAAAACGTCTTGAAATATTGGGAATAGAGAGAGATCAAGGAGAAATAGATTATCCTGCCTCGCTGTCTCATTATTTTGGCAGAAAAATATGGTCTACAACGATTCGCGAACTTTTCGAACATAACCAGAACAATTGGAATGTTTTTATAAAGCCAAGGGACATCACGAAAAAGTTTGCTGGGAAGGTCGTCAAAGAGTATAAAGATTTTATAGGGCTAATCGAAGAAAATAAAGATACGAATATTTGGTGTTCAGAAGTAGTTGATTTCGTAACAGAATGGCGCTGCTTTATACGGTATGGGCAAATACTTAATATTAGGCCTTATAAAGGCGCTTGGGATTCAAAATTGGATTTAAGTGTTGTAGAGAGCGCGGTTAGGGACTTTATTGATGCGCCAATGGCATATGGCATGGATTTTGGAATTGATCAAGAAGGAAATATGAAGCTGGTGGAAATTAATGATGGCCATTCTCTAGGAACTTACGGAACTAGCCCCTTGAACTATGCAAAATTTCTTTCAGCTAGATGGGCAGAGTTAACAGGGACTACAGACTATTTAAGAAACCTATGAACGTATTATTAAAGGCAGGACAACGCGAAGTTGTCCTGCCTTTTCATACTTGCGCGCGCTACCACCAGCCACCGCAATTAGTAAATCCGATAATTCCCGCTCAATGCCAGCAAACTAAAGAAGTACAGGCAGTTGTCGTAATAGCGGCGGTCGCCGGTACGCAGCGGCGTGTTCCAGAACAGGCGGACGAAATGCTCTGCGTCTGGGCCGTCGGCGGCGAGGGAAGCTGCCGCGTTGGTTGCCAGAAGTCCGATTGGATGTAGCGCCGGCTCGTCGAACGGTTTCCCGTCAATGGTATACCGGCGATAGTCGGATACCTCGATGTCCCGGAAAAATGCCTGAATCCGGTTGGATTGCTCGACCTGCCAAGGGTCCTGACGGAACCATATCCAATCCAGGGCGATATTGGAGGCCACCCGGTAAGCGTCGCTGTAGAAATGACGGAAGTCGCCATGCGGTTGTGGCGGTGCAGGTGTTCCATCATAATTCGCGTACTCCGGAGAGAGGCCGGTTTCCGGATGGCATGCCGTATGCAGGTAAGCGCGGCTGGCCTTGGCGGCCTTCCGCCAAAACTTCGTATCCCGCTCGTCGGCCACCAGGGCGAACAAATCGTAAAAATGAGGGAGATGATAGGACGGATCGCTAAACGTAGATTCCGGTACGAACTTGATCAGCTTCGTTTCCGGGTCCCACATCGGATCGCCTTCACCGTTTTCACCCTGATGCAAACATGCGCTCAATATCGTTCGGGCTTGCTTGGAATAGTTATAGGGCTCCGGCCCGTCCCCCCAACGGCTGGCCGCAAAGAAAAGGGCCATCGCGAAAAATTCCTCCCCGTCCGGCGCAGGACCCTGGGAGATGCGGGTGCCGTCCGGTTTGCAATGCCAGGCGAAGTAATTGGCGTAATGGCCGTCTTTGTGCTGCATAAACGTCTTCGAGAAGTTCCACAGTCGGTCAAACTCTTCCTTTTTGTTCATTTGCACAGCCATCATCATTCCGTAGGACATACCTTCCGACCGTACGTCTAGGTTGCCGGTATCGAGAAAATAGCCCATATCATCGCCCATCGGATAATAGATCCGCACATCCGGATCTCCATAGAACAGATCAGTCCACGCCTGTTCCAGCTTGGCTTCGATGTCCGCTTCGGAATAGCCGAGCTCCTTGAACAGGTTCCTGTATTCTTTGGTATAAAAAGCGCCAAGTTGGCTCGCAGACATATGAACAACCTCCAATTGTATGAGTTGGCTCTATCATAGCACAACAGAAGGTGAGTAAATTAAAGCGCTTTCCCCAGAAATATTAGTATTTCTCTTAAAGTAAGAAAGTACAATAAATTCACAAGAAATTCCATTTAGATTTCGGAGAAATAATCATAAAATTAACTTGAAAAAATGTAATTTATTGCTAGATTCGATCTGAATGGAGGCAGATCACGCGAACTTCTTTTCGAAAGGGGAGGATTAGGATTTGGAGAAATTGGGGCATGTAAATGTCCATTTATATGTTACAAGAAAGGAGTTGATCAGAGATGAGGCGAAAAGTTTGCTTGGTTTTGGCAACGCTTACATTAATGACAGTGTTCATGTCCCCTGGTTTGCAAGCTGCGCAGGATCAGAATTCATTTGAGAATCCTATTCTATGGGCGGATGTACCGGACCCGGATGTCATTAGAGTAGGAAATGCTTTTTATATGACAAGTACGACGATGCATATGAACCCGGGGGTGCCGATTATGAAATCCTATGATCTTGTCCATTGGGAAATCGTCAATTATGTTTACGATACGCTAGGGGATTTGGACGCACAGACGCTCAGGAATGGTCAGAATGAGTATGGCAAAGGCTCATGGGCCAGCAGTTTGAGATACCACAACGGCACCTATTATGTGGTTTTTTCCTCCAGCACAGCGGGCCAAACCTTCATCTACAAGACCCGGGATATTGAAAAAGGGCCATGGACTCGCTCCACCATCGGCTTCTACCATGACATGTCCCTGCTGTTTGATGATGACGGCAGAGTATACCTTGTTCACGGCGGTGGCGATATTCGCCTTACAGAGCTCACTTCGGATGCCAGTGCCGTAAAGCCGGGCGGGTTGAACCAAGTTATCATCCCCAATGCCAGCCTGGTGGCAGGTCCTAATGTCGGACTTCCGGCCGAGGGGGCGCATATTCAAAAAATTAACGGAAAATATTATATTTTCCTGATTACCTGGCCGCAGGGAAAAGGCCGTACGCAATTGGTTTTTAGAGCGGATCGCATTACGGGGCCTTATGAAGGGCGGGTTGCTCTGGACTTTGCTGGCGTCGCTCAAGGCGGAATCATTGATACGCCGGATGGCAAATGGTACGGCATGCTCTTCCAGGATCATGGATCTGTGGGGCGCACGCCCTTCCTTGTTCCAGTTTCCTGGCAAAATGCTTGGCCGGTATTCGGCGTGAATGGCCAGATCCCCGCGCAAATGCCAATGCCTGTTCCCGGCGTGAATTCCAATAATAAGATCGTGGCCTCCGATGAATTCGACCAGACCCGGCTTCCGCTCGTATGGCAGTGGAACCACAATCCCGACAACAGTCTTTGGTCTCTGACGGAGCGTTCGGGATTTATACGGCTGAAGACCGGGCGAACCAGCACCAGCATTTTGGATGCGCGCAACTCACTGACGCAGAGAAGCATCGGGCCGGAAAGCTCCGGACGGATTGCTATGGATGTAAGCCGAATGAAGAGCGGGGACTATGCAGGGCTGGCTGCTTTGCAGAAAAACTATGGATTCGTCGGTGTAAAAATGTCCGGCAATTCCAAATCCATCGTGATGGTCAACGGAAGCGGGACAGCCCCTGTGGAAGTCGCGAGTGTACCTCTTGCACAGAACAATGTTTACTTCAAAGTGGAAATGGATTTTAAAAATAATACGGACAAAGCCTATTTCTATTACAGCCTGGACGGCAACCGCTGGACAGCTATTGGCAACACGCTGCAAATGAGCTACACCCTGCCGCATTTTATGGGATACCGGTTTGCCTTATTTAACTATGCAACGCAATCGGCTGGCGGGTATGTGGATTTCGATTATTTTAGAATCGAGAACCGGCTGACGGGGACAGGGGGATCGGGTGAGTCGCCGCAGTCACCTGTACAAAGCGGATCGGTGTATAAGCTGAAGAATGCGCACAGCAGTATGGTTATCGGTATTTCCGGCATGTCCACGGCGAACGGAGGACAAGCCGTCCAATGGAACGATAATGGCAGTGCGGATCATCAGTGGCGGTTTGACCGCTTAAGCAGCGGCTACTACAAGCTGACGAATATCCATAGCGGCAAGGTGTTGGGGGTTGAGAACATGTCCACGGCGAATGGCGCTTCCGCCATACAATGGGATGACAACGGCACGGCGGATCATGAATGGCAGCTCGCCCCTGTAGGCGACGGCAGCTATAAATTGTTGAACCGTCATAGCGGCAAGGTGCTTGGCGTGGACGGCATGTCCAAGACGGCAGGCGCAAAAATCGTGCAGTGGGACGATAATGGCACGGCCGATCACAACTGGACATTTTTGTTCGTTCGATAACGAATCTATGAAATGCGGATGCACACACATTTTATTTTGAATAATGGGGAGGAAATGGTAATGAAAACAAACCAAAGAATCATGGCTGTGTTATTAACCTTTGTGCTGCTGGGAATAGGGATGTTCCAAGGCCAGGCCGCGCACGCAGAAACGCCGGCGATCGCCAAAACCCCTGGCAACGGCAACCCGCTGATGGATCATAAGCTTGGGGCTGACCCGTTTGCGATGACCTATAATGGCAGGGTCTATCTATACATGTCCAGCGATGCTTACGAATACGATAGCGGCGGAAAAATTAAATCGAATTCGTTCAGCAATTTAAACAAAGTCCATGTCATTTCTTCAGACGATATGGTGAACTGGACGGACCATGGCGCTATTCCTGTCGCGGGACCAAACGGGATTGCCAAGTGGGCCAATGGTTCCTGGGCACCGGCAGCCGCTCATAAGAAGATCAACGGACAGGACAAGTTCTTTCTCTACTTCTCCAATAGTGCAGGAGGGCTTGGCGTACTCACCGCGGATAGCCCGATTGGGCCGTGGACAGATCCGCGGGGACAAGCGCTGGTGACTCTGAACACACCTGGCGTTGCGGGCGTTGTCTGGCTGTTTGATCCGGCCGTACTAGTCGATGATAATGGCACGGGTTATCTGTATTTCGGCGGGGGAATTCCTGGCGGCAACAATCCTACCCAGCAGCAATGGGCAAGTCCCAAGACGGCCCGCGTCATCAAGCTAAGCCCTGATATGATTCATACGGAGGGCAGCGCACAGGTTATCGATGCTCCGTTCTTTTTTGAAGACTCGGGTATCCACAAATACAACGGCAAATACTATTATTCCTACTGCTCCAACTTTGGCGGAACTCACCCGGCGGGCAGCCCGCCTCCTGGAGAAATCGCCTATATGGTGAGCGACAACCCGATGGGTCCGTTTACTTATGTAAAATCGATTTTGAAAAATCCAAGCGTATTTTTCGGTGTCGGCGGCAATAATCACCATTCCGTCTTCTCATTCAATAATAAGTGGTATATGGCCTACCATGCCCAGACTGTGAGCAAAGCCGTACTTGGCGATGGACTTGGATACCGCTCTCCTCATATTAATGAGCTGACGTATGCGGGGAATGGGGAAATTAATCCGGTTCAGGGAACAATGAAAGGCGTTCCGCAGATCAAAAATCTAAATCCGTATCTACGGACTGAGGCCGAGACGATTGCTTGGCAGGGCGGCATTTTGACAGAGGTTGCTCAGGCGCCAGGCGGCGTGGTGCCAAGCGTAAACATGAACGTGACCGATATTCACAACGGCGACTGGATCGCCGTCGCCAATGCCGACTTTGGCTCCAGCGGCGCGACGAGCTTCAAAGCGAATGTAGCCTCAACAGTGGGAGGACAAATCGAAATTCGGCTTGGCAGTCCGACAGGCCAAGTCATCGGAACGCTACAGGTTAACCCGACAGGGGGCAATCAAACTTGGAGCCTCAGAGAGACTACGGTAAACCGCGTGACGGGCGTTCATAATGTATACTTTATGTTTAAAGGTGCAAATAATCAGCGTCTGTTCAACTTGGATTACTGGCAGTTTGGTACTTCTACGGGCGGGGGGCAGCCGTCTGATATTGAGAACGGCCGCGTGTACACACTGAGGAACGAGCATAGCGGCCTGATGATCGGCATAGCAGGCGCATCTACAGCCGACGGCGCACAGGCCCTGCAATCGAACAATTTTGGTGCGACGGATCACGAATGGCGGGTGGACAGTTTGAATAATGGCTATTATAAGCTGACGAATATGCGCAGCGGTAAGGTGCTCGGCATCGAGAACATGTCCACCGCCAATGGGGCCAAAGCCGTACAGTGGAACGACAACGGCACGGCAGACCATGATTGGCAATTCGTCCCTGTGGGCAATGGCAGCTATAAGATCGTCAACCGCCATAGTGGCAAGGTGCTCGGCGTGGATGGCATGTCCACGACATCAGGCGCAAACATTGTACAATGGGATGATAACGGTACGGCAGACCATAATTGGAAATTCGTTTTTGTAAGGTAAGGACAATAAGAACCCACCCAGGTTACCGCCAGGGGTGGGTTCTTATCCTAGTTTTATGAAAATCAAATACATTTTTGCCGATGTAATCAATATGAAGTGGGAGTCTTATTAGATAGAAGGAATGAATATGGGTCTGGATGCTTATGTGATATGTAATTGCGTGAAACAAGGAAGAGTTAAACCGCCTCCCTTTGATATAGGATTGCTGGAATGGACAGAGTATGGAATTGATTTACCGGATTCTGTAGATGATGAGACCTGCGATCTTTTCTCGGAATGGCGGGAGCATGCATGTGAGCATGAAGATTTTTATTATTACTATGATCGAGTCTACAATATTTCCGGGGGCAATCTTTTTTATGGAATCATGGAACAACTGGGACAAGAGAATTTTCCGTTATTAAAATCGATTGGGGAAAAAACATTTACGGCAAACCAGGCAAGAAAGGCACTGGAAGAACTGGATATTCTAGAATCACAGATAAGTAAGATTCAAGGAGTTTTTCTAATTGAGTCAAAAACTCAAGAAGAGTATATGAGGGCCGTGTTTGATAACGACCGATGGAATTACTCCTCTAGCGGTAATTTTACTTACGAGCTTAATGAGAGAGGATTCTGTATCGTTGATCAGAATAAGGGAGAGCTATTCCAGTCGACGGAATTTTCCCAAGAATTGGTTCGCCCGGAAAAAGGAAATAAAGGACGCCGGCTTGTGCGTTTCCGTGATTTCGAGACTGGACGAGTTTATGAGTCAACCTATCCTCTCAGCAAAAAAATCTGGGGAGTTGAAGAGCTCTATTATCCTAAATCCCTACAGGTCTTGATGAGAAAACTTAGAGGCTCTGATCTCCGGTTCATAAGAGTAATGCGGGAGTTATGTGAGGCTTCGATTCAGACAGGGAACCCCATAATGTGGGCATAAGTAATTAAGAAAAGAGTGTTCAATCATGGCTATATGTATTGAATTCGAACTGGTAGAAGTGAAAGGGACTGTTGCTCAATATAGATTTGGAGATTGCGTAAAGGAGTTAACCGGACTTTTTGAAGTTGATCTTTATAAGCTTTCGAACGGGGAAACTTCGTGGGATACTGCAATGGATAAGGTTGTCGTTTTATTAAATCATGGACATAGCCAGGCAAAGGCTAACAGGGCATTTAGTAAGATATTCAAGTACTACAAAGAAACTGGCGAGTATTTATCCATGGGAGGATATTACGCCTAACAAAACTTCAGCATAGAATGAGTGATCATTAAGTGATATCATAATGAATCACTGTGGGAAATACATAGAAAAAAATTCACAGCAGTATGTATCTTCCGCATATTCAGCCTTGAAGAAAGTTAATATAAGACTAAGCTATGACTACGCTGAAATAAAAAACATGGAATACCCGGAATTGTTAGAAGTAAGCTATGATGACGGGAGATATGCAGTAAAAGCCGGTCTGCCATATATTCTCGACTTATGGAAGAGAGAAGATTTGTTAGGTTATATTAATGCTTATGCAGAAGCAGTTGTAATATTTCAACTTGATGGATTAATCTATTCCGCTACCGATACTCCTGACAACTTAAGTGAAGCCATATTGAGAGATGTAAAGTTATTGAACTTTCAGATTGAAGAGGTTAGGAACGTTGAGGAGTATTTTGACATGTATTTATAACATCTTTTTCTTTTAGGAAGGCTAGCGTTCTGCCGGGGATAATGCCGTTCGTATGGGTGTATCTTATGATTGCTGCGATCTTTGCATATAAGTACTTTACGGATCGCAATACTCCGAAGCTCGAAGAATCGGCTAATGCGAAGTAAAAAGGAGTGAGTACGACATGAATCGATCATTGAATGAAAAGCTTATTGCTGCCAGCGAACACGGTGATTTGCCAGCCGTCGAACAGCTTATAAATGAAGGGGCGAGCGTGGAATATAGAGATGCGGGCGGTCGAACTGCGCTGATGGCTGCCGTGCAAAAAAACCAAATCCCTGTCGCGAAGCGGCTAATTGAAGCGAACAGCGATGTCAACACCAGAGACGTCACCCAGTTGACCCCGTATTTGTGTGCGGGCGCCAACGGGTTTCATGAAATTTTGAAGCTGACGATAGCAGCAGGGGCCGATATCAAAAGCGTAAACCGTTTCGGAGGAACCGCCTTGCTGCCCTCCAGCGAGAAGGGATACTTAAGAACTGTTCGGGTTTGCCTAGACAGCGGCATCGCGGTGAATCACGTGAACGACCTGGGCTGGTCGGCCTTGCTGGAAGCAATCATTCTCGGCAATGGCGGCCGCTTGTACTCTGATATCATTGAACTGTTGGTCGCAGCGGGAGCTGATCCTTATTTAGAGGATCGGGATGGAAAGTCATCACTGGAGTATGCGCAAGCTATGGGCCAGACGGAAGTCATCAAGATCTTGAAGAACGAAAGCAGAGGGCAGCATGAGGCGATTCTACAAGCAAAATCGCTGATCAGGACGGATAACTATGAGGAAGCGTTAAGACTCATGGATGAGGCTCTCGGCAAGGAAAGCAACCATGCTGATTTGATCTATTATAAAGCCTACTTCTTAAGCGAGCTGGAACGTTACGGCGAAGCGCTTGAACAGTACCGCAAAGGACTTGCGCTGAATCCGAACGATCTTGACTTTTATTTCTACACCGCGAATACGTTGCGGATGATGAGGAAACCGGAAGAAGCCCTTGCCGAATACGATAAAGCTGTAGAGCTCGACCCCAAGGAAACCTTCTACAGATACCACAAGTCCAATTACTTAAGAGAATTGGGGAGACACGAAGCTGCTGTCATAGAAATGGACAAGCTATTGGCTCAGCAGCCGCATCGTTACGATTTCGCTTTTCACAAAGCAAACAGCCTGCGTTCCTTGGGCAGACATCAAGAAGCGATCGATGCGATCGAGAATGCCATTAAGCACGATCCGACGAACCCGCTATATCAAAAGCATAAGGCCCAGTCGCAAGAGCTGCTGGACAAGGTGTAAGGCGAAGATGGCTAACATTCAAAGGCTGCTAGCTACTTTGTCCAGAATCAATCAGTTTGGAGCTGATCCACAGGGAAAGGGAATTACCAGACTTGCCTATTCTAAAACCTACGAGGAAGCGCTGGCTGATTTCAAGAAGATATGCGAGGCTGAACGGATGGCGGTACGTGTGGACGCGTTCGGCAATCTGATTGCTAGGCGGGAAGGCAAGAATCCTGATCTCCCCGTCGTCGCTCTTGGTTCTCATATGGATACTGTCATTCACGGCGGGGAATATGATGGCACATTAGGCGTAGCCGCTGCCCTGGAAGTGATCAGGAGCCTAAACGAGGAGCAGGTAGAAACCGTTCACCCCATTGAGCTCATTGCGTTCGCTTGTGAAGAATCCGCCCGATTCGGGGCTTCTACGCTCGGAAGCAAAGCCATGACGGGCCTCCTGGATACTTATGCCGTGTCTAATTTACGGGATAAGAACGGCATTACCATTCAACAGGCATTCCATGAATGTTCCTTGGACTTTCACAAGATTGGCGAAGCCCTAAGAAGACGTGAGGAGTTCAAGGTATTCCTTGAACTCCATATCGAGCAGGGGCCCTTGTTGGAAACCCAACGCAAGCAAATAGGCATTGTTACCGGCATTGCATCCCCTACCCGTCTTCAGGTGCATGTGAGTGGGAAAGCATCACACTCCGGTACGACCCCGATGAACGATAGACAGGATGCATTGGCGGCTGCCGCAGAAATTATCCTGGAGGTGGAGAGTGCGGCGAAGCAGGAAGCCGCATTTGGAACCGTGGGAACAGTCGGAGTATGCATGGTTCAACCTGGGGCTATGAATGTGATTCCGGATTCCGTTACGCTTCAACTGGAGGTGCGCGGCACGTCGGAGCAATCGAAAAATAACGTGCTCGATTCCCTGTTCCGATTGTTCCGCGAACTGGAGAATCAGCGCGGAGTCATTATCAATCCAGCAGTGATCAATGTTGAGCGTCCCGTGCTTCTCTCCGAGGAGGTTGTTGCGAAGTTAACCGAACGCTCTGAATCACTGGACTTAAGTTATATTCGTATGACCAGTGGCGCGGGTCATGATGCGATGAGCATGGCGCATATATGCCCGACAGGGCTCATTTTTATCCCTTGCAGGGAGGGATTGAGTCATCATCCCGACGAGTTTGCAGCAGTCGAGGATATCGAGGCAGGACTGCGACTGTTGAAAGAAGCAGTGTTGTCTTTTGCCATCCCATCCTAAATAAGACGAGCCGAGCGGTATTGGATACTGAACCCCAAAGCCTGCTCGGCTTTTCCATGTATATTTACTTGGACTCCGCCCGCTGCATAAATTCGCGAGGGGAGATGCCCTCGACCTTCTTGAACACTTTGCTGAAATAGAAGGCGCTGTCGTAGCCGAGCTTGTGGGAGATTTCGTTGATCCGTCCCTCGCCGCGAAGCATCATTTCTTTGGACGCCGCGATTTTGGTGTCAGTGACATATTTGACGAAATTGACCTTGGCCGTCCTGGAGAACAGGTGGCTGAGGTAATTGGGGCTGAAGTTAAAAATATCCGCGACCTGGTTCAAGGACAGCTTGCTGTCGAGGTTGCGCTTGATGTAATCCTGGACATGCCGGATGACCTGCTCCTTGTAGCTCTGCTTCTTGGAGGACAGAAGCTCGCAGCACCCGTCGCGAAATTGCACGAGCCAGCCAATCACGCCGTCGATGGAGCTCTGCTGGTAGATGGCTCGGTATCCCTCCGGCTCATGCTCGAAAATCTGCTCCACTAGATTCTCCCCATCAGCAAGCAGGGATGTGGCCATATAGAGCACGCTGCAGGCGGCATCCGTCGCTGCCACGAGGAGATCGGTCCGCCCCTCGAAAGCTTCGATCATACTGGTAATAATGCTGTGGAGCGCATCGGTGTCCATTTCTTCGAACGCCCGGCGGATTTCCGAGCGGGAAGCTGAGTAGTCGAAAAGAGGCTGCTCCAGACTTGAGCCCTTTTTATCCTCCGCATATAAGACAAAGGCTTGCTGCTCCAATGCGGCGGGTAAAGCACGGCGTGCGGCGAGATAGCTCTCATGAATCATGTACGGGTCGTCAACGGCATGGCCGATGCCGCCCATAATCCTGACGTTGAAATAATTATGCAGCACCTGGGCCATATCAGAGAGCAGCCGCTCTGTGTCTGGCTTCCAATGCAGCGAATGAGCGTCATCGACCGGCAGAATGATGGCAAAATTGCGCAAATCGAGGCTGGTCACATAGCAGGGCTTGACCGAAGTCAGCCGGTCTCTCGCCATCTTCACGGTGCTGGTGCACAGGGTGACGAGCTTGTCGCCGCTCGGCGGAACAGTGTCCGGGGCCATGATGCGGCAGGTGCATACGAGGTAGGCCGGGGCGGACAGCTCCAGTTCCAAATCCTCTTTTTGAAGGAGGTACTGGTTCTTGTTCTCGAACAGATTGTTGAACAACCGGACAAAGAACTTCTCGCGCAGCTCGTGCAGGTTGCTGCGATGGATGAGCTCCGGGTAGCTTTCCACCGTTTTATGCTCCTCCAGCTGCTTCATTGCCTTCCTGATCGCGGTCTCCAACGCCTCAGGCGTCAGTTCCAGCTTCACCAGATAATCGACCGCCTGCATCTCGATGGCCGTGCGCGCATATTCAAACTCCTCATAGCTGGTCAAAATAATGAAGAGCGGAACGCGCCCGTATTTGCGGCGAACCGACTCGGCGACCTGCAGGCCGGTTTTGACCGGCATTTTAATATCAGTGATCACGATATCCGGGCGGCAAGCTTCGATCATTTCCTCGGCCTGTCCTCCGTTATAGGCGACCCCAACAACTTCGATTCCGTACTGCTCCCATTTCAGCATGGACTGCAGGCCAATGCAGACCAAGGCTTCATCATCGGCAATCAGCAATTTGATCAATGCAATCACTTCCTTACAAGTTTGCGATATAGGCCAGCATCATTCCGTGGTTCGGTAAGGCAGCAGAATAAACATCTTCGTATATTGCTCCTGCACGCTTTCGATCGATAATCCGTATTGCTCTCCGAAGGTAAGCTTCAGCCGTTCATTGACATTGCGCAGTCCCATCCCCTCCAGCAATCCCTTCGCGGCGGGTTCCTGATGGGGCCCCTGCTCCCCGGTCGCCAGAATCCCGGCAATCTGCTCTTCGCTAATCCCGATTCCGTCATCCTCCAGGGTGATCAGAATGTCGTTCCATCCGCTGCGTTCAATGCTCAGCCTTAGGTGGCCATGGCCCCTCGGCTCAATACCGTGAAATATCGCGTTTTCCGCCAGAGGCTGCAGGGTAAACCTCGGAATGAGTCCCGTCAGCAGCTGTTCGTCACGGACAGTCGTTTCCATCGTAATGTTGCTGCCATAGCGGTACTTTTGGATGAGAAAGTAATCCTCCAGCAGGCTTAATTCCTCCCGCAGGGGCACCAGCTTGCGCCCATCCTTGGCAATGCTTCGCAGCAGGCGCGACAGCGAGGTGGTCATCTCCGCAATGCCCGTAGCATTCTGGATCGTCGCCATCCATTTGATTGAATTCAACGTGTTGTACAGGAAATGCGGGTTAATCTGGCTCTGCAGCATCCGGTATTCCAGCTCCTGCCGCTGCTTCTCGTCTGCGACCCGGGTTTCCATCAGGGTGAGAATGTCCTGGGACAAGCGGTTGATTCCACGCCCGACATCACCAAGCTCGCTGTTCCACTCCATGTTCCGGTCGATGAGGAAGTTGCCTTGGGCAATTTTATCGATACGTTTTTTGAGTTTCTCGACAGGCAGGCTGATCGTCTTGGTCAAATAGACCGTAATCACACCGCTGGAGGTAATCACGAGCACGCAGACGCCGAGCATGAGCAGCAGCCAGAGATTGAATTGCGGAGCAAACTGCTTCTCCGACAGCGTCTGGGATAGCGTCACCCCTTTGCGCACCGGGTACGACACGGAAATGAGTTTCTCGCCTTCGTTCATCTCCAGCCAGGACAATGACGTGACGCTGCCGCTAGCAGCTTCCTCATCATAAGGGGTTACCTTATATTCCGCAGGCAGAGGAACAATCCGATCCCCCTGGATTTCATATGGCTGCTCCCCAAGTGTGAGCAGCAGCTTCGCATCCGCAGGCAGGCCGTAGCCCTTCAGCTTGTCGGTAATGACGGAGATGTTGGCCAGCAGGTACACGGTTCCGATCCGGTTGGCGTTGTCCCCGTAAATCGGCATGACAAAGGGGATCGTTTTGGTCAGGGACAGTGGGTCCTGGATGACCCGTGCCCATTCCTCGTTCGCATCCGCGGCCATGCCGGGCAGCTGATTAATGTTATGAATTGTTAATGGGATGGATGTGCTGACAGAGTTATCCACCTGAAAAAATTTATGCTTATTATCGGTCACGATCAGCCGGCGCACATACCCGTTGGAGCGGTTCATCCGGAAATCCTCCTGCAGCGAGGTGAAGACATGAATCGCCTCCATGGAGCTCGGCTGATCGGATTTAAAATAATCATTCAGCATGCGATTGGTCGAGGAGTTGGTGCTGCAGGTCATCGCCAGAACCGACAGGTTCATCAGATCCTGCTCAATGATATGGGATACGAGCTGCAAATTGAACTCGGTAGCCTGGATCGTTGTTTTCCTCTGAAAATAGGAAATGAGCTCATAGCTGAAAAAAGACAGCAGAGACGCGATCAGCAGGGCGAACACCGTCATGATCAGGATGATCCGGCTTTTGATGGTCGCCTTTCGTTTCGTAGAAACCACCTCTTTTCCGCAGGGGTATAAAGCGCTTTCAATCCGAGTTGGTAAACCTACCATAACATGAACACAGGTCCGCAGACAGAGCGGGTTAGGCAGGAACAACGATTTTTACAGGTTTTTATGAGAATTTTACAGCTTTCTGCGCTCCATGCAAAGAATTGAACAGAAAAGTGAATGAACTGTGATTAAAAATGTATGCCCTTTCATTTTAAAATCCACTAGGATAAATGTAGAGCTTCGAAATGCCGAATCCGGCATCTTAAACCAGAGGAAAAGGGGACAAAAACATGAGAATGCGAAAATGGTTAGGGATCACTCTGGCTGCTGTGCTCTTGCTCAGCATGCTTGCCGGCTGCTCCGGGAACAGCGGAGGCAAGAACGCCAACGCAACTGAGCCGCCTGCTGCGAACAATAATGGAACCGCTGCCAAGGAACCATCCGCTAATCCCGTTACGCTGAAGTGGGCTTTATGGGATTGGGAAGCAACCGCTTATTACCAGCCGCTGATTGATGCTTACAAAGCGAAGAATCCAAACGTGACAATCGAGTACGTGGATTTGGGCTCGACCGACTATATGACCATGCTCAGCACGCAGCTTTCCGGCGGAGCGGATCTCGATATTCTTACAGTAAAAGATATCCCGGGATATGCCAACCTCGTGAAGCAGAACCATTTGGAGCCGCTGAAAAAATACATGAGCGAGCAAGGTATCGACGCATCGCTATATGGCGGCACGGTGGAGCAAATTCAAATGAACGATGAAGTGTATGCGCTTCCTTTCCGCAGTGACTTCTGGGTGATTTATTACAACAAGGATCTATTCGATAAAGCCGGCGTTCCTTATCCGACCAACGACATGACGCTGGAGCAGTACGATGAGCTGGCGCGGACAATGACGTCCGGAAGCGGCTCTAATAAAGTATACGGTGCCCACTATCACACATGGCGCAGTGCGGTACAGCTGTTCGGCATTCTGGATGGCCAGCATACCGTCGTTGACGGCGAATACGATTTCCTGAAGCTGACCTACGAGCGCATTCTCAAGCAGCAACAGGACGGAATCGTCATGGATTACGCCACTTTGAAGACGTCCAGCACGCACTACTCCGGCGTATTCTACAACAACTCCGTTGCTATGATGAATATGGGCAGCTGGTTCATTGCGACGCAAATCGAGAAGGTCAAGAGCGGCGAATCACAAGCGACGAACTGGGGTATCGTGAAATACCCGCATCCGGAAGGAGTAGAACCAGGCACTACGCTGGGTACCATCACCTCATTGGCGGTGAACAAGAAGTCGGCTAACAAGGAAGCCGCGCTGGACTTCATGAAATTCGTCACAGGCGAAGAAGGCGCAGCCGTTATTGCCGCTACAGGCACCATTCCGGCGATCAAAAACGATGAAGTCGTCAATTCCATTGCTTCCGTCGAGGGATTCCCTGCGGATGACGCCAGCAAAGAAGCGCTGACGACGGCGAAGACGTATTTGGAAATGCCGCTGCATGAGAAGAGTGCGGACATCGAGGTTATCTTGAACGAGGCGCATGACAGCATCATGACCAAAAATGCGACGATTGACAAAGGTCTGGCCGATATGAACACGCGCGTACAGCTTATTTTGAACAATTAATAATATTAAGAATAGATCCATGAATATCAGGGGGCGGGCTAATGGCCTGCCCTTTGCAAATCAATAGAAAGCTAGCAGGTTAGGAGGAGGAGCGATGCTATGCAGAACGAAACCGTGATCAGAAACAATACGGCGAAGAAAAGCGGTCTGAACAAAAAAGCAAAGGAGCATCTAGTGGCCTACAGCTTTATCGCGCCCAATTTTATCGGCTTTGCTGTTTTTACGCTGGTGCCGATGGTCTTTGCTCTCGTACTTGCCTTCGTGAAGTGGGATGGGGCCAATCCGATGGAATATGTCGGGATGAACAATTTTATTCGTCTTTGGAAGGATCCCACCTTTCATAAATCGTTATGGAATACGGTGATCTACACCGTGGGTGTCGTGCCGCTGACGATGGCGTGCGCGCTGGGTCTCGCCATTCTGCTTAATCAGAAAATATTCGGGCGGAATCTGATGAGGACGGTGTTCTTTTTCCCGTATGTGGCTTCGCTCGTAGCGGTGGCTGCCGTTTGGAACTTTATTTTTAGCCCGACGATGGGGCCCGTTAATAATATTCTCCACGCGCTGACAGGCGTTCCGATCGAACAACTGCCGCGCTGGGCCGCGGATAAAGACTGGGCAATGTTCACAGTCGTGCTGTTTACCGTATGGAAGAACATGGGGTATTACATGGTGATTTATTTGGCCGGGCTTCAGGGCGTGAACCCCGAATTGTACGAAGCCGCCGAACTCGACGGCGCGAACGCCTGGCAAAGATTCCGCAACGTGACGATTCCGCAGCTTGCGCCTACGACTTTCTTTGTGCTGATGATCCTGGTCATTAACTCGTTTAAGGTGTACGACATTTTCATCAACCTGTTTGCTGGCGCGGATAACCAATTGAATGACTCGACAAGGGTGCTCGTCTATCAAATTTACAACACGGCCTTCCGCTCCTTGGATTATGGGTATGCCAGTGCGATGGCGATCGTATTATTCCTGCTCGTCCTCGGCATTACGCTGGTCCAGTTCCAGGGCGAGAAGAAGTATGGACAATAGGGGGATTTACGGATATGGTAGGAGCAAATAAAGGGATTCAAATCGCTGCCAAAGCGTTGGCCTATGCCGTGTTGATCATCGTCGTGCTGTGCATGCTTGTGCCGTACTTGTGGATGCTCTCATCCTCGCTCAAGCTGAACAAGGACGTGTTCACCTTTCCGATGCAGTGGATTCCGGAGCTGCCGCGCTGGAGCAACTATCAGGAAATCTGGACGCGGATACCGCTCGGCACGTTCATTTACAATACTGCCAAGCTGTCGGTTATAGTCACCGTTTTGCAGATCCTGACTTCAAGCTTTGCCGCCTATGCTTTCTCGAAGCTGAATTTTACCGGCAAAAAAACGCTGTTCCTCGGGTACATTGCCACGATCGCGATCCCTTGGCAGGCTTACATGGTGCCGCAGTTCATTATGATGCGCTCGATGGGGCTGAACAACACTCACCTTGCGATCATCCTGCTTCAGGCGTTCTCTGCCTTCGGCGTCTTCCTGATGCGGCAGTTCTACCAGAGCATCCCGGATGAGCTGTGCGAAGCGGCCCGGATCGATGGCCTTAGCGAATACGGCATCTGGGCGCGGATCATGCTGCCGCTGTCGAAGCCGGCATTGTCTACCTTGACGATTTTTACCTTTGTATCGACGTGGAATGACTTCCTGGGACCGATGATTTATTTGACCAAAACCGAGCTGAAGACGATTCAGATCGGCCTGCGGATGTTCATCTCCCAGTACTCGGCGGAGTACGGCCTGATTATGGCCGCGAGCGTCGTGTCGATTATTCCGGTGCTGGTGGTGTTCCTGGCGCTGCAGAAATATTTCGTGCAGGGGGTCGCCTCTTCAGGCATTAAAGGATGACGTGATTGTAAGCGAATTCAACCGTATTCGAGTGATGTAAGTGAATACAAATACAAACGAATACAAGCGAATACAAGCGAATACAAGCGGAACGAAGGAGAAGATTGCGATGGGGAACGTCTTTCTTGGATATGAAAAGCTGGCGGACAATCCGCTGAAGACCCGGGGCGATCTGGCCAACGTCCTGCAGCAGCTGCTTGCGCCGCTTCGCCCTTACTACAGCAAGGGAAAAGCCAGATTGGAGATTGGCGCAACCGGAGCGAGTTATCCGGCTGCTGTCGCTGGGATGGAGGGGTTCTCTCGGGTGTTATGGGGACTGGTTCCGTTGCTCGCCGGCGGGGGTTCAAGCGATTTATGGAACACCGTGCTTGAGGGGATTAGGAACGGGACGGACCCAGAGCATGAGGAGTACTGGGGCAAGGTGGATGATTATGACCAGCGGCTTGTGGAAATGGCTGTGTTCGGCTACGCGCTGGCGCTAATCCCGGACAGAATCTGGGTGCCGCTTGAGGCAGAGGCAAGGAATAATCTCTACGCTTGGCTGAACCAGATCAACTCGCATCCTTGTTATGACTGCAACTGGCTGTTCTTTAACGTACTTGTGAATATCGGATTCCGTAAAGCGGGGCTGCCGTATGACGCTGGGCAGTTAGAGAAGAACTTGAACCGGCTTGATGCCTTCTATCTGGAGGAGGGCTGGTACAGCGATGGGGTAGAGGGGCATTGCGATTATTATGTACCGTTTGCTTTCCATTACTATGGTCTGCTCTATGCCAAGCTGATGGAACAGGAAGACCCCGATCGCTCTCACAAGTTCAAGCAGCGTGCGAATGAATTCGCGTCCAGCTTCCTGGCCTGGTTCTCTCCTGATGGTTCCTCGATTCCTTACGGACGGAGCCTGGCCTACCGTTTCTCGCAGTCGGCTTTCTGGGGGGCGATGGCTTTTGCCGGGACGGATGGCCTCCCAATGGGCGTATTGAAGGGGCTCCTGCTGCGCAATTTACGCTGGTGGTATAGCCAGAGGATGGTGGATGAGGGCGGCATTCTAACGATCGGCTATGCTTATCCGAACCTCGTGATGGCGGAGAACTACAATTCGCCAGGCTCGCCGTATTGGGCGTTTAAGACTTTCCTGCCGCTGGCCCTGCTTGCTGATCATCCATTCTGGACGGCTGAAGAGCTGCCGCTGCCGGCCATGGATGCGTTGTCCGTTCAGAAGCCGGCGCATCTTGTGCTGGCTCGGGACGAGGCATCCGGGCATGTGGCTGCCTTTAACAGCGGCCATCGGGACACGAACGAGCATACCCATACCTCGGCCAAATACGAGAAGTTTGTGTATTCCACCTGGTTCGGGTTCAGCGTGCCGCGTTCCGAGTGGGGATTGTCCCAAGGGGCCTTTGACTCCATGCTGGCGTTGAGCGAAGCTGGGGACAACCTATACCGGGTCAGACGCCGCAACGTGGAGACGAAGATCCAGGACAATGTGCTCCATGCCGTGTGGAAGCCTTGGGCGGATGTCGAGGTTAGCACCTGGCTGGTAGCCGGGCTTCCGTGGCATATCCGGATTCACCGGATTGAGACGCCGCGCAGCCTGGATGTTGCCGAGGGAGGGTTCGCCCTCGGTATCGAAGCGCCGCCACTGCAACGCGTGGGGGCGAGCGAGGCTGTTGCTGCCAGCCCTTGGGGCGTTAGCGGTGTGCGCAGCCTGCTGGGTTATGATTCGGCAGGGTTGGTATGGCCGAATGCCAACACGAATGTGCTGCGGCCGCGCACGGTGATTCCGACGCTGCCGGCTTCGCTTGCGCCGGGGGTGCACTGGCTCGCAGCGGCGGTGTATGGGGAGCCGTGTCAGGCGGGCGCCGCAGGGGATCAAGGAAGTCCAGGCGGCTCAAGTCACCCAAGCAACAAGGACCCAAGCAACAATGACCTAAGTGGAAGAGACATAGGTAAGAGTGACCGTAACACAAGTAAAAGTGCTCTGATCAGTTTAAGCGACTCTAGCGATTCGGCTGACGCAAGCTTGGGCGACCTTCCGGAGATCGGACTGAACGTCACAATAGGAGAAGAGGTTATAACCATTCAGAGCTGCCGAGGGGAAGAGATCATAATTCCTCGTACTTGAGGGTAGCCCAGCGGCTAGACCGCGAAGTTTGGGTAAAGAGGATTTTATGATGCTATATAAGATGAACTAAAGAATGGGATGATGAATCTATCAGCCAAGGAGCAACAGCGATTGCAGGAACATTTTACGTACTTGCCCTAGCATTCATTTCAATAGTTTAACTTATTTAAATGGATTTTTAGCGGTTAGTTTCTGCGGCAAGGAAGGGAAAGCAGATTTAAATGTATTTCATGTCCTTAGAAGAACGGTGATGGCTATCATGGGCTGGATTCTTGATTTTAGGTGCATAAAATCCATCTAATCCCCTGAAACATTCGTTTAGAGCGTAATTAGATACATGAATTCCATTTAGTGTATGGCATTCTAGTGTATGGCAGCTTAATGTACAAGAGCTTAGTGGCCCGTAGCTTATATAAAATGAGCTTAAGAATGACGCAGGCAAGGGGGAAAAATGAATCCGAGAAACGTTCATCTTATATAAATCTTAAATCCGTATGATGGAAAGGAAAAGCGATGAATGAAGCGGATGAGAAGATAACCAAACCATTGCCAGAAGAGGGAGAACTCCCAGGGAACGCAGAGATTACGAAGAACCCAAAGAACACGAAGAACACGAAGAGCACGAAGAGCCCAAAGACCGCAAAAAGCATAGACTTCGTAAAAACGGTAAAGGATTTAAAGGCTGTAGATAACTCAGAGGCATCTGAAATTATAAAGGGTCCAGAGATGACAGAAACCGTAAGCAGGATGTCCCCAATTGGACTATATTTATACTACCCAGATGGCGACGCCTCGCTATTTTGGCGCACCGTGCGAAGCAGCGAGGAATATGCGGCCGACCTAGTCGAGATCAGGGCGGAAGGGGAAAGGTTGTGGGGGCAGGCACCGCCAAGCCTCACGTATTCGCTCTTCTCTCAGTTTGCCCAGACAGGCTCCAGGCTGGAATATGAGCGGGTTTATTTTGAGCGCAGAAGATGGTTGAACACATTTGCCCTTCTATCGCTGCTGGAGCCGGATTGCGAAGAGCACTATGAGGAGCTGCTGGAGGTTGTCTGGGCCATATGCGGCGAAGTGACTTGGTGCCTGCCGGCGCATGTCAGCCTGGAGCGGCCCCTTGCAGAGACGATTGACCTGTTCGCGGCCGAAACAGGGTTCACGCTGACAGAGCTGAGGCTGCTGCTGGGCGACAGGCTGCCGGAACTGCTGCGGACGCATATCGCTGAGCTCGTACATGTGCGGCTTCTGAAGCCCTTCCTCGAGAAGGGCCCCTATGAATGGGAAGAGGCGGAACATAACTGGTCGGCGGTTTGCGCCGGCTCCATCGGTTCGGCCGCTCTGCTGCTGCTGGATAAAGATCGGGATCAGGAGCTGCTGGCCCGGATTTTGGAGAAGACGCAGCATAGCATGACCTGTTACCTGAAGGGCTTTGGAGATGACGGCGCTTGTTTGGAAGGGCTCGGTTATTGGAATTATGGCTTCGGCTATTTCGTATATTATGCCGACCTGCTGTATAAGCGAAGCAAGGGGGAGTTGGACTGGTTCGCGCAGGAAAAGGTTAAGGCGATTGCCGGCTTCCAGCAGAAATGCTTCCTAGGCGGCAGTGCAGTAGTCAACTTTTCTGACACATTACCCTACGGAAGCGTGCATATCGGTCTCTCGCGCTATATCTCCAGCAAATATGAAAGCGTTCCACCGCCGCCATCTCGCTTGCGAGCAGAATACCGCGAGGATCATTGCAGCAGATGGGCGCCCGCGCTGCGGAATCTGCTCTGGCGAGGGATGGCGGGAAATGCGCAGGATTGGGAGCAGGGGGATTTCCTGTTGGAGGATGCAGGCTGGCTGATCTCACGTACCGCCTCGCCGGAGAGCGTCTTTGGTTTTGCCGCCAAGGGCGGCCATAACGATGAGCCGCATAACCATAACGACCTCGGCCAGTTCATGTTGGTTGGAGACGGAGAGTTTTTTTTGTCCGACCTTGGCTGTGGGGAATACACGAAAGACTATTTTGGCCCGGCTCGCTATATGTATGATTGCAATGGCTCGCAGGGTCACTCTGTTCCCATCATCAACGGCGGCCTGCAGACAGAGGGAAGCGCTAGAGCCGCATTCGTACTGGAGCAGGTGAGCAGCGCATCGGAAAGCCGGATGACCGTAGAGCTGTCGAGGGCATATGACAGCCAGGAGCTCCAGTCTTTCATGCGCTCCTGGCTGTGGCGCAAGGAAATGCTGCCGAGTCTGGAGCTGCGGGATAAGTTCTCTTTTTCGAAAATGCCGGATACGTTAGTAGAACGCTTTGTTACGCTGATTCAGCCTGAAGAGCCTTTGGAGCAGGGCCGTCTGCTGCTGGTTCGGGGCAATCTTACTCTGGAGCTGGTGTATGACGGCAGGCAGCTGCGGCCGGAGGTAACGGAACGAACTTATCGGGATCATTTCGGGAAGGATCAGGTATGGTATACGCTGGATTTTCACGTATTGCAGCCGCAGGAGCAGCCTGAGCTTTGCTTCCTATTTCGATTCATACAATGAACATTTAATCATATTAGGAGAGGGGAGATTCTGATGAACACTGAGCTAAGCTGGGTGAATGAGGCTTGGAATAAGTCGCTCGAAAAAACACTGCATAACACGGCCAGAATCGGGTCTGGGTTCCCGCATGCAAGTCAAAATGGGGTATATCAGTTGGAGGCGCCGAATTGGTGGACGGCCGGCTTCTGGCCGGGGATGCTTTGGCTTTTATATCAGGAGAGCGGACAGGAACAGCTGAAGGCGCTGGCTGAGGAATGCGAGGCTAAGTTGGATGAAGTGCTGGATGGGTTCGAGAGGCTGGATCATGATATGGGCTTTATGTGGATTTTGACCAGCGTGGCGAACTACAAGCTGCATGGGAATGAGGCTTCGCGGGTCAGAGCTCTGAAGGCTGCGAACTATCTTGCTGCTCGCTTTAATTTGAAGGGGCAATATATCCGGGCATGGAATCCTTGGACGGAAGGAGAACGCAACGATGGACTTGCGATCATCGACTGCTGCATGAATATGCCGCTCCTGTTCTGGGCTTCCCGGATCAGCGGCGATCCTCGCTATGCCCACATTGCCGAGGCGCACACGGACACTGTACTGAAGCATTTCATCCGGGCGGACGGCTCTGTGTATCATATCGTCAATTTTGATCCGCATACGGGAGAGATGCTGGAGGGATTGGGCGGTCAGGGATATGCCCCGGAATCCGCCTGGTCGCGGGGCGCTGCCTGGGCCTTGTATGGCTTGACGCTGGCGTATCATCATACCGGTAAGGACGATTATTATCAGGCTGCCAAGCGTGTGGCGAACTTCTTCCTCAGCAGACTGCCGGAGGACAGCGTGCCCGCTTGGGATTTCCGGGCTCCTGGCGAGCTGCGCGATTTGCGTGATAGTTCCGCCGGTTCCTGTGCGGCAAGTGGTCTTCTGCTGCTCGCGGATAAGAGCGAGGGCGGGGATGCAGATGTTTACCGCGCAGGCGGCATACGGATCTTGAAGTCTTTGTACGAAAATTACGGCACCTGGAATCTCCCTGACGAGGAAGGGCTGCTGCTGCATGGTACGAGCAACTACCCGCAGGGAACCAATATTGATGTTCCATTAATATACGGTGACTTCTTCTTTGTGGAAGGCTTGGCTCGGCTGAAGGGCCGGGGGCCGTCATACTGGGAGTGATAATGTTAGTTGACCAAGAATAAGTAAACTATTAAGATAATGTATAATTATGGAATACGCTCCGACAACGATCGCCCCAGCCTTAGATTAGAGCAATCTTAAGGCTGGGGCTTTTTGCTGGGTAGGAGCCAATAAAGCATGCAAGGAGAAGATATCTATGGATACTGCTGCGGGTATTGGTCTATTTAGTATTACTATTGAATCCTACTATCACCGCAAAAAAAATTATACGCAGTAAATAGCCATATGATGTCTGAAGAGATTGTGACACAATCAAAAAAATAAAAAAAGAGCGTGAAATATGAAAAAAATAGTATTGGTTTGTATTATGATCATGTTGATGCTAGCATCGGCTTGTGGAAATGTTGAAATGACATCAAATCCAAATACTTCAAGTGAGCCTAAACCTGAAACGGATGAGTCTATTATTCCAAAAAACACATCCGATTGTTTTAATGCAGAAAATATAAATTTGGATAGTGAAACTGAAAAATATTTCTATGGAACTTGGAAAGTTGAGAAGCTTTTAGGATTTGCAAATTCATATAATGATGCTTCTGAATATCCAACAGGGCAGAAATTTATTGGAGATGAAATTATAATCAAAAAAGATTTTTTTTCATCAAAAGGACTTAAAAACTATAATGATTATCAATATGAACTAAAAAATCCATTATATGAGGTTACAGCGACATGCTATAACTCTCTCTCTTTTTATAGATTATATAAAATAGATATCCCAGACTTAAATGAAAATGATGTAGTAAAAGTAATAGATATAAGTGACCCTTCTACAAAAATGAGCATACCTGTAAGTGTAAGTTTTTTTGTTGTTAGTAACGATAGGCTTATCTTGTTATCAGAGGCAACTATTTTTGAGCTTAAAAAAATTACTGATTAAATGAATTAAGGTTATGTAATAAGCCTGGGTTTTGGAAAATATATTACGGGATCGCTCTGATTTTTTTCCATCTAAATAACTGAAAGTTATTTAGATGGAATTGTTAAAAATATTGAAAAGTCTAATCGGAATCCGGCTCAGCGAAACTTCAATCCAAACCAAATAACCGCCTTCCTCCAGAAGACGGTTATTTGTGTAGAATTATTCTTGTAGCTTAACTTAATCCAGTTAATCCGCGTTCCAGTTAGCCATCATACCTTGGGCCATTTCCATATCGGCCTCTTTCCCTGTGATAAGCGCGAACTTAGCAACGATAGCCGGATAAGCCGCCCATTGCTCAGCGATGTGCTCATGCATGCGGGGCCAAGTTTTGCCTCCTGCTTTTTCATAACGCCCCAATAAGTCTCGCAATCCTTCTTGGCCAAAAAGGGCGTATAGAATGACAAAATCTTTGCCGGGATCGGCGATCTCAGCTTCTGTCCAGTCGATTAAACCCGTGACCCGCTGATGATCGTCAACGATAATATGAGGCGGATGCAAATCGCCGTGATGAAGCACGGAATGATCAGGCCAGTAGGAATCGGTAGACAGCCACTCCGTCCAACGGTCGTATAGCTTGGCAGGGATGTTGAACGATTCTTTTACTTCCTCGATGTTTGCGGCAAAAGCTTCCCGCGTTTCCTTCGGTGTTTTGTAACGAACGCCACCCTGGATCGCTTCACTGTGTTCGATGTTATGCAAGGCCGCTATTGCCCCGGCCAGAGAATCAAAGAACTCATCGGTTAATGAATCCTGTGGGAACCTCCAGGCATAACCGCTGCCAGCAGGGTCAACCGTCGCAATGGGATGCCCGTTTAGCAATGGATATGCTATAAGCTCGGGCGTGAAAATGCGCCAGTCCGGCACCTCAACAGGCAGACGCTGACCGACGACCAGCAGCACCTTCTGCTCATTTTCCGCGCGCTCCCAAACGTCTGAGCGTCTAGGTTTTCGAAGCACCCATGTCTCACCTTGTGTATCCTTGGCAAATGCAACAAGGAAGTCCATACCGGACTCGTTGATCTCCATTTGATCTGAGGCCAAGTGCAGACCGTTTTGCTGAGCATGGCTAAGGAACTCTTGAATGATATTTTGCTCATCGCTTGAATATTGTCTTGTCATAAAGGCATTCTCCTCTTCGGCATAAAATAAAAAACACAGACATCCTCATGTCCGTGCAGCCGTAATCGAATATAGATATGCCTTAACGCTTCAGCTCCCGCGCTGAAGCAAATACGTGATTAGGTACGCAAATAGAAGCACCCCAAAAAATGAGTGACCATTACGGAAGGCGGCTCACGTTAAAAAGGCAGACTTATCCCGATTACTCTGCACGAGACAGAGCAGAAACAGCAGTCGCAATTATTTGCATTGCTTTCTCAAACGGGAATAAATTAGCACACGTGACCCTCCAATCTGTAATATATTGTCATGATATCATACCGGGTATAAACAATCCATATCATTTCTCGGGGCTATCGCTCCTTGGATGATAAATGTATAATCATGGAATAAGCTCAGCTAACCTGCACCCCGGCCCACAGACAAGAGTGATCTAAGGCCGGGGTGTTCGTGTTTTAAAAGGAGGGAATGAGTCAAGATGAAGATAGTTGAACTAAATGCAAAGAAGCTAGTTGGAATACGAGTAGTATGTCCAGGTGATGAGTATGTCAGCGAGATTCCCAGAGCTGCGGTACAGCTCAAAGAGAGACTAAGCGAGATTAAGGAAGTAGTTCATCCCGCTAGACTGATCGGCGCTTTCGTAGCTGGAGACTTTTCCGAGGAAGAGGATGGCTACTGGGTCTGTGTTGAGGTTAATGACATTCAGGAAGTCCCTGCCGGTATGGTTTCCATTGTAGTTCCCGGACAAAAATATGTGGTGTTGAGGCATACGGGACCTAATACGGAAATAAGAAACTCTTATGAACAGTTGCATCGATGGATAGCAGAGAATCAGCTGGAGAGGCTTCCTAGAGCATGGCATCTGGAGATCACCGAGGAATGGGGTCAAGAAGGGACAATTGACGTCGTGACAGATTTGTATGACACGATTAAATAATGTCTGGGCTTAGCAGTTCAGGCTGTGAGGAGAGATTACGATGAGTGGACAAATCGTTCAAGGGTATGATTACAACATATGGGCGAACGAGAGAATGATTCAGCATCTTCGAGCGCTGCCGGAGGAATTATTCTTAAGAGAAGTGAATCTGGGCTTCAAATCGATTGCAGAAGTCTTTGGCCACCTTGCCTCGGCCGACGAAGTCTGGTTTGCCCGGATCAAAGAAGAAAATCCTCCGTCCACAGCTGCAAAATCCTTCATAACTATCGAGGAAGCCAGCAATCACATAACCGGGCTGCAGTCGCGGATTCGCCAGCATTTGGGCTCGATCAGCAATTTCGAGAAGAATGTGGCTTATAGAAATACAAGGGGGCAAGAGTTCCAGAATTCGATATCAGAAATCATTCAACATGTCGTGAACCATGGAACGTATCATAGGGGCAATGTCACTACAATACTAAGATACTTAGGGCATAGTGGGACAACGACGGATTATATTTCTTTTTTAAGGAAGGATGATTAGCGCCTCCCAGTGAAGATCGTAAGAACCTGTTTAAGGTAGACGAGGATTACAGTATAATAGGATTCAACCAAAATTGAGGTGATCCTATGGGACAGGGCGATATTATATCAATTAATGTGGGCAAGCCGATGCAGGTGCAGTTCAACAATAAGGAGATTTCGACAGGTATCTTCAAGAGGCCAAGCGATGAGCCGCTGTTCTTGTCCTGGTTCAACTTTGAGGGGGACGGTCAGGCTGATCTTGTTCACCACGGAGGCAGGGAGAAGGCCGTCTGCGTGTATCCTTACGAGCATTATCCTTATTGGGAGAAGGAATTGGATCGTGCGCTAGAGTATAGCGCATTCGGCGAAAATTTAACGACGCGGGGTTTGCTGGAGACGGAGGTTTGCATCGGCGATATTTTTCAGTTGGGAGAAGCGGTGGTGCAGGTGAGCCAGCCAAGACAGCCTTGCTTTAAATTATCCGTAAAATACGGGGCGCCTGACATGCCGCTAAAGGTGCAGAATACCGGGTATACCGGCTTTTATTTTCGCGTGCTTCAGGAAGGGCTCGTATCGAAGGCGGATGGACTGCATATCATCGACAGGCATCCAAGCGCAATTACGGTATCTTACGCCAATGAGATCATGCATCGTGAAAAGGATAATCTTGAAGGAATAGCAAAGATTCTTGAAGTCGAAGAACTCTCGGATAGCTGGAGAAAGACACTGACCAAGCGACTTGGAGGAAGCGAGACGGATACCAAGGAACGATTGACCGGCCATAAAGAAGAGTAGCTGATGAGCGAGCTCGATTCTTTATACATATCAGGGCTATCGCCCCGGGAGGATCGGATATATAATCATGAAAAGAAGCTCACATAACAACGCCTCAGCCTAAGACAAGAGCGATCTTAAGGCTGGGGCGTTTTTGCGATGATGATGAGGTGATTGTTATTGGAACAGTTGGGCCAGGGAAGAACAGCCGATATATTCGTTGCCGATGATAACAAGGTTCTAAAGCTTTATAAGAAGGGCTTCCCTATAGAAGCGATTCATGAAGAATACTTGGTCAGCCAGTATGTGCATGACCTGGGCCTCAAAGTCCCGAGGCCCTTTGAGATGATCGAGAAGGAGGGAAGGCAGGGGATTATATTTGAACGAGTTCCAGGCATCCCATTGCTTCATTTAATGACACAGAGACCTCTACGAATTAAGCGGTTTTCAAGGACGTTAGCCGCCCTTCATCATCATGTGCATTCGCATTCCGCTGCGGACTTGAGCAGGAATCACAAAGAGATACTCAGCAATAATATTAAATCTACCCCGTTCTTAACCGATGCAGAGAAGTCGAAGATCATTCATCACCTGCAAAGCTTGCCCGAGGATCGTCAGCTCTGCCACGGAGATTATCATCCCGACAATGTATTAGTAACAGATCAAAATAATAGCTGCGTAATTGATTGGATGACTGGAATGGCCGGCCACCCGCTGGGCGATCTCGCCAGATCGGTGATTCTGCTGACCTATGGCACATTGCCAGAAGGGACTCCAAAAACCAAAGGCCTCCTTATCAATTTCTTTAGAAAACGCATCAAGAATGAATATGTCAGGCAATATTTGAAGCTCGCGAACAAAGACTTTGCCGAGGTAGATCCATGGATACTGCCGGTAGCTGCCGCGAGACTTGCCGACTGGGTGCCTGATGCAGAGAAAAACGCATTATTGCAAGAAATCAGAGCAAGATTGAAGACAATTTCATAGAAGATTTCATAGAGAATGGGGGAGTATAATGCCATGGCCAAGCCAATACATAATCGCGTAGATACTATCTTTATTCATGTAAGCGATTTAAAGAGAGCAGTTCAGTGGTACAGCAAGCTTTTGGGTGTCGTAGTTGAGGACGGGGAGTTTCCAGGACCGATTTATTCGTTTCATGTGGGAGGGGGGGCTCCGGCTTTAACTCTAGATAATCATTGTCTGGATGAAGACTATCAATTTACGCCATCCAATCAGCCTTTATTTAATTTTAGCTGCGAGAATATTCATGAGGCTTATCAGCATGTACAGAGCTTAGGCGCGGAGATCGTTACCGAAATTCAGACCTTTCCCGATCTGTCGGAATTTTCATTCAAAGATCCTGACGGGAATATCATCATGGTCTGTACTTGTTTTAGTTGAGGAGAAAGGATAGAATCATGCCCTATAATATTGAGGACAAGTTTGTAATTGCAGTCGCTTCGAGTGCGTTATTTGATTTAAGCGAATCGGATCGCGTATTTCAGGAACACGGGGAAGGTGCCTATAGAAAATATCAGCGGGAAAATGAACATATCGTACTCGATACCGGTGTCGCCTATCCTCTAATAAAAAGATTGCTTAGCATCAATACGGATGAGCCAGATGATCAGCCGGTTGAAGTCGTGTTGCTGTCCCGTAATGATCCGGATACCGGGCTTCGCGTGTTTAAATCGATAGAACATTACCAGCTGCCTATTAGCCGAGCAGTATTCATCGCAGGCAGTAATCCTTTCGAATACATGGAGGCCTTCAACGCGTCGATTTTCTTATCGGGTAATCCTGATGATGTAAAGGAAGCGGTCGAACAAGGCTTTCCAGCAGGCTGCATTTATCCGACGGACTACATTGACGATGACGAGGATCAAGAGCTTAGAATCGCATTTGATTTTGATGGAATTATCGCTGACGATTCGGCGGAATCCGTCTTCCAGCAGGGCGGACAATTGGCGTTGTTTCATGATCACGAACGATTAAATGCCGGGGAATCGCTTCCTCCGGGGCCGTTGTTGAAGTTTTTCCAAGAGATATCCAAATTGCAAAAAAGAATTTTAGAGAGATATCCAACTAACGCGAAAGACAAGCCTCGAATAAGAATCGCGATTGCCACGGCTAGGAATGCCCCTGCTCATGAGAGAGTGATTACGACACTGAGAAAATTGGATATTAGGGTGGATGAGGCCTTCTTTCTAGGTGGAATCGATAAAGGCAGAGTATTGCGAATATTTAGACCGCATATATTCTTTGATGACCAGGTCGGTCATATCGAAGGCGTTGCCAGAATTGTGCCGTCCGTTCATGTCCCGTTTGGTATAACGAATATAAAAAGGGAGAGCGTTTCGAAGAAGAGCCTGCATTGTAAAACAACAGCTAAACAAGGAGCAGAAAATAACGAAGCTCCCAGATCCTTGGGTCAATGAAGTCATTACAGCTGCCTCAGGCGTAGATGCCTGTGGAAGGGACCATGAAGAAAATATCGTACTGATTAGCAGCTCCGGCTACAGCATTACTCAGTCTGTAACAGGTTTGCAGATGCATAGAGATTGAGATGCACAGCTGACCGATGATAATATAAGCGAGGACAATCTCACCTCTAGATTTCCTTTTAACATCTTTACCTCGCTAGCGGTGGAATTCAGTTTATATCGAATAGTACACTTCCAACTTTATGCAGGCAGCTGTATAATCATGGAACAAGCATTGGGGCAGGGATAGAAGTAAAGTTAACTGTATTTCATACATTAAGTTTGGTGTCCATTGGAACGTTTTTTCGAACTAAATGCATTTCATGCAGCTAAAACCTCCCCTTTCACCTTCAAAACCTGTAATTGTTCATTTTAAATGTAAGAAATACAGTTAGTCATAGCGCCCGTAGTAGAAAGCCTAATTTTAACTGCAACAAATACAGTTAGCGTGCCAGAAAATTTGACAGCGAACGGCCTGACCCTATGAGAAGCATTAACCTAGGAGCAGGCCGTATTTTTTTATAGGGGGAATTCGGGTGGCGGTAACCGTTCGTCTTCAAAGTCAGTCCTTCCCGTTACGGGCCTCTCATGACTTTTCTTGGTTGGACAGCATGGGGGAGGTGTTCACAGTATTCGATGAGCAGGATTCCGGCAACATTTCATTTGGGGTTAGGCAGGAAGATGGCCGTAAATTTTTCGTGAAGTATGCCGGGGCAGAAACGATGCAATACCAGGGGGATATTAAGGAGGCCGCTCAGCGGCTGCAGCAGGCGATGACAGTCTATGCAGATTTGACGCACCAAAGTTTGATTAAGCTGGTGAACCATTTTGCCACGGGAGCTGGATATGCTGCTGTGTTTGATTGGATTGAGGGGGAGAATCTTCACCCGCATTGGTCCTTCCCGCCGCCGGCGAAGTACACGAACCCTGCGTCGCCGTATTACCAATACAGACAGCTTCCGGTAGAACAGCGAATGGCCTCCTTGGATGAGATTTATGCCTTTCATGCCGCCGTTGAGCAGAAGGGATACGTGGCTGTTGATTTTTATGATGGGAGTATCATGTATGATTTCGAGTCAGGCTCTACTCAGATTTGCGATATTGATTTTTATCGGAAAGGGCCTTTTACCAATCACATGGGCAGAATGTGGGGGTCTTCCAGATTCATGTCCCCGGAGGAATTTGTAAAAGGGGCTACGATCGACGGAATAACCAACGTGTTCAACATGGGGGCCGCGGCTTTTGTGCTGCTTGGCGGAGAGCTGGATCGAGCTTTTTCGAAATGGGAGGCTAGTCCAGAGCTTTATGAGGTAGCCTTAAAGGCCGTTGAGCCGGATCGGCAGCAGCGGTACTCATCCGTGGCAGAGTTTTACGAAGCTTGGAGGCGTTTTTTTTTGAAATATAGGATAACTATGAAGCAAGGAATTCTAACGGTTGCCACAGTCGTTAATCCGTCGAAAAAGAGCGCTAAGGAATTCTAACGATTGTAATCCACGTTATTCAAGCCGAAATCGTCGCAACATTTAAAAAGTGTTAGAATAGCCGCATATACAACCGTTAGATTCTCAAACAAAGGAATATTCCGCGAAATAACATCGATAGCAATCGTTAGATAACGTCAAACGGCCAAGTGGAAATCGTTAATCGTTAATCGTTAGGTATCATCGGTATCATCGGTATCATCAACCAACAGGCGATAGCCGAATATGGCAGAGCTTAACGACTGGGAGACCGGGGAGTGGCTAGTCGTAAATGGGGGAAGAGTGCGAGGCCTTGATTCGGCCTAATCGAACAGCATAATTTAGTATGGCGCCGGTACTTACCGGCGTCATTTTTGTGTTGCTGCGATATGCCCGTTGAAGTAGTTTACTGATTTACCCGGGATAAATTACCGTTTCATTATCGGAACGACAAATGAAGATTAAAACACGACATGAATTAAACAAATAATTAATCTCAATCTAATATTCTACGCATACTCGCCGCCTATACTGATTCTAGAAGGAGGGAAGCCAATGGAATTGGTGTCAAGCATGAAGCAAATAAGGCAGCAGATTACGATCAAGCAAAAAACATCTAAATTTACGCGAAGACAAGCATGGGTCGGAATAGCTTACGCACTGCCAGCCTTGCTGCTGTTATTCATCTTTCGCTTTTGGCCGCTTGCATTCGGGGCTTGGATCAGCTTATGGAAATGGGGATTCGTACCGGAGAAGTTCATTGGCCTGGACAACTTTGCCAAGATTTTCACGGAAGGCTTGATATATAAGGATATGCTGCTGGGATGGCAGCTTGGTCCGGTTGGCAATAGCTTGATGGTCACGATCTATTACGCGATAGGAACGATCCCGATATCTATTTTCCTATCCTTTCTTTTAGCTTTTTATTTATTTCAAAAAATCAAAGGCAAGGGCATATTGCGGACGATTTTCTTCATCCCCTATATTACCTCTCAGGTCGCCGCCGGGTTTGTGTTCAAATGGATTTTTCATTCGAATGTCGGCATTGCGAATGCCGGTTTGGAACGCGTTGGATTACAGCCGCAGAACTGGCTATCGGATCCGGACCCATTGCTGGTTCACATCGCCCGGATGTTCGGTGGACAATGGCCGGCATATATTCCGACGGGGTTTGCGGGACCCTCTTATGCACTGATTGTCATTATGCTGTTTACGATATGGTCGAGCGTGGGATTCAACATCGTCATCTTTCTAGCCGGAATGAGCAACGTTTCGCCGGAATTGTACGAAGCCGCCAACATCGACGGTGCCGGAACGCTAAAAATTATGCGCCATGTGACATGGCCTCTATTGTCTCCTATGGTGTTCCTCCTTTCGATCATCTCGGTTATCGGCTCTTTCGAAGCGTTTAACGCCTTTTACGTCATTAGTGGCGGGGATGGCGGCCCGCTTGGTACAACGATGTCTTTGCCGTTATATATTTTTAGAACCTTCTATGTACATGGCCAGGTCGGCTATGCCTCGGCGGTATCTATGTTCCTGTTCGTCATCATATTATCGCTGACTTGGGTTCAATACAAATACGGGGAGAAAAGAGTGCACTACCTGCGCTAAAGGAGGGCAGCATGATGAAAGTTGAACGGTTCAATTACGCCCGGCTCTATTCCCGGATATCCTGGACGATCGTTACGATCATTGTCCTGGCCATAGCTGCGCTTGCGCTGTTTCCGTTCGTATGGATGATTTTAACCTCGTTTAAGAGCGCAGAAGAGATTAATATGATGCCGCCGGTTATTTTTCCGAAGGAGCTGATGTTCAGCAATTATGAGACGGCTTGGATGAAGCCGGAATCAACCTTCGGCCGGTACTTCTGGAATACGATCATTGTCGCTGTTTTAGGGACAGCGCTTCAGCTGATCATATGCATTCCAATTGCCTATTCTATTTCGCATTTCTCGTTCAAAGGCAGAGGACTCATCTTCATACTCGTAGTAGCGACGATGATGATTCCCTACGATATCACCTTAGTTCCGAATTTCGTTACGCTGCGGCATATTCCGTTTGCGGGTGGCAATGATTGGATGGGCTCGGGAGGAAAAGGGTTCTATGACAGTTACATGGGAATCATGGTGCCTTTCTTGGCCGATGCGTTTTCTATTTTCTTGCTCAGGCAAGCTTTCCTGTCCGTCCCGAAAGACTATTGGGAAGCTTCGCAAGTCGATGGAATGTCCAGCTTTCGCTATTTATATTCCGTCCTTCTGCCGCTCTCGAGCTCCAGCTTGATTACCGCAGGCTTGCTTGGCTTTATTGGCAAATGGAATGCTGTCTCCTGGCCGCTGATCATTACTTCTACGGAGGCGATTCGTCCGCTGCAGGTAGGGCTGCTCTACTTTGTCAGCGAGAACGGGTCCAATTATCATCAATTGATGGCCGCCGCGACATTTACCGTATTGCCGATCGTATTGTTGTATTTTGCAGCTCAGAAGTGGTTCCATTCGGGGATTGCAGCTTCAGGAATCAAAGGTTGAACAGAGGAGGAGACGACAGCGTTGGAATGGATAAACAACATTGAAGTACTCGTGCTGGATATGGACGGCACTTTATATCAGGATGAGAGCTTCATCGAACCCTACCTATCCTATTTGTTTCAAGGTCATGGCGGCAATGCTGATCTGTCGATGTGGCAGCGTGAGGCGGAGTCGATTTTGAACGGCAAGCATGCTCTAAAGATCGGCCATTTCTTCAGCAAATCTTTTAAATCAGGTGTAGAGTACCGCAATGGAGAAATCATCCGTTTATATGACTGGGAAGGAAGAGATTTAGAACGGTCGGCCGCTGCGTCCCCGACTATTTTTCGCGATATCCACTATATCGGAGATGCCTGGGGGGTTGTGGGAGCCATAGCCGACTATGCCGATGTGCCGGCTTCCGTACGAACGCAAGCCTTTATGAGCATTCGCCGCGATATGATCTCGACATTAAATTGCGTCAAACCCCACGATGGAGTAGCTGCCGCTCTGCGAGGGCTAAAGTCGGTTCACCATAAACTGCTGATGACCAATTCTCCTGAAGAGGCTGCTCTGGATTTTGTCGGCAGGCTTGGTCTGGACAATGCTTTCGATGCGGTCATCTATGGCGGGAATAAGCCCCAGGGATTAGCTGATTATTTGCAGGAATACATCAACGGGCACGGGATTTCCCCCGACCAAATCGTTTCCATTGGCGATAATGCCTGGAACGATCTGTATCCAGTTAAGAAATTGGGGGGCCGCACAATATGGATATCGCCATACGAAACCTATGATGAGGAGAAATGGGATCTGCGGCTGCGCACGTTGGATGACTTGGAGGATTTTCTATTGAAATTAGAGGAACGTTTGGCAGTTCATCCATAAAGATGAAGGAGGCACTAAACTTGAACGATCAGGATAAAATCACGTTTTACAGCGGCATGAACACGATAGGCGGCGTTCAAATCGTATACGGCTATAAAGAGTTAGGATTCGTGTTCGACCTGGGACTTTCCATGGGAGGGTTGTTCAATGAATACGTGAAGACGACGCCGCCCCTAGGAGCGCGCCATTATATGCTGACCCGTTCGGCTCCGCCTCTGCTCAATTTATATTCCTCTGAGGCGATGCAGGATGTGACGATAGAGCAGCTTCAGGAAATATGGAAACGTCAAGAGCTGCCGCAATATAACAATCTGAAGATATTTATCAGCCATATTCATCAAGACCATATGGCGCTGCTGCCCTATGTTGCGGAGGGCACGCCCATCTATATGAGCAAAGATGCTTATGCCGTGTATCGGGCCGTCGTCGCTTCAGGCGAATACGGAGATACCCAGGGCCGCATCATTGCACTGGAAGATCTTCAAGAGATTGCGCTGGACGAAGAAGGAAAAGTGCGGCTGAAAATCATCGAGGTAGATCATGATACACCGGGATGTTCGGGTTTCATCTTGAAGACCGCTTCCGGAACGAAGATCGGCTTCACAGCGGATTGGCGCCGCCATGGCAGACATTCGTACCGTATGGATCGCTTTATCGAGCTGTGCCGGAATGAAGGGGTCGAAGTGCTGATTACCGAAGGCACACGGCTGCGCCCAAACACCCTGTTTCGCCAGCCCGAGGATCGGCTTGAAGCGGATGTGGCCGTCCGTTACCGGGAAGTGACCGAGCAGGCAGCAGGTCTCGTCTACGTTAATATTCTAGGGAGAAATGTGGAGCGGGTAGCCGATATCATTCTCGCGACGAAGGAGGCAGGACGTACGCTCGTCATGGATGCAAGTACTGCTGCGCTGTGGTATGAGGCCACTCGCATTGGCATTTCGGCATTGGCAGGGAACGCTGCGTTAACCCTAGCTGAAGAGGTGATTCGTGTATTGCCGACGTTGAACTCGCTATCCGTAGACAGCAGTATCACTCTCCCGTATAGAACGATTTCGCTATCCGAAGTTACTGCTAACAAGGCGCTATACTGCGTGTATCTTCCGTATAATCAGCTGCCGCTGATGGCTGAATTGGAATGTCTGGGCGACCGGTCGCAAACCTCGCATTACGTCCATGCTGACGGCAATCCGTTAACATCAAATGATGAGACGCTGCACCGCTGGCTGACGGAGTTCGGTGTTCAATATCATTATTTCGCGACAGGCGGCCATGCTGCTCCGCAGGAAATCAGTGATTTGACGGCAAGGATCCGGCCGAAGGTTGTTATTCCGCTTCACAGTGTTCATCCGACATTATTCGATAGCAGAAGCATCCCCCGTTTTTACCCGGTTTACGGAGAGACGGTTCAAATAGACAAGCTGTTAGACCACAAATAGGAGGAATAGAGAACATGCCGTTCAACCATACGATCCAAAGATTTATATCTGTAGTGGCGGTTATTCTTGTGATGTCTATATTCACGGTAGCTTGCGGAGGGAACCAAGCAAGCAATGCGAGCTCAGGAGGTTCGACTGCTGCTGGCGCCAATGCTAGTTCAGCGGAGAAGCCGGCAGGCAATGACATTGAGCTGGGCAAGAACGGGCCGGTAAAAATTGATTTTTGGCATATTCAAGCTAGCATCTACGGGGATGCGGTCAAAGAAATCGTTGCCCAATTTAATAAAGAGTATGAAGGAAAGATTATCGTCAATGAAGTCTTTCAGGGTTCTTATACGGAATTGAATCAGAAGCTGCGCGCCGCGCTCCAAGGTGGCGGGCTGCCGGCGGTAGCTATGGCTAACGAAGGCGATGTGCTGCAATATATGAAGGCTGACCAAATCGTTCCGCTGGACACCTACATCAACGATCCCCAGTACGGATTAACACAAACGGAAATCGATGACATTCTCCCGGCGGTCCTGGATCGTCAACGCATTCCGGCTTATGAAGGCAAGACGATGAGCTGGCCTCATGGCAATAGCTCAACTGGAATCTACTACAACGTCGACATTCTGAAGCAAGCGGGTTATGACGCTCCAGCCAAATCGTGGAAAGAATTCGAGCAGCAGGCCCTCGACATCTATAAGAAAACCGGCGTTCCGGCGCTCGTCATCGGTAATGGCACAGGTTATGGTTCCCATGGCTTTAACTTCATGACCTCTCTGAGCACATACGGAATCGACCCGATACATCCTGATCTGTCCGGCGTCAATTTCGATAATCCTCAAGCGGTGGAATTGCTGACTGTATATAAAAACCTGCTCGATCAAAAAGCAATCCTGGTCGCCGAGGATACGGAACAAGAATTTACGAATGGCCGCGCGGCCATGGAAATCGGCACTACAGCCAGAACGACCTCCAAGCTGGAATTGATCGCGGATAAGTTCGGATGGGGTATCACAAATATCCCGCAAGGCGACCCAAGCCATCCAACAACGAATATTGGCGGCGGAAATCAGGTTCTGTTCAAAACCAAACCTGAGCAGGAGCTTGCCGGCTGGTTGTTCCTGAAATATTTTGCAGGTCCGGAAGGCCAAGCGATCTATGGGGCAAAAACCGGATATTTCCCGGCAACTCTGTCTTCCCGGGATGTCGATGTATTGAAGCAGGATTACGAGGCCAATCCTCAGAAGGAACAAGCCTTCACAGAGGTGTTTCCTCACGGGCAAGCTCCTGTCGCCACGGCTGCAGGAAGTATGATCCAGGACGCGGTGAATACGGCCATTATGAACGTCTACTCGAACAAAGTCTCACCGGCCGACGCTATGAAGAGTCTTCAGGCAGAAGCCACGAAGCTATTGGCAGAGAACAAATAAGATCGCTCTAAAAGGAGTGATTTCATGAATTCCAGAAGAAGACGGAACGAAATTTTGGAAGAAGTCCGCCGCAACGGCAGTGTTCTTGTCGAAAATTTAGTGGATCACTATCAATTGTCCGTCGAAACGATCCGCAGGGATTTACGCATTTTGCATGAAAAAGGACTAGTCCGAAGAAATTATGGCGGTGCCGAGCGAAGGGAAAAAACAACTTGGGAAATGCCGTACACGCAGCGGATTAATTATAATCTCGAGCAGAAAGAGGCTATCGCCAGAGAGGCGATCAATCTCTTGGAAGACGGCGACAGCGTTTTTTTGGACGGGAATACGACAGGACTGGCCGTCTCCCGGCTGATCCCTGCGCACAAAGAACTGGTCATCGTGACGAACTCGATTATGGTTGCCTTTAATCTGCTGCAGAAGAATAGCCGGTCTCAAGTGTTTATGGCAGGCGGCGAAGTAGACCAGAGCGGATTGACATCAGGGCATAGGCTTCATCAGGAGCTGAAGCAGTATCGTTTCGACAAAGCTTTGTTTTCATGCGCTGGGGTTATGCAGCAAGGCTTGTATTTTTCCAAGGTGGAACCGCAGAGTGTTGCTCAGAGGCTCTCGGATCAAGCTCGCCAGCTCATTCTTTTGGCCGATTCCTCAAAAATGAATCAGAGCGCTTTTTTATTCGGGATGGAAGTCAAGCGAATCAGCGTACTTATTACCGACGACGGTATTTCGCTCCCGTTCCTGGAGAAGCTGCGTGAAATGATTAAGAAAGTGATCGTCGTGAAAACGGAGGAGCAGAATCAGGTGTAATGATATACACAGAAAGGAATTGACATGACAAAGAAAAAGCTGTTTGTCTTTTGCCTGGATGCGCTATGTTCCATGGATATTGAATTGATGAGAACGATGCCGAACTTTAAATTCATGTTTGAGCAAGGCTCTTGGGTAACTCATATGCATTCCATTTATCCTTCCGTTACTTACCCATGCCACTGCTCCATTATTACAGGCAATTATGTCGAGAAGCACGGCGTTCCCCACAATGAGATCGTCAAAGCAGGTGACCAGAATGCTCCGTGGTACAACATGAGGCATGATGTTAAATCCAAGACGATGTTGGATTACGCCAAAGAAAATGGATATTCGACCTGCTCTTTAAGCTGGCCTGTATCGGGTGGGGCGGATTACGATCTCAACATGCCGATGATTGTGCCGATTGGCTATAATGGCCCTAACCCGGAGCAGTTTTTTGAAAGCACAGCCACGGCGGAGCTGGTGGAACGCTATTTCCCCCAATACGGGCATCATTTAATCGGCGAAGAACGCAGCCTGGATAGATACACGATGGGCTTGGCTGCCGAAATTATTAAAGACTACTGCCAGCCGGACGTCATGCTGGTCAAAATGTGTGATCTCGATACGGTACGTCATCGATACGGCGTTATGAATGATCATGTCATCGAGCAACTGCATAAGCATGATGCGGAGTTTGGAGTTTTGCTGGAGCAGATCAGAAAGTATGGGGACTTTGAGAACACTAATTTCGTTATTCTGGGCGATCACGGCCAAACGGATATCGATCACGTATTGAACTTCAATATTCTATTAAAGCAGGCCGGATTCATTTCCGTGGATGAGAACGATCAATTGCTCGACTATGACGCCTATTGCCATTCCGTCGGCATGTCGGCATGGATTAGCCTCAAAGATCCGTCCGATGAAAATATGAAGCAGAAGGTTCATGAATTTCTTCTTTCCATTAAGGCGGATCCCAAATACGGCCTAGGCCATGTATTTACGAAGGAAGAGGTTCGCGAACAATATAAATTAACGGGACCCTTTGAATTCGTGATAGAAGGTGAAGCGGCCATCTCCTTTGGGAACACACTGTCGGGCGACGATGCATTCTCGGAAACGAGAGTCGGAGATTATAAGACGGCCAAAGCCTCGCACGGAGGATTGCCCTACAAGGAGCAGCAGACGACATTCATTGCTTGCGGCCCTAGCGTGAAGCAGGGCGTCGTCATCGACCAAGCCAGCTTGGTGGATATGGCTCCTACCATGGCGGCGATGCTGCAGTTCAAGATGCAAGATGTGGATGGCATTATACTTGAACAATTATTGAGATAACTGAATCGTAAAGAGAGGCTCTTCCGAATGGGGAGGCCTCTTTTTATTTTCCAAAATATAGGCTTTCTGATAAGATAGGGTACAACTAAACGGTCATGGAGGTATGATGCGGTATGGCGAGAGGTCATTTTATTATTACGGGAGCATCCAAAGGAATCGGCGAGCAGCTGGCGGGCATGCTGCTTGATCTCGGACACCAGGTAATCGGTATCGCGCGAGGAACCTCGGAACGCCTGCGGGGTTATAGCAACTACACCCATCGAAGCTTTGATTTAAGCGAAATCATGGGAGTCGATGCCCTGCTTAGAGAGATTATTAATGACGTAAATATAGATGACTCGAAAATATTTTGCCTGATTAATAATGCGGCCGTTCTAGAGCCGTTAAAGCCGATCGAACGATGTACCGCCCAGGAAATCCAACAACATCTGCAAGTGAGCCTGGCTGCTCCAATGGTCGTATCCTCCAGTTTTATCCGCCATACCGAACACTTCGACATCAGAAGAAAAATCATCAACATCACTTCCGGTTCAGGAATGTACCCCGCACCGGGCATGAGCGTGTATTGCACGGCCAAAGCCGGGATCAATATGTTCACCCAGTGCGTCGGAGCGGAGCAAGCGAGTCAGCCACGGCCCGTGGAGATCATTGCCGTAGACCCGGGAATGGTGGAAACGCAGCTGCAAGCGGCTGCCCGTGGCAAAGATGAGCAGGACTTCGGGATGGCGAAATACTTCAGGCAAGCTTACGAGACAGGCCAGGTTCAGTCGGCGGAAGAGCTCGGCAGGTATTTGTTGAAAATAATTGAGAACGAGTATCCCACTGGAAAGCTTGTTCACTATTCTAAGATGGACGAGAGCTAATATGGAATCCAAGCAACACGGATTTAATAAGGAAATGGTCCAAAATGGAAATCTACTATAATGAATTTATAATATCGGGTTTTATCGTATAACATGCAGGGGCAGACACCGAATGCATCGTCTATTTATTGATATATAAGAATTTATAAGTTTCACCCTTATACAAGGCGCATATATTTCTATGCGAAACGTTGTTGTGCCGTTCATGGGCGGCGTCAGCCGTTTACGCTTGAGAGATTCATATAAAAGGAGTGGAGAACTTGCTTCGTGTAGAGGGCTTGTCCCATGCTTTCAAGAATGGCGGCGAGACCACGCCTGTTCTGCAGAACATCAATTTTCATGTCCGCAAGGGCGAGATGATTGCGCTGCTGGGCAGCTCGGGCTCAGGAAAGTCGACCCTGCTCAATCTAATGGCGGGGCTGATGAAGCCGACCGAAGGCGAAATTTATATCGCCGATCATAACATTGTGAAGATGAACGAGAACAAGCTGGCCGAGTTCCGCCGCGAGCATATCGGTTTTATATTTCAAGCTTATGAGCTGCTGCCGAACTTGACTGTGCGTGAAAATATTGAGATGCCGCTTATTTTTCAATCTACCCGCCCCTCCGTCCGCAAGCAAAAAGCGTTGCAGTTACTCGAGCAGGTCGGCATCCCGGACAAGGCCGAACTGTTCCCGTCCCAGCTGTCGGGCGGACAGCAGCAGCGGGTTAGCATTGCCCGGTCGCTGATTACTGAGCCTTCGGTCATCTTCGCCGACGAGCCGACCGGGAATTTGGATACGAAGACGGAGGAAGAAATTTTGGCGATCCTCAAGCGGCTTAACCAGACGATGAATACCACCTTTATTATTGTTACGCATGAGCGCGAAGTGGCGCAGCAAACGCAGAAGATCATTACGCTGCGGGATGGGCAGCTCCAGACATCACAGCCGGCTGTAAATCTGCAAGCGGAAGCAGAGGAGGTACAAGCTTGAGAATCAGCGATCTGACAAGGCTGTCTTGGGATCAGGTGCGGCGGCGCAAAGTCGTGACCATGCTGTGCGCAGCCGGCTTGTCCATAGGCTGTGCCGCAATTATATTGGCGATGAGCATCGGCGAATCGACACAACAGATCGTCGAATCCGAGCTGAACAGCTATCTGAAGATGGATGAGATTACGGTCATGCCCAATTCTGGCGCCATGCCGGGCCAGGGCAATCCCGACCAGGTCAGCGAAGAGGCGATTAACCGCGGGCTGCTGACGGATCAGAAGCTCGAGGTTATGCGCAATATGAAATATGTAACGGCTGTCGCGCCGTATCAGACATTTGATCATCTGGAAATGACGACAGCGGACAGCAAGGAGGGCTACGTCGAAGTGGTCGCTACGGATCTGACCCGGCTTAAGGACTTTGGGGAGACCTTCGAGCAGGGTAAGGCCGACAGCGTTGATATCAATTCAGTTGTGCTCAGTTACGGGGCCACGATGGGCCTGATGGATGAGGAGACTAGAAACAAACTGTATGAAGCAATGGAACGTTCAGGATATGATCGAAACTCGCAGGAGCAATACCGCAATATGATGGTCATTCCGACAGCCATGTACCAGACGCAAATTCAGCTCGTGAAGTATGATGAAAATGGCAAACAGTTAACGAGCACTCCCTTGCAGGTCGTTGGCGTGCTGAAGAAGCCCAAGGGCCGCAGCGATATTTCCATCGCCCAGGACAGCAAGGTTTACATCTCGATCGAAACGGCCGAGCAGCTGCGAAAAGAGCTGATGCCTTCCGCGGTGCAGAACAGCACAACTACATACAACTCGGTTAAGGTGAAGGTGGACGCGGAGCAGAACGTAAGGCACGTCGAGGAGCAGCTGCAGCGGCTTACCGTATCGACACAGTCGAATCTGCTGCAAAAGGAGCAACTGGAGGAGCAATTCGCCGTGTTCAAGGCGATTGCGATCGGTGCGGGTGTCTTTATTTTGATCATTGCCTCGATCTCCATTATTGTCGCCATGACGATGTCGACCTATCAGCGCCGCCGGCAGATCGGCATTATGAAGGTGCTGGGGGCCAATCTGTCCCAGATTCGCAATATGTTCATTGTTGAAGCGGCCTTGCTTGGCTTCCTGGGAGGGCTGCTGGGCATTATGTTTTCCTACTGGATCGTATGGGGAATTAACGCGCTCATTTTGTCATTGAATAGCGGGGAGTCGGACATTTCGATTTTTATCCCGTATACAGCCATTCCGGTCGGGTTGGCCTTTGCGATCATGACAGGCATTATATCGGGCATTTATCCGGCGGTCAGCGCATCGCGGACTGATGCGTTAACCGCGATCAAGCGGGATTAGAGATTCGATATCCGAGAGAAGGAGAGCAGGGAAAGTGAAGAAAAAAATAAAATGGATCATTATCGCCATCATTCTTGCCGGAATCAGCTATTTGCTGTATTCCATGTCGAAGCCTGCCCAGGTCGCCGATCCGGGAATGGAGTCCCAAGCCATCACATTCCAGGCAACGAAAGAGACACTGGTTCACACGATACGGGTCAAGGGAAAATCGCTGTATGAGCAGGAGACGTCGGTCTATGCTCCGTTCAGCTCCAAAGTAACGGAATGGAAGATCGAGGACGGCCAGCAGGTCAATAAAGACGATGTGCTATTCAGGCTGGATCAGACCGAGCTGCAGAACCAGATTACACGTGAGGAAGCGGAGCTTCGCAAAGCCGAGCTGGAAATCCAACTGCAGTCTTTTGTCGCAGAGCTCGACACCGAGACGGCAGGAAGCGAACTGACCGATGAGAACCGCAAGAAACTGCTCGCCAATCGGGAGAGTGCACGACTGACGAAGGAGCTGGAGGACGTACGCAAATCGATTCAGCGTCAGGAGCTGCAGCAGAAAAAGCTGAAGCTGCAGGATTCCGAATTCCGCGCTCCGGCTGCGGGCATCTTCCTGTTCGATTCGGCAGGGAAGAAGCCGCAAGCGCTTAGCGACAATCAATATATTGGCAAGATCGTCGATCTGAGTAAGTTGCAATTTACCGCCCTCGTCGGGGAGCAGGATGTATTCCGGATCAAGCCGGATATGAATGTGAAAGTGACAATGAGCGCGATGAAGGATGTGC
Source organism: Paenibacillus sp. YSY-4.3 (assembly GCF_054767475.1). Lineage (NCBI taxonomy): Bacteria > Bacillati > Bacillota > Bacilli > Caryophanales > Paenibacillaceae > Paenibacillus > Paenibacillus sp. YSY-4.3. Next base: position 346,111 of record NZ_BAABMC010000002.1, on the reverse strand, counting down.
CGCTGACCGGAACTGTGAAGCATGTCTCCAAATTCGCCAAGACGGGAACCGACCAGGACAGCTTGAATAAAGCAGCGCAATTCGAGGTCACCATCTCTCTTGAACCAAGCGAGTATCTGATTGCCGGGTTATCGCTCACCGGCGATATCGAGACTAGCCGTAAGGAAAATGTGTTAGCTCTTCCGTCGATCGCCGTCATGCGCGATCAGATCTCCGCCTATGTCATGTTGGATAAAGGATCGGGTCAATACGAACGCAGAGATATCAAGACAGGCCTGGAGACGACGGAGAAAACCGAGGTGTTGGAAGGATTGAAGGAAGGCGATACGGTCGCCCTGCAATAGTGCTGGGCAGCTGTCTGGTTTATACTATATATAAGTTGAACTAAAGAAGCAGCAGTGACTGGCCAGGGTGCGACATATTCTGGAGAAGCGAAGCGTTCGTCTTTGTTCACGGATTTCTACCCCTAATAGAGCGTGTTTTCAAACCTAATTTAGCTATATCAAAATAGCAGCCAGTGATAAAAAGGCAGCAAATGTACATGTTAGTTTATCGTAACGAGCAGCTAGTCTGCGATAATGTTTGAGCTTGTTGAATAAACATTCCACTAGATGGCGTTCTTTTGTTGAGGAGTCTAATTCATATGCGTTAAATAGAGGACGAACGAAGATCATTGACAATCATCAGAATCGACAGGAGGATTAATCATGACTAAGCATCACAGACAAGGAGCAACATTGATTCAAGAGGTCAACCGCACCGAGGTTCCCTTCGGGACGCTGGCGATTTGGTTTCTTGGGCAAGAGAGCGTAATTATCAAGGGTGACGGAGTAACGGTGTATGTCGATCCTTATGTATCGGATCACCTGGATTTACCTCGTACTTACCCTGCGCCGATCACCCCTGAGGATATTATCGGGGCTGACCTTTGCTTGATTACGCATGGGCATGTAGATCATATGGATGCAGGCACGCTGCCTATTTTTCACCGGCAAAACAAAGAGGCGCTCATCATGGCTCCGGCTTGCTGCAGATCGGATTTGCTCGATATGGGCGTAGGGGCATCACAGATTTTAGAGGCAGATGATAGCCGATCAGCCGAGCTTTTCTCTAAAATCAAAATAACGACTATTCCCGCGGCCCACGAAGAGCTGGACAAGGATGCAGAAGGGAAACCACGCTACGTGGGATATGTCATAGAGTTGAATGGAGTCACGCTGTATCATGCTGGCGACACGGTGCTGTTCCCTGAATTGGTCGAGCGGTTGAGCACTATTCAGCCAGATGTCGCCCTGCTTCCGATCAATGGTGCTGATTTTTTCCGTCGGGAACGTGGAATTGTCGGCAACATGAACTATAGGGAAGCGGCCGAGTTCGCGGTAAGAATCGGCGCAGAGACGGTTATTCCGCTGCATTATGACGTGTTTGCGGGGAATGCGGAGAAGCCCGGCCACTTCGTGGACTATCTCTATGAGCACTTCCCTGAGCAGAAATGCCATGTCATGGCTCGCGGCGAGCGGTATGTGTATGTGAAGGGCAGCGCCTTCCTTCGGTAGCGTTGTACGTGTAGGGCTGCGTCTTCCTCAGTTTTGTGTACGTGAAAGGAGCCCCTTTCTTCGGCGTAAGGTTGGTCTGGGGATTGAGCAGAACATAGATCAAGTGGATCGCCGATCCATTTGGTATGTTGACTCATGGACGCTCAATCCAAGCTCATTGTCGAGTAAATGCACTGTAGGTTCAAGCAGGCCGTCAGGTCAAGTATATTGTTGGGTCGGGGCACGCTGTTGACTAAGTACGACGTCGGTCAAGCGTGATGTCTGGCTATGTACACTGCAGGCGAAGCGTACAATGTCCACCGCGTCCAAGCACATTCGTCCTGGCCCATTCATCCAAGCGCCTGTTGATTTCAAGCACACGATGAATTATTTCCTGTGACTTGAGATTCCCGGCAATCTAGCGGACCCTAGATCCGCTATTTCTCCAAATACGCGTAAATATCTAAGCCAACGGACCGTAGTTCCGCTATTAGGTGAAAAGTGGGGCAAAACGTGCTCATTTTGAGCGAATAGCGGAACCAGGGTCCGTTCGCATTATCAAATTCGGTCAAAAAGGCGAAATAGCGTCCTCTGTGTCCGTTAGAATTCCATTTGGGCAGATCATAGCTTCATATGTGGTGCGGATCATCCTCTCTAATAGCGCAGCATAGTGTATGTATTACATTGCAGTGTCTATGGCAATTGTCATGGTGAACAACTTGATCCCAAGTGATATTTAAGGCCGCTTTTCGCGCCTTATATGACAATCCATGTCATATATCCATGCTACAATGAAGCCCAAATGTCACTAGGGAAACTTACGAAGGAGGAAATCAGTTTGCGGGCGGATCGGCTTATTTCGATATTGTTGCTGCTGCAAAATCACGGACAGCTCACGACGCGGGAACTGGCGGCTAGGCTGGAGGTATCCGAGCGGACAATACACCGCGATATGGAGGCCTTAAGCTCCTCGGGAGTTCCGGTATATGCGGAGCGGGGAACAAACGGGGGCTGGGTGTTGTCGGAAGGCTATCGCACCGATCTGACAGGAATGAAGCCCGAAGAGATGCAGGCGCTGCTTCTGGCTCATTCATCTTCGTTGCTCGGAGACCTTGGACTTGGCAGCGTGTTTGAGCATGCTTTTCAGAAAATGCTGGCTGCATTTCCCGAACGGCTTCGAGGCGAAGCCGAAAGAGTGCGTCAGCGCATTCATATTGACGGTGCCGGCTGGCATCAGTCTGCCGATCGGCTGCCCGATTTGCCGGCGATCCAGGAAGCGGTCTGGCAGGACCGCAAGCTCCGCTTCGATTACCGCCGCGAAGAGTCAGCCGTGGAACGTATCGTCGAGCCGCTGGGATTGGTCGCCAAGAGCAGCATCTGGTATCTTGCAGCCAGAGTGGAAGGGGAAATGCGCACCTACCGAATCTCCCGTATCAGGAACGCCAAAGTGCTGGAGGAATTTTTTCAGCGTCCGGATTCTTTTGACCTTGCACGATATTGGGAGCGCTCGACAGAAGAGTTTAAAGCGAATCTTCCGCGCTATCCCGCACGGCTCAGGTTTCAGGAAGCAGCTTTACCGCGTCTAGCCCAGCAGCGATATCTTAAGCTGATCCATATGATGCCCGTAGAACAAGGATGGATCGAAGCGGATGCTGAGTTCAATACGCTGGAGTCGGCATGTGAAATACTGCTTGGCTATGGATCGCTTGCCAAGGTACTGGAGCCATTGGAGCTGCGTGACCGAGTATTATTAGAAGCAGAGGCAATGGTTGAGCTGTATAGAGGGTAGGTGAAATGTTTGAGAAGATTGTATTTTATTATCATTAGTAGTGTCTTTCTATTGTTTGCAGCTTATTATGTCTACAATGAATGGGATAAAAATGAAACAGTTCCGGAAGATATCTTTATCGAGGCTGTATTAAAGCCCAACTCTAACCCGAACATGGACTACAAAGATTATTTGCTTGAGGTTTATATCGACAAAAGAAAGTACAGTCAGCATATGATATATCCATATATTTCAGGATTGCACTCCATGTCTTTTGATGCTAAAGAGGATGAGGGCTTTTTTAGACCGGGCAGTATAGGGAGTTCAGGGGAAGACGAGGTAAAGGTTGCAGATGCGCTGCATAAACACAATATTTCTCAGATGAATTATGATAATAATTACTTGGATTTCATCGGGTTTTGGAGCCCTCCAGAACAAGGGAAACACAAATTAAAAATGTATTTTGAAGCAAATGATAATTTTAATTCTTTCGAAGATATGTACCTGGTATATGTTCATAAAGAGAAAGGAATATTTGGACAGGATTTGGGCTGGACTAAAGTAGTAAAAGTCCAGGAGGAATAAGTTGTATTATCTTATGAGAGAAGGATGGAACCAGAAACAGATATGAACCTAAACAAGCTGAACAAGCGAGCACTCATTGAATCTATGATCGTTGTCATCGTTATTATGGTAGGCGTTGTCGGCTTTAAGGTCGTGCAAGGCGCGCTGTTGACCAGAAATTACGTGCCAGATGTTATTAATAACTATGCATCAGTAGAGCATTTGCAGCAGCAGGTGGCATTTGGAACCATAGTCCGCACAGACGGGCTAACCTTAGCTTTAGAGATAAGCGGTTTACTGCTGCTGGCCGCGGCATACTATATGCTGCGAACGAGGCTGGTCGGATTAAGGAAGCGCAAGAAATGAATAGCAGTCTCTTACATCAAAGCGTCCCGGTCTTAGAGGTGATTAAACTAGAACCAGGACGCTTTTTGGATATGGATTAGATATGATGTTCAATTCAGAGGTATCCTATCAAAGTCAGATAGGTCAACTCGCTTGCCGATGGCGCATGAAGACCCAGACGCCGGCTATGATGATCATTCCGGAAAATAGCTGCAATCCTGTCAGCATTTCGCCCAGGAGCACCCAAGCGAGCAGGGAGGCGCAGATCGGTTCGCCCAGAATAGCCATGGAAACCGTGGTGGCATTCATGTATTTGAGCAGCCAGTTAAACAGATAGTGGCCGAACAAGGTGGATACGACGGATAATAGGAAGAAAATTCCCCATTCTTTCGCGGGATAGCCAGTGAAGGGATAACCCATTGCAAGGTTGTAGCAGCCCAAGGAACAGGCGGCCATGAAGAACATCCAGAAGTTATACGGCAGGGCAGCTAAATCCTTGCGCAGATGCTGGCCGACCAGCATATTGACGGATATCGTCAGCGTGCCTAGCAGTGACAAGACATCCCCGTACAGAGCTGATCCCGACAGGCGGAAGTCTCCTGATCCGATTAAGATGGAGCCGACGACCGCTATGCCCATGCCGAGCAGCATCATTCGGTTGATCCTGTCCTTGAACAGCCAGATGGAGCCGAGCAAGACGAGCACAGGCTGCAGCGTAAGGATGACCGTGGAGCTTGCCACGCTAGTATATCGCAGCGAATTCATCCACAGCAGGAAATGAAGTCCCAGCAGCAAGCCTGAGGCGGCGAGCAGTCCCCATTGTTTCGGCTTCAGCCGCAGCATTTCATGCCTGTGTCGCCAGGCGAAAGGCAGCAGGATCAAATTGGTAATAAACAAGCGGTACATCGCAATGACGGATGCCTCCGCATTCGACCAGCGAATAAAGATGGCCGAGAAAGAGATAGCGATGATGCCGAGGATAAAGAAGATTTCATAGGTTCCCCCGGCACGTTGACGGCCAGACATGCTTTTAACTCCCTTCTAAGATGCGAAAATGCTAGGTATTGGTTGGAGTCGCTATTTTGTTGAGCGTAGTTCCACAACAATCTATTATACGAGCATTTGTGAGAATTGATAGATTTTTATTAGGAGCTGATTTTATATGAGCAAAGGTTTTGCCTGTTGTTTGCAAATTTTTCCGACGCCTGATATACACAAGACCGCCCGGTTCTATGAGGGACTTGGCTTTAGGTCCGTGTATTATTTAGAATCCCAGGAGCCCCATGTTTGTTTATACCGGGATGCGATCGAGATTGTACTTACCCAGTCGAACCGCGAGGTTTTTTTGCCGAACCGGGCAGTGCATGGCTATGGATATGATGCATATTTCATCACTGCGGAGCAGGAAGAAATTCAGCGAGAATTTATGGACTTAGGAGTAAATATCGTCCGTCCTCTATCAACCACGGATTATGCTAATAAAGAATTTGTCTTTGAAGATGTGGATGGCAGATGGATCGCAGTTGGGAAAAAAGTGACCGGAGAGTAAAGTTTTCCCCCGACAGTCTATAATGTTAGAATGGAAATTAAAAGGAGGAGGGAAACGAGCAATGGACGTAATAGAGGCTATTCATACGAGAAGAAGTATTGGAAAGGTCAAGCAGGACAAAATTCCTGTAGCGACGATTGAGCAAATCTTAGAGGCTGGAGCCTGGGCGCCAAATCATAGACATACCGAGCCGTGGAAATTTTTCGTACTCAGGGGCAAGGGCCGGGATCAGCTGGGTCAGGCGCTGGCCGACATTATGCGGGAGGGCATGGAGAACCCCGATTCGCCTGAATCTCAGGAGGCGTTGGATAAAGCCTTTGCCAAGGCATTTCGTGCTCCCGTCATCATTGCCGCAGCCGTGACTCCTACCGATAAGCCGGGCGTAATCGAGCTGGAGGAATACGGAGCGGTATTTGCCGCAATACAGAACATGCTGCTCGCTACGCACAGTTTAGGGCTGGGAGCGGTATGGAGAACCGGCGAGCCTTGTTACCACCGCATCGTGAACGAAGCCTTTGGTCTCCGTGAGCAGGACAAAATGCTGGGCTTCATTTATCTCGGCGTTTCCGATATGGGTGAGCTGAAAGGGAAGAGAGAGGATTTCCGCAGCAAGACTGTCTGGATCGGCGAAGAAGAGTAGGCGAGGGAAGTATCCTGCTGTGGCTCATTTACAAACATCAAAAGAACCTCAATCTCCGAAAGGATTCGGGATTGAGGTTCTTTTTCTTACTCTTGAACTTCCTGGGGTTCAGCGACTTGCTTGATGATTTCCAGCTTTCTGAAGCGGTGCGGCTCTTTCTCCAGCAGCTTGAAGATCAGCCCCTGATGTTCGAACGTCTCGTCTTCATTCATTTCCGGATTCATACCGTATAACCAGCCGCCGATCGTATCGACATCCTCGGTATTCAGCTCGGTCATCATAATGTCGTTAATCTGATTAATCGTTACTTTGCCGTCGACTACTACATGATATTCATCCAGATGGACGATCGGCTGTTCTTCTTCCTTATCGAATTCGTCTCGGATTTCGCCGACGATTTCCTCGAGAATATCCTCGATGGTGATTAATCCGGCCGTGCCGCCGTACTCATCGATTAATATGGCGATATGAGTACCTTCGTGCTGCATTCTTTTTAACAGCTCATTGACCGGCGTTACCTCGGATACTGCCATGACTGGCTGCAGGATCGAGGAAATTTCCAGATCGGGATTATCCTCGTAAGCTAGGAAAAACTGCTTCGTATTAATGATTCCCACGATATTATCCTTATGCCCCTCGACGACAGGAAAGCGGGTATATTGCTGCTCCTTGATCGTCTCCAGGTTCTCTTCGCGGGACTTGTCTGTATATAAGCACACCATATCGGTGCGCGGAACCATAATTTCTTTGACAAGCATATTGTCAAAAGCAAAAATCCGGTTCACGTACCCGTATTCGCTTTGATTGATTTTACCGCTTTCGAAGCTCTCGTTAATGATAATCTGCAGCTCTTCCTCGGAGTGAGCCTCTTCACCTTCACTGGCGGGCTTGATTCCGAACAGGCGTACAAGCTGGAGTGCAGACCCGTTTAGCACCCAGATGAAAGGATGCATAACCTTGGTGAAAATAATCAGTGGTTTTGCTGTAAGCAAAGCAACCTGCTCGGCTCTGCGGATGGCGATCGTCTTCGGAGCCAATTCTCCGACCACGACGTGTAGGTAAGTAATCGCGGCAAAAGCGATGAAAAATGAAATAAATTTGCCTACTGCTTCAGGTACATGCAAACTGTGGAGCAGCGGATGAAGAATTTTCTCCACTGTCGGCTCCCCTAACCAACCAAGTCCGAGCGCCGTGATCGTGATTCCCAATTGGCAGGCCGACAAGTATCCGTCCAGATTGCTGGTTACTTGCTTAACGGCAAGAGCATTTTTGCTTCCCTCAGCTATCAATTGATCCACCCGACTTGCCCGTACTCGCACAATTGCGAATTCAACGGCTACGAAAAACGCTGTAAACCCGATTAGTATGGCGACCAGCACCAAGTTTAGTACCAAAAGCCTGTCACTATCCATTCGATTCATCTACTCCTTCATGAAATAAAATATATGAAATACTATTAATTATATAGCATGCTCAAATGGAAAGCTAATATAGAAAACAATTTAGCCATAATGATATTTTACAATAATTTTACAATAAACCCATCGTAAGGAATTCCTTCGTGTTTATGATGAGGAAGTAATCCATGAACTTAAGGTGAAGGAGGAATCGATTACGAATGAGTAAAAAGTGGGCAAAGAAGTGGCTGAATTGGGCAGTGACGGGTGCGCTTGCGGCAACAATGCTGGTTGGCTTTACGCCTGCAGGAGCAAATGCACAGGAATATCGGCTTCAGGCCAGCCAGGAGCAAAGCGCTTGGAATGCTGAAGTAACCGCGCGCGTTGATTTGCAGGCAGCAGCTGCTGCGCCGCTTGCCGTAGCGGACGCGATTGCCAAAGGAAACAACGGGGAGTCCGTACAGGTTGCCGGCTATATTGTTGGACATGCTACCGGTTCGCTGACGGCAAAGTTCCAGAGTCCTTTCGCGAATGACTACAATTTGTTGATCGCCGATAGTCCGGATGAGCGCAGTTCGGCCAAGCTGGTCGATGTGCAAATTCCTGCTGGCCTCAGAGACCAGTTCGGGCTGCAAAGCAATCCGGGCTTGATCGGGCAGCGCGTAAATGTAACGGGAGCCCTTGCGGCTTATAATAACTTTGCTGGGCTTAAGAGCGTGTCCGCAATTCAGCTGGCGGATGCTGAGCAGCCGAATCCAGGCGAAGAACAGCCAGGCCAGCCTGGGGGTGGAACAAATCCTACGCTGCCGGACGGCACGGGCAAAAGAGTGCTCTTCGACAACGCCCACGCCCAGACAGCAGGGGCCGCCGATTGGGTCGTCGACGGGGCGTTCTCCGATTTCGCCGACGGGCTGCGGGCGGCAGGGTTTGCAGTAGAGTCGCTGGAGCGCACAGCCCCTCATCGATTCGATACTCCAGCCATTACGTACAATGGGCTAAAAGATTATGACGTCTTCGTCATTCCCGAAGCGAATATTCCTTTCAAATCCGCTGAGCAGGACGCGATCGTTCAGTACGTTCAAGGGGGAGGCGCTGTATTCTTTATCTCGGATCACTATAATGCGGATCGCAATAAGAACCGCTGGGATTCCTCCGAGGTATTCAACGGCTACCGCCGCGGCGCCTACGTGCTGCCGACCAAGGGCATGAGCGCGGAAGAAGCGTCCTCCCCGGCGATGCAGAATGTGACAAGCTCGGACTGGCTTGCCGATCATTTTGGCGTGCGCTTCCGCTATAATGCGCTCGGCGACGTGAACGCGACCGACATTGTCGCTCCGTCCCAATCGTTCGGGATTACGTCGGGCGTAAGCGCAGTCGCCATGCATGCCGGTTCGACGCTGGCGATCATCGATCCGGCGAAGGCCAAGGGGATCGTATACGTTCCATCCGGTGCGCCGAAGTGGGGAAGCGCCGTGGATAGCGGCGTCTATAACGGCGGCGGCCGGGCTGAAGGACCGTATGCGGCCATCGCCAAGATTGGACGCGGCAAAGCGGCGTTCATCGGCGACTCTTCGCCCGTTGAGGACGCTACGCCGAAGTACGTCCGCGAGGAGACCGGAGCGAAAAAGACGACGTATGACGGCTTCAAGGAAGTGGATGACGGGCTGTTTCTCGTTCAGACCGTGAAATGGCTCGCCCATAAGGAAAACTACACTTCACTGAGTGAAGTATCTGGACTTGCGCTTGATACGCCGACATTACTGCGCGCGGACGAGACCCCTGCGGCTTCAACGGAGCCGATGCCCGAGCCTTGGGCAGCGCCCGCTGCGGGCTACAAGTGGTATGATCCGTCCACCTTCAAGCCGGGCTCTTACGGCTCTTCACAGCTGCCGGCGGTCGAGCCAGTATATGCCTTCGTGCACCAATCCCAGCTGCCCAGCGCGCAGGAATTTACGATCCGCTTGACCGCCGATGGCCTGAACCCGGGGCAGACGGTAACCGGTCTTGCGGTTGGAATATATCTTAGCGGCGGCGAGCAGATCGCCCGGTTCAAAAATAGTGATGGCTCGTGGTCCGCTTACGGCTACAGCCCGAGCTTTTCTCTGACGGCCAATGCTCAGGGCAAGGCTTCGAAAGATCTTATCGTCCAGCTCAAGCCAAATCAGGCGGGAGCGGCGAATTTGCGCTTGAAGCAGGATAGCGCCAACGTGATCACGAAGACGGTGACGATCGCTAATGTAAGCGCGGAGCCGCTTCCTCAGACGAGTGTCCTTCCGGTCACTGCGCACCGGATAGTATTTTCCGATCGTTTGCTCGACAATATTGCGCTGCATGCTGCTTAATGTTCGTTCATTCTTGGACATACAGTAGCATGAAAATGGACATGGCAAGCAAAGGACAGACCCTGCGAGGGGCTGTCCTTTTTTTCGTGCTAAATTGAGGATATCTCCTTTCCACTTTGTGCCTGGTACGCCGTTCGGATATGATAGGAATAATAAGCAACAGCCAACAGCGATCTGGTGGGGGAACGAGAAATGAACAAGGTAACGATGAAGGATATCGCCGAGGCAGCCAATGTCTCCTTGGCTACGGTATCCTATGTGCTCAACAATAATACGAAGCAAAAAATAAGCGAAGAAACCCGGCAGCGGATTCTCGATATAGCCAACCAGCTTCAATATGTTCCCAACATGGCTGCGCGCAGCCTGGTAGGGAATACATCTTCCAAGCTCGTCGCGATCGTCACGCTTAAAGATTATAATGATCAGCCGTGGCATAAGAGCAGGTATCACGATTTGACGATGCGGCTGCAGGAGCTGCTGAATGAGCAGGGTTACGACGTGATCGTGGCAGGTACGGACAGCGTGCAAGTAGAGCTGGATATTATTCTAAAAAGAACGCTCGACGCGCTGTTTCTCATCGATGTGCCGGAAGAGCGTTTTTTCAACATTTCACGCAAATTTACCGTACCGATTATCGTTATCGACAGCTATATCGAGGATACGATGTTCCGGAAGGTAGTCCCCGATTATCGATCCGCGATCAGGCAAGCAGCAGGAATGATAGGCGAGCGAACCGTCGGTGGGGAGCCATTCCTCGTGACAGGGAAGTTCAATAATTTCGGAATGGAACAGGCATTAACGGAAACTTTTCGCCCGGACAATGTATATCGGATGGATACGCGGGAAGGACTGGAGCAGTACATTCTAGCCCGTCCGGGGCAGCCTGGGATTTTTGCAAATGAGTTATTGGCAGTCATGGCCGCGCCCTACATGCGGGCTGAGGATATGATTGTGATTGCAAATGCCGGCGCGGAGTATTTATTGCCAAACGGAGTGCGGCGCATCGTGTTAGATAACGGGGTTAAAGCCCAAATGGCGATTGCCGTTATGGAGAAGCTGCTCCGCAAGGAATATGATGAAATTGAGGATTATAGTTATGTAACCCCTGCGATGAGCGAATTCACCGGCTGATTGACACTTGTAAATGAACGGTGATATAATCCCGCTCATATAGTCGCTTAAGCGCTTAAGTTAAGCACGATATTTCGCGATTGGAGTGAATACATTGGCGGTACAACGGAAGCACGACGTAGTCGTCGATTATGGCGACCTTGCGGTAACTGGAGGAATATCCGTCTTCAATAAACGGTTTGATGAAATGTTCTATTACGGCGGGGATGATCTGGGTGCCACCTACACGCTGAAGGAGAGCAGGTTCCGGCTCTGGGCGCCGACAGCTTCGGAGGCGGAGGTTGTTTTCTATGAGTCATGGAACGACGAGAAGCCTGCGCAGGTGCTGCCTATGAATCGCGATGTTCAGGGCACCTGGTTGTTGGTCGTGGAGGGAGATCACCAGGGGCGTTACTATACGTACCGCGTCAAGATCGGGCAGGACTGGAACGAAGCAGCCGACCCATATGCAAAAGCCGTCGGTGTAAATGGGGACCGCGGTGTTGTGATCGATTTGCAGAGCACGAACCCGGAGCGGTGGGGAGATGATAGTAGACCGCCTTTCGAGGCTGCGGTTGATGCGGTCATTTACGAGCTGCATGTCAAGGATCTGTCCAGCCACCCCCACAGCGGAATTAAGCATAAGGGGAAATTTCTTGGACTTGCGGAGAGCGGGACCCGGGGACCCAGCGGTATTTTAACAGGTCTGGATCATATTGCTGCGCTTGGCGTGACGCATGTTCAGCTTCTCCCCGTCTACGACTATGCCACCGAGAGCGTGGACGAGACGAAGCTCGATCAGCCGCAGTACAATTGGGGATATGACCCCAAGAACTACAACGTTCCCGAGGGCTCTTATGCTACCGATCCCTATGTACCGGGTTTGCGCATAACCGAGCTGAAGCGGGCCATACAAGCTCTGCACGAGCGGGGGCTCCGGGTTATTATGGACGTCGTCTACAATCATGTCTTTGATTGGTATTTGATCAACTTCACCAAGCTTGTGCCGGGATACTATCTGCGCTACAAGGAGGATGGCACGCTGTCGGACGGTTCGTTCTGCGGCAACGAATGCGCTTCGGAACGGCCCATGATGCGGAAATTCATCGTGGATTCGGTGCTGCACTGGGCAGCGGAATATCATATGGACGGCTTCCGGTTCGATCTCATGGGTTTGATGGACATAGAAACGATGAACGAGATTCGGAGGCGGCTGGATGAACTCGATCCTACGATCATCACGATCGGGGAGGGCTGGATTATGGGCACAGTTCTGCCGGATGAGCAAAGAGCACATCAGAACAATGCCGCCAAGTTCCCAGGAATCGGACACTTCAACGATGATTACCGTGACGCGATTAAAGGGAGTATATTTTATTTTGCTCAGAGAGGCTTTATCAGCGGCGGTGCCGGCTACGAGGGACTCATTCGGGAGGGAATCGTCGGTGCCATTGACTATGACGGGGGTATCCGCAATTTTGCCATTGAGCCAGGCCAATCCGTAAATTACGTCGAATGTCATGATAACCATACCTTATGGGATAAAATCGTCCTTTCTGCCGTCATCGAGTCTGAAGAGCACCGCAGTGGCATGCATCGGCTGGCTTCGGCAATGATCCTGACGAGCCAAGGCATTCCATTCCTTCATGCGGGACAGGAATTCATGAGAACGAAGGGCGGGGAAGAGAACAGCTACAGATCCCCGATAGAGGTGAACTGGCTTGACTGGGAACGCTGCGCCGCACGCCAAAACGACGTAGCCTATATGATGGAGCTGATTGCGCTGCGTAAGAGCCATCCGGCGTTTCGTCTGCGTACGGCGGAGCAGATTCGCGAGCATTTGCGTTTTGAGCCGGTGCCGGAGCATTGCGTAGCTTATACGCTGCGCAACCATGCGGGCGGGGATGTCGCCAAGCATATTTATGTGCTGTACAAGAGCACGCAGGAATCCATTCTGTTGAACTTGCCCGAGCTCGGGGACTGGGCGATTCGCTTCGGAGGCGAGCATGTCGCCGCGCTGGAAGACCGCCGCTTAGAGGTAAATGGCCTCGGCATGGTTGTTCTTACGGTTACGGAGTAATTGTGGGAACAGTACAGCCGAAAGCTTCTTTTATATAGAGATGTTGCAATAATGCAATAATGCAGGAAATTTCTCTTAATGATGCTGATGTCCGAATTGATGCGAAAGTGCAGAAGATTTCCCGGGATCCAGTCCATTTTGATGAATTTACGAAGAAAATGCTGCGCTTTCCTCATTGCTCCTTAATTGAATTGAACTAGAGTCTTTCTCTCCAAGTGATTAGACTACTGATATATGACTGTTCCTAGATGGTCAGGATAAGGTAAGGTAAGGTAAGGTAAGGTAAGGTAACTAGATGTATTTCCTGCAGTTAGTTCATCGTTTTTAGCAATGTTAGAGGGAACTAGCTGCAAAACCTACATTTAGTTTTAAGTTATTTCCACGAATTAGCCCCATTCAGGCAAACTAACTGCATGTATTGCATTTAGCGCATGTATTTTTTATAAAAGAGCTTAACTAGCTGTATAAAATACATTTAGTTTTTAAATGACCTAGTAAAACCAGGGGCTGGATGGCCGCCACCCACCAACGATCTAACAATCTCTAACAAACCACTCCCGAATAGACTCCATATTCAATGGGCCGAGTCGCTTTTGCATCATATCTCTGATGTTACAGACTAATTGGGTAAAAGTGCGGTTTGCTTGATTTCACGCAATGTCACCAAACACCACTAACTTTAACAGTACGTTATTAACCCGGCATCATATTGAAAATAATTGTTGTGCAAAATATAGTAATAAAGATGATTGCAATTCATATAAGTTGCGCATTCAGAAATTAGGAGATGATGGAATGAAAACGATCTGTGTCTTTGCAGGTTCGAATTTAGGTTCGCATGAAGACTATAAGCAGGCTGCCGGACAGCTGGGGCGTCATTTGGCGGAGCACCAGTACCGTCTGGTGTATGGCGGATCGAGGATCGGGCTGATGGGAGAAGCGGCCAATGCCGCAATGGCTGCCGGCGGAGAGGTGATCGGCGTCATGCCATCGGGATTGTTTTCGGGCGAGATGGTGCACCGGGAGTTGACCGAACTGATCGAAGTGGACGGCATGCATGCGCGAAAAGCGAAAATGGGGGAGTTGGCCGACGGATTCGTCGCTCTGCCCGGCGGTTTTGGCACGTACGAGGAATTGTTCGAGGTGCTGTGCTGGTCCCAAATTGGCATCCATAAGAAGCCGATCGGTCTTCTGAATGTTCGTGGCTTCTACGATCCGCTGCTTCATATGGTCGAGCATAGCATTCAAGAGGGCTTCTCCAATTCTTCTCACCTGAGCTTGATCAACATCTCCCCGGACCCTGCCGAATTATTGCAATTGATGGAGTCCTACCAGCCACAGGTACTGGAGAAGAAGTGGAAGGAACTCGTCTAAGCCGCTGACAATTAACAATGGATTACGGCAATCTGCTGCGCAAGCTTTAACGAAGTTCGCTGGCAGATTGTTTGGCTTATTAATGGAGTCATCCTTCCGGATATTACGAACCCATTCCTTTCCGAGGCCATTTCCGGCGCGGCACAGCTGCAGTAGGCCTTATGATCCGTTAATAAGTAAAAAGAGTGCCCCTACCGCATTGCGTTTAGGGACACTCTTTTTTGCTTGATGCTTATATTTTCACAGACGATCTTGCATACTGCACTTCGCCTAGGCCGCTGATCGTGTAGCTCCGGTCGTAAATGACGATCGATGCCGGCGTCTCGGTCTCGTTGGTGACCGTAATGCTGTCTTCGGTTACGCTGACGTTCAGGCGGGCTCCCCGGAACATCACTTTGAACGAGAAGGCGGTCCAATGGGAAGGGACGAACGGATGCAACTGCAACGCTCCGTCTTTGACCTTCAATCCGCCGAAGCCTTGAACTACGGACATCCAGGTGCCAGCCATGCTCGTGATGTGCAGGCCGTCCTCGGTATCGTTATTGTAGTTGTCGAGATCCAGGCGCGCCGTGCGCAGGTACATTTCGTACGCCTTCTCCTGATAGCCCAGTTCACAAGCGATGATCGCATGAAGACATGGGGACAGGGAGGACTCGTGTACCGTCAGCGGCTCATAGAAATCGAAGTTGCGTTTCTTGGTCTCCAGGTCGAACTGGTCGCCCAGGAAGTAAATCCCCTGCAGCACGTCGGCCTGCTTGATGAAGCAGGAGCGGAGAATCCGGTCCCAGGACCAGTTCTGGTTCAGCGGCAGGTGCTCGGACTTCAGGTCTTTGACCGGTATAATGTCCTTGTCGAGGAAGCCGTCCTGCTGCAGGAAGACGTCGCGCTCCTCATCGTACGGATAGTACATATTGCCGATAATCTCGTTCCACTTGGCGAGCTCCTCGTCCTTCAGCTCCAGCTTGTCGACGAGTTCAGCATAACGGGCTTGCTCATGCTCCTTCAGGTAGCTCATGACTTCCTGCGTATACTCCAGCGTCCAGACAGCAATCCTGTTCGTGTACCAGTTGTTGTTGACGTTGTTCTCGTATTCGTTTGGCCCCGTAACGCCAAGCATGACGTACTTGCCTTTATCCTTGGAGAAGTTGACGCGCTCTTCCCAGAAGCGGGAAATTTCTACGAGCACCTCAAGGCCGTATTGGCCGAGATACGACTTATCCCCGGTATAGTTAACGTAGTTGTAGATGGCGTACGCGATAGCCCCGTTGCGGTGGATTTCCTCGAACGTAATTTCCCACTCGTTATGACATTCCTCGCCATTCATCGTCACCATCGGATAGAGGGCGCCTTTGGCAAAGCCGAGCTTGCGGGCATTCTCCTTCGCCTTCTCCAGATGCTTGTAGCGATAGATGAGCAGGTTGCGGGCAATGCTGGAATCCGCGGTGCTGAGGTAGAACGGCAGACAGTAGGCTTCTGTATCCCAATAGGTACTGCCGCCGTATTTTTCGCCTGTAAAGCCTTTTGGCCCGATATTGAGACGGTCGTCATCACCGGTATAAGTCTGATTCAATTGGAAAATATTGAAGCGAATCGCCTGCTGCGCGGACTCGTCTCCTTCGATAATAATGTCGCTCTCGCTCCATTTCGCGGCCCAGGTATCGACTTGTTCGCGAAGCAGCGTGTCAAACCCGGCTTCTTTCGCTTCGGTCAGCGATTTTGTGCCGGCCTCTACTAATTGGCCTAGACCATGGTTGCGGGATGTAACGTTAGCTACATATTTGTACAGAGTTACCTGCTCGCCGGAGGCTGCTTCGACAGCCACTTCACTGGAAACAAATTTGTCGTGCTCCTTCAGGGACGGGGTGAGATTCAGCTTGCTTCCGTCTTTGAAAACATCAAACGTCATCACCGAGGTGACATGGAAATCAAGCTTCTTCGTCTTCAGCGTCAGGTAGGAAATGTCCGCCGCCGCCGCTTTCTCCACTTCCAGCCAGAACTTCTCGTCATAGTTCGAATCCTTATTGTGCACATCCCCGTCCAGGTAAGGAACGAGGCGGATCGTCCCGCTGAAGTTCAGCGGTGTAATCGCGTAGCGGATCGCTCCGATTTCATGGCGGGCCATGCTGACGAATCGCAGCGCCTCCACCTGAACTTGCTTGCCATCCTCGAGCTCCGCCTTGAAGCGGCGGGACAAGGTGCCTTCCTTCATGTTCAACTCGCGAACGAAGTCGCTGACTTTACATTTAGCAAGATCGAGCTCGGTGCCATCAAGGAATACGTTGATTCCGATCCAGTTCGTGCTGTTCAGCACTTTGGCGAAATATTCGGGATATCCGTTCTTCCACCAGCCGACGCGCGTTTTGTCCGGGTAATAGACCCCGGCCATGTAGCTGCCTTGTAGGGACGAACCGCTGTATTTCTCTTCGAAGTTGGCGCGTTGGCCCATAAATCCGTTGCCGATGCTGAATATGCTTTCGGATATTTCATGCGTCGACGGGTCGAAGGATTCTTCGATGATCGACCATTCATTGATTTTCAGATATTGTCTCACGATAACCAGACTCCTTTAATCATATGATGAAGTAATAACTGCACTTTCATACGGACGAGTAAGCGCCAAGGTGGCTGAAGCAGGCCAGCCTAACGAACCTGGTTCAGTTCCTTAAGGCGTTCTACCGTCATTTCCTGCAGCGAAGGCACGACCAGCTCGGCCTGGCCCAGCGTCGCGGGCGAGCCAACACCGACACAGCTCATGCCGGCTCGATGCGCCGCTTCAACCCCGGCCTCGGCATCTTCGAACACGACGCATTGCCCTGGGGGGATAGAGAGGGCTGCCGCTCCGAGAAGGAATACCTCCGGATCGGGTTTGGCATTCGCCGTATGGGTCCCGTCGATGATGGCATCAAAGTAGGGGGTGAGGCCGGTATTGTTGAGAATGGTCATCGCGTTCTTGCTGGCTGACCCGAGCGCTGTCTTCAGCCCGTTCTCCTGGCAGGCTTTAAGGAAATCCAGGGCACCTGGCAATATTTCCGTATGATCCATTTTGGAAATGGATTCGAAGTACCAGTTATTTTTCCGCTCGGCGAGCTCATGTTTTTTGGCGTCATCGAACTGCAGGCCGCCAACGCTGAGCAGAATGTCCAGGGATGCCATGCGGCTGACACCCTTGAGCTTCTCGTTATCCTGTTCGGTGAACGCGAACCCGAGCTCGTCCGCGAGCCGCTTCCAGGCCAGGTAATGATATTTGGCCGTATCGACGAGGACGCCGTCCAGGTCGAAAAGACATGCTTTGATTGAGGTCATAACCTCTCCTCCTTTAGCGCAAACGTTTGAACAAAAAGTTAAAAAATAAATGAAGCAGCAACGCTTCAATTATTTCTTCATCATTCCTCCGTTTAGGAGCGGACGGAATGGATGGACGATTCACGGATCATTAATCGATGCGGAATGATCTGGCGCTTCTGATAGGAAGTGTCCTGATTATTCTTGATCGACTGGATAAGTATCTGGGAAGCGGTATATCCCAAGTTGTAGATGCCGATATCCACACTGCTCAGCGGCGGGGTCGATAATTCGGACAAAGGTATGTTGTTAAAGCTCACCAGGCACAAATCTTCGGGCACTTTATAGTTAAGCTCATGCAGGCCGCGCAAGATACCGAAGGCGACGACATCATCGATCAGTACGAGGGCGGTCGGCCGATTCGGAAGATTCATAAAGAACGACATGGCCCGGTAGCCGCTTTCCTGTAGAAATTCTCCTTCAACGATCCATTCGGGACGGGATTCCAGTCCAGCATCAGCGAGAGCTTTCAAGTAGCCCTTCAGCCGGTCCTTCGAGACGACAAGCTCCGGTGGGCCGCTGACAAAGCCGATTCGTTCATGTCCGAGCGAAATCAGGTGCTTCGTCGCATCATAGGATGCCTGAACGTTATCGGTGTCTACGGACAGAATGTCGGGGTATTTGTCGCTCCGCCCAATAAGGACGAAAGGATGGTCATGCTCTTCCAGGAAATCGATAACCGGATCATCCGTTCTGGAATAGAGCAGGATGACTCCATCGACTCTGCGTCCGTTAAGCAATCTGGACACGCTTTCGACCTCTTCCTTCTCATTGGCTCCAGAGCTGATAAGTACATCATATCCCAAACGGCTTGCCTGGGTGACGATGCCGCGGATCAATTCCATAAAGAAATAATTCGAGAACAATTCTTCGGCTGATTTCGGGAGCATGATGCATATGCTGTTCGTTGTCTTGGATACCAGGCTCTTCGCCATAATGTTGGGATGGTAGCCAAGCTGCTCCATAATGGCCCTTACTTTCTGGGAAGTCTCCGTGCTGATTCTTGGATGATTGGACAGCACCCGGGACACGGTGGAGGGAGATACTCCGGCCTTTCTTGCAACGTCTTTAATGGTTACAGCCATAATTACCTCCTGTGGAACCGTTTGCTTTACACTGTAATCTTAATCCAAAGGTTAGTGAAAGTAAATAGATAATCCCCGACAAAATACCGTATTGAGGGGCATATTTATTAAAAATGATGTGTTTTTCAAAAGTTCAGGCGTAAAAAATGACGGTTTTGAATATGAAAGGAAATAGGAGTAATCAAGAGAATAGGTAAGATAAAAACATGATTTCTAGGAGAAATGGCTAATGCAAACGTTTTAATTAAGTTAAACGCTTAAGTTATATTGTTACTGCGGATATAGCGCTTACATAAATCTTGGAAGTCTTACAGAGAAATTTTTCGATCATTCGTGGTAACGTTTGCGCATTGACGCTTGGATTGTGTTGAGAGAAATGGCGCAGAAAGGGGGGCGTTTTCCAGCTGTAGGTTCGAGGCATCATCCGGTTCGTAAAATTCTATAGGGGAAAGGGGTCTATTGCTTACTATGGATTATAAAAAGTCATTTCGCGTCGTTGCATTAAGCCTAGTCGTGCTGATGTTGGTTAATTTGCTTGGGATTAGCCAAGCGTTCGGTCAAGCTGATTCGCGGTTATTGCCGGCCTCACAGCAAGGAGTACAGAGCCAAGAACCAAGCCCGCTGTTCCATTCAGACGGATCCGTGACCGTAACTGGAATCACGGAAGCGGGCAAACTGTACGTGGTTGGGAATTTTACCGCATCTAGTTGGACTCATTTTATAGAAATGGCGGCAGTAAGCTCTTACACCGAGAATGGAACCCGAATGAATGTGTATTCATACACTATTCCGAAAACGGATTTTATCGCGAATAAAGGTGTCGTCGAATATAAATTTTCGACTGCAGATGGAGATTGGAATGCTTCCTACGCCGATCCTCGCAACGTCTCCAGAATTAGCGTGAACTCTGCAATCCATAGCCTAAGCATGCGGGATCATTCAGGGCATCTGCCTGGAGGAGAAGTCGTCAAAGGGCAGGTCCTGGACCTTCGGGCAGTCCGAATTCTTGCGGATGGCACGGCTCTGGATTTAACAGACTATGCAGTTTGGCAGTCCAGCCAACCGGGAGAAATTTCAGTTGCTGGCGGCAAAGTGAAGGTTGCCGATCACGCGGCGGCTGGAGCGAGCACAGTCATATCGGCCGTATATGAGGATATCGTAACTGAACTCGACTTGAAGGTTGTCGATCGGATTTTGGCTAGCCCAATCATTAACGGGGATGGGACCGTGACCTTCAATAACAATACCTATGCAGGGAACGAGCTGTATGTCGTCGGATCGATGAACGGCTGGTCCCCGGATCAGAGCGAGGCCATGGCGAAGGACGGGGCAGGGGTATTCTCGGCCACGCTGGCCTTGGCGCCGGGCTCTTATCCATACAAATTCAATTCGAGCCGCCTGCAGTGGGGGGATAATTTTGCAGATCCGTTAAATCCTCTGCAGCTTGACGGCAACTCCGTCGTTCATGTTCCTGGCATCCAAATCGGGGTTCCGGACACGGTTGCCAAGGGAAGCTCGCTGGAGCTGAAGGCTGCGCTTGTCGGGCCCGATGGGACGACGGCAGGCGTGTCGCCGCAATGGTCCTTAAAGGAGAGCGGCTTGGCCGGAGTTGCGATCTCCGGGGGCAAGCTGGTCATCGCGGATGATGCGGTGGCGGCGAAAGTTACGATCGTTGCTGAGCATGCAGGGAACCGCAGCGAGAAGGAGATTACGGTAGCTTCTGGCCTCTACACCTTCAACCTGCATTACTTCCGTTTCGATGGCAAGCAGAGCGAATGGAATATGTGGATTTGGCCAGAAGGGAAAGATGGCAGCGGCTATTCGTTTACAGACGTGGATGCTGACGGATTTGCGGTAGGTACGTATGCTTCTATCTCACCGAAAATCGGCGTCCTGACGCGTTTGAGCATACCGGGCAATGACTGGAGCGCACAGGAAATGGACCGCAAGGTGGAAATGCCTGCCGGCCAGAGCACCGTTGATGTGTACATGGTCGAGAACGACCCGAAGGTATATTTCGCAAAGCCGGATACTTCTCCGAAGTTCAGTGCCGTTATGGCCGACGGTCTGGATACATTGATCGCTGAAGCCAGCAGTGCAATAGCGGATGCGGATGTAGGTACAGTACAGCTGACGGATATTTCGGATAGCAACCGCAAGCTGCCCGTAAGTGCCGCCAAGCTAAGCGACCGCAAACTCAAAATTACATTGAGCGATCCGCAGGAATTCGACGTGACGCATCAATATACACTAGAGATGGCTAATTTAGCACCTACTTTGGTTACGATGCGCAAAATTTTGGACGATCCGTCCTTTTATTACGCCGGAAGCGACCTCGGGTTAACCTATACGCAATCAGGCAGCACGTTCAAAGTATGGGCGCCTACTGCGGCCAAAGTCAGCGTATCGCTGTACAGCAGCGCGGGCGTTTATAACGGGAACGGCCTCGTCACCGATCATACGGGCGGGACGGAGCGTGAGCTCAGTCGTGCAGCAAACGGTGTATGGTCGGGCTCGGTGTCCGGCGATTTGAAAGGGCAATTTTATATGTACAAAATCGAGTTCGCGGACGGAACGGTCAACTATGCGGTAGATCCGTATGCGGTGGCCGTGTCGGCGAACGGGCAGCGTACCGCCATTATCGATCTTAAAGATGCGAATCCCGCGGCGTGGACGCCTGAGAAGAAGCCGCAGCTCGTCGAGCCTACCGATGCGGTGCTGTATGAGCTGCATATTCGCGACTTCTCGATCAGCCCGGATTCGGGAATGGCGCATCAAGGCAAATACAAGGCTTTTACAGAACGAGGAACGACAACGTCCCAGGGACTTCCTACAGGGATCGATCACTTAAAAGCGCTCGGAGTCACGCATGTGCACCTGCTGCCGGCCTATGACTTCAAGACGGTGGATGAGCTGGCGGTGGACGATCCGTCCTCCAATGCTCCGAAATACAATTGGGGTTATGACCCGCAAAACTATAATGTCCCGGAAGGGTCTTATTCCAGCGATCCTAGTGATCCTGCGGCGAGAATCCGCGAGTTCAAGGAGATGGTGCAGAGTCTGCATGACGAAGGCATCGGGGTCGTAATGGACGTCGTATACAATCATACTTACTCAATTGAAGACGGTCCTTTCAACAAAATCGTCCCAGGCTACTATTATCGGACGACGGACACAGGGACGTATTCCAATGCAACGGGCGTCGGCAATGAAATTGCCTCGGAGCGCCCAATGGTCAGCAAGTACATTCGTGATTCCGTGAAGTATTGGGCCGAGGAGTACGCGGTAGATGGCTTCCGGTTCGATCTCATGGGCCTGATCGATATCGATACGATGAAGGGCGTGACAAGCGAGCTGCATCAAGAGGTCGGTCCCGGCCTGATCGTATACGGCGAACCATGGGATATGGGGCCGACTCCGCTGCCACAGAGCATGAAGACGATCAAGGGAGCGCAACGGGGTCAAGGTTTCGCGGTGTTTAACGATGATGTCCGCGGCGCGATCAAAGGGGATAGCGACGGAGCGGGCAAAGGCTTCGCGACGGGCGAGCCCGGCCAAGAAGCGGCCGTTGTTGCAGGAGTTAAGGGGGCGACAGATTCTTTTGCGGCTAAGCCTTCGGAAGCGATCAACTATGTTACCGCCCATGACAATTTGAATCTTTGGGATAAAATCGTCAGAACGCAGGGGCTGGACGCTGACCTCGGCATGCTGGACATTCGGGACGGCGTACTGGAAGGCGGGGGCAGTATCAAGGATGCGGTAGCCGCCGCGCAGCCGCATAAGTACGTCGGAACGGGAGAGGATGTATTCGACAATGAGACCGTTCGTCGCTCGCTGCTCGCAAACGGGATCGTCCTTACCTCGCAGGGCGTGCCGTTCCTGCATGCGGGAGATGAGCTGCTGCGCTCCAAATACGGCGATCATAACAGCTATCGCAGCCCGGATGCGATCAATCAGATCCGCTGGGACAACAAGGATGATTTCAATCGGATATTCGATTACTATCAGGGCTTGATCGAGCTTCGCAAGAGCCATCCGGCCTTCCGGATGAACTCGAAGGAAGCTATTGCGAAGCATTTGCAGGTGACGAAGAGCGATGGCAGCATCGTGACCTTTCAATTGAAGGATTATGCAAACGGTGACACCTGGAACAATATCGTCGTCATTTACAATGCCAACAAGACGGCTCAGACCATCAAGCTTCCCGGCGGCTCAGCCTGGAACATCGTTGTCAATGACAGGGCGGCAGGAACGGCGAAGCTGGGAGCTCCAGTAAGCGGCAGCGTTCAGGTTGCCGGATTGTCGATGATGGTGCTGTACGATGAAGAGACGGCGTACACGCCGGAGGCAAGCAAGATTGACCTGACTCCCGCTACCTTAGGGCTGGAACCAGGCATGAACCGCTCGTTGACGGCCATCGTCCGCGACCAGAAGGGCAACCCGATGACCGGAGCAAGCATTAGCTGGAGCACTTCGGATAGCGGGGTTGCTGCGGTAAACGACAGAGGCTTGATTAGCGCCAAGGCGGAGGGGACGGCAACGATTACCGCCGCTGCCGGTCAAATAACGGCTGCCGCTACGGTGCAGGTCGGCGTTTTACAGCCTACAACGCTGGCATTGACGGGGGCGGATGAGGTTTATGCTACCCAGTCAACGATTGTAAACGCGACGCTGAAGGATCAATTCGGCCAGATATTGAAGGGCAAGACGTTGGCTTGGAGCAGCTCGGATGCCTCCATCGCAACTGTAAGCGTGACCGGGGAAGTAAAGGGACTGAAACCGGGAACCGCAACGATCACCGCACGGATCGGCGGGCTTAAGGCCGAGAAGCAGATTAAAGTTCTGCCTTTTGAGAAGAAAACGGTACAGCTGCGTTATACACGCCCCGATCAAAAGTATGAAGATTGGAACATGTGGGTTTGGGGTACTGGCGGCATCAGCGACGGGCAAGTGAATTTCACAGTCCGGGACGGCGTTGCGATCGCAAATATCGAGACCGCGCCGGACAGCAGTTCTGTTGGCTTTCTCATCCGCAAAGGCACGGACTGGAACACGGCGAAGCAGGATATTCCCGATGACCGGAGTATTCCGCTTGGAACCGGACAGATCTTTGTTAAGGTGAATGTGCAGAGTATGGTCATGGAGATTGATATTTTGCCGGAGGTGAGCGGGCCGGCGTTGAACGAAGGAAATATTATTTTCTATTACCGGGATGACAATCTGTATCGGCAAGATGCCATGCATACGATAGCAGGGGTGAAGCTGAATGTGTCTTCGGGGCATAGTGCGCATGATGCACACAGTTATGACATGGTCTATGATCCGAAAAACGAATATTTTGTCTATACGCTGGAAAATGTGGAACAGGGCAAATATTATTATGATTTTACGGTCACGCGCAATGGCAAGGACACTGTCGTCTTAGACTACAAAAATCCACTGCGCGAAGGGGGCCGCTCCGTTATCGAGTTCCTGAAGCCGGAGCTGCATATTCAGGCAGGGATATCTCCCGCAGGCCTGGACGGAGCGATCGCTTATCATGAAAATGCAGTATTGACGCTGAAAGTAACCGGGGATGAAGGCGTCAAACTGCGTGAGGCTTATGTAGATTTACGACAGCTCGGGGGCGGTGAGAAAGAAGTTATTGACCCGCAGCTGCTGGAACGGACGATCTCCGTTTCCGATCATATAGCAGCTGGTACTAAGACGATCGGACTTACGGTAATTGATGAATACGGCAACAAGCATCAAGGTCACGCAGAAGTTACAGTGAAAGCGAGAACGGGGAACTCGCCGCTGGATTTCGACTGGGATGAGGCGAGGATTTATTTTCTGCTGACAGACCGTTTCTATAACGGCGACCCAACCAATGACAATCCAAACCAAATTCCGGGAAGCTACGATCCGGCTCAGCCAGAAGCCTATCATGGCGGTGATATTCGCGGAGTCATCCAAAAGCTCGATTATTTGGAGAAGCTAGGGGTCAATACGATCTGGATTACACCGATCGTGGACAATATCGATTTTGATGTCCGCGATGGCAAAAATGGATCGCAATATGGCTATCACGGTTATTGGGCCAAAAACTTCGAGACGATGGATGAGCATCTTGGCGATATCGACGATTTCAAGGAGCTGATCGACAAGGCTCATGACCGCGGCATTAAAATCATGGTCGACGTGGTGTTGAACCATGCTGGTTACGGTATGAAGCAAGGCGATCAGGCTGCTGGAGTTCCGGGTTATCCGACAGCGGAGGATCAGGAGAGGTTTGCGGGCATGCTGCGCGACGGCGGCACGGACACGGTTCGCGGGGAATTGGCGGGACTGCCGGACTTTAAGACGGAGGAAGCCGGGGTCAGGGATAAGCTGATCGAATGGCAGGTTGATTGGCTGAACAAGGCGCGTACCGATCGCGGCGACACGATTGACTATTTCCGCGTGGATACGGTGAAGCATGTCGAAGAGACGACATGGATGGCTTTCAAGAACGAGCTGACGAAGGTTAAGCCGGATTTCAAGCTGATCGGCGAGTACTTCGGGGCATCGCCGGGCAATACCAGCGGATTTTTGGGGAACGGACAGATGGATTCTTTATTGGATTTTCAGTTTAAAGACAAGGCCAGGGATTTCGTGAACGGCCAGATCGACAGCGTGGAGTCTTACTTGCAACTGCGGAACGGATTGCTGACGAGCGATAAGACGTTTGGGCAATTTTTAAGCAGCCATGATGAGAGCGGGTTCCTGTCCCACTATGTGGACGGCGATATCGGCAAGCTGAAGGTGGCGGCAGCACTGCAAATGACGAGCAAGGGCCAGCCGGTAATCTACTACGGTGAGGAATTGGGGCAATCGGGCGGCACGGCGGGCGACATGGATCTAGGCGAATTTAACGAGAATCGGGATGATATGCCTTGGGATAAAATTGACGGCCTTGATGCCGAGGCGATGGATATCCATGCTCATTACACGAAGCTGCTGCAAATTCGCGCGAAGCATTCGAAGGTGTTCTCCAAAGGAACACGGGCGAAGCTCGGCGGATCGGACGCAAGCGGGTATGTCGTATTCTCCAGGACGCATGGGGATGAGACGGTCATCGTCGGATTGAATACGAAAGCAGAGGCGGCTGCGGCCGAGATCAAGGTGCCTTTTGCAGCGGGGACGATCTTGACGGATGAATACGGCCAGGCCAAGTATACGGTGGCGAATGGCGGCAAAGTGTCCGTGGTCATTCCTGGCAAGGATCAAGGCGGAACCATAATGCTGTCTGCTCCTAACAAAGGAAAGCCGCAAGAGCCTGGAAACGGGGATTCCGGTTCTTCGCCATCTCCTTCGACGCCGGGCAGCAGTGGCAGCGGCGGCAGTGGGGCAGGGGACGGTGCCGATAAGGGCAAGGGTGACCTGCCTGCGGACGTACAGTTTGTAAGCGCTCCGGTTGCGGAGAATGGTGTAGTCACGATCGTGGCCGAGCCGGGGAAACGCATCATCCGTCTGCCCGCAAATGCCGCCGCGCTGGACGGCAACAACGGACTGAGATTTAAGACGGAACCGTTCACGCTAGACGTGCCGGCCTCCGTCGTGAAGCAGCTGATCGAGTTGATTTCGGGCGATATGCAGAGTGGTGATTTGGCCGGTGCAGTGGATCGTGGCTTGGATAGTGCCCAAATCGTTTTCTCGTTCCAGCCTTTAGCGGATGAGGAAGGGCGAAGACTGTTGAAGCTGGCTGAGCAGGGGCAAGGAGCTGTTCTGACAATGCAAGGAAAAGTGTATGAAGTGGCGCTATATGTTGTGACAGGGGACGGGAGAACACAGGTGCTCGATAAGTATTCCGCCCCGCTGCATATCCATTTTAATACGGATGCGACAGCATCAGCCGGCTCCATGTCAAGATTGCACGGAGTATTGGGCATATACCGCTTTACGGATAACGGTCCGCTCCAATATGCTGGGGCTCGCTGGTCGGGGACAGGATTGTGGGCTAAACTCAACGCGCTTGGTAAGCTTGCACTCGTAAGCTATGATAAAACGTTCAGCGACGTTCTATCGGAGCATTGGGCTAATGATGTAATCAAGCAACTGGCCGCCCGGCAGATTGTCATGGGCGTGTCAGAGGATACGTTCGCACCCTCCACGAGCGTAACGCGGGCGGAATTTACCGCGATGCTCATTAGAGCGTTGGCGGCGGAACAGCAACTGGAGGCGAAGCAACAGCCGGAGCGGCAACATGAGCAACAGTCAGGGCTTGAGCAGAAGCAGTCGTCTGGATTTGAACCCGTGCTGGCGCCGCAAGGACTGGAACCTTCCGCTAACCTGAGCTATCGTGATGTCCCTGCTTCCGCATGGTATGCAGATACGGTCGCGATGGCTAGTGCAGCAGGTATCATTAAGGGACGTGCGGACGGCACGTTTGGCGGTAACGATGCTATTACCCGGGAGGAAATGGCCGTTATGCTCATTAGAACCTACGCCGTGATGAATGGCGCTAAAGACAATGCCAGTGCTGATGGCGCTGAGGATCTTAAAGCTGCTGATAATGCGAATAGCATAGGAGAGGGGCGCGGTACGGCTGAGGAAACTGCCCTCTCAGTACTTGCCGCGTTCAAAGATAGCGATAGCGTTGCTTCTTGGGCGCAGCAGGCAGTGTCGGAAGCAGCAGCTCTAGGTATGCTGAATGGCAAGGGGAATGGCTTTTTTGCACCGAAGGAGCAGTTAACCCGTGCGGAAAGCGCGCAAGTGATATGGAAGCTGCTGCAGCTTAATTAAAAATAACACAAGAGACCCTTGAGCGTGGATTGTCCCGCCCGAGGGTCTCTATAATTTTATGGAAGTCACTTCACCGTATTTAATGTTACTCACCCTGGCAAAGTTACCTCGCGGCACTAATGTTACTCATCCTACGCAAAGTCACTTCACCCCATAAAGTTACTCAATCGTACGCAAAGTTACTACACCGCATCTAATGTTACTCATCCTACGCACAGTTACTTCACTGCCAATGTTACTTCATCGTACTCAAGTTTCTTTTTAGCGCACCATAGTTCCCTCAACTCAAAGTAGTACCCGTTTGGAGCATGAGCTTGTTACTATTGGCTTGCCACTAGGAGTGGACTTGTTGCCGTGGATAGATTCTTGTGTGTTTCTAACGGACTCAGATGCCGCTATTTTGCCTGAAGCATGGTTTGTTGGAGTCTAACGGACCCTGGTTCCGCTATTGTGGTGAAATGGCGGTCAAAGGCATGAAAAAAAGCCCAATAAGGGCTTTTGTGTCCGTTAGTATCAAAAAAAGGCATGTTTTTTGCAAATAGCGGAACCTCTGTCCGTTAAGTCAACCTAGCAAACCAAATTGTACCCAACCCAATAATAAGTAGTCATCAACGTAACAAAGTCACTTTAATCGGGCCAAGTCACTTCACCCCATAAAGTTACTCAATCGTACGCAAAGTTACTACACCGCATCTGATGTTACTCACCCTGTGCAAAGTTATTTCACTGCCAATGTTACTTGATCGTACTCAAGTTACTTTTTAGCGTACCATAGTTCCCTCTACTCAAAGTAGTACCCGTTTGGAGAATGAGCTTGTTACTATTGGCTTGCCACTAGGAGTGACTTGTTGCCGTGGATAGATTCTTGTGTGTTTCTAACGGACTCAGATGCCGCTATATTGCCTGAAACATGGTTTGCTGGAGGTCTAACGGACCTTGGTTCCACTATTGTGGTGAAATGGCGGCCAAAGGCATGAAAAAAAGCCCAATAAGGGCTTTTGTGTCCGTTAGTATTAGAAAAACTCGAATATATTGCGAATAGCGGAACCTCAGTCCGTTAACCATACAAAACTTTTGGGAGAAGCGATGCATGAGCAGCCCTTGGCGCAGCCATCAAAGGTCAGTGCTGCAATACAGCACTGACCACAGCAGCCCAAGCAGCGCCGTCTCCGGCCCTGCGGCGTCTCGCCCTGCCGCGCGCTAACGCACGCCAACAAGGCCGCGTACGGCTCTGCCATCGCGAGCAGCGCTGCGCCGGACCCGGCTCCGCCATCGCTAGCAACGCCGCGCGATTCGCGCCCCGCCAAGCGCGCCTGCTACACTCTCGTCAAGATCGCATAGCCGTAGGCTGGCAGCTTGACGGAGAGCATACCGCGCTCCACCGGCCATTCGCCGCCACCTGCGGCGTCCGCCCAGATCTCGCCATCGGCTGCGACTTGGATCGTCTGGCCGACGCTGTCATTGTTCAGCAGCACGAGCACGGATTGCTCACCCAAGCGGCGCTCAAAGGCCAGCTTGCTTCCATTCGCCTCCGCAACGCGGAAGTGGATGGAGCCGGTGCGAAGCGCCGGCAGATCCTTCCGAATAGCGATCAGCTTCTGGTAAAAGGCGAACAGATCGCGATCCTGCTTGGCAGGGTCCCATTCCATGCACTTGCGGCAATCGGGATCCTGGCCGCCGTCGATGCCGATCTCATCGCCGTAATAGATGCACGGCGTGCCGCTGTAAGTAAGCAGAAGAACCGCGGCCAGCTTCATCAGGTCTTTGTTGCCTCCGCAGAGCGTTAGAAGGCGCGGCGTGTCGTGGCTGTCCAGCAAGTTAAAGGCCACTTCGCTTGCCTGCTGCGGGTAGCGGGACAACTGCTTGCCAATTGCATTCGCATATCCGGCTGAATCCAGAGAACGGCGGACGACGAAATCCAGCACTGCTTCAGTGAAGGGATAGTTCATGACGGCGTCGAATTGGTCGCCCTGCAGCCAGCCAGATGATTCATGCCAAATTTCGCCTAGAATGTAAGCGTCCGGGTTGGCTTTTTTCACGACCTTACGGAAATCCCGCCAGAACTGGTGGTCGACTTCATTGGCCACATCCAGACGCCAGCCGTCGATCCCGACCTCCTTGATCCAGAACTCCGCAACGCTCAGCAAGTATTCTTTAACTTCAGGGTTCTCCGTGTTCAGCTTCGGCATATGGGGCTCAAAGGCGAACGTATCGTAAGTCGGTACCCCGTCCTTAACCTGCAGCGGGAACTCGCGCACGACGAACCAGTCCTTGTAACGGGATTGCTCGCCATTTTCCAGAACGTCGACGAACGGGGCAAACGTCTTGCCCGAATGGTTGAAGACCGCGTCAAGCAGGACGCGAATACCGCGTTCATGGCAAGCCTCGACGAGTTTTTTTAGCGTCTCCGTATCTCCGAACTGCGGATCGACCTTCATGTAATCGGCCGTGTCGTATTTATGATTGGTAGTCGCCTCAAAAATAGGCGTGAAATAAATGGCGTTAATCCCCAGATCGCTTAAATGATCAAGGTGATCGATGACCCCCTGCAGATCCCCTCCAAAAAAATTATGCCGCTCCGGCTCGCCGCCCCATGGAAGGACATTGGCCGGATCCAAGCTGGGATCGCCATTGGCGAAGCGCTCGGGGAAAATTTGATAGAAAATCGCGTCCTTCACCCATTCTGGTACAGTGAATATGTCCGCCGGATTAATGTATGGGTAATCGAACAGACGATCAGGAACGGCCGGACGCTCTTTTGAGAACTCGCTTTCCGTCATCCACATTTGCTCCTCGCCTTTTTGCAGCAGGAAGCCATATTTCAAACGGCGGTAAGGCGGCTTGACGGTACGGTACAGGCCCAGTAGTCAAACAACTCGTCGGAGGCCATTTTGGACATCGGAATCAATTCTTTACTTTGATCCCATATGTATTTGTCGCCGGTAAAGGCATAAACATGGGTAAGGTCATCTTTTTTGGCCCGCAGGCGAAGGTGGATCGTCTCCCGATCGTACGCATAGGACCAGTTCAGTTTGGGGCGGTGATAGACAGCTTCGAGCAGCATGCATGATTCCTCCTAGTCAATGAGTGATATGAGTACGGAAATTGCACGGAATTAATAGATTAAGTATGGATCGAAATACGGCAATTCTATACTCTTAGGCGGATGAATCTCCTATTATGCTGGCGCTTGGATAAGCAATTAGGAAGGCTATGCTAGCTAAAAAAGGCACACCAGGGCCAAATAGCAGCAGCCGAGGATGTACCTTTACGATAACAGCGCCTTCAGTTTTTATGCGTAAAACGCAACACCAGCAATGAGTTAACCGCATTCATGGATGGATTATAGCATTGTTCAAACCATTGCACAAGTCGGAAAAATATCACCTAAAATTTAGAATGGAATCCCAATGCGCATGATGCGTAATAAATCGCTAAAACACTGATACATATGGATTTATAGACCGGAGTATGCGGACAGTTACCATGAATGAATTGGATAATTTTAAGTTATTGTGTGAAAACGGGAGATATCAAGAGATATACGTACTAAATTAAAAATAATATGGCATAAACGATTAGTGCAAACGTTTTTACAAAGGAATTGTTGTGTTGTATGATGTGGGCGAGGATAAAGCGCTTTCCAATTGGGAATTTGGTCATGATTTCAAAATATACATACCAAACAACCACGAGAACCGAGAAATTTGAAATCGTTTGCGCATTTTCCGCATTTGTAAGCGAAATAAATTTTTAGGAGGGGTTAGCTTTATGAATTTCAGAAAACCATTTAGAAAAGCGCTGATGCTGGTCGCTGTACTGACTTTGACAGCTTCCATGACCGCCTGCGGCACCAAGAGCAGCGGCGGCGGCAATGGCGCAAATACTCCGGCGCCGTCAAATGCAGCAAATAACAAGGGGAATAATACCGCTGTGCAGGACGGAGAGCTGGTGCCGGAGGAAGGGGCAGAGCTCCTCGTTTGGGAGAGTAGAGAAGAGGTTCCCTTTACCGAGGAAATCGCCAGACAGTTCGAGGAGAAGTACGGCGTTAAGGTGAAAATTGAAGAAGTGGCCACTACTGATCAAGTGGGTAAATTAACGACGGACGGACCTTCGGGATTAGGCGCGGACGTGATCATCATTCCGCATGATCATCTGGGCAATGCCGCAGCATCGGGATTGATTCTGGAAAATGACGTCTTTGCAGAGGAGACGAAGAAGAACAACACCGAAGCTTCGATTATCGGCGCTACGTTCGAGGGAACGCTTTATGGTTATCCGAGAGCAGCTGAAACGACAGCTCTCTTCTATAACAAATCGCTCGTTCCTGAACCGCCAAAGTCCTTTGAGGATTTGATTGCATTCGGCAAGACGTTCACGGATAAATCTAAAAAGAAATACGCCCTGATGTGGGAAGCGGGAAATATGTACTTCAACTATCCGTTTATCGCTAGCGGAGGCGGTTATCTCTATGGCGACAACGGCACGAATAAGGATGATATCGGCCTTGCCCATGAAGGCGTAGCCGAGAGCATGAAGGTGTATCAAAGCCTGGCTGAAATTTTGCCGATCAAGAGCGGAGATATTAACCCGGATATCAAACGCGGCTTGTTTGGTGCAGGCGATGTAGCCATGGACATCAATGGTCCATGGGAGGTTGCCGGCTACAAAGAGGCTCTGGGCGACAATCTGGCGATCGCTCCGGTACCTACAGTGAACGGTAAACCGGCGATTACCTTCTCGGGTATTAAAATCTACACCGTAAGCTCCTTTGCGAAATATCCGAATGCGGCTAAATTGTACGCGGAGTTTGCTACGACCAAAGAAGCTCAGCTGCTGCTAAACGAGACGATCGGTTCGGTGCCTACGAACCTGGAAGCTCTGGAGAGCGACCAAATCAAGAACGATCCGATCGTATCCGGTTTCGCCGAGCAGGCCAAAAACTCGGAGCCGATGCCTTCCATTCCGGAAATGGCTAACGTATGGGCGCCTGTAAACGCGGCAATGGCCGACATTTGGGACAATAAAACGGATCCTAAGGTTGCCATGGAGAAGGCGATCACGCAAATCAAAGATTTGAACAACGGACTGGCTGCGGATTAATTGCATGGCCTGAAACGGAATTGAATTCACCCGTCGCGGTCTGCGGCGGGTAATTCCTTTGATGATCAAGGGAGAGGAGAAGGAGGAGAAATGAGCCGACACCGAACACGGGCAACAGTACTGTCGTCACTCTTGATGGGCCTCGGCCAGATCTATAACAGACAATACATTAAAGGCGCGCTGATGATTGCGTTTGAAGCTGTGTCCGTCATGTATTTCATCCTGAACCTGGGATATGCGTTTTGGGGAATCGTTACCCTGGGAGAAACGCCGCGAACCGCTGCGAATATGCAGCACGGGCAATATGATCATTCCATCTTTATTTTGATTCAAAGCTTGATTACGCTTCTGTACCTCATCGTCTTCCTGATCGTTTATTACTTCAACATTCGGGACGCGAGAAAAATAGGCGCGCAGCGCGATGAAGGCAAATCGGTTCATAGCTTCCGGCAATCGGTTCGTTATGTTCTCGATTATAAATTTGCGCAGGCGTTCCTGAGCATTCCCGCGATGGGTATTCTGTTCTTCACGATCATGCCGATTATATTCATGGTCATGATCGCCTTTACGAACTATTCCGCGCCGAACCACATACCGCCAGGCAAACTGGTCGATTGGGTAGGCTTCGAAACGTTCAAAAATCTGCTCGCCCTTAAAACCTGGAGCCATACCTTTTACGGAGTGCTGACCTGGACGATCATCTGGGCCATTTTGTCCACGGTGACGACTTATTTCGGCGGCCTGCTTGTCGCACTCTTGATTAATCAGAAGGGCATTCGTTTCAAAGGCTTCTGGAGAACGATTCTGATCCTCCCGTACGCGATTCCGCAGCTGATTTCACTGCTGGTGATGAGAAACATGTTTAACGGCGAGTTCGGCCCGATCAACCAGTATCTCGGCTATTTCGGTTTATCCGGATTGCCGTGGCTTACGGATCCGTTCTGGGCTAAGGTAACGGTTATTATCGTCAATATGTGGGTGGGCATTCCGGTATCGATGCTTTTGATCATGGGTGTGCTGACGACGATTCCGCGCGATATGTACGAAGCTGCCGAGGTGGATGGAGCAAGCGGCTACCAGAAGTTCCGCATCATTACTTTGCCGATGATCCTGTTTACGACGGCGCCTACGCTTATTGCGCAGTTTGCCGGCAATATCAATAACTTCAATATGATCTTCCTGCTGACGGGAGGAGATCCGGTCAAAGGGGATTACCAATACGCCGGGGCTACCGATTTGCTCGTGACCTGGCTCTACAAATTGACTTTGAACCAGAACAGATACAATATGGCATCCGCAGTTGGCATTATTATTTTCCTGATCATCGCCTCATTCTCGATCTATAACTATCGCAGAACGAAATCGTTTAAAGAGGAGGATATGATCCAATGAGCAGGCGAAAAATTCGTAATTACATACGATTGACGGCTAGTTATATTACGCTGGCGATACTGGCGATCTGTGCCATCTATCCCGCGCTCTGGATCGTGTTCGGCTCGCTGCGTCCAGGGACGTCGCTCTACAGCAAGACCTTGCTGCCAGAGACGCTTACGCTCAAGCATTATGTTGCGCTGTTCAACTCCAGGACGATCCTGTTCCCGCAGTGGTACATGAATACGCTGAAGGTATCCGTTTTCTCCATGCTGCTTGGCGTAACGCTGACGCTGCTAACTAGTTATGCCGTATCGCGTTTTCGCTTTAAAGGGCGGCAAAATGCGCTATCCGTCATTTTAGTGCTAGGGATGTTCCCGGGCTTCATGAGCATGATTGCGATCTTCCTGCTGCTGAAAGAGATGCAGCTGCTCGATACGCATCTGGCTCTAATTATGGTATATGCCGCGGGGGCTCCGCTAGGGATGACGCTAATTGCCAAGGGCTTCTTCGACACCATTCCGCGTTCGCTGGATGAGGCGGCCCGGATTGACGGGGCCAGCAACTTCCGGATATTCACATCGATTATTCTGCCGCTTTCCAAGCCGATTTTGACCTATATGGCCTTGCTGCAGTTTGTTGGTCCGTGGGTGGACTTTATTTTTGCCAGACTGATCTTGCGGAGCAAGGATAAATGGACGGTCGCGGTCGGGATGTGGGATATGGTTCAGGCCAATCAGAACTCCAACTTTACGATGTTTGCTGCCGGAGCGGTGCTTATTGCCGTGCCGATTACGATTCTATTTATGTTCATGCAGCGGCTGCTTGTGGACGGACTTACTTCCGGGGCGAGCAAAGGCTAATGATGCCGTTACGCTGGGAATAGCAGACTTATATAGCAGACAGAAGGTATAGACTCGTTCATTCGGAGACTATACCTTTTTTTGAGAATTAAGAAGTGGTGGGGTGACAACATAATGATGCGTTGGGGTCGAATTCAGTTTCAGTCGGTAGGCGTGAAAATATTTATTGTTGTATTTGCTACGGTCGTGACTGTATCCACTGTGCTTGGCATTAGCTCCTATCTCATGTCCAAACAGATTATTCGCGGGCAAGTGGGACTCGCGTCGTCACAGGCGATCGAGCAGGCGGCGGACAAGCTGGATTTTTTGTTTGCGGAGTATGAATCCATCTCGCGGCAGCTTGCCGTCGACCAAGGTCTGCGGACGGATTTGGAGACCGTCACCAAGCAGAATGCTGATATCGTCAAGAAGACCGAGGCGGAGACGCGGATTCGCAATAAGCTGGAGGGGCTCGGATGAGCGTTTGGTAGGCATCCGGCTTATTTCGTCTGGGAATTTCTCGAATACATATGCCAGTTCGGGCGCAAGTCCTCCAAGTAATGAGGAAGGAGTACAGGCTAGGATGAAGGCGATTCTGGATGCGCAGGGAAAACCGCTCTGGATTCCCGGACAGAAACAAGGCTTCTTCGAGACTTTCGCGAAGCCGTCAGTAACGATGGGCAGATTGCTGCAAAACCTGAAGCATCCGGAAGCCGAATACATACTGCTTATCGAGGTTAAAGATGAGGTGCTAAGGCAAACCCTATCCAATTTAAAAATGGGCTCTTCTGGCGAGGTTCGCATACTGACAGCCGATAATATCATCGTTCATGCGGCGGATCAGGAGTTGATCGAGACAACCTCCTATATTGGCTTAAATGAACAGCAGCTGCTAAGCGGGGAGGCCTTCTTCACAGCGGAGAATGACGACGGAGTAGAGCAGCTCGTTGCGTACCGGCAGCTCCAGTCCGTGGATTGGCGAATTATCGGGTACGCTCCGGAAAGCGACTTCCTTAGCGCCGCGGACAAGCTGATATGGATGACGGCATTCGTTCTATGCTTCGCCATATTGGTTGCTTTGGCCATCGGGTATTATTTGTTCCGAATGGTCGGAAAACCGCTGATGAAGCTGTGCAGATTAATGGAGGAAGGGGAGCGGGGGAACCTGCGGGTAAGGACGAATTTTCAGAGCCGGGACGAGATAGGACGGTTGGGGCAGAGCTTCAACAGCATGCTGGAGCAGATATCTCTGCTGGTAGAGAAGACGAATACGTCTACTGGGGAGCTCTTGAGCAATGCGGAGCATTTGGCTAGGGCTTCAAAGGACACGTCCCAATTTGCCGGCGAAATCGCCTCGGCTACGGGGGAGTTCGCTGCTGGGGCAGCGAATTTGGCGATGGAAGCGGAGAAGGGCGTAGATATTGCCGACGAAATCGGACAGCAAATGGATAACGTGATGAGCTTGAACGCGGCCATGGACGCATCTGCCGGAAGAGTCATTGAAGTCAGTCGGCAGGGCCGGGAATATATGGACAGCCTCGTCGAGAAGACGGAATCGGTATCCCAAATGACCGGGCTGATCGAGGCAAATTCGGCGAGACTGAGTGAAAGCACCCATTCGATCCGGAACATACTGGCGCCGATGGTGGAAATGACGAAGCAGACAAACATTCTCTCCCTGAATGCGTCCATCGAGGCTTCCAGAGCCGGTGCGGCAGGCAAAGGCTTCGTGGTCATCGCGGAGGAGATCCGCAAGCTGGCGGCTGAATCTAATGAATCCATTCAGACGGTGTCAGCCATGACCGAGGAAATTCAGGCGGCGATCGAGGATACAGTGAACGTACTGATGCAGGTGACTCCTATGTACGGGGAGCAGCTGCTGTCGGTAAAGGATGCCTCTTCGATATTTCAGAGGGTTGTCCAGGAAATGGAGCAGTTCGTGTCCGAACATGGTAACTGGTTTCCTGATTATTTTTTGCGTATTGAATCCTACAGATGCTCTCATTGATAATGCTTTTTAGAATTTTATCTAAAAAACGACTCACATGATGATGCTGAGACATTTCAAATTGCAGGACTTTTTTCATGTTGTGAATCTGTTTGATTTGTTATTTAGAAAGACAGTTTTCAAACTTCTCATTTAGTTGATTGACACATAAATGAAATGGCGTTGATTGATAAGCCTCTAACGTCAACATGGCAAAATACAGGGCATACACTTCATCAATCGTAAAAATAATGGGTGATAACAATCTGTTTTTTAAAATACCATATCGTCCATGTCTGCCTTGTTCCGAATAAATGGGCATACCCAATTGCTCTAATGAACTAATATCACGTAAGGCCGTGCTTTTTGAAATATTGTATTTATCCATTAAGTCACTTAAATTAAAGAATTCCCGGCCGTTTAAATATCTGATCATGTCATTTAGTGTCAGCTCGTCATATGTGGAATTGGTGGCATGGATGGTGCGGAAAGATAATTAAATCGGAGATGTATTGACGGAATTAGAAAGAGGGGCGGAGAGCCCCTCTTTTTTGTTGGGTATTTTATTTTAGTTTTATAGAGTAGCTTGTTTCTTCTTTATCTGTGTAGAACTTACCGATTTGTATTGTGACGGCGGATTTATTTGTAGAAGCATATACCATGAGAATTATAGTTCATCTCATTGTGGTCGAAAGTACTTGCTAACGACGTTACGTCACGTGTTACGATTACCTCAGACGATGAAAGGTAATAAAAAACAGATCAATTTGAACGCAGATGAGTTCTTATGAGGTGGCAATGGAATGAAAAACGATGTCGAACATATATTTACAATTGGGGAATTAGCAAAGCTAGTTGGTGTATCTGTGAGAACATTGCAGTATTATGATCAGAAAAACCTGCTGGATGCAACTTATAACGACAGCCATAAACGTGTTTATACCCGCGAGGATTTATTGAGAATTCTGCAGATTTTATTTCTGAAATCATTGGGAATGACGCTCCAGGAGATAGACGATAAGCTAGGGAAATGTAAGGACTCCACAGGTATCTTAGAGATATTTACACAGCAGCGTGAAATTTTGCTGGATCAAATTGTGAATCTGAATAAAATCGTCAATACATTAGATTTTGCTATTTCCGAGGCAAAAAGCGGACAAGAAATCGGTTTGGACAGACTGATCGCTATTGTAGAATTGATGAAGCATGGCAAGCCGGTATTTGACAAATTGCGGGAGTTTGACGATAGGGGGATTGATCCCGCAGGAAAGGAAGCACAGGAGTTTGCGAAGCAATGGTGGAGTTTACTGAGCGGATTTGCCGACGGAGACGCCAGCTTACTTAAATCGCTGGCACTTGCAGACAGGGATATCGAAAACTTGCCAGATGAAGTCAGATATCTAAGGAAATCCGCTGAGATATTTCTTGAAAGATCCATTGGGATTTATTTACGAAATAAAAATCAAACAGACACGGAAGAACACACGTAGTCACTGCTGTGGATTCAAAATTTGCTGGTTTTGATCGTATTGAAATTCATGGACACGGAGGGTATCTCCTTGATATTTTCATGAATTGGCGATGGAAGGAAAAGAAGTATCGATCTTTAGGGTGTAAAAATTACTTAATAGTTAAGCAATTTAAAATAAATATATAAAAAGGAGAAAATTATATGACGGACATTAAAGGACGCACTGCATTTATTACTGGCGGTGCCAACGGTATTGGATTGGGCATAGCCCGCAGACTTGCGCGCGAAGGCGTCAAGCTGGCACTGGTAGATTTGGAAGTCGACGCTCTTGAACGGGCGAAGGCAGAATTGCAGAACATTACTCAAGTCGAGACATTTGTACTCGATGTACGTGATCGCGCAGCATACGCGATCACGGCAGAGGCGGCGGAACGCGCACTGGGACCGGTAACGCTCCTGTTCAACAACGCTGGCGTCGCTGGCGGTGATTCTGTGAAGAAACTCACTTATGAACAATGGGATTTCTACATCAATGTAAATCTCTACGGCGTCATCAACGGCCTAATGGCATTTCTGCCGAAGATGATCGAACGCGGACTGGGTGGCCATATCGTGAACACAGCCTCGGGCGCGGGACTTGTGGCAACAGGCGCCGGGATTTTGTACACAACATCAAAATACGCGGTGGTCGGACTGTCGGAGGAACTAAGAATTAACCCCGATCTGATTGATTCTGGGATCGGTGTCAGCGTGCTTTGCCCCGCTCGCGTAGCGACCAACATCGTAAAACGATCGATGGATGCATCTCCCAAAGCTAAGATGCAGTTGACGGAGGAGCAGGAAAGGAAGATCGCTGAGGCAATAGAGACGGCAGGCCAGATGATTCTTCAGCATGGCGTCAGCATCGACGTTGTCGGTGAGATGGTCCTTAAGGCAGTGCAGGAAAACGCAATGTACATTATTACTGATCGCGAAGTGGAAGGGCTGATCAAGGCTCGGTCCAAGGCGCTGCTAGAAGCCCTGCCGGATTAGGCCGGCGCAGAGAGAGGTACAATATGTCAAATGAAAATAAAACGAAAAAGCCCAGTATTATAAAAAGTATTTTAATATCCGTTGTTGTTTTGGCAGTAATTATAGGAATTGCTGTATTGGGATTCCCGTTGTTAAAGCTACCCGGATGGCCGTTTACCTTTTTTCTTTTCTACTTCGTGAGCATTGAGCGCATGGTAAAAGATAAGCTGTTGACTACTGCAATCGGCGGATTTATTGGAATGACGGTGAGTTTTTCTCCAAAGCTGCTCACCGTTTTGACAGGCAGTGAAGGGATAGCTTGGTTAGGCTTCCTGGTCTTGTTAATCGCGCTGCTTACCATGGTGGTAGATGGCAGAGTAAAGGTAATCAACTATCTGTGTATGCTTATGGTAACCGTCCTGCTGCCTCCCGGTCTCGAACTCAACCTAATGCCAGAGGCCTATCTCCCAGCTGTAGCCTCATATACGATAGCGGTTGCCATATTTGCGATCCTGGTGAACATAATACCCAAACGATCTAAGAAAGAGTCAGTCACAGAGGTTTAAAGGGGTGTTTCAATTTCTGTGATCAAGGAAATTTCCGTTTATTATATTCGAAATATCGAATACATTTTCACCAGAGTAACGAGATAACACATGAATCAACAGAATGTGATCCATCTGGACGTAATGAGAGTTTGGAATTCATGTTTCCAAGGAGAAGTGATAATTACATTAAGGGAAGACCTCAAGTTGGCAAAAGAGGGGTGAGTACCCCTCTTTTTGTTTGAATATGTACTATAAAATAACATTAGTATCTATCAATGTTATTAATAACCTCAATCTGCTCATCTGCGGTTCGTTTGCTTGGCTAAGTGTATTTTCAATTCCCCGTATGTTTTAGCTTCATCAGGATGATTCATTAGGTATTCTTTGAAGCTCAGATGATACTCAATGTTGATATTTCCGACCTCGTAAATATGTACATGGTGAGTTCTATGATCTCCACCCTTTGAAAAATATCGACGACCAATAATTCCTTGTTCCCCTCAAATGAAACATCCGGAGCTCCTCCGATTCCGTTCATGAACTGAGATCATCCCAACAGGTACTGTCCGAATTCATTGCCAGCGTAAGCTCTGTCGTTCAGCAAACGACGGCATCGACGGAGGAAGTCGCTTCGATGTCCTCGGAGCAGTTCAAAATCAGTGAGGAGCTGGTCAAGCTGTCCAACCGATTGGAAGGATTGTCCGAGACGCTGAAGCAATCACTCGGTTCCTTTCAAATGGATGCTGAAGAAGCGGTTTAATTACCGCTAGGGACCAATAGGAATGAACCGGAAGAAAGACCAGGCCAGGCAGGTTATTGCCTGGCTTTTTTGCCGCTTGGCAGGAGTGAGCTCGGGGCCGGCAGATGAATAGTCTGATTGTGTCAGGCCCTCACGGACGGGTTAAAAAGGTTGCAAAGGCATGCGTGTTTTAGGGGTGGTGGATATTGTTTCCAGTTTATATACTGAATCATACGCGACCGTCCATGAGATATTAACCGAGAAATGGCAGTGCATTCATGCCCTTTACAGGACAGGGAGTATTTAGGTTAGAGGCTTGTTCCGTAAAAGGAAACTGGGTAAAAGTATACGGAAATTATAAAATAAATTAATCCTACCCATTTAGTCGAGTTTGTGATAATATTACGTCTGTAAATGAACTTAATACTGACAACCAGTGGTCAAATATTAAGGAAAAAGGGGAGTTTAACCATGGAAACTTTGCAAATCATACTTAACATAGCGGTTATGCTCGTGCTGCTTGGTCTTCTTTTCTGGATGCAGAAGAAGCATATCTCATTCACGAAACGGGTGTTCACGGGGCTGGGGCTGGGCATACTATTCGGTATTGCCCTGCAGTTGCTCTTCCCGTCCGAATCAGCGGTCATCGGGAAATCGACGGACTGGTTCAACATCGTTGGACGCGGTTATGTTGGCTTGCTGCAAATGATTGTTATCCCGCTCATTATGGTATCTATTATTTCAGCCATTATGAAATTGAAGGGGAAACAAAATCTGGGGAAAATTAGCGGTCTTATTATCGCCGTACTGCTCATTACGACAGCGATTGCCGCATCAGTCA
Source organism: Paenibacillus sp. YSY-4.3 (assembly GCF_054767475.1). Classification (NCBI taxonomy): domain Bacteria; kingdom Bacillati; phylum Bacillota; class Bacilli; order Caryophanales; family Paenibacillaceae; genus Paenibacillus; species Paenibacillus sp. YSY-4.3. Next base: position 304,304 of record NZ_BAABMC010000002.1, on the reverse strand, counting down.
GTATTGTCACTACCCTTAGCTTCGATCTGCAGGCGCTGGAGATTCCGGCAGGGGATCGTGAAATTGCCCGTGGGGAGACGCTGGAGCAGCGTCTAGGGGACGTGGCGGATAAGACGATTCCGCAGCAAATTCTTGATTTCGTTCCGAAGAATCCATTTGCGGATATGACGGGGGCGCGCAGTACCTCAACCCTGGCTGTCGTTATCTTCTCTGCATTTATTGGAGTCGCCGTGCTTGGGCTGGATCGTAAAAAGCCGGAGCAAGCAGAGACGTTCCGTAAAATAATCGATGCATTGTATGCCGTTGTCATGCGTATTGTAACGATAGTCTTAAGGCTGACGCCATACGGAATTCTTGCGCTAATTACGAATACAATCGCAACAACGAATCCGCAGGAAATTTTGAAGCTGATCAAATTCGTAGGCGCATCCTATGTAGCGCTGATCGTCATGTTCATTATTCATCTGATCCTGCTGGCCATATTCGGATACAATCCAGTGCAGTATGTTAGAAAAGTACTGCCGACACTTGTGTTCGCCTTCACATCGCGTTCGAGTGCCGCTTCGATCCCATTAAACGTCGAGACGCAAACGAAGCGGCTTGGGGTACCAGACGGTATCGCTAACTTGTCAGCTTCCTTCGGGGCGACGATTGGCCAGAACGGCTGCGCCGGCGTTTATCCGGCCATGTTGGCCGTCATGATCGCACCGACGGTAGGCATAAATCCGGCAAGCTGGGATTTCATTCTGACGCTGATTCTTGTCGTCATGATCAGTTCCTTCGGAGTAGCCGGCGTTGGCGGGGGAGCGACCTTCGCCTCGCTGATCGTTCTGTCAACGATGAACCTGCCGGTCGCGCTCGCTGGTCTTTTAATTTCCGTTGAGCCGCTGATCGACATGGGGCGCACGGCGCTGAACGTGAATGATTCCATTGCGGCTGGTGTAATAACCGGTAAAGTCCTAGGCGAGAATGATCTGGAGGTCTTCAAAAGCAATGTCGATATCGATGTTGCCCAGGCATAAGGCTTAAACTTGAATATATTCGATTGAATTGAAAAAGACAGCTTGGGGGGATACTCTCTCAGGCTGTCTTTTTATGATGAACATAACCGAGGCGGGAAACAGGAAGAAATTAACTGTGAAATCGGCTTGATTTTGGTATTCTTGAGAATAAGGGTAAATGGGGAGAGCGTTATCTTATTGCTTGCTAAGTATTTGCACAATAGGGTTTTAATTCTTGATACTTTTTGCCTGGAACGCCGTATATAATATTATCATTGCGGAAAGGTGGTGTATCGGTAGGATGCATGCATGGGTTATTTGGCTGATTGCCGCCGGAGTATTGTTAGTGCTTGAAATGATGACTTTGACCTTTTATCTCCTTTGGATAAGTGTCGGGGCGGGGGCGGCTGCATTGGTTGCTTGGATTGCTCCGGATGCTTTCCTGATTCAGGTCATTACAGGTTGCGTAGTCGCTCTCGTGCTGACGGCATTTACGAAACCGCTGGCGAAGAGACTACGGGCGTCAAAGGGGTATGAGGATGCCGGTACTGAACTCGTCGGGAAACAGGGAGTTGTGGTTGAAGCGATTGAACCGGGCCAGTATGGCATCGTAAAAATCGGTGGAGATACGTGGAGCGCCACATCCACACAGCAAATTGCCAAGGATGAGCTGGTACGGGTTATGAAACGGGGAACCAGCATTATCGAAGTAGAACGATGGGAGGAATTCATTTAATGGAATGGGCGATTATCGTCGTTATTGTCGTCGTCGTATTTGTCTTTATTTCACTTACAGTCAAAATCGTACCTCAACAGCGTGTCGGTGTCGTAGAGCGGCTCGGTAAATTCCACCGCTTGCTGACGCCGGGTCTTAATATCCTGATTCCGGTCATCGACCATGTTCGGCTCTATCACGACCTGCGGATCCAACAGGCTAACGTGCCTCCGCAAACCGTTATTACGAAGGACAACGTTCAGGTACAAATCGATACGATCATTTTCTATCAGGTCGTCGGACCAGAGCAAGCGACGTATGGCATCTCTGATTACGTATACGGCGTTCGCAACATTACGACGGCAACAATGCGTCAAATCATCGGTAAGATGGAGCTCGACGAGACGCTGTCCGGGCGGGAGAAGATCTCCTCGGATATCCGGATTGCCCTCGACGAAGCAACTGAGAAGTGGGGCGTACGGATCGAACGCGTAGAGGTTATCGACATTAAGCCTCCGCTGGATATCCAGGACGCGATGGATAAGCAAATGAAGGCCGAGCGGAACAAGCGTGCTATCGTTCTCGAGGCAGAAGCAGCGAAGCAAGACATGATCCTTCGCGCTGAAGGGGATAAACAAAGTAAAATCCTTAAGGCTGAGGGTGACAAGGAAGCGCGTATTAACGAAGCGGAAGGTTTCCGTCAAGCTCAAGAGCTGGAAGCGCTTGGGGAAGCTAAGGCGATTGAAGCGGTTGCCGCGGCTGAGAAGGTAAGAATCCAGATGCTGCGTGATGCTGGCCTGGATGAGCAGGTGCTTGCGTACCGTTCCTTCGAGGCATTGACCGAAGTGTCCAAGGGAGCTGCGAACAAAGTGTTCATCCCTTCGAACGCGATCGAAACGTTGGGCAGCATCGGCGCGATCGGCGAAATGTTCAAGGGCAAGGATGGCAAGAAATAATCGGTGCCTAAATAGATAAATTAAAGGATGGGGTTGTCCCAAAAGTCATCATAGATGACTGAGGGGCGCCCCTTTCTTTATCCTATCTTATATAAGCAGTCGAACACTAAATGGAATTCATGTATCTAATTATGCTCTAAACAAATACTTCAAGGAATTAGATGGATTTTATGCACCTACAATCAAGAATTCAGTCCAAGATGGACATCTTCCTTCTTCTAACGACATGAAATACATTTAAATCTACTTTCCTTTCTTAGCCGCAGAAACTAACTACTTTAAATCCACTTAGATAAGTTGAACAATTAAAATGGGTACTGGAGGTAGGGAGAGCTGGATGACCGTTTAGTTTGCCCGATGGCCGGTACGTTCTGGTTTAAGAAGACAGTTACTTAGTGAGAAAAGAGGATATATGTTCATATATTGAACATATATCCTCTTATTAGTTTAGTCTATCTTAAGTCAGTTGTTTTTATTTTATAAGTTGAACTAAAGAATAGGATGCAGGCAAGGGAGGAAAATGATTCCGAAGAAACGGCAGTGGTCGCCTTTGTGACCGGATTTCCACCTCTTATGAATCTATATAATCCAAGAAATCTGGGAACAACAGCGATCGTAGGAACATTTTACGTACTTGCCCAATCCATTTCAATAGTTCAACTTATCTCTAGCAATTATTTCTTTTTCTCGGACAACTGATCCTTCATACGCTGCAACTCCTCATTTACGGCCGGGTCGTTTTTAGGATTTATTGTGTCGGCGGAGAAGGGGCTGTATCCCGATTTTGCCATGCTTGCTTCCCATTCGGTGATTTTCTCCTCCATGCGCTCGAAGCCTCTTGCCGCTGCACCGCTGTAGGTGCCGTAGCTGAAGTTCGGACTTTCCGCACTGCTCGATTGCTCCACTTTGCGTGCGCGCTCTGCCAGCTCTTTGCGCTTTTCTTTTAAGCGGGCCAGTTCTTCCTTTGCTTCCTTCAAACGAAGCTCCAGCTCGAACACCTGGCTCTCGGCTTGCTTGGCGTTAGCTGCACTTTGTTCAGCTTCGTCTTGATAGTTGATTTTAGCTACAGCGGCACGGCGGGCAGCATCTTCATTGCCGGCGGTTAGTGCTTCCAGCGCCTTTTGTTCTTGCAGCTGGGCATTGCGCGTGGCTTCAAGGCTCTTCTGCTCGCTCACTTTAGCGGCGGTTTTGCGTTCGCGAAGCAAATTCTCTTTCGCGGCAATATCCTCTTCCAGGTTTCTTAAGTACTGGCCTGTCATCAGGATCGGATCCTCCAATTTATTCAGTACCTCGTGAATCGTTGCTTTCGTTAAGTTGGACAGTCTGTTCAATATGCTCATGTTCAGGACTCCTTTTATTGTATATTTTTAACAACTTGAATTATTTATTGGGTTAAACAGTGTTAGAATTTCGAGTAATGCTCATCATAACCGTAATCGTTGTAGTCGTAATGCGCGCCAGCAGGTTCTTTAGGGACGATCAGGCTGGCGATCAGGTAAATGGCCACGACAGTGCCGAAGCTGCAAATTGCTGCGATCAAGGCAATCAGACGAACTACAGTCGAATCTATGTTGAAATAGCGGGCGATACCTCCGCAAAGACCGGTAATTTGCTTATCCGTTCTTGAACGGTACAATTTTTTCATCATACTTCACTCACTTTCATATATTGTCATCGGGATGGTGCAATCCGTTGTTTATGACTTTATTTTATCGGTTTTTCGGGAGAGGCATAACGGGCTGGGGACGGTTTTTGACCCCGACCATAGTCGGGCTGGCTCCTCGCCAGAAGGTGGGGGCTGCAGCAGCAACAAATATATATACGTGAAGGAGTGGACAGCATGAGGATCGCAGTTTTGCATGGAAGTACACGGGAAGAGGGCAATACGGAAGCGCTGACGGAAGTTGTGTTGGAAGGGCTGGATCGAACGGATATTTATTTGCGGGAGAAGACGATATTGCCGATTCATGACCAGAGGCATGAGGAGGGCGGATTCGACCCGGTCGACGACGATTATGACGACATCATTCATGAAGTGCTGGAGCACGATATTCTTGTGTTCGCTACGCCGGTGTATTGGTATGGACCATCGGGAATATTGAAAAGCTTCATCGACCGCTGGTCGCAAAGCCTTCGCGACACCCGGTATGATTTCAAAGAAACCATGTCGAGGAAGAAGGCTTATGTCATCGTCGTGGGGGGAGACAATCCGCGAATCAAGGCACTTCCGCTCATCCAGCAGCTTAAATACACTTTCGATTTCGTGGGCATGCCGCTGGAAGGGTATGTCATCGGCAAGGCCAGCCGGCCCGGCGATATCAGCGGGGATTCACGGGCGTTGGCAGAGGCGCAGTGGCTGAATGGGGAACTGAGGAGAGAGGCCGGCTGTTAAAGGAAAACAAGTGATCATTTTGTAACCTCTGTAGCTTGACTCCTGGGAGGAGAGGCGCTTGGGCCGGCCGGTTTCCGCACCGCGCGTGGCTCCCGACGTGCGGTGCTTGGCGTTCTAAGATTCGGCCGAGTTTATGTTCTCGCATTATACAGCTTTTACATTGCAGGATTATGATATGCGTATGGTTAATTATATTTTGTGAAAGTCCGCAGAAGAGAAGCTTACAGGGTAACAGGCAAGTATAACAGAGAGGACGTAGGGAGGACGGTTTAACATGGCCAAAGTGATTAATTTTGCGCATCGAGGCGCGGCGGGGCATTGTCCTGAGAATACGCTGGTCGCTTTCAAGCGCGCCTTAGAGCTTGGGGCGAGCGGGATTGAGACGGATGTGCAAATGACGAAAGACGGGCATCTGGTGCTGATCCACGATGAGACGCTGCACCGTACGGCCGGTTCGCCGGAATGGGTCAAGGATGTAACGCTGGCGGAGCTGTCGGCGAAGGATGCGGGTTCATGGTTTCATGAAGATTATCGCGGAGAGAGAATCCCGACGCTGGAGCAGCTGCTTGAGCTTGTTGTGCCGTTGGACACGATCATTAATTTGGAGCTGAAGAATGGGGTCGTCCGGTATCCGGAGCTCGAAAACAAAGTGATTGAAGTGGTTCGCCGTTACGGATTGTCTGAGCGTGTCATCATATCCAGCTTTAATCACTATTCCCTCGTGGAGTGCAAGCGGATCGCCCCGGAAATTCGCACGGGGATTTTGTATATGGAGGGGCTGTACGAGCCATGGGATTATGCGAAGCGCATTGGCGCAGACGCCTTGCACGCTTTCCAGTACGCTGTCATTCCGGAGCTTGTAGCTGCTGCCTCGGAGCACGGCATTCCCTATCATCCGTTCACCGTCAATGAGAAGGCCGAGATGCAAGCGTTGATCCGTGCAGGTGTTGGCGGCATCATCACCGATTATCCCGATCGTTTGGCCGAGCTGTTGACGGCTGAAGGAGGTTAACGGGATGAAAAAAACGTGGCTGCTCGGACTCGGCTTTTTCAGCATCAGCATGACGTGGGCGCTATATAATGCGTTCGTGCCGCTCTTTTTGGCCAACTATTTAAAAAGCGCGGCCATGATCGGATTCATGATGACGATCGATAATTATTTTGCCATGTTCCTGCAGCCGTGGATCGGCCACCGCAGTGACAAGACGCGCAGCAAGTATGGGAGGCGGATGCCTTATTTGCTGATCGGCATGCCGCTTGGCGCCGTGTTTGCCACGTTGATCCCGCTACATACCGGTTTTGTGACCTTGGTGCTGTTTATGGTGCTGATGAACCTGTCCATGAGCGTTTTCCGTTCGCCTACGGTGGCGCTCATGCCGGATATTACGCCAGAGAGCAAGCGCACCAAAGCTAATGGGATTATTAATTTCATGGGAGGTCTCGGCTCGATCCTGGCCTTTGGCCTCGGCTCGTCCCTTTACAAGCAGGCTCCGTATTTACCGTTTCTGTTCGCCGGACTGGTTATGCTGGTTTCGCTGGCCGTCCTGAAGAAATTCATTAAGGAGCCTGTGCTTCTAGAGGGTTACGGCGACGGAAGCGGCAATCCGTTCCGGGCCAAGGGAGAGTCCCGCAACCCGATCAGGATCAAAGACCAGCTCGACCGTACGACGTTGTTCATTTTAGCGGCAATCTTTTTCTGGTTCGTTGCTTATCAAGGGGTGGAAGCGCTGTTTACGCTCTATGGGACAAAATACATCGGCATGAGCGATAACGACGCGGCCTTCTCACTAACGTTCTTCTCGCTGGCATTTCTAGCATTTGCGCTGCCCAGCGGATGGCTTGGCGCCAAATACGGCAAGAAGAGAATTATTGCGCTTGGCGTGCTGGGCTTGTTCGTCATTTTCGGCTCACTCGTTTTCGTACAGTCCGTGTGGCTGCTTCGTGCGCTGCTTATCGTCGGCGGGTTGTTCTGGGCCTGCATCAATATCAACTCATACCCGTGGATCGTTGCGACGGGGCGGGAGGAGAGCATCGGGACACGTACCGGGATTTATTACTTCGTGTCCTCGCTTGCGGCCATCAGTTCCCCGCCTATGCTCGGCTGGATCATCGATCTGTTCGGTTATCCGGCGCTATTCGCAAGCGCATCGCTTGGAATGTTGCTGGCCGCGCTCTGCTTGATCGGCGCCAAGAATGACAACCACTCAGCAGGTACGGGGGCTATCGCTCAAGCGGATCAGGCGCCTCCGGCGATTCAATAAATTTATGGCATGAAAAAAACTCGGCACTCGCGTCATTTGACGTCCGTGTCCGAGTTTTTTGAGTTTATGGAATTTAGGGATTAGGCGGATTTCTTTTTGCCGCTAATCGCAAGGCCTAAGGCAATTAGCGAAATCAACAGCGCGGCTGACGAGAGCACAATGGTCCATGTGTTCGCCGGGCTTGCGCTTTCTGCTGCTGCCGATACGGGTGCAGCGCTAGCCTCCGCCGCGTTTGTACTGCCTTGGGCTGTTGTATTTTCTGCGGATGAATTTCCTGCATGATCGGAGTTGCTGCCGCTTGCCTGATCATGGTCGTGGCTGTGCGAGTGGCTTGCGCTGTCTGCGGCCGAGCCTGTATCTGGGCTTGAGGCGACTACCGTGATGGAATGAGGCTTCTCGCTGCCTTCGCCGCCCGTCCACTCGACAATGCTGCCATCGTTATAATACTGGAAAGCATCCCATGCCAATTCGGCATCTGTGTCTGGATTTTTGGCTACGAAATCGAATTGCTGGAACTCGCCGGGCAAAATGCCCTCGCCCTCCGATGTCCAAGTGACGACCGTAACTTTGTCCGAGCTGTCTTTCGTTAGTTCTACCTTCCAGTCCGGAATGGAGCGATATTGCTTGAAATCCAGGCCTTCGGGAATTTTCAGGGACACTTTAACCGTAGGAATGTCTTTCTCAACCGGAACCTTGATCGTGTAGCTCTCCCAGGCTCCTGGAGCCGTGGTGCCCGGTTTAACGGTGACGTGCGCGCTGGCGATGCCGGCAAATAGCAGCAGGCATGCAGCCACAGCAGGAGCTAGAGCCATAGATTTTGTAAGCATGGCGGAAAGAGATTGAAATTTTTGTTTCATAATACTGAAAATCTCCTTTGCAATTTTTTATTTATGTTGATGTGAGAAATCACTTGTTGCCGACTTGAAATGTGAAGCTGCTATCGATCGTATCCAGCGATGACAGCAGAATATGAACGTTAAGTCTCCAACTGCCGCCCATTGTCACGATCGTGTTGCCGCTAAGCGGGATGGAATCGCCACCTCCCGGAATCGCGAGTTCGATGGTTCCCATATCCATGTCGAGGGAGGCTAGCGTGAGCGTTATTTGTTCGATGCTGTTAAGCGGCTTTTGCTCACTATCCAGGGCGGTCACCTCAAAGCGGTTCTCACCGACGGTATTAGGCGATATTAATACGGCGATGTGATAGCCGTCCGCGGTTACGGCTTTCAACTGAATCGGGCCCGGGCTGGATAGAGCCGTTGGCATGTTTGATAGAACAGCAGCTAGGACGAGTACGATCAATCCGGTCACGAACTCGATCCATACCCCACGGCTCAGGGGACGGGTCTGCTTGCGGCCGCGCAAGAATGCGGAGAAGCCTAGAGCCAGCATGACTAGTGTTAGTCCACTCTTCGCAAGGAGAATGAAGCCGTAATTGCTGTGCAGCAGCGCATACCATGTTGGTACATGGAGCAAGCTGGCGTAGATCCCGGAACAGAGCAGGATAGCGACGCAGCCCGCGGCGAGAATAGAGAAGCGCCGGATCGTTTCCCAGTATATAAGGCTCTTGGAGCCGGGCGAATTCCGCAATGGACCTGTGGCAGCAGGCAGTAGAAATGCGAGTGAGAGCAGCCCTCCCAGCCATAGGAAGGAGGAAGCCTGATGCAGAAAGTTCATGGCGATCGCCATGCTTCTTCCGTTCGCGGCTGCGGCGTGGCCGATAAACGATTTGGCGAGCAGAATACCGAGACTGGTCAGGAGCGCGGCTGCGCCGGTCAAATCTGCTGCCAAGCGGTTTTGTCTTTTTGCGAAAATAACAAGTGCGGCGGTAAGTCCTGCCAGCATGAGCAGCAGTATCATTTCGGCAGTCCAGGCTTTGCCAAACGAAGTAAGGTTCAGCGTATCCTTAATCCATGCTGGATTCCAGGCTTGGTTCCAGGGAACTCCGGCATCGCTCGCCGTCTGCTGCGGCAGGCTCAGTACGATCCCGGCCGCAGCCAGAATGAGAGACAAAATGAGAAGACGTTTGGTTCGCTGCCATAATGATGATTTTGTATATGTTTCAAGATGATTTTGGAGTCGTCCGATTTGGTGCTCATTAGTCCTTGTAGCGCCTTTGTTATGCTCTTGCGAGATATCTACCGAAGCGGTTTTGTTATCTATATGGGCAGCAGTTTCGGCTTCCAGTCTGCGGCGCGGCAAGAGCAGCAAATGAAAGAGGAGCACGCCTATATATATGGCCAATCCGCTGTACTGAAGCCAGCGCACAAGAAGAAGAGCGAGCTTGGGCCAAACGTGTTCTTGGCTGCTGCCGGATTCATTTGCTGCGGCTGGGTTTTGCGCGGCTGCGGCATCCCCGATGATGAAAGGAAACGTTCCGGTGACCGTATGTCCATCGCTGGACAACACTTTGTAATTCACGGTATAAATCCCGTTCGGCAAATCCGGCTTCAGGTCCGCGATTAATCTAGCTGAATTCGCGTCATCGATCCTGGACTCTCCATTGGCGGCTTGCTGGCCTGAAGGATCGGTAACTTGAATGGAGTGAAACGCCTTTTCGATCGGCTCGTTAAAGGTAATGCTGACCGAAGCGGGAGCGCCCTCCAGCACTTCATTTTCTCCAGGAGACGACGCCACAACATAGGCGTGGGCGGATACGGATGCAGGTAGGGAGAACAGAAGGCAGCAGAGCATAAGTGCGGTTAGCGCCTTGGTTGCATACCGGTTTTTCAATACAAGGATCACTCCTTTTTACTGATTTACAATGACATTTTTCATAACGAACCTTATTTTACAGTTATTTTTTTAGGAGGAATATGACCTCATCGGGCTATATTTGGGGACTAAAAACGGAAAAATTGACATTTTTGTGAAATTTATTGCGGGGCAGCCGTAACGACGGAAGAAGTAATGCCTAACTTATGAGGCTAAAGATTTAAAAATGACCCATAGTAAGATAAAATAATTAAGATCTAATTTTGAAGGAGGATACGTAAAGTGGCATCGAACATCAAAGTGGGTATCGTAGGTTATGGGAATCTAGGACGCGGCGTGGAAAAAGCAATCAAGCAAAATCCGGATCTTGAGCTCCGTGCAATTTTTTCGAGAAGAAACCCGGATGAGGTGGCGGCAGCTAGCGGCGTCGTGCATATTTCCGAGTTGGAGAAGTATAAGGGCGATATCGACGTGTTGATTCTTTGTGGAGGTTCGGCCACGGATCTTCCGCAGCAAGGGCCCGAGTTGTCCGCAATGTTCAATACGGTGGACAGCTTTGACACACATGCGAAAATTCCTGAGTATTTCGACAAAGTAAACGCATCGGCTTCCACGGGCGGAAACGTGAGCGTTATTTCCACCGGCTGGGATCCAGGCTTGTTCTCTTTGAACCGCTTGCTTGGACAAGCTATTCTTCCTGAGGGCAATGAGTATACCTTCTGGGGTAAAGGCGTTAGCCAAGGCCACTCCGATGCGATTCGTCGCGTGGAAGGTGTGAAGGGCGGCGTGCAGTATACGATTCCGGTTGAGTCCGCTGTAGACCGGGTGCGCAACGGGGAGAACCCGCAGCTGTCCACGAGAGAGAAGCATATGCGGGAATGCTACATTGTTGCTGAAGAGGGTGCCGATGTTGCGCGGATCGAACGCGAAATCAAGGAAATGCCGAACTACTTTGCTGACTACGATACGACGGTACATTTTATAAGTGAAGAAGAGCTGAAGGCGAAGCACTCCGCTATGCCGCATGGAGGCAACGTGCTGAGAAGCGGCCGCACGGGAGAGAACAACACGCAAATTATCGAATTCGGCTTGAAGCTCGACAGCAATCCCGAATTTACGGCAAGCGTGCTTGTGGCCTACGCGCGCGCAGCCTACAAGCTGTCCCAAGCAGGCGAATCCGGGGCGAGAACGGTATTTGACATTCCGTTTGGCCTGCTGTCGCCTAAATCGCCGGAACAGCTTCGCAAAGAATTGCTGTAAGGCTAGCACTTTTGTGGCCGCCTGGGAGAGTGAATCTCCCGGGTGGCCTTTGTTTTGTTGAGGAGGGCGTGCTAGCTGAATTGCTGTTTGAGTTGTCCCCGATAGTTGCTAGGCGGAGCGTGAAGGTGGGGCTATTAGGGGGGATCGTGGAGGTTAACGGAGCGGCTAACGGGGTGGCTAACGGACCGTAGTTCCGTTATTTGTCCAAAATCGCCGAATTTGTTGTACTAACGGACCCAGGTTCCGCTATTGCTGCTAAAGTTGGCTTAATCAAGGTGTTTATAGGCAAATAACGACCTCTGTGTCCGTAATGGTGCGAAATATCGAGTAAATCGCGAAATAGCGGATCTGGTGTCCGTAAAGGTTGGTAAGTTACTCTAATAAATCAAAACTGCCGCAAACGCTAAGCGGAGTCCTTCTACTGAAGAAATCGCCGTGTATCACAATCATCCCCTCGTAGTGACTCCGTGTGCCCCCCAGCTACTATCCCTCGTAGTGACTCCGTGCGCTCCCCCAGCTACTATCCCTCGTAGTGACTCCGTGTGCCATCCAGCTACTATCCCTCGTAGTGACTCCGTGCGCTCCCCCAGCTACTATCCCTCGTAGTGACTCCGTGTGCCCCCCAGCTACTATCCCTCGTAGTGACTCCGTGCGCTCCCCCAGCTACTATCCCTCGTAGTGACTCTGTGTGCCCCCCCAGCTACTATCCCTTGTAGTGACTCCGTGTGCCATCCGGCTACTATTCCCCTCGTAGTGACTCCGTGTTCCCCCGAGCTACTATCCCTCGTAGTGACTCAATGTGCCAGCTAACCAATCTACTAATCCCTCATAGCAACCCATTCCAGCGCCGCGAGTTTATTCTGATTTACTTCTACCATCGACGCACCTATTCACCTACATATCCAACCACACAATCTCACAAACCTCATACTGACGAGACCCAAATTGCCAGTAAAATGACCCGAGGATTAAGCAACTTAGCAAGCTTTTCCACAGGGATAGGGAACTGATAAGGACTCAAATGTATGTGATTTTAATTACAACCCCCTCAATCTATTATGACAATTCTGCGAACTCGGGCGCTTCAAACGTTCATTGTGAACAATTATCAAAATCGCTGAATTTGACGTTTTTTGGGCGAATACAGCCGAATATCGACTTTTGGGGTGGGGAGATAAGCGGTGGACAGGCATACATTTGTAAATATATTACATAATTGCCTTTCTCTATGGTTTGTTTTTGTTTTTAACGAATCCTAACATTGTTCTTAGTTGTAATACTTAAGTTCACGTGACTGTTTATCAACCTGTATCACATCGTGGAACTTACTGCTTAGAAAGGGGTAACGGAATCTATGAAAAGAAGAGGGCTGCTGTTAATCGCATTTTCAGCGCTGCTTGTTTTCCTGTCCGGCTGCAATACTCTGACGGTATTGGATCCGAAAGGACCTGTAGCCAAGACTCAATCCGACGTCATTATTTTCTCCATCATCACGATGGCGCTTATATTGCTCGTCGTTTACGTGCTTTATGTTTACATGCTTACCAAATACCGCGCTTCTAAGGCAGCTCCGGACTACGAGCCGCCACATGACGAGGGAAAGACCTGGATGGAAATTACCTGGACCGCGATTCCGCTAGTGATCGTCATCATACTATCTGTGGTTACGATTCGTAGTACGAACGAGGTTGAGGCTGTACCTAAAGATTATCAAGATCAGAAGCCAATGGTTATTTATGCTTCTTCCTCCAACTGGAAATGGCATTTTAGCTATCCAGAGGAAGGAATCGAGACAGTAAACTACGTAAATATCCCGACTCATCGTCCTATCGAGTTCCGTCTGTATGCGTACGGGCCGATTACAAGCTTCTGGGTACCCCAGCTGGGCGGCCAGAAATACGCGATGAGCGATATGGTCACGAAGCTGAATCTCGTTGCCGAGCATGAAGGCTCCTTAGTGGGCAAGAATGCGAACTTCTCGGGTGAAGGCTTTGCCCACATGGAATTCGAGGTACTGGCGATGAACCAGAAAGAGTACGACAAATGGGTGGATGAAGTAAAAGACACGGCTCCCGATTTGACACAAGACGAATTCCAAACGCTGCTGGATACGAAATTTGTCGGCAGAAAAACCTACTCCTCTACTCACCTGACGTTCTTACCGCCGCCTGAGGGTGAGCACGCTGGGCATAATCACGGCGACTCCGCCGCGAAATCCGAGCTCGATCAGTTCCAAATCGATCAACTCGGTTCAGAGAACAGCGGAGGCGGAGAGACGGATCACTCCGGGCACAATCATTAATCAGGTAAGAAGAGCAGAATGCTCGCAAGGCAACTAGAACTGGAAAGGAGTAAGCTAAATGAAATGGGACGAATTTTTCGTCACGGGCGAACCGATGATTTACGGCGCGATGGTCAGTATTGTCCTTGTGTCCATTGCAATTGTTGTCGGGCTCACCTATTTTAAGAAATGGGGCTACCTGTGGCGTGAATGGTTAACGACCGTTGATCATAAAAAAATCGGTATCATGTATATCATTTCTGCACTCATCATGCTATTTCGGGGCGGCGTAGACGGCCTCCTGATGCGTGCGCAGCTTGCTGTCCCAGAGAACGGACTACTGGACAGCCAGCACTATAACGAAATCTTTACGACGCACGGGGTCATCATGATCCTCTTCATGGCAATGCCGTTTATTATCGGCTTGATGAACGTCGTCGTTCCGCTGCAAATCGGAGCACGGGACGTTGCGTTCCCGCGCCTGAACGCCGTCAGCTTCTGGCTGTTCTTCGCGGGAGCGATGCTGTTCAACATTTCATTCGTCATCGGCGGATCGCCGGATGCCGGATGGACGGCTTACTTCCCGCTGTCGAGCATTGAGTTCAGCCCGACGGTAGGCAATAACTATTACTCCATTGCGCTGCAGATTGCCGGGCTTGGTACGCTCATGACCGGGGTTAACTTTATCGTTACCATTCTCAAAATGCGCGCGCCTGGAATGAAACTGATGCGTATGCCGATGTTTACATGGTCGATTCTGGTCACTTCCGTCATCATCGTATTCGCGTTCCCGGTATTGACGATCGCGCTGCTGTTGATGATGCTGGACCGGCAGTTCGGCTCGCAGTTCTTCACGATGGCCAATGGCGGGATGGATATGCTCTGGGCCAACCTGTTCTGGGTATGGGGGCATCCTGAGGTATACATCGTTATTTTGCCCGCATTCGGTATTTTTAGTGAAGTTATCTCGACGTTTTCACGCAAAAACCTGTACGGTTACAAATCGATGGTGTTCAGTATGGTCATCATCTCGGTCCTGTCCTTTCTCGTGTGGGCTCACCACTTCTATACAATGGGACACGGCGCGATGGTTAACGGCTTCTTCTCCGTGACGACGATGGCGATTGCCATTCCGACCGGGATCAAAATCTTCAACTGGCTATTTACGATGCAAAAAGGCCGAATTGAATTTACGACACCGATGCTGTATGCTCTTGGCTTTATTCCGATCTTTACGATTGGTGGAGTTACCGGTGTTATGCTTGCCATGGCAAGTGCGGATTACCAGTACCACAACACGATGTTCCTGGTAGCCCACTTCCACTACGTATTGATCCCAGGGACAGTCTTTGGGGTTCTAGCGGGAATGTACTACTGGTTCCCGAAATTGTTCGGCTTCCGTCTGAACGACAAGCAAGGCAAACTGGCTTTCTGGATTATTGTGGTGAGCTTTAACGTAACGTTCCTACCGCTCTTCGCCCTTGGATTGAATGGGATGACGCGGCGGATGTACACGTATTCTGCAGAAACAGGCTTCGGGCCGCTGAATCTTATAGCGTCTATCGGTTCGGTCGGTCTAGCTATTGGATTTGCAGTACTCGTATACAACATTTACTGGAGCTTCCGCTATGCGCCGAGAGAGACAAATGGCGATCCATGGAATGCACGCACCTTGGAATGGAGCACGCCAAGCCCGATTCCTCATTACAACTTTGCGCGTATGCCTGACATTGAGAATCGTGATGCGTTCTGGTTTGCGAAGAAGTCCGGCAAATCCCTGTATACTGAGGAATACAGCGACATTCATATGCCTAACAACAGCGGCCAGCCGTTTATTCTCGGTATGATCTTTATGATCTTCGGATTCTTCATGGTCTTTAACTGGTGGGTAGGGGCTGTGATTGGAGCCATAGGCATCTTCGTTATGTTGATAGTCAGATCCTTTGAACGCGATCGCGGACATTATATTCCTGTGAAGGAAGTTGTGGCGACCGAAGAACGATTGCGGGGTGAACAGGTATGAAAATAGATCATTCAGTACCGCTGGAATATAGCACGGAAGAGAACAAAAACCGCATCTTCGGCTTCTGGGTATTTCTCGGAGCAGAGATCGTCATGTTCTCCACGCTCTTCGCCGTATATTTCACCTTGTGGAACCGGACCGGCAACGGTCCTACGGCGAAAGAGATTTTTGAAATCGGACCGGTGCTTATCGAGACCTTCCTGCTTCTGACGAGCAGCTTTACGATCGGTCTGGCGATCAACAGTATGCGGCAAGGCTTGATGAAAGCGACGTTAGGATTTTTTGCAGTCACTCTATTGCTTGGCCTCGGATTCCTAGGCGTCGAGATTTATGAATTCGTTACGTATGTAGGCGAAGGCGCGACGCTGCAAACGAACGCGTTCATGTCCAGCTTATTCACGCTGCTGGGCCTCCACGGGGCGCACGTTACGCTCGGATTGGTGTGGGGCGGCGGATTGATGCTGCAAATGAAACGTGAAGGCTTCACGCCGGATACGGCGAACAAGTCGTTTATCTTCTCGTTGTACTGGCACTTCCTAGATGTCGTCTGGATTTTCATCTTTAGCTTTGTATACTTGAAAGGATTGATGTGACATGAAAAAACTGTTCCCGCTTCAACACGTCATGGGATATGTCTCTTCGCTGATCCTTTCGATCGTTGCGCTGACCGTTCTGTTCTTCGATATGTCCTACGGGATGCAATTGACGGTTCTGCTCGTCTGCGCGATCATTCAAATGTCAGTTCAGCTGTTCGTCTTCATGCACATCGGCGAGACGGGTTCGAAGACATCGCTTTATACGAATATCGCTTACGCGCTGTTCGTAGGTTTGGTGACGATTTTCGGTACACTGTTTACGATGATCTGGGGATATCAATAAGCGAATAGGCAAGTTTGATAAAGCTAGATTTATATAGAAATGACAATCACTCTGATCTAAGGGCGAAAGCCCGAGGTCAGGGTGATTTTTTTGCAGCAACTCGCGTCGATGGATGTCTTTCTTGTGAAATAAGTAGGATTATGGGTTAACTTTTATAAGTATGCGTCCGAAATATAGGTATGGATGGGTTTCATTTACATAAATTATAATTCGGAGGAAGAAGAGACTGCATACTATGAATTACTTGGATGAACAGATCCTTAGTATTAGACAGGAATTAATAACTAAGGATGACGAAGCAAAATCGAGCCAGCTTCAACCAACAGGTTCTGAGAAAGACAGCTTAGTGACCGACAAGAGTATGGTGCTGCGCATAAAAAATGAGATTGTAACTCTCACCCCAGTGATCGTACTGGATGGAAAAATCGAGGTGAAAATTCCGAAAGTTTTTCATCTCATGCCCCTGGAGCAAGCTAAATTCAAGTATCCTTCGGAGCATCGCCCGAAGGTTATTTACACTTCTTCTGAAGGGACCATCAATATTACTTTTAATCCGACAGAGGCGAATTTGGAGCTTGGGGAGCTTCCTGATTTTATCGAGCGAATGGCAGACGTGCTGCGCTCTGTTCAACCGATCCGTAATTGGATGGGTACGGAGTTGGTCGTTAATGAATATGGCCTTTCTATTGGAAGCATTCGCTTCGTAACAGCAGGGGTAGACGGTAACCTGTATAACGAAATGCTGCTGTTTATTCTGGAAGGATGCGTAGTTATCGGTGCCTTCAACTGTATGGAGTCCGACATGGATGCGTGGCTGCCTGTAGCCGGAAATATGGTGCAATCGCTTAGAATTGTCCCTGATCCCTCCGAATTGCTGTTCAAGGAAGGAGGGGCTTCAAGATGAGCTTGGGCTACGATAACATTCTAATTCACCCATTTGAAAGAATTAATCTGGAACAGCTTACCTTAACGAAGAAAATTAATGAGCATACCCGGCTGTATTTTACAGGCGTGATTCCAGAAGAGATGCAGGACAGCTATGTAGAAACAACGCACAGCTATACGGTCATTGAGGTGAGCCAAAAGGATGAGTCTGGCGACACCAAGCCGTTATTTAGCGGGATTGCGCTCTCGGTAGAGGTGAGAGTTGTACGTGATGTGTACTATTTGGAGGTCGAGGCCATTTCCCATACCTACCGAATGGACATTAAGCAGCGCACGCGTTCTTTCCAGAATATTAAAATGACGATTCCTCAATTGCTGGAGCAGATTGGCAAAGATTACGTGGGGCTTGATGTGATTGACGGAGCTACTGACGGGGCCCAGATCGGGCGCATTGCCGTCCAGTACCAAGAGACGGATTGGGCATTTTTAAGACGTTTGGCTTCCCGCTATCATACAAGCTTAATGCCTGTCGCTCGCTTTGATAGTCCGAAGTTTTATTTTGGGATTGAGGATATTCCTGCACATGTGGTGCTGGATAGTAGCCGGTACACCGTCCGCAAACAAATGCTGCCATTCCGTTATTTTCAGGAGAATGATCAGGCCAAGCTAACAGAGAACGACTTTATCTTTTATGAGGTAGAGACGGATGAGGTGCTGGATTTAGGCGCACAACTGGCCTTTCAAGGGCACAGCCTATTTGTGATGGAAGCTTATGCCGAAATGAGACAGGGGCAGTTGAGACACCAGTATGTTCTGGGATCTTACCAGGGATTCCGGCAAAAAAGCTACTATCAGGAAAAGCTGGCCGGTGCATCTTTAAGTGGCGTCGTCGTGGACGTGCGCCAGGATCAGGTACGCATTCATTTGGACTGCGATGAGAGGCAGGAAGTAGATGAGGCGCACTGGTTCAACTACTCTACGGCCTATAGCGCTGAGGGGCATACGGGCTGGTATGTGATGCCTGAAATAGGCGATCCCGTTTCACTCTATTTTCCGGGAAGCCGAGAAGAAGATGGCATTGCAGGGAGTTCTGTCAGACGAAATACAAAAGGAAGCGCCCATAATAAAATTTCTGATCCTCAGAAGAAAATATGGCGAACCCCTCATGGCAAAGAAATTTGCCTGGGGCCGGATGAACTGGTCATCACGGGAAAAGAAGGGGCTATTTATATCAAGTTGAACGACAAGGAAGGCATACATATTGTGAGCAATAATGCCGTAAGCATCTCGGCAGGGGGAGATATGAGCCTAACGGCTGGGAAAACGATGTCACTCTCAGCAGGCAGCGAGCTGCGCATGGATTGCAACGGCAGTCATATTGAACTTAGCGGTTCAGCCAAAATGAAGGGCAGCGAAGTGAAATCTAACTAACATAAGCGTACCGGGTGGTGTAGACACAATGGACAAGCCTCTGGAAGGGCTGGAACAGCAAGTAAGTCATAACGAGGTATGGCCCTTTATTCGTAAGGATTGGGCAGCGGCGCTAAAGGCTACGTTAGAACAACGCATTGAGGAATGCGTACAGGAATTTAGAGAATATTGCCGCGACATTCGTCAAAGGCAGGTTCAGGGACAAAAAGGCAGCATAAGTTACATCACCTACTCTATGCTGCGGACGGCATGGCTGGAGCAGCATCCGGTCTATCTAGTCGAGGCCGCCGATGAGTATTGGGTATTTGATACTGCTCCAGTCCAATTTGAATGGGATATCAGCTGGGCCTTCTCCTATTGGAGTCATCTGCAGGAGCAACGGCAGACCGAAGCAATAGAGCAGCCGTCAGAGGTCGGATTGGAGCAAATGATGCTGGACGCAGCGACGGAATTCCATGGATTCATGGTGAATATGCTTCGTCTGGCGATGAAACGGGCTGTGCATACACCCGAGTTTCAGGAGCTGGAGCGTGGAGAAATATTTGAAATCCGTGTCGGGGAGTATTTGGATCAAAGCCTCTCCGTTTATAAGGAAGATCGCCGGAAGCGGGATGTTCAAGAGGTCAAAGCATGGCTGGATTTGAAAGAACCGCAGGAGTACGGCTATCAAGCCTTGACGGAGCTTGACCTATCGGAGGGGGATTACAGCCGCCTGGATTTTCGCTATACGGCCTTCCGCGGAATGCAGATGGAAAATAGCCATTTGCAATATTGCGTACTGGTGGGTACCGAGTGGCGGGATAGTCTGCTTCAAGGTGCTGACTTCACCTTCAGTCTGATATATGGAGCTGATTTTAGCGGCTGCTCTCTAAGAAACGCTGTAATGGACAGGGTGATGGGCAGCGTAAACGACTCCGATTCATGGCTAGAGTGGGAGCCATTAGGACTCAGCGGGGTGAATTTTACGGGGGCGAGTCTGCAGGGGGCTTCTTTTAGAGAAGCTCAGCTTCAAGGCGCTGTATTCCGAGATGCTTTGCTGCAGCAAGCCTCATTCATCAATGCTGATCTAGCGGCAGTTTGCTTCGAGAATGCTGATCTGACAGGTGCCAGCTTTGCCGGGACTGATCTGACGGACGCATCTTTTGTCGGCGCGCAGTTGGCTGGAGCTAATTTTACAGGCGCCAAGCTGCAAGGCGTGAATTTTACGGAAGAACAACTCCGGGAAGTTAACTCAATCATTTAGGGGGCGAATTACGTGAGATATTTTCGGCTTATGATGGACGATCGGATCAAGCATCGTATAGAACCTGTGCCGCTGTCCTCATTATCAATGAAGAGCGGCATGCAGATGACCCTGTCTCAGGAGGAAGATGCGCCTTTGTTTTTAGCAGTACATATTCACTCGCAATCCATGTTTCCGGACTTTCTGGAATATCCCGTGCCGCTGGTATCCAATCGCATGAAGGTGTTATTGGAAAAATACAGGCCTGGCATGGAATGGAGAGCAGCGATACTTACCGATTTGAAGCAATCCAGGCAAGAGGTGTACTGGGTGCTGCGCCCTCCTGCGGAGGAATGTTTGTCTGACAGCACCGAACGGTATCCCGATCATACGTTGAAGCATTTGGTACTTCAATACGGGAAGGCCACGTCTCCTATTTTTCAAATCGCAGATTTGATAGAGCCGTACATATTTATCGATTTAGCGCTGGCAGAGAGTCTTCTGCGTCGTCCATTTATAGGGATAAGACTTGAAAGAGTAGAGATGGAAAGCAAGGAGAGAACAGTCTGATGAAGGAAGCAAAGGTGCAGCCAGGAGCTGGCGGGGCCAAAAGCTATGTCGTAGCAGGCGCGATTTTGAGCTGCAGCTATGGCACTCAGCCTACCCGGTTAAAGCGTCCTTTCAGCCATGGGGTATACGTCAAAAATAAAGCGATGATGAACATAGCAGATTACGTGCCAGGGGAGAACATTCAGTCCTTTGGCAACTGCTTCAGCCCTCATAATCCTGCTGTGCAGACCAGCGAAATGGTTGATATTTATGGGGTGAAGAAGGCTCCGTGCATCCCCGTTCTTACGATGCCATGGCTGAATGGGAAAAGCGATATGCTGATCGAGGGCCAGCCCGCTTTAACGCAGGACTGCACTCATCACTGTTTATTTTGCGGGCATATTCGTATAGAGAATGACGGTCAGGAACTGGACTAACGGCCGGAGCCGGGACAAAGTCAGGAGAGAGGATGTACATACTTGAGTTTACTTACAGAGGGGATCGGCTATGAAAGTATACGTTTTTACGGTCCCTTTCAGCCACAGCATATTCAGCAGTTACATATTCATAGAGCTATTAACGAACATGCGTACTTACAGATGACTGGCATTCTTCTCGAAGAACAAGGGGCTGCATGGATCGGGCAAAACATCGATCAGGAGCCGATCGTTATTCGCCAGTTGGACGAGCAAGGGCAAACGGTAAGAAGATTATTTCACGGGATGGCCACCCGCCTGTCTATACACTGTATAAGGGGAGTCTACACTTTTGAACTGGAGGCTGCCTCGCATTCGTATCAATTGGACGTGAAGTTAAAAAAACGTTCTTATCAAGAACCTCAGCGGACTTATGATGATCTGGTCACGGCACTGGTGCGTAAGTATAAGTACGGGGACGCCATTGATACCGTCACGGACGGCGCCAAGCTGGATACCTTCCTGCTGCAATATCAGGAGACGGATTGGGCATTTTTAAAGCGTCTCGCCTCCCGATTCGGGTCGGTGCTCGTACCTGAAGTGACGGCAGCATCACCCAAGATCTTTTTTGGGCTGCCGATAGGCAAGCTGCATAAGCTGGAGCGGGATGTATTCTACCGGGTACGGAAAACGTTTCATGAGTTGGCTGCCGGGGACCCGGGAGAGCGGGCTGGTTCGTACGTCACTTACACCATTGACAGCCTTGAGTATTATGCCTTAGGAGATGTGATTGAACTCCCCATTGGACAAGGTAAAGAACTTATCGTGGTTCGGGCTGAGACACGTCTTGAGGATGGAATGCTCCGTACGCGATATGACCTTCAAGCCGAACAGGAGAT
This sequence comes from Paenibacillus sp. YSY-4.3, assembly GCF_054767475.1. Taxonomy (NCBI): domain Bacteria; kingdom Bacillati; phylum Bacillota; class Bacilli; order Caryophanales; family Paenibacillaceae; genus Paenibacillus; species Paenibacillus sp. YSY-4.3. The sequence goes on along the minus strand of NZ_BAABMC010000002.1, from coordinate 282,419 downwards.
TCGCTACGCTCGGTATGAGAATGATCAGATTACGGGGGTTTCTCTACTAGGAAAGGTGCTGCAAATAGAGCAGGATCGTGTGCAGCTCCAACTGAAGATTGACCCCGAGCAGCATCCCGCCGCCTGCTGGTTTCCTGTAGCCACCCGTTATGTGGCAGAAGATCATAGCGGGTGGTATAATATGCCGGAAATCGGGGACCAGATCGAGCTGTATATGCCTACAAACCGCGAGCAGGATGCTTATGTCACCGATGCATTTCGCCAGCAGCGTACTCATGGAGAACCTAATGTGAAGGTGTGGCAGCATGCGAAGGGAAGCGGTGTAGGCTTAGCTGAGCAAGAGCTAACGCTTCACTCCTCAGGTAAAGTATCTATTAAGCTTCATGAAACTAGCGGCGTTACCATCAGCAGTCCGGGGAATGTACAAATTCAAGGTGGCAGCGTTAAGCTGAAGGCAGGGAAGGGGCTATCGCTAAAAGCCGGCACAGCGCTGTATCTCAAAGGCGGAGCCAGCAGCATGGTGCTGGATGGTGAAACAGACCTCAAAGCCCCGGTTGTAGAGCAGGAAGGGACCGTAAAGGCCCCGGTATTTGTGACCGACCTGCCCCCTGTCCCGGAGCCAGAGCTAATCAGTGTACAGGCATATGAGGCAGCCCAATCATCTGCTGCATCTAATACTTCATCGGGTAGTGGAAATACCCCTACAGCGAAAATAACAAGTCCGGCTGCAGAAGCAGCGGCCAATAGCATGTTGGCTACGGAGTCGAAGCTGGTGGGTTCGATTCCAGCGATGACGGGTGTTCTATTAGGTGCGATGGGGGGACCTGCGAATACGGCTGTAGGCGTGACGCTGCAGGCAGGTGTATTACAAGCAACTGCGGGAGTTCCTGTTCGAGGAAGGATTCTTGCTATGCCTGCTTTGGGGTCGTTGCATCCTATAAAGCAAATAGCTGCTCTGCTAGCACAAGGTATGATCAATATACAAATTTACGAAGAGATGAGATCGGCATACTACAGCAATTGGATTTTAGGAAAGATGATGACAAGTGCGCGTCAGTTGTCTTTTACTGGTGGTCCAAAGGATATGATACTGGGGTTATTGAGACATTCCACGGAAGTAATGCATTTATACCGTCAGATTCCTGAAGATGTACTACTTCACTGGGAATTGCAAAATATACCAGATTATTTGACTGAGAAAAACTGGAGAACAAATCTAGTTATTCATGAAGTGAAAAAATCCTTAGAATGGTCTGACGAATTAACTGAAGATGTGGCAATGCGTGTTTTACAGAGACGAAGCACGGATGATATTGTAAAAGAAATGAAAGAGAAGTACGGTATAAGTGTGCTCCATGGCCTGGCGATGATTTATACGAGCTATAATGCTGAAGGGGCAGGAATGTCTATCAATGAACTCTTTACGGGCTACACCTATAAATCTAGTGAAGTTCCATACATAAGAGGTGGCGGGTTCAATGTCAGGAATCCTAACCTAAACCGTAAAAAGCCTGAGTTTAAGACCATGACTCGAGCAGAGTTAGATAAGTTCACCAAGTCTGTTAAAGATAGACGTTCTAAGGATGATCCTAGGAATACTACAGTGGAGAAACCTAAGGAGACTCCAGAACCGCCGAATACGAGTAATTCTACTAAGAGTAATGGGAATTCTAGTGCTATTACTTTAAGGGAACAGGGCGAACCTTATTCGAATCATAAAGTTGTAACCGGAAGGAATCTAAATCCAAAAGGTGACCCAAATACATCAGTAGATTTATATAATCAGAAGGGCGTTCTAACACAAAGAAGATATTATGGTCCTGATGGGAAGGCGCAATTAGATATAGATTATGATCATTCTAATGCAGATGGAACTCATACTTTTCCACATAGACATGAATGGGATTGGAGTCAGAAAAATCCTAGGCAATAGTAATGAAATAATAAAAATTAGCCCAACGAGTAGTATCTAGTACAATAAAGTAGGAGGTTGAATAAATGTCCAATATCCATGATAATGAAATAATTTCTTATGAAGTTGACTTGAAAAATCATAAGATTATTATTCATACTATTCAAAATCCAGGTTCAACATCAACAGAAATAGTTTTTTGTGATGTATTAGCTCACTTGTTTGAAACTCAATTAGAAGGTAGTATAATTTTTGATGTTAATGAATATGAATTGAGTTATTTTTTCAAAGATAACCATGAGTTGTTAGAGAAACAAAAAAATTCTTGTTGGCCAATGGAATATGATACCATTGAAGAACTAACAGAAAAGCTGGTAAAAGAGCAATACACTTATTATGTTGTTACTTCTTCGTACGGTCTAAATGGATGGGTTTTAGCTAAAAAATATGAAATAATGAGCGGTAAGTAATAACTAAATAATTTAGTGTCGTACCATTGGTTTAGTATCTTCAAGGTTTCTTCTTTGGTAGGCTACCAATAGCCGAATGAACTCATCATTGAACCAATAACACATCTACCCCAGGGAATCCTACATAAAGATATCTTCATTTCGTTTGTACGCGCGCAACGCTTAAGGCGTTACTTAAAACAGGTTGATTATGGTCAGATACTACCATAATCAACCTGTTTGTTGTTATCTTTGTTTCTTGCGTTTTTTCAAAAAGAATCGCAACAATGGACATTATTGAAACGACAGAAACGGTGAAAGAACTGATCGCAACTATATTACAAGATAGTCCGAGTACTTATATTGTTAGGATTTAATTAAGCATCTACAATGGGAAGGTCATGTATCAAAGGCTTGCCGTCTTCCTGATTTCATAGCCGCTGAGTGGCATAGCAATCACAGATTAACGAAGGTAGGAATCGAAATGACAACGAGAGCTAATGGTTTATTTCTAGACCGCCAAGACGCTTAATGGGTACATGAACAAGGTAAGTCAAGAGAGCGAGTTTACGTCACAGCATAAGGGATTACCAAAGTACCACATAAAATACATCGTTGTTACGGCTTGAGCTAGTATGAGAAGTGAATATTGATTGGCCTTATGAGCGACAAGACTCAGTGTTACCCGACCCACGAATGATTGCCTGAAATGTAGGGAGAAGTTCAAAGACGATAGAACGTCACATCAAAGAATTGGTTAATAAGAAGCTGGTTCTAGTCAATCAGGGGAAGGACAATACGTATTACCTACCGAACTATCTACATTGTCATCCGTATTTGCTGATTAGCGAGAAAACACATGAATTTATCGTTAATGTGAAAATGAAAGAGAACTGATGCTGTGGTTCAGGACATCATCAAGTGTGAGGAGTACAAGACGTTTATTACAAGACTTCAAGAACTCAATGAACCATCAACCCTAACCTGGCTGTTCAACAAATCCAAGCGGTGGCTAAAGGTGATCTTATAAATATATTAATAATGCGGATTATTGTTATGAAGTGCAGAGATTTTCGGTTTGTTGTGATGGTTGAATCCTGCTCTAAAAATTGTGTTAGGATTTATACTATAGTAATACATGGACTGCATAATAGTATACTATAAGCCTGTGTGCGCTTACCCATGAATATCATGAAATAAAAAGGTCGTAAATTCCTGCCTTAGGAATCTACGACCTTTTCTCTTTACTCTCATATCTCTCGAAAATTTCAATCAAAATACGCTTAGCCATCTCCGCATCCTCAGGATCACGCTCTCTTAGCATGGATATGATTTCCTTTATCGTCGAATCCTCAACTGTGAGATGTTCTTGTTCTTCAATGTATGTGAAAAGTTGATGTATTCCAACATTTAATGCGGCAGCTATTTTATCCAAGTTTTTTAAAGAAATATTCCTCTCAGCTCTTTCAATAAATCCAATATAACTGGCATTGAAACCAGCCTTTTCAGCTAATGCCTCTTGTGATAAGCCCTTCGATTTTCGAATATCTCTAATTCTTGTACCGACTAACTTTAAGGTTTCTGACATGGTTACACCTCTCTTACTTAGAAGTGTAGTGAATAAAATGCTTTCTAATAATGTATAGATAATATGTTATTTACAATAAAAACTACTATATAGTAATATTATGTATATATTTTACTCTTTAGTTAAAAATTTATACGTATTTACAAAGAAAATGTAGGTTCTATTACACAAACCGAGATTGGAGCGGATATTGATGAATAATTTACACTATTCAGGCAGAAGTCCGTCTGAAGTATTCGAGGCGGTAAGAGGATTGAGAAATTCTCGTATTTTTCCTACACCGTGCCAAATACATAAGCTCTCACAAACCTACATGAATCTTACCCCGATCTTTTTTCACCATAATCTCCCCAAGCCCTGTTTCATCCTCAGTGATTGGTCATTGGAAGTCATGCTAAAGTCTTTGTATATTAAACATAGGGAGAGTATTTTTCCACCATACACGCTGTCTCTGGAAATATTGATCGATTTAACACGAAGCGAGAGGGGAATGGACTTTGACTCTGTGAGTTTAATCCAATCCGTAAAATATCTAGCGAATTACCCAAGTGCATCTGCATTACAGAGTATGAGCACCGAACATCTTCAGCGGCTTATACGCAAAGTAGACGGACTATTGTGTCGACTTTCTTATAAAGTTAGTGATACCTTGGCAGAACAATATACCTCTATATTCTTGAAGGAAATGTAATGAGATAAGCGGAGTAAATAATTTTGAGTTGGAGGCTGCTCCGCATTCAATACATCTTTACATACCCCATAGGGGTATAATATAATAATTACAGGAAAGGAGTGATAGCCGCATGACAGAACCTAAGGAGACCGGAGATCACTGTGCGGAGAATGCTTGTCATTCAGCAGATTCAGGCTCAGCAGAGAGGCACAGTCATCATTCTGATGAGCTGAAGAATAATCTGACCCGGCGCCTGAACCGGATTGAAGGGCAAATACGGGGGATTAAGGGAATGATCGACAAGGATACGTACTGCGACGATGTGCTTAACCAAATTGCGGCTGTACAGTCGGCACTGAACAGTGTCGGCAGGCTGCTGCTGGAAGGCCATATGAAGAGCTGCGTCATTGAACGCATCCAGGCCGGAGAGACCGAAGTGGTGGATGAGCTCCTGGTTACGGTGAATAAGCTGATGAAATAAAATTTATCAGGAATACCAAACATTTATGCAAGATTCGAAGTCGAATTACATCTTGAAATACAGTGTGATCAAAAGTTAACTTTTCAGCACCGAGAAGGTTGTATAAACCCGAAGAAAGAGGGAGCGGGGTGTAGGGAAACCTACATGAGCACCGGATTTCAAGGGTGAATGCAAGATTCGAAGCCGAGCTGCATCTTGAATTATCTTCGTGATCAAAAGTTAAGAGGAGGAATTGAAATGCAAACTGTTACATTGAACGTAGAAGGAATGTCCTGCAATCATTGTGTGAACTCGGTCGAGGGCGCGGTATCCAAGCTGGGAGCGAGCGCCAAGGTCGATTTGCCGGCCAAAAGCGTCACGGTCAGCTATGACGAGAACAAGGTTGGCGTAGAGGCGATCAAGGAAGCGATCGAAGATCAAGGCTACGACGTAGTATAAAATGCAGTGCAGAACTGCCCGGGAGTACAAGAAATCTTGTGCATCCCGGGCAGTTTTTTTATGAAAAATTAGATACTCCAATTCAGCTAATCCAATTGCTTGCCGCCTCAATAACTTTCCAGGCCCCGTCCTTCAATTCCAGCTGGATGACTACACCGACGGCTCCGTTACCGGACCGGTACTTCATGCCTTCAATGACAGCCCCGTTCTCGCTGATTTCCACTTTGTCGATTTGGAGCAGCACGCCGCTTAGTACCATTCCGTTATCGGTAAAATCGTCGCCCTCGCTTTCCTTCAGCTGTTCGAAGGTAGCGTCCTTGACCGGGGCGGCAAACCTGCTGCTGATGTACTCCCTAATGTACTGCTTATCTTCCTCCGCCAAATGCGACAGCACGCTGAAATCGATCGCAATATATTTCATGTCCTCATTCAAGGCTTCATCTATCGGCATCATCGCTTCAAAAGCTAGTCCGTACAGCTGCCCCGCGCTCCCATCGACTTCGGGATTCGCTGCCGTGTCCCGATCGTTCTCCGGCTCCCCAGGTTCTCCAGCTTCCGCTTCGCGATCCCCTGTTGCTGCCGAATCGTTCCCGCTATTAGCGCCAGCATTGACAGGCTCAGGGGGCTGTTCGACGGCGGCGGGTTGCGGCACGCTTGGCTCGCTGCTAAGCTCCTTTGTATTTCTACACCCAGCAATGAGCAGGAATATCCCGATGGTGCAGGCAACGCTTTGTACAAAACGCATAGTACGCATGGTATGACCCCTCCCATCTATTTAAACGGCAATAGGATCACAATAGTTGCTTATATATTGGAATATTTTAGAAAAATATGATATGGATAATACATTAGGATAAAATGGACTTGATGATCTCCTCCAACTGGACAAGACTGCGCTCCATGTCATCTAGAGAAGCGAAGGCATATGACAGACGGATATACTGATTCGCGTCCCGATCGTACAGATGGCCGGGATTGATGAGAATGTTCCGGCGCAGCGCCTGATCGAACAGGGTTCGCGCGGGGAGCGGGGAATGCAGCTTAAGCCAGACATAAAAGCCGCCGGCAGGCTCATTCCAGCTTGCGATACCAGAGAAATGCCTGCCCAGGCAGCCTAGCATGACGGCACGGCGCTCCCTTAGCCGTTCGCGAATCTGCTCTATATGCTGCTCGTACATTCCGCTGCCAAGCCACTCGGCGGCTGCTTGCTGGGACAATGCGCTGGAGCCGTAGTCGCTTTGCATTTTAATGTCGGCGAGCCGTTCCAACACGGGCTGGGGGCCAGCGATCCAGCCGATGCGCAGGCCGGGGCTGACCGTCTTGGACAGGCTGCCGAGATAGAGGACGTTTCCGCTGGCATCCCGGGCTTTGAGCGGGCGGGGAGGCGGCCCGTCCAGCCATAAGTCGCGATACACGTCGTCTTCAATCACCGGCAGGCCCCCGGCCTCCGCAACCTTCATCAACTGCGTGCGGCGTTCCTCGCTCATCGTCGTGCCCGACGGGTTATGGAACGTCGGGATCGTGTACAGCAAAGAAGCGTTGTACTGTCTCGCGTAGGCGCCGACCAAATCGGCCCGCAGGCCGTTCTCATCCATCGGGACGCCGCGCAGCTTCATGCCTGCGGATTGAAATACGGGAACGGAGTACAGATAGGAGGGACGCTCTACCAGTACGGCCGATCCCGGCTCGAGCAATCCAACGGAGATGAGCTGCAGCGCCTGCAGCGCCCCGGAGACGATGAGCACGGAAGCGGGAGAAGCCACGATGCCGAGCTTCTGGAGCCGGGCTGCGAGCAGCTCGCGAAGCTGCGGGTCTCCCATTGGTTCCCCATATCCCAGAAGGGGAGTCCGATCCGCGACGCGGCGCAGCACGGTGCTCATCTCTAGGTGCGGAAGCAGCTCGGGCGACAGTTCTCCCGTTCCGAGCCGGATAATACCGGGATGGAACTCGGCGCGGTTGATCTCCTGGACGGCGGGCAGGTTGGGCCGGTGGATGCCGGACTTGACGTAGTCGTTCCAATTTGTCGGCGGCGTTGCAGCGAGCGCTCCCCACGTATGATTGACCACTCGGGTACCGCCGCCCTTGCTGCCCTCCAGCATTCCGGCCGCCGTAAGCTCGTCCAAGGCAGTCACAATCGTGCTGCGGTTCACCTGGAAGGCCTCGGCCAATTTGCGCTGCGAGGGGATGCGGGTGCCTACGGGCCATTCGCCGCCGACGATTTTGTCCCGGATGTACTGCGTAATTTGCATATGCAGCGGGGTAGCCGATTGCCGGCTGGGCTGCCAATGGGATTGCTCCATAATAAACCTCCGATCCAATTTAAGATCTATTATATAATTTGGTTGGTTTGCAATCCATCCAAATGGCTGGAGCCAAATCCGATCCTTATTGCTTACAATGAGAACAGCATCATTTGTAGAAAACGGAGGAATCATTGTATGTGGGAAGCTTCAATTTATGGATTGGTTCTGGCATTTGGACTGATACTGCCGCTTGGCGTGCAGAATGTATTCGTATTTAACCAGGGAGCGGGGCATCACAAATTTCGGCATGCGCTGCCTGCGGTCATTACGGCGGGATTATGCGATACGCTGCTGATTGTGCTTGCCGTTGCCGGAGTCTCCCTGATCGTTCTGACGATTTCCTGGCTGAAAATATTGCTATTCATCATCGGCGCTCTTTTCATGCTGTACATGGGCTGGTCGATTTGGCGGAGCCGTCCGGATTTGCCTGCGGCTGGTGAAGCCAGCCTCCCGGCGGGTAAACAAATTGTATTCGCTCTTTCCGTATCGCTTCTGAATCCCCATGCCATTATGGATACGATCGGCGTGATCGGTACGAGCTCGCTCCGCTTCGAGGGATTGGATAAAGCGCTGTTTGCCGGCGCAGCCATCGCGGTATCCTGGGTCTGGTTCCTAGGGCTGTGCTGGGCGGGACGCCTCATTGGCGGCATGGATCCGAGCGGGAGGATGCTGCGTCATATCAATAAGCTGTCGGCGCTTATCGTCTGGGCTATGGCGGGGTATATTATTATTCAATTATTTTGAGAAGAAAGTCTGGATAAATGGATAGAAAAAGGAGAGATCAAAGCGATGCATAACCAAAATATAACCGATGCGATGAAATCTGCGAACGAGACGATCGCCTTGCTGCTTAACCACCGCTCCATCCGCAAATTTACGGATCAAGCAGTGACGCGGGAACAGGTCGAAACGATCATTGCCGCCGGACAAGCGGCTTCGTCCTCAAGCCATGTCCAGGCCTATAGCGTCATCGCCGTAACCGAAGCGGATCTCAAAGAGGAGCTGGCCCGTCTCAGCGGCAATCAAGCGTATGTATACAGTTGTCCCGTATTTTTAGTGTGGTGTGCCGATTTGTCGCGATTGAAGGCAGCGGCGCTGAAACACCGGGCCGGCCAGGAAACCTACGAAGGCTCCATGGAAAACCTAATCGTAGCGACCGTGGATGCCGCTTTAGCGGCCCAGAACGCAGCGGTTGCCGCCGAGTCATTGGGCCTCGGCATCGTGTATATCGGCGGTATCCGCAACCAGATCGCCGAAGTCGCCAGCCTGCTCGGCTTGCCAGAGCTTGTCTATCCCGTGTTTGGCATGTGTATCGGCTATCCGGATCAACAGCCTGTTCTTCGCCCAAGGCTGCCGCAGGACGCGGTTCTGCATTGGAACGGCTATGACGCATCCGGTTCAGAGAAGGGCGTCGAACGATATGACGAGATTATGTCGTCGTATTTGCGCGAAAGAACCGGCGGAGCGAAAAGCACACCATGGTCGGAACTGATGGCGGACAAGCTCGCTCAGCCTTCGCGAATGCATATGGCCGCCTTTCTACGTGAACGGGGGTTTGGCAAGAAGTAGAGAAACTCCCCTATATGCCGTAAAAACGCCTCGTATTCTCGCGCAGCCGGCAACGCGCCTCCTCTGGGGCGATTCCCTGAATGGCGGCCCAAGCTTCGGCCACCTCCAGCACCATGGCTGGCTGGGTAAGCTGGCCTGCAAAAGGCCCCTCGAAAGGCCAGGGACCATCCGTCTCTGCCATCACCTGATCGATGGGATAGCTGTGGGCAAGCTCGATAATTTCTGCTTCATACAGCAGATCCGGGGTAAATGAAATATAGTAGCCGCGATCAGCCATTCTCTGCACCGTATGCTTCGCGCCTTTGAACCAGTGGAAATGGGCCTTGCGAATACGGTAGCGCTCCAATAAATCGCACACAAGGTCGGCATCCTCGTAAACCGCATGGAGCACGACAGGTTTGCTGTACCGCTCGGCGAAGCTGAGGAACCGCTCCAACAGCTGCACATAGGCGTTCGAATCGAGGGAGCGGCCTTCCTTGGCCATTTGCCGGCGGAGATAGTAAGGCAGGCCAACTTCCCCTACGGCGATCATACGATCGGCTTTGCGCTCCATCCAGGACAGCAGCCCGCTGATCTCTTCCGCAGCAGGCAGGGGACTCTCCGGATGAAAGCCAAAGGCGGGGTGAACGAATCCCGGGTACCGCTCGGCGAGAGCCAGGTTAGCCGTCGAAGACTCCAGGTTCGTGGATACGCACACAAGCCCCTCGATACCGCCGGGCTGCATATTTTTCACAATATGCTCGATCTCGGCCTGCTTATATTGATCCAGGTGAATATGGGCATCGATCATGTTCAGCATTTCCCTCCTCATTCGTCTGCTTATCTTCACTTACTTCATTATATCTGTTCATCCCATGAACCACAGCATCGCCCGAACTTATCAAGTCCCATTAATGGCCATAATAGAGATGAAGGTCACGCTGGATGAATAAGGGGGCATGGTATAATTTTCATGTATGAAATTAGGGGAGGATTGCTATGATCTTCAGCAAAGGCAGTGCCTCATCGGCGCTTGAAGACTTAGGGAGCGTGAGGTTTCGTCCATTCTCAGCCGCATTTATAGCCCATATGCAGCAAATGGGATACCGCTCGCAGCGGGGCTTCCCGGACTGTCAGTTTTCGTATCGATCGAAGGATGAATTACTGCTTATGCTGGAGTGTACCCGCAGGTATATGATGATGTACGGTGAGAATTTGATGGTGTCTCTGGCGACTGAAGGGAATAAGCAATCGTCGCTGTGGCTCAAGGCATGCCAAATGGAGAGCCGCGTGAAAAATAATGATGTGCTGGGCGTTATTGTTGATAAGCTGTTTGAGAACCATATCCAACCGATCGTCAACGCTGAGGAGAAGGTGATTGGCTATGAATTTCTGTTGCGGCCGGCCTCCGAGAGAAGACCATTCAGCCCGCTTGAATTGTTTGCGGCGGCCCGAGAGAGCGGGCTCCATTCCTTATTGGACCAGGCGGCAAGGCTATCGGCCATCGAGACGAGCGCGCGCCATCTGCCCCTGGGGATCAAAAGGTTCATCAACTTCTTGCCTTCTTCCATCGAGCACCCTTGTCAATGCTTGAACGATACGTTCAAGACCATCGAGCAGCTTGCCTTGGATACGCGCGATTTTGTATTCGAAGTGGTGGAGACGGAACGGATTCGGCATATTGCTCATTTGCAGTATATATTTACGGTCTGCCGCGGACGCGGTATATCCATGGCGCTTGACGATGTAGGGGCAGGCTTCTCCTTGGTGGAGGAAATGGTCCGGCTCCAGCCGGATTATGTGAAAATTGACCGCAGCATCGTAAACGGCTGCCGAAACGATGCCTACAAACAGCGGCAGATCAAGGATATCATCCAGCGTGCCATGGATTTTGGCGGCAAAGTACTTGTGGAGGGTGTCGAGCGGCGGGAGGACTTTGAGTTTTGCCTCGAGAATGGCGCCGTGCTTGCGCAAGGATATTTGTTCGGCCGTCCCCGGAAAGCGGTGAAGCTATGATGAAGAGGGCGAAACGCCCTCCTGCCGTATTTTTACAAATCATTTGCTTTTCTACTTCGTTCAGGATATAATAAGTAATGGTCGATTCAAGTGATGCAGTACATTAAATTCACCCGTTGAAAAGAGTGTCACCTTGTGAGATGGAGCTTTTTTCAATGTGTGAATTTTTTTTGTAAAAATGAACATGTTAATACTTTTAGGAGGTACCCTAATGGAAACTGGAACAGTAAAATGGTTTAACGCTGAGAAAGGCTTTGGCTTTATCGAAGTGGAAGGCGGAAATGACGTATTCGTACATTTCAGCGCGATTACTGGCGATGGCTTCAAGACTTTGGATGAAGGCCAACGCGTACAATTTAACGTAGTTCAAGGCAACCGCGGACCGCAAGCCGAAAACGTAGTAAAACTTTAATAACAGGCTCAACTGCTCTTAACGGATTCGTTAAGGGCAGTTCTGTTAAAAATGTGGATAGTGGTCTGTCTACCGTGAAATTATGTCCAAGGAGGAAGAACATGAATTACCGTAAAAAAACGTTAGAAGAAATTCCTGAGGAGAATACGCCGGTCTGGTCTTGTACGAGCGAGAGCTGCAACGGATGGATGAGGGATAATTTTGCGTTTGATTACACTCCGGCATGTCCTCTGTGTTCCTCTGAGATGGAAAAAGGGATGCGTATGCTCCCTCAGCTGGTGAACACGAACTTGGATCAGAAGTCGCTCCCAAAAGGCGTAAAGATCGAATAGCTAGTCACTAATCGACAAACAGAAGCAGTTGCAGCTCCAAACAATGGGGCGCAGCTGCTTTTTTTACATACTACAGAGGACCGAGAAACACTTTGGAGAGAGAATGGTGCATTGCATTGTCTTTCCTAATCGACGAAAACTACGGTTTTTTATATCGCAGCGCTTTGTTTCGGTTAATTTAGCACTTTGATTGTTGGGACGGTGGTCTGTTAGAGATTGTTAGATCGTTGGTGGGTGGCGGCCATCCAGCCCCTGGTTTTACTAGGTCATTTAAAAGCGGAATGTATTTTATACATCTAGTTAAGCACTTTTCATCAAAAATGCATGCGCTAAATGCAAAACATGCAGTTAGTTTGCCTGAATGGAGCTCATTCGTCGAAATAGCTTAAAACTAGATGTAGGTTTTGCAGTTAGTTCCCGCCAACACGGCCAAAACCGCTGAACTAACTGCAGGAAATACATTTACATCCACAACCACATTCACATCCACACCACAACCACAACCACATTCACATCCACACCACAACCACAACCACATTCACATCCACACCACAACCACAACCACAACCACATCCACAACCACAACCACATCTACATCTACATCCAATTACCTTATCCAGTCATAAATCAGTAGTTCACCCCAACTGGTTATAACTTTTCCAATATAAAATAGCGATTTGCGTCCGGTCGCGGACCTGCAGCTTGGCGAGAATGTCGGTAATGTAGTTTTTGACGGTGCCCTCGCTAAGGAAGAGCTTCTGGGCAATCTCCTTGTTGGACATGCCATCCGCAATCAGGGCCACGACATTTTGTTCGGCCGCGGTTAGCCCTGCCGCCCGTAATTTGCTCTGCACGGAATCGGTATGCGCATCGGAAGCCCCGCCGGGAGAAGCCGAGCTTGGGCTCTGGCCGGATCGCCCTGCCGCGGTCGCGTCGTCAGCACTTTGCCCGGCCTCGTTCGCAGCATTGAGCGCATCAGTCCGGAGGAATCCAGTCAGCTTGCGGGCGATGTCGGGATGGATGAGCATGCTGCCGCTATGTACGGTTTTGATCCCCTCGATAATGCGGCTGGGCGGAATATTTTTGAGTAGATACCCGCTGGCACCGCTTTGCAAGGCTTCGATAATGAACTCGTCATCATCGAAGGTGGTCAGGATGAGCACGGAGATTTGCGGAAAAATCGCCTTGATCCGCTTCGTTCCTTCTACGCCGTCGCATTCCGGCATCCGAATATCCATGAGCACTACATCCGGCACGGGCATTCCGCCGCTCTCTAGCTGATTTACGGCCTCCAATCCATGAGACGCAGTCCCGGCGACCTCAATTTGGGGATCCATGCCAATCAGTAAAGACAAGCTCTCCCGTATGAACGGATCGTCGTCCACGATCAATACGGATAGACGCTCTCCTGCAGCCGTGTTTGCACTCGTTGTCGTGTTTATCATGGTAGCCTACTCACGCTCCCGCTTCTTATAAAATTTCTCCTTGATGCGTCACGGGAAGCCTGGTCGTTACGGTAAAACAAGGTTCTACCTCGACCTCAAGCCTTCCTCCCGCAATCTGGCATCGTTCCCGCATTCCCGACATCCCTAAGCCGGCAGCTCTGCTGTTATACCAGTGAGGCGGCGGCACGGCCCCATCATTGCTGACGGCCATACGAATCTCGTCCGCTTCGTAGACCAGCCGGACTTCGACTGCGCCGGGCTGACCGTGCTTTAACGCATTGGTCAGGGCTTCCCGCGCATTTTTATATAGAATGATCTCTAGACTCGGATATAACGGATAAGGCTGTCCCTCTACAGACAGCGTCGTTCGAATGCCGTTCTCCCGGCCGATATCCTCGAGCATCAGGCTCAGCGCCTGGATTCCGGTCGTCTCGGAGGGCGGCTTCAATCGGCGCACCGTAGCGCGCAGCTGATCCAGGCCGGCAGAGAGCTGATCCCGAATTTGCCCGAGCAGGGCCATTCCTTTGTCAGGATCGGCAGGAACGACATGCAGTGCGGCTTCCATCATCATTTTGGCGCGGATGAGGCGATGCCCGAGATCATCGTGAAGCTCCCTGGAAATCCGTGTCCGCTCCTCGGCTTGGGCCGCGCCTTCCACCTGTTTGTTGAACAGCATTAAGCGGCGATGGGTCTCGTCGAGCTCGTAATGCCGTCTGCGCAGGTCGTCATATTTTTGCTGGATTGCGCCTTGCTTGGCCGTGAACAGCTGAAGGTAGGCAAGAATGCCGGCGATAAACCATAGAAACAGCAGTACGCTGAATCTCCAGGTTAGTGGCTCGGACAGCATGGTGAAGTAGAGCGCGCCAGTGTGAAGCGCGAACAGACTGATTCTTACGAGCCTGCCGGGCATGGACGAATAGACGAACACCGGCGCCAGGGCCGACAGGCTTGCCAGTCCGCCGTAAATGTGGCAAAGCCACGCTGAATAAGTGATCAGCACAAGGCACCAAGCCGTTACATGGCTGCTCTCCTTCGCGAAGCGCCCCAGCACAGCCAAAGCAAACAAGGCCAGCATATGGATGACGTACCGGTCGTAGGGAGGGTTTTGCAGCAGGAAAATATGAAAAAATCCCGGGAGCAGAATCATCCCGTACATAAAAGGAAGAAGCGAAGGCCTCTTCATCATTCTCAACCCTTTGCCTCGAAATAAGATGCAATTATTATAGCATAATCCCTATGAGGGTTAGGGTGCTGCAAATGGTGACTTTCGTCATTTTTTATTGGTGACTATCGATACCTTACGGGGGAAGCGAGGCCTGATACAATGGCTATAGAGTCAGAGATGTGCGGGAGGGTGAAGGCAGGATGGCATTCGTAGAAGTAAACAATGTCGTAAAAAGATACGGGGACAAATTGTCCGTGGATCATTTGAACATGAAAATCGAAGCCGGGGAAATATTCGGGCTCCTCGGCCCGAATGGAGCAGGGAAGAGCACGACCATGAACATGATCGTTGGGCTGCTGCCGATGGATCAAGGCAGTATTACGGTTGACGGGATCCCTGTCAAGGAGCGGCCGCTCGATGTAAAGAGAAGAATCGGTCTCGTTCCCCAGGAACTGGCTTTATATGAAAATATGTCTGCTGCGGACAACGTGACGTTTTTTGGCCGATTGTACGGTCTGCGGGGATGGGAGCTGAAGGAGCGGGTAAAGGAGGCACTGCGGTTCGTTGGACTGGAGGAACGGGCTAAGCAGCTGCCGCATACGTTTTCCGGGGGGATGAAGCGGCGCCTCAATATCGCCTGCTCGATCGTGCATCGCCCCAAACTGATCATTATGGATGAGCCGACCGTCGGGATCGACCCTCAGTCGCGGAATCATATTTTGGAATCGGTCCGGGAACTAAACCGCATGGGCTCCACGGTAATCTATACGAGCCATTACATGGAGGAGGTTGCCTCCTTATGCGACAGGGTAGCGATTGTCGATCAAGGCCATGTGATTGCCTGCGGAACGGAGCAGGAGCTTCGGGAACGGGTTGCCGGCGAGGAGAAAATCGTTATGTCGGCCACCGGTATAGGGGAAGACGTATTGTCCGAGCTGAAGCAGCACCCGCGGATCAACCGGATTCTGGAGACCGAGCACGGGCTGGAGCTGTATACATCTTCTTCGCAGAACGAGCTGCAGGACATTTTATACATTTGCGCCAAGCACGACGCCGTAATTCATTCCGTAGTCTGCGAGCAGCCGACGCTGGAGACGCTGTTCCTCAATCTGACCGGGCGTACGCTGCGGGATTAGGGCTAGGGGGGATACGTTGTGAAGTTATGGACAATCGCCTGGTTTGAGCTGCGGATGCTTACGCGGACGCGCGCCGTGTTATTGAACTTATTTTTGCTGCCGATGGTGCTTATTTTCATTTTGGGCAACGCCCTCTCCAGCAACTTTAAAGACGAGGCGGAAGCTTCGGTGGAGCAGGCCAGGGTAATGATCGTAGAGCCGAATACAGAGAGAATGCTAGCAAATGGAGAGCTTGAAGCGGGTTTAGGGTTTCGGGAGTTTTTGAACAGTCCGGAAATTAAACAAAGAATGCAAGTTGAGAAAACCGTGAGCCGCGAAGAAGCGGTTGAAGCTTTAACGCGGGGCGAAGCGGATTTCGCTGTCGTTATTCCACCTGATTTCGAGGAGCGGGTAATGGCGGGAAAGGAAGCGCAGTGGGAGCTCATTCCCGGAAAAGACAGCATGAAGAATTACGTCGCCCAGACGGTATTCCATGCCTATTTGGATGAGGTCAACCGGGTGCAGGCAGCGATCATCGCCTTAGGACCGCAGGGTTTTGGAGAGGCCAACGGAATGATGAGCGGTCTGGAGGCTTCGTATGTAGAAACGGCATCGTTGAATGAAGGGGGCGAGACGTACTCCGCATTTCAATACTACGCCGCTGCCATGCTGATCATGTTCCTCCTGTACTCGGGACTGTCGGCCAGCATCAGCTTATCCGAAGAGAAGCGCAAGAAGACGCTGTACCGTTTAAATTCCATGCCCGTAAGCACGCTGGAGATATTTATGGGGAAAATCGCCGGGAATAGCCTGGTCGCTTTTTTACAGGCTGCCGTCATTATTTGCGGAACGTCATGGTTCTACGATGTGGACTGGGGCCCTCATCTGTGGATGCTGGCGCTGACCTGTCTGCTCGTAGTGATCGCCTCCATGATGCTGGCCGTGATTATTACCTTGTTAACCAAATCATCCGCGGTTGCCCGTTCGGTCGTTGTGACGGTCATCGTCGTCATGACTTTTCTGAGCGGCGGGTTCCAGCCGCTGCCGATAGAGATCATTCAACGGATGGGCGAATTCACGGTGAACCACTGGGCACTGCAGGCCATATTGCGTTTGATGCTCGGGGCAGATCCGGCCGAAGTGATGCATTACTTGATGATGTTGGGTTTAGGCTGCGCCCTGCTGCTTGCAGCTGGCATCGTTTCATATCGGAAGGTGGGTTATCATGAGTAGCTTGACGATTGCCTGGAATGTCATAAGACGAACGATCGGCACCCCAAAAGGGCTGCTTGGCTACATCCTGCTACCGTGCGTCGTCATTGCTCTCGTTATCGCCCTGTTGGGGCAGGAAGAAATGACGCTATCCCAAATCGCGTATGTGGATCGGGATCAGGGGGTGGCTAGCGCCTTCTTGCTGAAGGAGCTGGCTAGCAAGCCCGGCTATGCCTTGAAGGAATATGAGGATGATGCGGCTATGAGGGATGCGTTGCTGTCCAAGAAAGCCGTGATCGGCTTTGCCGTCCCTGCCGGGTTCACCGAAGGAGTCCGCTCTGGACGCGTCCCCAAGCTTCAGGTATATGATTTGGCGACGAGCGAGGCGACCTTTACGCTTAGAATTAATTTGGATGGGCTTGTACGGGGAATGGCGGCCTCCGCAGGGATGGTTAAGACCGCTTCCGGAGAGGGCGGGCAGGACAGCGAAGTGCTGGCCGATGTGTTCCGGGAGACGGGAAAACACCGCGTAACCGCCGTCGATCAGGACCTGCGGCTCTATCCGAAGAAGGGGCTCAGCACAGTCACCGGCTTTACGTTGTTGTTCCTGATGAGCTTAATCAGCAGCTCGGTGACGCAAATCGTCGAAGACCGCAGCAAGCGGACGATGGCCCGCATCTATAGCGCACCGGTCAGGGCTTGGGAGATCGCCGCGGGCAATTTCCTCGGCAGCTTCTTTGTCGGCGTGATCCAGATTGCGGTCGTATTGATGCTCAGCCGCTGGGTGCTGCGGTATGATGCCGGCATCCCGCTGCATCTGCACTTCATCGTGCTGGCCGCGTTCATGCTCGTCGCGATGGGCATTGCGAGTGCGGCGGCCGGATTGATTCGCAATCCGCAGAACGCCGGGATGCTGAACAACCTGATCATCACCCCGACCTGCATGATCGGGGGCTGCTTCTGGCCGATCTCCTTCATGCCGGAATACATGCAGAAGGCGGCTAATTTCGTGCCGCAGAAATGGACAATCCAGGCCGTCGAGCTGCTCTCCTCGGGAAGCAGTCTGAAGGGAGTCGTTACTCCGCTGCTCATTCTGGTGCTCATGGCGTTCGTGCTGCTGATCATCGGTTCGGCGATCCTGCGCCCTAGCGAGGGGCAGTCAAGGGCATAAGAGATGGGGGGAGTATTTGCGGCATCAAAAAACAGGTTATCCGGTGACGGTTGGCGTCATCTGGATAACCTGTTTGCCATTCAAGGGCTCAGCAGAGAAAATATAGTGGAAAAAGATTGCATCCCTATATAAAATTTAATATGTTGGAAAGAAGCTTGGGTTTGGTTAGCCCGCATGAATTTGTCCCGTTATGCGGCGGTATTCCTTAAGCATGAATAGCCGCCAGCGGAGGATCATTCCGTAGGCCAGCAGGAAAAATACGGAGCCCGTCTGGAGCACCGAGATATATTGTTCCACGACTTCATGCAGGACGAGCCTTAGCGCAAGCAAGCCGATCAGGATATAGGCAAAGCCGCGGGTCCGTTTGGCGTATACCTCGCCGTCGATCAGTTCGAATTGGGTGCTGCGATTCAGCGGGTAAGAGAAGAAAAACCAGCCTACGGCAAAGGCGATGGCGCCCCAAAGAACCGGGATATGAAAATCAGGAACGATGAACATCCCGAAGCCGGTAGTCATGCCTAGCGGCGGAATAATGATCTTCTTGACCGTTACGGGTCTGCGGCTGGCTTTTAACCGGATAAACAATGCGAGTGCAGCCATGATGATGGCTCCGACGGTTACAAAAACCTGCATATAAGAAGGAATGGTAATATTCATGAAATGTCCCTTTCTTGAACATGTGTAGTTGGCGAGATCATTATAACATAAATCACTTACGGAAAATAAAAATGAGCCAAGGCTCCCGGATTCAACGGCATGCCCGTGTTTCAAGGATATGACGGAAAGGGGAAAGGAATATGAACAGCGAGTTTACGGTGGCCCTGCATTGCCTTCTTTTTCTGCAGATGAATGCCCATTGCATCGCCAACAGCGAGAAAATCGCAGCGAGCGTGGCCACGCATCCTGCCCGAGTCCGCAAAGTATTGAGCCTGCTGCGAAAGCAAGGGTATGTGTCGACGAAAGAAGGCGTGGGCGGCGGCTACTTGCTTAGCGCCGATTTGAATGCCATCAGCCTTGGCGATTTGTACCGCCTGTTCGCCAGAGGAACTCTCCAGCCGGTATGGTGCTCGGGCAGCCAGGAATCGCCCTGTCAGGTATCCTCGAAGATGCATGAGGTGATGGATCGGATTTTTGCCGGGGGCGAGGATCAGTTGGAACGTTATTTTGACGAAATCAAGGTATCCCGTGTGAAGGGACTGCTTCAGGAGCTGCGGGCTGAGGCAGGTTCGTAATTCAATAAACTGATAAGGGGAAAAGTCTATGCGTATCTTTGAGCAAGAGGAGCAGTATTTCTACGTTGGGGGTTACTCTTCCGGAGAAGAACCGGGAATCCATCTTTGCAGCTTAAATACGGGCAGCGGCGAGCTTCGTCTTATTCACAGCACCTCAGGCATCGAGAACCCGTCCTTTCTTATCGTAGCGGATAAACAACATGCGGGGGGCCAGGCGATTCAGCGCGGCGTGCAGAAAAATGAAAGCGATACCGCGGCGGGTTCGGATAGTAATGCCAGCCCGGCAGCTGAGGGCGCAGGAACAATGCAGCTGTATGCCGTTCTGGAATGCGAGAGAGGTGAGGTCGCTGCCTATGGTATTGACCCACAGAACGGCAAGCTGCACTTGATTAAAACGGCACGTACGGATGGTGCAAGTCCGTGTCATTTGTCGCTGTCTCCTTCTGGGCACCTGCTTGTCGCCAATTATTCCAGCGGCCATGTTAACAGCTTTGAATTAGACGGCGAGGGGAGCTTAGCCCAAATGGCGGCAGCTATTCAGCATGTCGGCAGCGGTTTTCGCCAGGATCGCCAGGAGTCGGCTCATGCCCACAGTGTAGTCCCGTCCAAAGATGGCAAATATGCCTTCGTATCCGACCTGGGTCTTGACCGGATCATTATTTACAGGCTGGAAGACGGCAAGCTTGTTACGCACCGCGAAGTGGCACTGCAGCCCGGGGCGGGGCCAAGGCATTTCATTATCCATCCGTCTGATAAAATTGCATACGGCATCAATGAGCTGGATAACACGGTGACCGTGTTTGCGTACAATCCGACCCATGGCATATTGGAAATTATTCAGCATATAAGCACATTGCCCGAGGACTTCGCCGAAGAGAGTTATGCAGCGGACATTCATTTGGCACCAGACGGGAAATATGTATATGCATCGAACCGCGGCCACGACAGCATCGTCCGCTTTAAGCTGGACGCTTCGACCGGACAGCTCAGCGACCCGGAGTGGACTACCGTCGGCGGAAAGTGGCCGCGCAACTTTGCCGTCCTGGACGACTAT
Organism: Paenibacillus sp. YSY-4.3; assembly: GCF_054767475.1. Lineage (NCBI taxonomy): Bacteria > Bacillati > Bacillota > Bacilli > Caryophanales > Paenibacillaceae > Paenibacillus > Paenibacillus sp. YSY-4.3. Next base: position 261,873 of record NZ_BAABMC010000002.1, on the reverse strand, counting down.
GTGCTCATGGCGAACCAGTTCAGCAACAGCATCACCCTGCTCCGCCGTAACCGGGCCACCGGCAGCCTTTCGCCTGCCGACAGCGTGCTTGAGGTGAAGGAGCCTTCCTGCATCGCGGTTGTTCCGCGGTAGCATGCCCATTTCTGGGGGCAATGGAGCTCGGTGAAGCGACCTGGTTAGTATGTGGTGGTTGGTTCGAGGTAGTTAGTGAGACGTAGCTGGCTGGCGGCGGTGTGACGGTATGGGCTGGATGGCTGGCTTGAGGAGTTAGTTTGGGGTAGTTAGTGTGACGTGGTCGGTGCGAGATAGTTGGTAGGAGATAGTTAGTGTGACGTGGTTGGTGCGAGGTAGCTGGTACGAGGTAGTTAGTGTGTCGTAGTTGGCTGACGGCGGTGTGGCGGTATGGGGTGGGTAGCTGAGTGGCGGGGTGCTGGGTAGCTGAGTAGCGGGGTGCTGGGTAGCTGAGTAGTTGAGTGGTGAGTAGTGTAGTGAGTAGTGAGTAGTGAGTAACGAGTAGCTGAATAGCTGAATAGCCGGTGGCAGAGTGCTGAGTGACTGGGTGGCCGAACGGTGGATTAGCTGAGTAGTCTAAATAGCTGAATAGTGAGTGGCTTGGTGGCAGATTGACCGGGTGGTTGAGGCTGGCACTAGGTAACTGGCTGGGCATATGCGACCCTAACGGACACAGGGGACGCTATTTGCGAATAACGGGGGAATTTTGAAGGCTAACGGACCTACGTTCCGCTATTGCCTCCAAAAACATGGTTGTTGCAGCCAATTTGGCCAAATAGCGGAACCATTGTCCGTAGGCATAGCGAAAGAGGGGCTATTTCCACAATTAGCGGATCTCCTGTCCGTTAGAAGGTGGCCAACCCACCAACCCACCAACCCACCAACCCACCAACCCACCAACCCACCAACCCACCAACCCACGAACCACCGCAACCACCGCAACCACCGCAACCCCAGACCCACCGTTCGCACCATCTCACCAATCCCAAACCACCCTCGAAGATCAAGGACAAAACCAAGGACAAGGCCTGCAGGCCTTGTCCTTTTTTTGCATAACTTAGCCAACCATGTGCCTTCAAATATGCTCCACAAGGGAATATAAGCATCACTTATAGATTTTTAATACATTTCCAATAAAAGTGTTTGACAAGAAAACCCAGCGCATATAGAATACAATCATAGCATACTAAACAGGTAGGAATAATAAATAAAATAATGTTCTCACCGTACGGACGGAGGAACGCTCTACTTGCCTTGGCAGACACGGTAGCAGTTCGGTCTGACCGTAGGGATAGGGCGTTTCTCTTTCTATTTTGCTAGGCAGTTGACATGAGAAGTTTAAGGCGCATGAAGCATTTTGCAGAAATATTGACAGAGTTTCTAAAGAGAGATGGGGAGAGTGAGTAGTTATGAAAAAGGTGTTGAAGCAAGGGTTCGTGGCAGGTCTCGTATTGGCAGTGACATTGGTTGCCGCGGCTTGCGGAACTTCGGGAAGCGGGGCTAAAGAGATCAGCTTGCTGAACGTATCCTACGATCCGACCCGTGAGCTGTATACCGCGTATAACAAAGCTTTTGCTGCTCATTGGGAGAAAGAGACGGGCGAGAAGATATCGATCAAGCAATCGCATGGCGGGTCAGGGAAGCAGGGCCGGGCGGTGATCGACGGGCTTGATGCGGATGTCGTAACGCTGGCTCTCGGTTATGACATCGACGCGATCCAGCAGGCTGGACTAATCAATGAAGGCTGGCAGCAGAAATACGATCATAACAGTTCGCCGTACACGTCGACGATTGTGTTCCTCGTTCGCAAAGGAAATCCGAAAGGCATCAAGGATTGGGACGATTTGATCAAGGACGGGATCGAGGTCATCACGCCTAACCCGCAAACCTCTGGCGGAGCGCGCTGGAATTACCTAGCAGCATGGGGCTATGCGCTGCATCAGAACAACAATGACGAGGCCAAGGCTCAGGAATTCGTAAAGAAACTGTATGAGCATGTTCCGGTACTGGACAGCGGTGCCCGCGGGGCAACCACGACGTTCGTGGAACGCGGACTGGGGGATGTGCTGCTGGCTTGGGAGAACGAGGCTTGGCTGTCCGTAGAGGAGCTTGGCCCGGATAAGTTCGATATCGTCTACCCGTCGGAAAGTATTTTGGCTGAACCGCCTGTAGCGGTAGTAGATAAAAATGCCGACAAAAAGGGTACCCGTGAAGTGGCCGAGGCATATTTGCAGTATCTGTACTCGGAGGAAGGCCAGACGATTGCAGCGGAGAATTATTACCGCCCTACGCTGGACAGCGTAAAAAGCAAATATAAAGATGCTTTCCCGGAAATCAAGCTGTTTACGATAGACGAGGAATTTGGCGGGTGGGCCGAGGCACAACAGAAGCATTTTAGCGACGGCGGCATATTCACGCAAATTTATGCGCCGAAATAAACCGACCGGACAAACGGAGGGGCATTCCTGCGGTGATCAAGCGGGATGCAACGGATGGAAAGGATGAACATGCATGCACAGTAGCACTTCAAAGCGCGGAGTGCTTCCCGGCTTCGGGATCACGATGGGTTACAGCGTACTATATATCAGTTTGGTCGTATTGATTCCGTTATCTGCGCTGTTGCTGAACTCTACGGGTCTAACCTGGGAGAAGTTCTGGGATGTTGCGACAGATTCGCGCGTACTTGCTTCATATAAAGTCAGCTTCCTGACCGCGGCAGCGGCGGGACTGATTGATACCGTACTCGGTCTGCTGATCGCGTGGGTGCTTGTTCGATATGAATTTCCCGGCAAGGGACTGTTCGATGCGATGATTGATCTTCCTTTTGCCCTGCCTACTGCGGTTGCGGGGGTATCACTGACCGCGATTTATTCGGCGAACGGCTGGATCGGCTCCTTGTTTGAACCGTTGGGGATCAAAATCGCTTTTACGCCGATCGGCATTACCTTGGCGCTGATGTTCATCGGGATTCCCTTTGTCGTCAGAACCGTTCAGCCGGTGCTTCAGGAGCTGGATGCCGAGGTTGAGGAAGCGGCCTCCACTCTAGGTGCAAGCCGTTTCCGGACGTTTCGTTCCGTCGTTCTGCCGGAGCTGATACCTCCGCTGATGACGGGGTTTGCCCTGGCATTCGCCCGGGGGATCGGGGAATACGGCTCGGTCGTCTTCATTTCCGGCAATATGCCGATGAAGACCGAGATTGCCCCGCTGCTCATCATGTCGAAGCTGGAGCAGTTCGATTACGCGGGGGCTACAGCCGTGGCTCTTATGCTCCTAATCATTTCTTTCGTGCTGCTGCTGCTCATCAACTCTTTGCAGCGGAAAGTACGCAAGACGGCAAAATAGCGGTTGTAGGCATGAATCGTTAAGGATTTTATGATCAGGCGACGAAGCAATCACGCAATTATCAAGCAATTATCTAGTAATTAATCAAGTGATCATCGAGCATCCAGTATTCAGTATTCGGGGAGGTATCAGGAAATGGCTGGCTCTGTACCGCTATCTGCCAAGAAGCCATCCACGGTCAGGCAGCGCAAAGTGAATGAATCAAGCGCTGTGAAGTGGATTCTGATCGGGGCGGCAGTCTTGGTGCTGCTGTGGCTTATCGTTCTGCCATTGGTTGTTGTTCTTACCGAAGCCCTGAAGAAGGGCTGGGAAGTATATATTGAGGCTATCCGCGACCCGGATGCGCTGTCGGCCTTGAAGCTAACGCTTCTTGTCGCCGTCATTACCGTACCGTTGAATACGATTTTTGGCGTCGCTGCGGCTTGGGCCGTGACGAAGTTCAAATTCCGCGGGAAGCAGCTGCTCGTTACACTGATCGATCTACCATTTGCCGTATCACCGGTAATCGGCGGTTTGATCTACGTTCTGGTCTACGGTGCCAACGGCTGGTTTGGCCCGTGGCTGCAGGAGCATGATTTGAAAATTATTTTTGCCCTGCCGGGGATTATTCTGGCCACCTTATTCGTTACCTTTCCTTTTGTCGCCCGCGAGCTTATTCCGCTAATGGAGGATCAAGGACAGCAGGAGGAAGAGGCGGCGGTCATGCTGGGGGCACGGGGCTTCAAAATCTTCTGGAAAGTAACGCTGCCGAACATCAAATGGGGATTGCTGTACGGCATCATTTTATGTAATGCCAGAGCGATGGGGGAATTCGGCGCGGTGTCCGTCGTCTCCGGGCATATCCGGGGCGAGACCAACACGCTTCCCCTGCACGTGGAAATTTTGTATAACGAGTATCAGTTCTCCGCGTCGTTTGCCGTAGCTTCTTTGCTGCTGTTACTGGCGCTCGTGACCCTGTTATTCAAAAGCTGGTTTACCCGCAAAAGTCAGCATTAATGCTTCATCGAACGAAATATTCATAGGCTGAATTGCCGAGGAGAGGGAGGCAGTAAGTATGGCAAAACCATTGAAGGTTGACGATGTATGGTTGGATCGGATTGCAGGATTGTTAGACGAGATGGAATTCGGGTCGCTCAACATTGTCGTCCATGAAGGACAGATCGTTCAGGTGGAGCGTACAGAGCGCAAACGGTATGAAATAGGAGCCTCCGGCGCTGCCAAGTCCCCCGGGAGCCAGCGCAATGCGGCTCGGCCCTTGCGTCAGTCAGGAACTAGATAAATTAATTACAGCGATATGAACAAGAGAAAACCCCGATTCCGGTGGCTTCGAGGTCGGCAGACCTCGGGACAGCAGATATCGGGGTTTATTTTTTTGCTTGCGCGATCCGCGAAGCGGCTGCATTAAGGCGATGGCGAGTTTTTGGACCTTGATGCAGCATCCGCGCCCTCATCAGGCAAATCCGTAAGCTGCTCCTGTAGCAAGGACAGTTCGTCCTCTTCGAAGTAGTGGCCGACGAAGGGCCGCGACTTGCGCGGCCTGTTGTGGCTGAAGCGGAATCCGGTCAGAAAAAGCAACAGCTGCAGTGTAAGAACATACGGTGCCCAGGTTAAACCTATGAAATGGAGCAATGCAGCTAGACCGATCGCCACGGCTAGCCAGCGCTGCAGCAATGAACTGGACGACTCCCTGCGTCCGCCTCTGAGAAACGGATACATAACGAGCAGCGAGAACAGGCAAGAGAGGAAACGTGACCAGACATACAGCACGGCCCAACGTTCTTCTTCCATTTGGCTGGCCTGATCCAGCGAACCCAGAAACCAGAGGAGCAAGATAAAGAGGCCCGCGGTAAAAGCGAACGGCAGCGCATGCTGGATCTGCTGCCATATCGTCCAGCCCCAGCCTGGCTTCTCCGAGCGGCGCAGCAGCGTGCTGCGCTCCTCCATGAGGCGTTCGGTCTCGCGCTCAAGCGTTCTAAGCAGCAGCGTAAGGCGCGTGCTGTCTCGTTCCTCCATCATATAGGCTGCGATTTGCGTGAGTAAATCTTCAGTGACATAGGGCGCAGCTTTGCAAGCCAGCAGCTTATCGACCAGCGCGGCATGCTCGGCAGCGGACAATCCGCGCTGGCTGCCTGCTTCCCGGAGGAGCGCTCCCGTGGCTGCGGTGTATAGCTCCAAGCTTCGGTGCAAGCGGTCAAGCCGAACGTTAACCCGGTAGGCCGATCTTCGCTTGGAAGCGCCATATTGCCACGCGAACATGACGATCGCCGGGGCAATAATAATGGCTGCCGGGGTATACAATTGAAGCCACGCGATCCAATCCCAAAGAAACACCCGCACCACCCTTTCGATATTCCTCATTCCACTATTGCACACGTCAGGTGCGTTTTTCAAGCGCCAGAATTGGAAAATAACGAAGCGCTTATTTTTGCAAATCAAGTTCCTCCTAAAGTGGGTATATAGAGATCACTATCGTAATTTGGAGGGATTCTCATGGTTATGGGAAAAATCGCGCTGAAAATTTTTATCGGCTTCGTTGGGCTCTGGGTGCTGACGCGCCTGCTCGGGAAGAAGGAGATTTCCCAGCTTACGCCGTTCGATTTCGTTTCTTCCGTCATGCTGAGCGACCTGGTCGGTGAGACGGTATATGCCGAAGACATCAAATATTCGGAATTGATCTTTGCGTTGTTTTTATGGGGAGCATTGTCCTTCGTTTTTGAGAAAATATCGCAGAAGCTGAAGCGGGCGCGAGGCTTCCTGGACGGGAAGCGGTCCATCATCATCCGCGACGGCAAGGTAGATCTTCAGCATATGCGCCAAAACGGATTGGACTTCGATCAACTGCGCATGCTGCTCAGACAGCATGAAGTCTTCTTCATAAGCGAGGTGGCTTATGCTATATTTGAACCTAACGGAACGCTTAGCGTGATGAAGAGGCCGCAAGAGGAAGCGATCAAGCGTAAGGATCTCGGCTTGGACACTTTCAACGAGCAGGCAAGCTTGTCCTACTGCCTGGTAGAGAACGGCGTAATCGACCGCACAAGCCTGCAAATGATCGGCAAAGACGAAGCCTGGCTGCAGCGGCTGCTGCAGAACAGTGGTTATGAGCGGCTGGAGGACGTGGCCTATGCCGAGTGGAAGGAAGATGAGGATCTTTACGTAGTGCCGCAGCAGCGGAACAGAAGGGAGAATTAGAGTGGAGCGGGAGCAAGTTCGTGTAGTGAGGGAAATTCCGGATGCTGAAGATTATACGGCCCTAAGAAGCCAAGCGGGGTTAAGCCCGCGGAGCGAACGGGGAATCAGGATCGGCCTGGGCAACTCTCTTTTTGCGGTATGTTTGTATGCTGGAAATGAGCTCATCGGCATGGGGAGAGTTGTGGGTGATGGCGGCTGTTTTCTGCAAGTCGTGGATATCGCCGTGCGTCCGGATTATCAGGGGCAAGGGCTTGGAAAGCTCGTCATGGACGAGATTATGGACTATCTGGCTAGAGAGGCGCCGCCTGAAGCCTATGTCAGCCTCATCGCCGATCAGCCGGCAGACAAGCTGTATTCGAAATATGGCTTTCAGTACACGGCGCCAGCGTCTCTCGGCATGTATTTGAGGATATCGAAATAGCGCAGCGCTAGCTGAGCTTGGTGCATGATCCCCTGAACTGATAAATAAAGGAGATGTCTGTTTGACTGCCACTGTGATTGAAATTTTCTTGATTGCCATCCTGGCGGGAATCGTGGGCTCTGTTCTCGGTCTCGGCGGTGGAATCGTCGTTACTCCGGCACTGACACTGCTGTTCGGAGTAGAAATCAGCCATGCGATCGGAGCCAGCTTGATTTCGGTTATTGCGACTTCCAGCGGCTCGGCCGTAGCCTACATAAGAGATCGAATCACGAATGTGAGGGTAGGCATGTTCCTGGAAATTGCCACGACGATAGGGGCGATTACGGGAGCATTTCTCGCGGCGTTGATTGCGCCGAATTTCTTGTATTATATTTTCGCCCTGCTGCTATTGTATTCGGCTTATGCGATGGTGAAGAAGGGCAAGGAGGAAATCCCTGTGAACGTTCCGCAGCATCCCGTGGCGGAGAAGCTGGGGCTGGGCGGGGAGTATTATGATAAAGCGCTTGGCAAAAATATTACCTATAACGTAGATAAGGTGTACGAAGGTTTTGGCGTCATGTACGGCGCCGGCGTAGTTTCCGGGCTGCTTGGCATCGGCAGCGGAAGCTTTAAGGTGATGGCGATGGACGTTTTCATGAAGATGCCGCTCAAAGTATCGACGGCGACGAGCAACTTCATGATGGGCGTCACCGCTGCGGCCAGTGCGGGAATCTATTTCATGCGCGGTGATATCATTCCTGTAATTTCGGCCCCGGTGGCTCTCGGCGTGCTGATTGGGGCAACCATCGGAGCTAGGATCATGCAGCGAATGAAAAGCAAAACGATTCGCAAGCTGTTCATTCCGATTATGATCTACGTAGCTTGTCAAATGATCTACCAAGGATGGGGGGCATAACCTATGGCGGAGCAACAACAAGCAAGCCGTCAGAATCGTGCGGCAGAGGTCGAAATCGCCATCAGCAAAATGCTGCGCATCGGCATCGTGCTGGCGGGCCTCGTGATCGTCATCGGCCTGGTTCTGTTTCTCGTTACCGGGGACAGCGGCTATCCCGGGGATACATTCCCGACGAGCCTGCCGGAAATTTTCCGAGGCATGGTGGAACTGAAGTCCGTAGCCATTATCGAAGTCGGCTTGATTCTGCTCATTCTGACCCCGGTATTCCGCGTCTTTGTTTCGATGTTCGCGTTCATTCATGAGAAAGATTACCGCTTCGTGCTGATTTCGGTACTTGTCCTGGTCATTCTGGTCCTCAGCTTTGCGCTCGGCAAGGCTGGAGCCTAGTTGGGGCTGGAGCAACCTTAACATCTTTATCTAGCGCAGGGCATAACCTTTTGGTATAGTGCCAGCTTTAACTTACTGATCTAGCACAGCTTAACTTCTTGACCTAGGTCGGTTTAACTTTTTAGTTTAGCGCATTAGCTTTATGCACACCAGCTCTAAGCTCACCAGCTCTAAGCACATTAGCTTTATGCATACCAACTCTAAGCACAAAGCCTTTTCGCAAAGCCTTTTCCGCAAAGTCGGGGACTGACTTTATCTCGCAATCGAGGGCGTGGTCAGCTCCTATGCACCTGGAAGAGGCTTTTTTTGTTGTCCAGGATCGCCTGCGACGTTTGATCCGAGGCGGTTTGTGATAATTATAATAAAAAGCATCATCAAAATCAGAAGAGAGAAGGCGTTCGGAATGAAAATCGTCATTTACGGCAGTACAGGTACGATCGGCAAGGCTATTTTGGCGGAGGCGCTGCGGCGCGGGCATGAGGTGAGCGCCGTCGTTCGCAATACATCCAAGCTTGAGGGTGAAGCGGGGCAGGAGAGGCTTCATCTGTTGACCGGGGATATTTTGATGCCTGAATCGATTGCACAGGCCGTAGAGGGGAAAGATCTTGTCATTAGCGCTTACGGCCCGCAGTTCGGCCAGGAGGACGAGCTGCCGGAAGCGGCCCGGTCCTTGGTAGAGGGTGTAAAGCGGGGAGGAGTCCGCCGTTTGATCGTCGTGGGCGGAGCCGGAGGGCTGGAAACGGAGCAGGGCGTCCAGTTGATGGCTACCCCGGAATTTCCGGAGGAGATCCGTCCTTTAGCGAGAGCGCATGAGGAAGCCTATCACGTATACAAAGCCTCCGATCTGCTGTGGACGGTATTAAGTCCGGCAGCTGTCATCGAGCCGGGAAAACGAACAGGGCAATTCCGGATTGGCTTGAACCGTTTGGTTACGGACGAAAGGGATCAGAGCCACATCTCGGTCGAGGACTATGCTGTAGCTTTGCTGGATGAAGCCGAAGACCCGCAGTTCCCCGAGGCAAGATTTACAGTAGCGTATTAGTTCAGATTAGTGAAGCGAAATGAACAAGAATTAGGGATTGGCAGGGAGGCGTGTGGGTGCCTATGATGTAAGCAATAAAGCAGGATGTTGCGGAGAAGCCTATGATGAAAAGTAATAAGGCAGGCTAGCAGGCGGGGGGAATATGCAATGCAACTGGTTACTTCGGAACAGATGAGGGAGATCGATCAGTACACGATAAATATGCTGGGCATTCCAGCGATGGTATTAATGGAAAACGCCGGGCGAGCCATTGCCGAGGAGGTGCTGGCTTATTGCCGGGACAAAAGCCTGCGTACAACCGATAGCTGTCAACCGGTGCAGCACGCCGCATGGGGGTGGAATGGGCAGAAGCAACCGGCGGATGCTAAGGATGCCACGCTAGCTTACCAAACCTTCCAGGAGGCGGTGCGCTCGGATTTAGGTGGTGGAGAGACGCTGGCGGGGGAGCGTTGGCTGATCCTGATTGGCAAAGGCAACAACGGGGGCGACGGGTTGGTCTGTGCCCGTCACTTGGCGGACGCGGGTCTGGACGTCCGCCTGCTCTATGCGGAGCCGCCAGAATCGCTTCGCGGGGATGCGGCGGCGCAGCATGCGATTGCGGAGAGGCTGGGCCTGCCGCGATCGGTGTACACGCCCGGTGAGGCCGGGACTTTCTCCGGCTGCACCGGGATCGTCGACGCGCTGCTCGGCACGGGCGCAAAAGGGGCTCCGCGAGGGGCTTACGCTTCCCTGATCCGCGAAGCGAATGGAAGCGGTCTGCCGATCATCGCGGCAGACATCCCGAGCGGTATGGACGCCGATACGGGCGGCTTGCACGACCCATGCATCCTGGCCCGGAAGACGGTTAGCCTGGCCTTTATGAAGGCGGGGCTGACTCAATATCCGGGAGCGGAGGCGGCCGGGGAGGTCGTGGTGCGCTATATCGGCATCCCGGCTGCATTGCCGCCGCATGTGCCCGGGGCGGGGCAGCTGTTGACCGCGGCCTCGCTGCAGAGCGAGCTCGGCGTTAGCGTGGACCGTCCCCGCCGGGCGGACGGCCACAAGGGCACGTACGGGCACGTGCTGCTGGCCGCAGGCAGCCTGCCGATGAGCGGCGCGGCGCTGCTCTCGGCCAAGGCCGCGCTGCGCGCCGGCTGCGGGCTGGCCACGTGGGCGCTGCCGGCGACGCTGCTGCCGCACGCGGCAGGCGCCGTGCCCGAGCTCATGACCGCCCCGGTTCCCGATGACGGGAACGGGGCGTGGAGCGAGGCCGCCGCAGACGAAGTGCTGCGGCTCATGCAGGCGCGCGATGTGCTCGCCGTCGGCCCGGGGCTTGGCCGCTTCCCGGGCGAGGCGGGCTTCCTGCGCGCCCTGTGGGAGGGCATCCCCCGTCCACTTGTCGTGGACGCGGATGCCCTGAACATCCTCGCTGCGGCCGGAGGCCTGGCAGCGTGGCAGCGCCGGGACGCGGCGACGGTGCTGACGCCGCATCCCGGCGAAATGGCCCGGCTCGCCGGGCTGAGCACGGCCGAGGTCCAGCGGGACCGCCTCGGCCTGGCGCGCCGCTTCGCCGCGCAGTACGGCGTGACGCTGGTGCTCAAAGGGGCCCGCACGGTCGTTGCGGACCCTGGCGGCCGCGTCTACGTCAACACCACCGGTCACCCCGGGATGGCGACCGGAGGCAGCGGCGATGTGCTCACCGGCATCATCGCCTCACTGCTGGCCCAAGGCCTGAGCGGGATTCAAGCCGCTGCGCTGGGCGTCTACCTGCACGGCCTGGCCGGAGAGCGCGCCGCCTTGGCGCGATGGACATCCGGCTCCCTGCTTGCCGGAGACATCATCGAGGCGTTGTAGCGCTTGTTGGCACTGCTATATGCACAGGTATACGCACCGGAAGGATCTCGCGTAACGCGGATGCCAGAGCTTTTCGCTCGGGGGAAGTCCGACTTATGAAGTACCCCTGCTCGCAGTCAATTGGCGCCACATGAGGGTGGTCAGCCACATTGGGGAATGCCGCAATTTTACGTCGTAACCATCGCTCCGCCGTTCACGTGCACGACTTCTCCGGTGACGAAGCTGGAATCGCTGCTGGCGAGGTATACATAGGCGGGAGCCAGCTCATACGGCTGAGCCGCACGTTTGATGGGCGCATCCGTACCGAAGACGGAGACCTCCTCTGCGCTGAAGCTGGAGGCAATGAGCGGCGTCCAGGTCGAGCCCGGGGCCACGGCGTTAACGCGAATGCCGCAGTCGATCAGCGAGAGCGACAGGGAGCGCGTGAACGAGACGATCGCTCCTTTGGTCGATGAATAATCGATCAATGTCTTATGGCCTTGATAAGCCGTGATGGAGGCGGTGTTAATAATCGAGCTGCCTCGGCACAAATGGGGCAATGCGGCCTGAACCATAAAGAAAAACGGAAAAATATTCGTTTGAAAAGTCTGATAAAGCTGCTGCTCTGAAATATCAGCAATGCTTTGCTGAGGATATTGTACGCCGTGATTGTTGACCAGAATATCGAGCCGGCCAAAGGTAGAGATCGTGTCACGGACGACGGCTTCGCAATTTTGCTTGAATCGCAGATCGATTTTGATGGGGAGACAGCATTGGCCGAGCGCTTCAACACGGGCTTTGGTCTCCAGGGCGTCCGAGGTTTCCCACAAGTAGGGGATCACGACGTCCGCTCCTTCTTTGGCAAAAGCGATCGCGACGGCCCGGCCGATGCCGCTGTCACCGCCAGTGATAATGGCAACTTTGCCCTTCAGCTTGCAGCTGCCGTGGTAGTTCGGATTTTCCGAGATCGGGCGGGGATGCATCAAGCTTTCCAGGCCAGGCTGAAACGGCTGATGCTGGGGCGGGAAGGCGATGGGTTGTTCTTTGCATACCGTTTCCTTGGCATAATACGGATAAACGGGGTTGCCGTTGTCTCCCGGGTAAGGATGCATGTGGTGTCCTGGCATCGTGGAAAGCTCATGGCCTGCGGGATGCACAAAGTCTTTGTGACCGTGCGACGGGCCGTGCAACGCTATGGGGGCGTTCGGATGCATAGGGAAAACCGGGTTTACTGGGCTTATGGGATTTATTGAACTCATTGGATGCATTGGGTGCATTGAATGCGCTGAATGCATGGAGCTCGTTGGATTCATCGGGTTCAACCGCAAAACCTCCAAAAATTAATCATAATAATTCCTCTGGAGTATGAGTATGCATATGCCTAGATAAGAGTGCCGATGATTGACTTTTGACGTAAAAATTGATAGCATTTTTCATAAAGTGGAGTTGTTTGGTCGGAATTAGATCAATTGAAGCTCGCAACGGCAGATTAGATCGCAACGGAAAAATTAGCTATGATAGTATATAGCGAGTGACAATGAACCTAAGCAAAGGAGAATATAGATATGCCAAAGGTAACGATTATTAACGGCAGCCCCACGCCCGGCTCACGTCTAACGGCGATGATCGGACTGGCGGATGAGCTGCTGCGCAAGCAGGATTTTGAAGTTAATCATGTCAATGTGGGCGAGCTTCCTCCGGAAGATCTCATCCATACGAAGTTCGAGAGCGAAGCGATCGTGAAGGCGAACGGGCTTGTGGCCGAAGCGGACGCCGTCATTATCGCCAGCCCGGTGTACAAGGCGTCCTACACGGGAGTGCTGAAGACATTCCTGGACCTTGTCCCGGAAAAAGGCCTGGCCGGCAAAATCATCCTGCCGCTCTTTATCGGCGGAAGCCTTGCGCATCTGCTGTCGATCGACTATTCGCTTAAGCCGGTGTTATCGGCCCTGGGCGCGCGCCATATTTTGGGCGGAGTATACGCAGTTGATGCCTACATCGCCCGCACGGATCAAGGCGGCTTCAACATCAACGAGGAACTGGTTACGCGGTTGGAGGACAACGTAGCCGAATTGGTCGAGGAGACCAAGCGGCGCATCCAATACGCAGCCTTGAAGTAGGCCAAGCAAGCTAAAGTTAAAAAAGCTCTAAATCATTCGTAATGAACGATTTAGAGTTTTTTTTGGTTTGTTGAAACCGCAAAAATGATGCAAAAGTGCAGGATTTTTTTCATCAGAGGAGGAAAATAGGGAAGATTCCTGCAATAGTGCAGTATTTTCCTTCGTTATTGGCCGATATGAAGCAAATTCGGAGGAATTCCTGTACTATCGCATCAATTTTTATCAATTAAGGAAGAATCCTTTTGAAATGATGTACTTTAAGCAAACCAGGCCACTCCGCGTATATTCCAACAGTCCCGAGCATACAGTTACCACTTCGAATAACTGATAACTCCGAACATACTGTCCCGCCTCGAGCATGCTGACTCACTCCAAGCATACAGCTCCGCCTCGAGCATGCTGACTCACTCCAAGCATACAGCTCCGCCTCGAGCATGCTAACTCACTCCGAACATACTGTCCCGCCTCGAGCATGCTGACTCACTCAGGCATACAGCCCCACCTCAAGAATAGTGACCGAACTAATCGAGGAGACTAAACGGCGCATCCAACATGCATCCCTAAAGTAAAATTCCAGCAAGCTAAAGTTAAAAAAGCTCTAAATCATTAGTAATGAACGATTTAGAGCTCTTTTTGAGTTTGTTGAAATTGCAAAAATGATGCAATAGTGCAGGATTTTTTTCACCGGAGGAGGAAAATAGGGAAGATTCCTGCAATAGTGCAGTATTTTCCTTCATTATTGGCCGATATGAAGCAAATTCGGAGGAATTCCTGCATTTTCGCATCAATCTTGATCAACATAAGAAGAATCCATCTAAACTGATGTACTTTTGCAGCAAACCAGGCACTCCGCGTATATTCCAACAGTCCCAAGCATACAGTAACCACTTCGAATAACTGATTACTCCGAGCATACAGCCCCACTCCGAGCATACAGCCCCATCTCGAGCATCCTGCCTACTTCAAGCCACCCCGAGCAATTTGACTGTTCTGAAGATACTGAGCCTTGCCAGCATACTGCACACTATTAGCACGCTAACCACCTCGAGCTCCCACATTCTATTCACCCTCTTACTGCTTCACGGACTCCACCTTGACGACGGGAATACGTATATATCGTCCTGCAGGCTGGCCTACGATGATGGAGTCATCAGGCGAACTGATGAACTGCTCTTCGACTGTCCCGCTCTCCTGGGATTCCATATAATGCTCGGTGTAATGCGTGAATCGTCCAGTGACTGTGGCTTCTCCTTCATAGAAGGTGAAATCGCCCTGCAGGATGAGATAGCTATTCTCGCCGAAGGCGAGAACTTCTCCGGTTCCTGGGGAAGTGACGGTGCTGGTGAAACGGACAAGGGCGCCGGGATAGTAGGCGACGTTATCGGCGGAAATATCTACGTAAGTTTGCTTGACTCCGGTAAACTCAAAGTGATCACCGTAACGGACATATATGGCCGTTTCGCCCTCGCCTTCACCAAACGGATTCACGACATGCAGCGTGTCGTCATACTGAACGATCAAGTCGTCCGCTTCGATTGAAAACATCAGTTTGATGCGATCCTCCAGCACTTCGAAAGCGGTATAAAGCGTTTCGCGCGCAGCCGAGTCCGATTCGATAACCACGACAGGGGTGCTAGAGGTGCTTAAAACCGGGTCGATGCGCAGACTGCGGATTTCTGCATGGGTGGGCAAGTCGGGATTTGATAAGATTTGCACGCTTTCTTCGCTGTTCATCCGGCCGAAAAATAACTGGTTGCCCGCGTCGATCGCGGCGACGTAAACGCTCGAGCCGAACTTTTTCGTGCCGCCCGCGACGTGCTTATAGCTCTCCCCGTCGCCGGAAACCGGCAGAAGCCGAACAGGTTCGGCGGCTACCCAGGCCAGCTCGGTCGCACGGATTTCCGCTTTGGTATTCTGGTAATTGCCGAGCGCCGTATACAGGTCGATCGCTTCCTGATAATTTCCGCTGGCCGTGCTTTTTTTAGCGGAGCGGAGCAGCTTGTCGATCCCGTTCTTGGCATAGGCAAGCACCTTGGAACGCGGGCTCGCGGAGCTGGCGAATGTCTCGAATTGGCGGGAGTGCAGGGCAAAGGCGGCGTAATCGTTGTTGTCCCAATCTTTTTTCAGCAGGGAATCCATCAATCCGTCCGTCTTGGCTATAACCCACGGTGCATCATGCTGATGGGCTTCGTATTGCTCCACCATGGACGAAGCGTTCTGCAGCATGGCCTCGATATAACCGCTCGATGTGATCCGCTCCAGTTTGGTTTCATCATATTGCTGGAATAGCTCATTCAGTTGAGCAAGCCAATCCTGCTCCGTTCCGAAAAAGTGGGCGGGCATGCGCAGCAGCTTCCACTTGAACGATTCATCATCATAATTGCCATGCTCTAAATTACGTTTAGGCTCCTCCAGCAGAGCTGTGCGGAATTGTTTGAAATAATCCATGAAGCTTTGCGAAATGCCGTAATGCTCAGAGACCTGTTTATAGTAATCGCTGTAAGGTCCTTCGGGTGTCATATAGCTGCTGCGGACCTGTTGAAGGCCGGCATAGGCGTCCATTAGGTGTTCGAAATCGTCTGCCCGTGCCGCCGAGGATGCTTGGCTTAGGATGTCAGACAGGATTTCCTTCATAGCCGTGATCGGCGCCAGCTCTTCGAGCCGGGAGGAGATGAGTTCCTCTTTATATCGAATCGTCTTATTGCTCCAAGCCTTCTGATACAAGGTCTCGGAGTCGATCAGATTTTTTTCCTCATATAAGGCTTCCGCTTGATCGATCGTACTGAGCTTCTGGGAAATTCCAATTCCTTTGTATATTAGCAACGGAATCATTAATACACATAATAAAATGAGCAGATGATGCAGGGTTAACCATTTTTTATACGTCATGGATGTTAGACCTCGGCTTTATTTGTTGAAAATCGGCATCCCACTGGTATTTCTCCTCATAGATCCGTGCTGTCTCCGCTTTTAAGGCTCCCCAGTTTAAATCAGGATTCTCCGTGACGATGCGGTACAGTCGGAGAAACCGGTCCTTGGGCAGCTTGCGGGCGTAACGGGCCAAGAATCCGGCATAGGCCAGCACGTAGCGCTTCATTCTTACCGCTGCACCCGCTACTCCGGCGAGGATGTCAGCCCCGTGCTCCATCGCCGTAATTTGCTGTTCGTATTTGATAACATATTGGAAGGTCCGGTCTTTAATAAGCTCTCGCTTGATTTTGGCCAGCTCGCCGATGTAGGAAGCCAGCTCGGGGTCGAAATCCTCGAGCAGCAGCGACTCCAGCTCCAGATCCATATCCTTGCGCAGCACAAGGGATTGCAGGAGAAAGATTTGCAGCTTGCGAATATGGTCGTTGCGAATGAGGACGGCGACTTCACGCATCAATTCATAGGAACGCGCCTCGTTCTCCTGCGCGGCAGCGATGTCCAGATTGCGTACGAGACCGTTTGTGATGCGATCCCGATCGCGGACGAACATTTTGCTTAGCTCGATGGAAGTTCGGCTCGCCAGCGCCTTGCGCCGCACGAATAGGAGAAGGGCCATAAGCGCAGCTCCGGAGACCGCCGAAATCGCGATAAACTGAAAAGTAGGGCTGAATACGACCGCGATCAACGTCAGCAGGAGGGTGAGCAGCAGATCATTGCTCAAGGAGCGCTTCGCCGCGCGCAGCGCCAGTTCCTGAACGGGAAGCAGCGCCGATTTGCCGCAGATCGTGCAGTTCTCTTCCATAAGTGCGGTATAGTTATGGCAATTTTTGCAGCATCTTAACTTTTCATAGGCATATTTCGTTTTTATTGGAGGGCGCAGTACAATATTTTTCTTTTTCATGACACTCTCTCTTCATGGTTAATAAGCTGCAGCAATTGTGCGTCAAGTTCTTGGGGGGCAACGATATGACCCCTGCGCGTGTAATAGAGTACGGACTTAACGATGGCAAATAGAAACAAAAGGGTCAGGCATCCGTATGTAACCATATGCGGCTTCCTTTCGTAATTGAATTATGAAGGTATTAATTATATCATATGGACAACGCTAGGCTTGGTAGATTTTGACGAAACATAGGGAAGAATCTTCTCAACCTCTTAACCTTTTTTTAAGGAATATTGATTACAATAAGAAAAATGATCGATGTAGTTCAAGGTGGCCAGACCGCGATTAGCGGTAATTTTTCTTGCGATTATAGAATTATTCAGCTCCGCTTGAAAACTATACATCGTAGATAAAGCTCTAGTACAATTATACTATTGAAACCAGAATAAAGGAGCACGATTATGCAAAAGCGTTATAAGCAGTCTTTACGTATATTAACGGCTTTCATGGTCTTTTGGTTACTCGTTTCTACGCTGGGCTCCGAGATTTACGGGGCGGCGCCGTCAGCGCAGGGGAGTCAGCCCGGCTCGCGAATCGATGCGGTGCTCGTCATTGACGTCAGCAACTCCATGAAGACGAGCGACTCGAATAAAGTCGGCAACGAAGCGATGAAGATGTTCATCGACATGCTGTCCGCGAAGGGGGATAAAGTAGGTATTATCGCCTATACGGACAAAATCCAGCGGGAGAAGGCGCTGCTTGAGATCAAAGCCCCCGAGGATAAGCAGGATTTAAAGGATTTCATCGACGGACTCGACAGGGGGCCGTACACCGATATCGCAGTGGGAATTAAGGAAGCGGTCAAGGTGCTGCAAAAAGGCTCCGACCCGAGCCACGAGCCGATGATCGTCCTGCTTGCGGACGGCAACAATGATTTCAACAAAAGCTCCGGGCGTACGCAGAGCGCATCCGACAAAGAGCTGAATCAAGCGGTCGAGGAAGCGAAGGCAGCCGGCATTCCGATCTATACGATCGGGCTGAATGCCGATGGCAAGCTGAACAAAGCGCCGCTAGAAGACCTGGCGAACCAGACAGCCGCCAAGTCCTTCTCGACCAGCACAGCGGATGACCTTCCGCGTATACTTAGCGAAATATTCGCCAGCCACCTGAAGCTGAAGATCGTCCCGATCCAGAGCATGACGGGCACGGGCAGTTTCCAGGAGGTTACGGTCAACGTGCCGAATGCGAACGTGCTCGAAGCCAACATTTCGATCATGTCGTCGCAGCCGGTTGAGACGGAGCTGGTGAACCCTGCAGGGGACAAAATAGCGGTTCCGTCGGATGATGTCCTGCTGTCCAAGTCGAAGAGCTATTCCCTCATTAAGCTGCTGAGTCCGGCCGAGGGCGATTGGAAGCTGCGAGTCAAGGGAGCGTCCAAGGATAAAATCGACATCAATCTCGTCTTCAACTACGATTTGGAGCTGGAGATGGAGCCGATTTCGGCGGGAAGCCATAAGCCCGGCGACAAGGTGCAGATCGGAGCATACCTGACGAGCAACGGCCAGAAGCTTCAAACTGCCGAGCTGTACAAGAACATGAACGCCGTGCTGCTTGCGAAGGATCTGGACAGCGGCAAGACGGAGGAAATCAAGCTGAACAACACGGGCGATAAATTCGAGGGAACGTTCGAAATTCCCGAAGCCCATGATTATGAGCTGAAGGTGCGCGCCGAGGAGCGCAGCTTCTACCGGGAGTCTGAGCCGGTGACGATCAGCGCCAAAGCTGCTTCCGGGGGAGCGGCGGCGACGAAGCCGACAGCGCCAGCGGCCCCTGAGGAAGAGAAGCCGTTTCCGTGGCTTACCGTCGTCATCTCAGCCATAGCCGCAGCTGTTCTCGCGGCAGCCGCTTATTTCATTACTACAGCCGTGAAAAAAGCGAACCGCGGTTTCGTCGGGCAAATCGTCATCGAAATCCGCGATGAGAATACGCACGAGAAGTCGTTCCCACAATATAAGAAATTGACGGCCTTCAAGGGCAAGTTCAATTTGCATCAGTTGCTGCAGCTTGCGCCGGAGCTGAAGGAGACGGAGAAAATCGTCTTCACCCCGGCGAAGGGAGACCGGATTACTCTGCGCAACGGTTCGGCTGCCACGGTCGAGAAGTCCGGACGGGTCGTAGATGCGAGCGCGGGACTGGAGCTGAAGAGCGGAGACCGAATTACGCTGCCGCTGCAGCATATGGATAAGACAATTTTCATAGAGTACCTGGTATAAATTTGAGGGGGAAACGTATATGAAACCGATAGTCAGAGAGCATATTCAGCAATTAGACGTATCGCTAGGCGGAGGCATCGTCAGCGATAAAATCCGCGTCGATACGATCGACAATCCAATCCTCATCATCGGCCTGGGCGGCACGGGGATCGATGCTTTGCTTCGCTTGAAATATCAGATTAACCGCCGCTTCAAGCTGCCGGAGGACCCGTTGTCCAAGAAGAAGCGCGAGAAGCCCGACAACGTGGAATTCCTGGCGTTCGAGACGAACGAGCAGGATCGTACGAAACGTTATAAAGGAATCGGGCTCGACCCGATTAATGAATTCGTCCTGCTGTCCAACCCGGAAATCGGCGGGCTGCTGCAGAACCGGAGCATTTTGGAGCCGTATATTACCGATTGGCTGTCCCCGGAGCTCAGCATCACCGACGGCATGAACGGGGCGGCGGGCGTGCGGCAGGCCGGGCGGCTGCTGTTGTTCACCAAGATCAATCAGGTCGTGCAGGCGATCGATAAGAAAATCAAAACGCTGTCAGTAGGCACGAACAAGAAGCTGATGGTATTCCTGCTGACCGGCTTGTCCGGCGGAACGGGAAGCGGCTGCTTCCTCGACATCGCCTATATCGTGCGCGGCATCATCGAGCGCGATCACGGTTCGGCCGGGATCGACCGGGTGAATACGCTTGGTTACTTGTTCACGCCAGATATCAACCTGTCCAACAAGAGCTTAAGCGAGCATACGCGCGAGTACATCAAGAAGAACGGCTATGCGGCGCTGAAAGAGCTCGATTACTGGATGAACGTGGACAGCCGCGGAGAGCGGTTCAAGCAGCAGTACGGCAACATTCTGACCGTTAATTCCCCGCTGCCGCCGTTCAATCTGTGCCACTTGATCTCAGCGACGAATACCGAGGGCAAGCTGCTGGAAAACGCTTATGACTACTGCATGAACGTAACCGCCGAGAACATTACGAACTTTATGGCGAGCGAAGAGAAGCAGTCCGGCGAGGAATTCGCGATCCATGACTATATCAGCAATATTCGTACGAACATCGCGCAAATGAACAAGATGTACCCGGCGAACTATGAATACAACATTATCGGGGCGTCCTCCGCGGTGCTGCCGATCGAGGAAATGACGACGTATTTGGCATACCGGCTGTTCGGCAAAATGGAGAAAATGTTCCAGCATGCGCCGAGCCAGGAGAACGTCGAGACGTTTGCCCGCAAGCTGGGCATCGACCTCGAGAGTATGATCAAGACGTTCGAGTCCCGCGTTCCCGAGCCGCTGCCTGGCTACGAGAACAGTGAGCGGCTGAGCTTCGCCAACGTGGTGAAATCCCAGGTCGTGAACATGGACACGGAGCTGGAGCAGACCTTCCTGGCCCGGGCGAGGGAGGAATACATCAAGGCGAAGAAACAACTGCCTGGCGAGGTGTTAGAGCAGTTCAGCGAGCAGATCCGCCGCTTGTTCCTCCATCCGGAGCAAGGTCCGTTCTATGTGTCCCGTTTGATATACACGGAAAAAGGCTTCTGCCTGCTGAAAATGCTTCTGTCCTACATCGAGACGCTGCGTGAGAACCTGCTGCGCATTCCGCGCGACATCGAGGCGGCGCAGGATCAGGCGCACGAGAAGCTGGGCGACGCGAAGAGCGCATTCGTCTCCAAGGAGAAGAAGAAGAACGCTTATATCGAAGCGAAAATTCATGAATATTGGCTGCATGCGGACGTTGAGCGCACGGAGCAAATGATTGAATTCTACGAGGACTTGTACCAGCTGCTGAATCAGGAGAATAACCGGATTTACAGCGTGTTTACGGAAATTCTGAACGCGCTGAGCTCGATTTTTGCCAAAAACGGGGACATCCTGACAAGCGGCGAGGAGCAGATCGATCATAAAGGAAACAAAACGTACTACTGGAATATTGTCAGCGTGCCGGATATTTCCAAGGTCGTTAGCAGCATCATGGACAAAAAAGATGTCGACGACCTGATCCGCGACTTCTCACTTGAGCTGCTGAACAATTCGAACCAATGGGTGAAGGAGCAGGAGATCGATATCGTCAGCTCCATCTCCGACTTCCTGAGCGAGAAATTCGGCGATCTGATTACAAAGTCGATGGAGGATTTCCTGGTCATCAAATACGGGCAGGACGAGTCGATTGAGAAGTTCGTCGAGCGCTTTATTGCTAACAAGCTGGATGAGGAAGCTGTTCCGGTCTTCCATCTATCGAACAGCACGGGCAATCTGCATTTCCCGTCCTGGGGCTTCGTATCGGTTCCGGTGCAGGCGCCGAGCATTCTCAAAGGGATCCGCAACTACCAGAACAACGCGGTTGGCAAATCGCATTTCACGGTCAAGGAAAGCGAAGTGAAGAACCGGATTTTCTGGCTGAACACGCGCAACGGGGTGCCATTGTTCGTCTATACGCCGCTGAAGGTGTACGAGGAGAGCTATGAGCGGACGATTCTCGACAAGGAAGGAATCGGGCGCCATCTGGTGCAGACGGACAAGAACAACTGGACGTACCTGCCTTCGCCGATCCCGGAGAAATCATGGGGCGATACGTACTTCAACTCGCGGGTGCAGAGCTATAACTCGCGCGTGCGCGAGGAGTTTGCCAAGGCGCTTGAGCTGAAGGTTATCGTGGAAAAAGACGTTGATCACAATACGAGCAACCGCTATTCCGCGGTGTTTACGAAGCCGTTCGATTTGGAGAGCACGCTGGCTGCCTATGATATGCGCCTGGACGCACCGAAGCCGAATTTGGGCGAAGTGAAGCGTGCCGTGGTCGAGCTCAGACGCCTGCTGGCCGAAGGGCTGCCGCAAGAGAACGACAAGGACATTTTCGGCAGCATCAACGAGGATCTGGCCAAGGAGAACCTGATCCGCACGCCGGAGCTGATCGCTCGCGTGCGGCAGGAGATCGCCAAGTACGACGGGATTGCGGCGATGGCCGCGAAGCTCGATGCGGTGCTGGAGCAGCATCAGGACGAGGAGAAGTGGCTGGAGCAGTTCATTGAGGCGATCTACACCAGCACGATTACGAAAAAAGGCGCACTCTACGTCTACGACCGCGATCCAGAGGAAGAGGCGTGGGAGCCGTTCGCTAATTTGATGAAGAGCCGCAATTATGTGGAATTCGAAGTGTTCACTCATTTCCGCGGCTTGGATGAGAAGAACCGCAGCACCTTGATGCGCAAGGCATCGCGCCGCGACGCGGAGCTGACGGCGAGCGAGGATATCCAGCCGCTGCTGGAGACGCTGGATGAGCTGGCCGAACGATTCCAGGAGGGGCGGGACTCGCTGGAATACGAGAAGGTGGAGCTGGCTAACGGGGAAGAGATGTACCAGTTCTACAGACAGGTCGCCGCGAAGCTGAACGACATTCGCAGAAGGTTGAAATAATGATCAGGCAGAAGCTGGAGCAATTCGCCGCTGCCTATGACCGGGCGGAGGAGCGCAGCACAGGCCTGGGCGACGACCAGAGCAGTATTCATTATCCCGCGGTATTTCTATTTATAGGCGACAAAAGCAAAGAGGCCATTGAGCCAATCATGCTGATGAACGAGAAGAAATGGGAGAACAGCGAGGGCCTGATCTACATTCACGTTGGGGCGGAGGGTGATCCTGCCGCCGGTACGGCGGGGATACAGGGAGGGGCCGGCTCGAACGAGCCCGGCGCTCCTTCCTCGGCCCGCATGCTTCACTACCGCGTCCCGGTCACGGTAGAGGAGGGCTCGGCTGCGCCTGCCGCGCGCCGCGACATCTATCGGCAGTTCTATGAGGAGGCCGGGAGCCTGCCGGCGCTGAACCGGGTGTTGCGGCAGGCCAGCGGTGCTCTCGCCGAGTATGGGAGGCTGTACCCGTCCTTTGACCGGGTTCGCCTCTCGATCATTACGCGGGTCGATGACCCGCTTAATGTGTTTGTCCCGGAAATCACGCTTCTTGCTGAAGCGATATTCCGGCAGTCGTTCAAGGCGGTGCAGCTTGATCTATATGCCTTGATTAGCGAGCGCGAGGGTGCGGAGGCTTTCGGTTACAGCAGTTCGCTGGGCGTAGCGTTTCTCCGCGAGCTGGAGCTGATGCAGGATTCGAATTACGAGTTCAGCGCACCGCTACACGTGACGGAAGACGGCATCTCGATTCCGGTAACCCATTCGCCGTCCCCGCTGTTCGATCTCGTCTATTTGCTCTCGGATCGGGATGAGCGGGGAATCGCTTCATTGAACGGCATGCAGAGCTGCTACGAGATCATCTCGCATATCAGCCTGCTGAAGAACAGGCATCAGAAGGAACAGGCCTGGGGGGCGAACAACCCGGCTTACAATAATACTTCGTTCAAGAACAATATCATGACGGAATCGGGGCGCCAGGGCTTAGTTTCCGCCGGGTTATCCCGAGTGAAACGGCCGAACCAGTCCATCGCCCTTGCCGTACTCTATCACTTCTACCGCGGTTTGCTGGAACGGATGAAGCAGGAGCCGCCGCTGACTGCCGCCGAGAAGCTGAACTTCTTCGGCCTGGATGGGTCCGCCCTGGAGCGGGCAACGGCGAGCATGCTGCCTTCCGGAGAAGGCCTTGGCGAAATGCACGGCCTGATGACGAACGATGTCAGCTACGGGGCTGTGCGCAAGCTGTCGCTGAAGGAGGCGGAGGAGACGCTGTTCGGTGGCGGGGGCGAGGCGTTCTTCCGCCGCAATTTCGAGGAGGAGGCAGCTCGCCACTTGAAAGAATTCGAGGCTGCCAAATGGCTCGATCAGGCGGTGACGCGTTCGCTTGAACAGCGGCCGGACGTGCAAATCTATGCTTTGGCCGCCTGGACGGGCGACAGCGACGAGGATGCTGGTGTTGCCGCCCATCTGCGCAACAGCCGCCGTGAGGCGGAGCTCCTGCTGGCTTCGGCGAAGGCCGAATTGGAGCAGTTCCGCCTGGGTCGGGTGGAGGAGCAGTCTTTTCCGCGCGTTCCGCTCATGGACCGGCATAATTTGCGCAGCCTGATCCGCTATTTATTCGACAATGTGTATTCCCGCAGGCGGGACATTCTGCTGCTGGAGACGCAGCTGAAGCTTATCGCTAAGCTTGAGGATGTGCTGCAGGCGCTGCACGGCCGTTACCGTGCGGAGATTGCGCAGCTGGAGTCGCTGGAGCGGGAACTGTGTGATACGGCGATTGGAAGCATTAAGACGGCGGACGATTATATCGGTCAGAACATCATGGAGTATTATGAGCGGGTGACCGCCGACTTGATGGAGCAGTGGGAAGCGAAGCGGGGACGCCATGCGTTCTTTGCCGAGGGAGCTCTCGGCGACTCGCGCCGGCTGATGGAGAACGGTCCGGAAGGGCTGACGGATCGGCTGATCGAGGTCTGCAAGCAGACGATTCTGGCCTCGCCGCTATTCAAGCGGACATTCGAGGAAGAGCTGCTGCAGCGGGCCAATGTGACGGTCGAATACGGCAACAAAACGGTTCTGACCAAGGAGGAGCTGTTCAAGAAGCTGTACCGCATTCTGGAGGATAACGCCGCGATCCAGGTTCGCTTGTACGATTACACGCAGGAGCACCGCTACGAGGAGAAGTACGTGTTCGGCGATTATACGAGCGAGCTCGTGCGCCATATTTTCCAGGCAGACGAGACGTCGCGGATTTACAAGCTGGGCTGCGTGCATGAACAAAGAAGCAGCGGCCTGGAGAAGCTCAATCTGATGGGCGGCTTCCATATTGAGGACTTGATGTATTACCTGAATGGAAAAGTCTATTATGAAACTTATTCGCAGAACGGTTATGAATTTCACGGAATAGACCGGGCTTTGCTGCCCAAGCTGCGTTAATCGCCTGCGTAGACTTGCTGTGTTCCCTCGGATGGCGATATAGCCGTGCCGGAGGGGGTCTGGCATATATATAAAAATTGTGGGAAGGAAGTACGTGTATGCAGCGTAAAATTAACTGGCTGTTGGTGCTGTTCAGCCTCATTGGCGGGGCTGTCGGATTCGTAATCGGCGAGGTGCTGCTGGGCAGTCTGTCCGGCCGGCTGCCGGGGATTCTGCTCATCGGGCTCTATTTCGGCATTCTCGCTCTTTCGATCGGCCTGTTCTGCTTGATTGCGGAAATCATATCTCCGCGGCTGAACGGCGCATCCTGGCGGCAAAGATATATGGGCACTTCATGGAAGCTGCTCGTTCCGGCTACACTCGTGATGCTGCTTCTGGCAGGAACAGCGTTTGAATTCATTTATGAGCTGAATGTCGGCCGCGCTAAGACAGTGAAGGATATCGTGCTCATCATCGACAACTCCGGAAGCATGATGGAGACGGACCCGGACGATCTGCGCTATGAGGCGGCTAAATCGTTCGTGGATCAGATGGACAGCAGCAAGCAGGTGGCGGTCCTTGTGTTCAATGACCAGCCCGAGCTGATCCAGCCCTTTGTCCGCGTTCGCGACCAAGGGGTGAAGAGCGAGGTGCACGCCGCGATCGACGCGCTGGAGCCGACGAATTTCGGCACGGATATTGCTCTGGCTCTGGAATCCGGGATGGAGCAGATCAAAGGACTGAACAGTTCCAACGGCGCGATGGCGATTCTGCTATCCGACGGCTTCAGCGACGTGAACACGGCGAAAGTGCTGGCCGATTATCGGAGCCGGGGAGTCGCTGTGAATACAGTGGGCCTGGGATTAAGCCGATATGGCAATTCCCAGGGAGCAACCCTGCTCAAAGAGATCGCGAGTCAAACAGGCGGTCGGTATTATGATGAAGCGGATGCGGCCAACCTATCCTTCGTCTTCCAGCAAATTTACGACAATCTGGACGAACGTATGCTGGTGACAGAGCGCACCGGATTGATGGCGCATAGCGCATATTACATGATCTTGAGAATCGTGCTGATTCTGGCGCTCGGTGCGCTAATGGGCTTGTCACTTGGCCTCATGTTCGATAACCGTTATTTAGCCAAAAGCTTCACGATCGGCGGTGCTGTTGCCGGTGTTCTGGCCGGTCTGCTGCTGGAGTTCGGCCTGAACGGCTCGTCTGTCGGCGATGCACTGCTGCGGCTGCTGGCCTGCCTGATCCTGGCTGCGGTGATGACGGTGTTCACGGTCGTCGTGCCGATGCGCGAGAACGGAGCACGCACCGGCATTCGCCGGAGAGGCGCCGCTGTCCGGGATGCGGCTGCGGGATATACGGAGCCGGCGCGGGATCGGCGCAGCAGAGGATTTTAAAGGCATAAGGGGGCATAGCAATGCGTTTTATTGAAGCAGAGGAAGGCTTGCCGCTGATCACACAGCTGAGCTATAAGCTCGATGAGGATCAATGCCTGCTCCGCTGGCAATGGCCCGAGGGCCTGCAGGCGGTCTATATCGACGAGAGAGCGGCGGACCGGGGTCTGTACGGGGAGAGCGATCAATCCCCGCAGTCCGGGGAGATGAGACTGTATACCCGTGAGGAGTACAAGGCGGCAGGTGGGTACCGCGACCGGATTGACCTGGTCGGTCTGGTGCGCTATACCGTGTATGCTTGCGTCATGGAGCACGGGGAGAAGCTGCTCATTCGTCAGCCGGGAGCGGAGAATACGGTGGAGATCAGTACCGGACGGGCGAAGATCCGCTATTCGATCCGGCAGAAGAGCAGCCTGCTGCGCAAATACAAGACGGTGCAAATTTCGGTGCTCGCCGAGGTAGAGATCCCTAAGGAAGCTTTATGTTATGTGAAAAAGCAGGACAGCTATCCGGCCAGCATCGAGGACGGGACGGTGTACCCTTTTCTCCGGGATTTCCCGGCGGGCAGAAGCACGCTGCCAGTCATTGAGGTCGGCAAGAACGATTACGTGCGGCTGTTCTTTACGGACGGCCGCAAGTATGGCCGATTTTTCGAGCTGATTCCCGAATAAGCACCGCAAGCGAGGAGGAATGAACGATGGGCTTGTTTGATTTGTTCAAGAGAAAACCGCAGGCCGAGCCGCGGCCGTTGTTTTACGATATTGTTTGCCCTTACTGCTTCAGCAAGTTCGCGCCGGACGAGGTCGTCTTCCGGGCGACCCATTACCGCGAGGACGATGAGGATTATGCGCTGCGCGAGGACGAAGTGCTGAACAGATACCGGGAGCGCTTCGGGCTGGACATCGTCTATGACATGGAGGCGGTGCTGCGTCCGCAGGACGTTCCGCCGGAGCATCTGATTTATTCCGATCATGTCCTAATTGGACTGAACGACCGCTATGGCGAGGTGACCCGGCGCAGGCTGTGCCCGAGCTGCCATAACGAGCTGCCGGTGACGGCGGGCAAAGTGCCGAGCAACATCATTTCGATCGTCGGTGCCTCCCAAGTGGGGAAATCCGTATACATGACCGCATTGATCCATACGTTGCAAAATACGACCGCCGACCATTTCGACGCGGCCTGCATGCCGCTGAATGCGGAGATCAGCCGCAAATTCCGTACGATGTACGAGGAGCCGCTGTTCGAGCGCGGTGATTTGCTGGCTTCTACGCAGAAGGAAAAAATGCAGGAGCCGTTTATTTTCCAATTCGTGTTTAAGGATGAATCGAAGCCGCCGCTGACGCTGGTTTTTTTCGACGTCGCTGGGGAAGGCATGGTCGATCAGGACTATCTGGGCCTGCAAGGACAGCATATTAAAAATTCCTCGGCGCTGCTGTTCATGGTCGATCCGCTGCAAATCCGCTCGATTCGCGAGAAAATCCGCATCAATGTCGGCGACAAGCCGGGCGAATGGGTGTCGCAATACGATGAACCGCGGGATGTCGTGCTGACGATGTTCGGGGACTTTATCGCCTACGAGGATCAGGGCAAGACGGATATCCCTACAGCCGTTGTGCTGACCAAGAGCGACATGCTGCACTCCCTGAAAGACGAAGAGGGAGAGTATATCAAGTCGAACAGCAATATTTTTAACAATGCGGTGCATCGCAAATATTTCAATTTGACCGAGTTCGAGAACATCGACGGGGAAATTCGCCGTTTCATCGAGAAGGTCGATCGCCCATTCAAGGGTACAATGGACGTGTATTTCAAGGACACGGGCTATTTTGCGGTATCTGCGCTGGGCAGCAATCCGGTGGATCAGAAGCTGCAGGACGTGGTACAGCCGATCCGCGTGGACGAACCGTTCATTTGGCTGCTGTATAAGCTGAAGTATATTGAGGGGAGAGAAATGTCTTGAGCATGAAGCGATCATCTCCCGATTTGATTCAGCAGCAGATTTATACCCGGGAGCGCAGCGGGATTTTCCGGGCGACGGAAGGGTTTGACACGGTAGCAGCCTCAGACGGGCTGGATGCGGTTTTTATCAAAAAGCAGCTGCATCCGTTCTGCGGCTACGATGCGCCCGCGGAGCTCGTCTCCCGGGGTGAGAAGGACGATGCCAGCTATCCGCCCGCGATCCATCTATTCCATACGGAGGGCGGCGATACGGTGCTGGGGCGCAGCGTGTATCAGTCGGCGGATTTCACCGGCCTGCGTAGCGCCTTTTTAACGCATAACTACATCATTCCTGCTGCGCGCCAGGATGAGATCGTCACTCGTTACCGCGATTATATTGAAGCGGCTTTCGCGGAGAGATACGTCACGGAGATCGGCCGGCAGCTGCCGGAGCTTGAGCACATTCCGCAGAACCCGCGTTATGCGCAGGAAGGTCTTCCGCGCCTGATGGCCGAAAAGCTGCTGCATGAGCTGAAGCTGGACGAGAAGACCTTCAAGCGGCTGTTGTTCGCGGTCATGACCGCGGTAGGGGAGGGCCGGAAGAAGGTTTATGTCGCCCTGGACGTACCGGCGGATCAAATTTCGGCAGCGGCCTCCGCGCTGGTTCAGGTGCTGTATGCCTGCCTGCCATTCGAGCAGCGCCGCCGCCTCGGCTTTATTACGTATGCGAAGGAGCCGCAAAGCCGTAAATTCATCCACCTGCAATTTGTGGAGCGCGGCAGCATTCGGCCGAACGACCGCGAGATCGAGAAGGACTATGTGTTTGATCTCGCTACCGGCCGCGCGCCGCAGGATGAGCTGGAGGAAGGAAGACAGCCGTATCTCGAGATGGTCTGGAAGGCGATCGGCGATCTGGAGCGGCTTCAGGAATTCCACCGCTTCGCGGATGAGATGCTGGCGGGCATGGAGCCGCAGCGGCGCCTGCAGCTGTCCAGCTATCATGAGCTGGCCGTGTTCTATCAGATCGAGGCCGGAAATTGGGACTTGTACGAGGCTCATAAAATTACCGTGCTGCGGGGCTTGCTCAGTTATTTGGAGCCTGCAGGCGCTTTGGAATCGCGAATCCGGCTGAACGATATTTTCCTTGCTGCGTTTGACCGGGAATTCGATGCTGTGAAGCAGCGGAGTATGCCCGACTTGGCCGTCGTGGAATGCTTCCGGGACTACTATCGCCTGGAGAGCAGAAGCTACGGCATCAAGCTGCTCAATTATTTGATCCATGCGATCGGCAATGCGGTTATGGGGGACAAACCCGAACTGGCTCGTTCGTTGTACGCTCTGGTTGAGAGTCAGCCGGAGCTGAGCAAGGCCTTTTTTGACCATGTTCTAAAAAATAGCGATCTGGAAGACTCATTATTCGAGCCTTACATTCGTGATAAATTCGAAGCAGCACTCGCCTCGCGGGAGGTGCTGAACGTGGTGCATGGTTGGGCCGTTGCCCATCCAGGCGTGCTGCGGAACGAGGCCTTCAAGGAATACGCGGTTGCGGCTATGGCGGACAAGCTGAAGAAGGAGCAGCCGCTGCTCCCGGCGGTACATATGGCGCTGGAGCATATTCGCAAGTGGGGAAGAACTCCGGTGACGGATCGCGGCATGACCTTAGCGGACTCCGTGCTGGCGGAGAATCTGTCGCTTGCGGCTAAGCGGGTACTGCTGGATGAGCTGGAGGTGGAACAGCTGACCCGGGAGCAGGTTACCGGAGCGGAGTTTCTGGCCCGGCCGGACGCCTTTGCTGAACTGTTGTTCGAGGGCAAGCAGCGCAATCATGTCGATATACTGCAGGCGTTGTACGAATGGTTTGCGCAGCGCGAGGCTTCTGAGGATATTTTCGACGGCCTGCCTTCGGCGGACGTGGAACGGCTGCAGCAGTTAAGCAAAAAATGGCTGCAATCCACGGTTGAGCTGGCCCAGTTCGGAAAAATCGTACTGGCCTTCTATGACACCAAGGCCGGGCAGGTTGATTACAAGGCACTGCTGGATTATCTGCAGCGGAATGCGAAGGACCCGGAGCGGATTTACGAGTTCATGCTCTGGTCGCAGGGTCAACCTTTGTTTGCCCATGCCCGCGGCATCGTACCCGGTTACACAGCGGCGCTGCTGAATTATTTCAAAACGCATGACCGGAACGCCTTCAAGAACAGGGACTACCGGACCCGCTATTTCGATAAAGCGGGAGCGCCGCTGGCTGCCGTATTCGCCAAAATACGCCTGGAGCTGTCCTCGCCGTTCAAGCGATTTCTGGCACAGAACGGGAAAAAAGTGAGAATGAGCGCGATGATTCTGCTGGCTGGTCTAGTGGTCATTGCAGGCATTCTAATCGTCATGCAGCAGCAAGGCATGCTTGGCGGCGCTAAACCGCCGACGGAGGCCACTCCTCCGCCAGCTCCAGTTGAGCCCGAAGTGCTTGTCTATGCCGACCAGGTGATAGGCGCCGACGGCGCGGAGACGACCTCGCTTGTCTTTCTGTTCGCAGGGGCAGAGAAATGCAAAACGTTCGATCCTGCCGCATTATCGATTGTAGCGCCGGATCAGACCGTTCAGCAATTTGCGAATTTGAAATTCGACGCTTACTGTGTCGATGGAACCGGCTCTGCCGGAGACTCGGCTGGGAATGGTGCGAGCAACGGGGCTGACGGTGCGGATTCGAGCAGCAGTGGTGATGGAAGCGGAACTGAGGGGGCCGGGACTAGTGGCTATGACGGTTCGGCAGCAGGCAGCACGGGCTCGGAGAGCAACGTAGGAACTGGCAGCGGTGCTGCGAATGGTGCAGCAGACAGTACCGGAGCGGGCAATAGTGCGGTTGGCAATGATGCTGTAGACAATACCGTGACAAGCAATGGTGCAGCAGGCTCTGGAGATTCGCCGGAAAGATTGGATGGCCCTGCTGGGAATGTTGAAGGACAAGGAGCTGAGGCTCCGCATAACGGCCAAGGCTCAGATCAAGCTGGTCAAGGAGCTGGAACAAGCGGCCAAGCCGGGACATCGGGAACGGATGCATCGGGGAACGGACAAGCTGGTGATCCGAATGCAACGCAACTAGGTGGAACTGCTAGCGGTACTCCTAATGGCGAAACGAAGCTCGTATACTCTTCCCGAGTTACGGTCTCCCTAGGTCAGAAGGTGGATGTTCCTGTGGGTAGCGTGATAAAGGTAGGCGATCAGCAACTTACAGTTATTACGCGCCAGGAGGCAGAGACTAAGGCGGGACAGAACAGCCAGATGGAGTCAGTGAAGCCGGAGTCTGAAGCAGTTCAGCCTTAGTCTGGGTAAATCCGTCTTATTGATGGAGTAAATCAGCCTAAGCATGAAAGAACGAAGAGTAGGCGAAGTAACGACTTAGGAATAACGTGCAGAGGACAAATCCAGTGCCTCAAGGCCGTTGTCTGTACAACTGAGCAATGGTACACTGTTTTTATCTAAAAGTTAGGGGGACTTGGAGTGCAGAAGCTTGTTTTTTTTGTAGGGGTAGCTGGTACAGGGAAAACTACAGTTGCCCGCAAGATCGCTGACCGGATTCCGGCGGCTTTCCTGGATCGGGACACCGTAGGCGGAAGATTTGTTGAGAAAATTTTGGAGATGAACGGCCTGGACGTGAACGACCGTGACTCCGATTTCTATAAGAAGCATCTCCGCGATCTGGAGTACGACACCACCAAGGATATTTGCATCGAGAATCTGGCCGCAGGGCAGAACGTGTTCATGATCTCTCCCTTTACGGCTGAATTGAAGAACAAGCAGTGGATCGAAGACGTCATCTCCGCAGCAGGCCTAACGAAAAACGAGGTTGACGTGAAGGTTATCGTTGTCACGCTAAGCGATATGGAAACGCAGAAGCAACGCATCATCGACCGTCAAACCGAACGCGACACCTGGAAGTTGGAGCACTGGGACGACTTCAAACATCGCGTTCAGTTCGTACCTGAAGTCAATTGGGACATCCCAAAGTCCTCGGTTCTTGTGTTCGATAACAGCGGCGATTTGACCTCGGAGAAAGTTGAATCGGTGTATGAATTTGTGAAGGCTACTAACCGTTAAGCAGGATAACGCTGCCCCCTTGGGGGTGGCGTTTTTTGTTGGGGCAAGGGATAAGCAGTCTGTTTCCGAATTTTATAAAGAAAGAGAAAGCCCACTCTATCACAAAATCTAGGAAGAGAGGGCTTTCAGATTATTTAAGTTTACAAGTCACATTAACTCCGATACCTGTCCATGTGTTTTGCATTTCAGGAACTCCACCAGCTTCTTTACAGTCCGTTGCTAGTTTATCTCCAAACGCTTGGTTCTTAATACACCCGTAGAAATTGTTGTAAATGGGGAATTTATTTCTATTGATGCATCGCCTGTTTTTGATAAATCGTATTTATTGGTCCCAATTCGTGCTCTTTCTTCTCTGGGTTTATCTTATGAATGGCATCCTTCGACAGGAAAGGTCAGGATTTACAACCATTTACAAGGTGTTTTTTTGGAAATTACCCAAGACAGCCGAACCGCGCTTAGGGACGGAAAAACTCTCGAAATGACAATTCCGGCTCAAAACCGAAATGGTCGTACAATGGTTCCCCTTCGTTTTATTTCTGAAGCTTTCGACTACAAGGTACAGTATGAAACGATTCGCAAAATGGTTTTCATCTCCTCGCCGAGGTATGAGTTTAAAAAAGAGGGCCGCAGCCCTCTCGCACATCCCATCGCTCACTCCATCGCCGCAGGTCGCGTTACTAGCAGATCCTGCCCATCATTCTCTCTATTTTCCACAGACGAGCTGCTGACCGTTTTCATTCTCCATTTCATATGCTCAGGATATCCATAGCTTCCATGCTCGCTTAGGTCAAGGCCCGTGGCCTCATCTTCTTGCGAGACGCGCAGGCCCATCAGCATCTTCATCATCCACAGAATGGAGAAGGAGAGGATGAAGACGAACGCGAACGTGCCGACGACGCCGAGGATTTGCACGCCCAGTTGCCCCAGGCCGCCGCCGTAGAACAATCCCGCTTGGCCGACCCCAGTCAATTCTACCAGCTTCGGCGTAGCGAACAGACCTGTGGAGATGGCTCCCCACACTCCGGCAATGCCGTGAACCGAGGCGGCAGCGATCGGATCGTCAATGCCCGCAGCTTCTATCCATCTCCCCGCAACAAAGGTAATGATTCCTGCTACCGCACCGACCAGGATGGAAGCCCAGGTGTCAACGAAGGCGCAAGACCCCGTAATGGCAACGAGTGCGCCTAAAACGCCGTTCAACATACTCGGGATATCCGATTTACCCCGGACAACCCACGAAGTGAGCAAAGCAGCGATACCGCCAGCCGCAGCAGCCAGGTTTGTCGTCAAAAGCACGTACCCGAAAAATCCATCATTTAGCGGGGTTAGCGCGCTTCCAGGGTTAAAGCCAAACCAGCCTATCCACAGAATAATGACCCCTAGTACGGTAATGACCTGGTTATGCCCCGGAATGCTGTTGGGCTTCCCATCTTTGTTGTATTTGCGCAATCGGGGCTTTAGCAAAATCGTCGCGGCCAGCGCGGCGGTCGCTCCTGTTAGGTGAACTACGGTAGATCCAGCATAGTCCTGCATCCCAAGGCTGCCTAGCCAGCCACCGCCCCATACCCAGTGGGTGACCATAGGATAAATAACCACTGAGAAAATGATCCCGAACACGATATACACGCTGAGTTTCGCCCGCTCCGCCATCCCGCCGCAGGCAATAGCCAGTGAAACCGCGGCAAAGGCCATCTGGAACAGAAACATTAAATTCAGCGGTACGCCGATGTCGGCCAGCACGCTAAACGAACCGCTATCTCCTTCTCCCCCGAATAAAAAACCTGCCGTTCCCCAAAAGCTGTTTCCGTCGCCAAAAGCAAAGCCAAAACCCAAGGCCCACCAGGATAGAATGGCCACGCCCAGCGTCAGCACCGTCTTGCCGGCAACATGACCGGCGTTCTTCATTCGTACATTTCCTGCTTCCAGCAAAGCAAATCCGGCCTGCATAAAAAAGACCAGCATCGCAGCCAGGAACACGAACAGCGAGTTGAATCCAATTTCGATCATGTTAACCACTCCTCCAAAGTCACATTTACTATTTCCTTAAAAAGGTTAATGAAATTATAAACGGGAGGGGCCTTGGGATTACATGCACTTTTTCGCATTTAATATATAGTATTGCGTCAGGAATTGCTTGAAAGCGCTTTGTTCTATCAGGAGGCTGTGAATCGTAAAATAAATGTGATTTGTATTTATTTGCGGTAATGCCATAGATCTAATGAGGTTTTTTTGCTTGCTTTTTTTGTTGTGTTACACTAGGTACAAAGGCAATAAAACGTGAGCTGCACAGGGAAAATTCTCTATTTTTATCAGGGTGAATTAGCGATTATCGTGGGGCCGAGCGGGGCAGGGAAATCTACAGGTGCTCAATATACTTGGGGGATGGATACGGCGGACGAAGGCGAGGTGCTCGTCGACGGGAAGGACATTGCCAAGTTCAGCAGCAAGGAGCTGGCGGGGTATCGCCGTCATGACGTCGGATTGTGTTCCAATTCTACTTCGAGGTGCAGGTGGCCGGAATCACGGAGAACTACCGCGATGCATTTTGTTTACATGACTATGTCTTATTATGAAGGAATTTTCGGCAAAAAACCGGAATATAACATACAGCTGGTTTTGTCGAACGATACGAGGACATTTGAACTTAACGATGTACCAGAACGATACACAAAAAACGTTGCACAAAAAACAGCAAATTAGGCGAGCGAGCTAGAGTGCGAAGCCAGGCGGAAATCGTCCGGAGGTATGCAGAATGGCTACAATATTATCCTTTATCAAAAAATACCGGATTGCCGCTATGTCGGCAATTTGCATGATGTTGATCGAGCTGTTCGTGGAACTGATCCAGCCCCTGCTCATCTCCCGCATTATTGATGACGGGATCGGCAAGCAGGACCTGTCTGTCGTTTGGCTGTGGGGAGGCGTGCTCGTCGTGAGCGCGCTCCTTGCTTTTGCGGCCGGGGTGGCCAGTTCTTTCTTTGCATCCCATGCGAGCCAGGGGTTCGGGTATGATTTGCGGGACAAGCTGTACGACAAGGTTCAGTCCTTCTCGTATGCGGTATTTAGCAAATTCCCGACCTCGTCGCTCATTACGCGCCTGACCGGGGATATTACGCAGCTGCAGGAAATGGTGTTTATGAGCCTGCGTTTTGCGACGCGCGTCCCGCTGGTTGTGACGGGGAGTGTCATCATGGCTCTGATCGTGAATGTGAAGCTGGGCCTGCTGCTGACGGTGACGGCGCCGGTGCTGGCGGTTTTCATTATATGGATGATGAAAAAAACATCCATTCTCTTTCGGGCCGTTCAGCAGCGAATGGATACGGTGAATGGGGTCATTCAGGAGAATTTGACTGGCATGCGGCTTATTCGCGTGTTCGTTCGCGTCGGTCATGAAATGAAGCGGTTCGAGCAGCGGAGCCGCGAGCTGATGCAGGGCACTGTCTCCGCCCTGCGGCTGACAGAGACGACGATGCCGCTCATGCTGCTGCTGATGAACGGCGGAATTATCGCAATTCTGTGGTTTGGCCGCATGGATATCGCGTCGGGACATGCGACGACGGGCGAGGTGGTGGCCGTATTGAACTACTCGCTGCGCACAATCGGGGCGCTGTCTGCGCTGTCCTGGATTATCAGCTCATACTCGCGGGCGGCTGCTTCCGGCCAGCGGGTCGCGGAGGTGCTCCGCACGGAGGAGGCCGAAGCAGCAGCGGGAACCGAAGCTGTGTCGGTCGACAAGTCTGGAGAGGCTCGTGACGTTCGTGAGGCGCAGCGAAGCTCCAGGCAGGCTGGCGCTGCTGCATCAACAGGCAAGCGGGCCTCGGTTCCGCTCCAGGGCGAGGTGCAGTTTGACGAGGTGAGCTTCAGCTACCCGGCCAGCGATATTCGGGTGCTGCAGGAGATCTCTTTTGAGGCCAAGCCTCGGCAGCGGATCGCAATCATGGGGGCTACTGGGTCGGGCAAGTCCTCGCTCGTTCAGCTTATTCCCCGCCTGCATGAGGCGACAGGCGGAACGATCCGCATTGACAGCCGCGACATCCGGCAGATGGAGCCGGAGCAGCTGCGCGGGGCGATCGGCTATGTTCCGCAGGAGGTCATGCTGTTCTCGGGTTCGGTGCGGGACAATATCGCTTGGGGCCGCGAGGATGCGAGCATGGAGCAAATTGTGAACGCGGCCAAGCAGGCGCAGATTCACGAGACGATCAAGCGGCTGCCCCGTGGATACGAGACGATGCTCGGGCAGCGCGGTGTGAATTTATCCGGCGGGCAGAAGCAGCGGCTGTCGATCGCCCGGGCGCTGGTGCGCCAGCCGGCGATCCTCATTCTGGACGACAGCACGAGCGCGCTGGATGTCCGGACGGAGGCGGCTTTGCTGGAGGAGCTGACGCGGTTATCCTGCACTACTTTTCTTATTACGCAAAAAATCAGCTCCACCACGTCGGCCGACCTGATCCTGCTGCTCGACGAGGGGCGTCTTATCGCCAAAGGCAGTCATGAGGAATTAATGGCGGAATCTCCGCTGTATCGGCGGATTTACGAATCTCAGTACGGGGAGGGATCGCAGCATGCTCAAAACCTTCGTTGAACCGTTCCGGCATCCTTATCCGAAGCTGGATCCTAAAGCCGCAGGTTCTGCCGCAGGGCGCAAGCCGAAGGCCAAAGCGAAGAACTGGTCGGGGACGCTAGGGCGCATTTGGCAGTATCTGGCCCAGCGCAAGGCGAAGCTGGCGCTCGTCCTGCTGATGGTCGTGGCCAGTTCGGCGCTGGCGCTGCTGGGACCTTATTTGATCGGCGTTGCTGTTGATGATTTCCTCGCTGGGGGCGGGGGAGCGCCGTGGGTGTTATTTTTAACAGGATTAGGGGTAGTGTATATAGGATTCTCGCTCAGCTCCTGGCTGCAAAATATTTGGATGATCGAGATCGCCCAGGAGACGGTGTACCGTATGCGGATCGATCTGTTCCGTCAGCTTCACCGGCTGCCCATTCCGTTCTTCGGGACGAGGCAGCAGGGCGAGATTATGAGCCGGTTGACGAACGATATCGATAATGTCAGCTCGACGCTGAACAGCTCGGCGATTCAGATTTTCTCCAGTGTGCTGACGCTGATCGGGACACTGGCGGTCATGCTGTATCTCAGCCCGCTGCTGACGCTGTTGACATTCATGATCGTGCCGCTGATGATGCTCGGGATGCGCTGGATTACGCGGCGGACGGGTCCGCTCTACAAAGAGCGCCAGAAGAATCTGGGCGAGCTGAACGGTTATATCGAGGAGACGCTGTCGGGTCAGCGGATCATCAAAGCCTTCTCGCAGGAGGAGCGGGTGATGCGCGAGTTCCGAGAGCGGAATGATGCGATCAGGCAATCGGGATTTTGGGCACAGACGATTTCGGGCTTCATTCCGAAGCTGATGAACGCGCTGAATAACCTGGGTTTTGCGGTAGTCGCCGGGGTCGGGGGCATTCTGGCGATCCGCGGGGCGATTACCGTCGGGGTGATCATCGTCTTTGTGGAATATTCGAGGCAGTTCACCCGGCCGCTCAATGATCTGGCGAACCAGTGGAACACATTGCTATCGGCAATTGCCGGGGCGGAGCGGGTGTTCGAGGTCATGGACGAAGAGGTCGAGGAAAGGGATGAAGGAGCAGCGGTCACGTTAAAGCAGGTGGAAGGCGCGGTCCGGTTCTCTGACGTATCGTTTTCTTATGAAGAGGGCGGCGACACGTTGGAGGGTATCAGCTTCGAGGCGAAGCCGGGGGAGATGATCGCCTTGGTGGGGCCTACGGGAGCCGGCAAAACGACGCTGATTCAGCTGCTGTCCCGCTTTTACAATCCGTCTAAAGGGGTCATTACGGTCGACGGCCGGGATATTACGGCGATCCGGCGCGAAAGTCTGCGCTCCCATATGGCGTTCGTGCTGCAGGATTCTTTTCTGTTCAAGGGCACGATCCGGGAAAATATCCGCTTTGGGCGGCTCGATGCGACTGACGAGGAAGTAGAGGAAGCATCCCGGCTGGCGAATGCACATTCCTTCATTATGCGCCTGCAGGATGGCTACGATAAAATGCTCGATGCGGACGGCAGCGGCATTAGCCAAGGACAGCGGCAACTGCTGGCGATCGCGCGGGCGATTCTCGCCAATCCGTCGATCCTCGTGCTGGACGAAGCGACCAGCAGCATCGACACGGTGACGGAGCTCAAAATCCAGGAGGGCCTGCAGCGGCTGATGAAGGGCAGGACGAGCTTTGTCATCGCGCATCGGCTCAATACGATCCGTCAAGCTGATAAAATCCTCGTGCTGAAGGACGGCCGGTTGATCGAGCAGGGATCGCATGAGGAACTGCTGCGGCAGGAGGGCTTCTACAGCGAGCTGTATCACGGAACTTTGCAGGGAGAGGACGAGTAGCCTATGAGCGGTCTGTCGATAATGGATGCCTATTTGCGCAGCATCGCGCTGCGGCGGGAGGAGGTGCCGTCCTTTCGGGAGTACCCTTTTCACCTACCGGCGGTTGCTGGTCTGGAGCGTCTTGAATTCCATCCGCGGGTGACTTATATCGTCGGCGAGAACGGCATGGGCAAATCTACGCTGCTGGAGGCGATCGCCGTCGCTCTTGGCTTCAACCCGGAGGGTGGGACGCTGAATTTCAATTTTTCGACCGCCGAGACGCATTCCGAGCTGTATGAATATATTCGTCTGGTGAAAGGCGTGCGTAAGCCGAGGGACGGCTTCTTCTTCCGGGCGGAGAGCTACTATAATTTGGCCACGGAGATCGGCCGGCTGGATGAGGGAGCAGGCGGACCTTCTGTAGTCGGCTCTTACGGCGGCAGACCGCTGCACATGATGTCGCATGGTGAATCGTTTTTCGCAGCATTCATGAACCGCTTCGGCGGGAGGGGCCTGTATATTATGGACGAGCCGGAGGCTGCCTTGTCCCCGTACCGCCAAATGGCGATGTTGTCCCGGATTCACCAGCTTGTGAACGAGTATTCGCAGTTGATTATTTCTACGCATTCGCCGATCATCATGGCCTACCCGGACAGTGTGATATACCAGCTGACCCCGGAGGGGATTCGCGAGGCGACGCTGGAGGAGACGGATCATTTCGTCATCATGAAGGAGTTCATGAATGGCCGGGAGCGTATGCTGAGGGAGCTGCTGGAGTGAGGAACTGCGGCGGCTCCTTTATAGTTTCTGGCTGATAGATTTTATCGTAAATGTACAACTTTATGGTTATTGTAGCTGAATGGCTTAATTACATCTGCTAATTTGATATCTCCCGCAATATTTTTCGGTTCGCCGTTGACCGTGTAGTGAATCTCTACCTGAAGGGAATCTAGTTTATGAACGCGGAGATCTTTGATTAAACTGCCAGTGCCGGAGTATGTTTTGCCGTTAGCGGCATCCGGGAAAGTAAATGGGTCGCCGGCTTGACTTCGCGATAGGATCATAGTGCCGTCCATAGAGAAACCGTAGCGTATTCCGTCAAATGATTTATTATCACCATTCATCTCCAAGAAGTGTCCGGTAATAAACAAAGCGTATGGGGAAACAGCAGTAATTTCGATGTCCCTGATGTATAAATCCTCGGTCTCTATATCGAAGGCATATACTGTTTGACCATAGCGCAACTGGTATTGATTGTAGAAGAAAGAAATAGTCATCAATAGGAAAAGGATCGTTAATAAGGATCTAGTGAGCATATTTTTTTCAATTTAGCCACTCCCGCTTTTTGTATAATTTGTTATTCCCAGTATAGATGCCGGTTTGAATCATGGCAGTTAACTATTTAATACATAAAAATTCATGGGGTGAGTGATCGATGTCTCTGTCGATGGTGAGGAAATACGGTATCAGCCCGGTGCAGCTGCAAACTAGCGGATAACCATTTGTACCGGGCGGTAGAGCTTATTATTGTTATCCGACAGCTGCACCTCTCTGCGGTTTAGGCTAGATAGACGTTTTGTTCTGTTCTTAGCGAAATTCATGAGAGGGGGATGTCAGATGAATCTGGAGAGATTAAGAGAAGCATGGAAAAAGGAAGAAGAAAAGAGCTTTCAGGGATGGGACTTCTCTTCTTTGGACGGGCGAATAGCGGGGGAGGAACTGCCCTGGGATTATAAAGCTGCGGTGCTGGCTCATATGAGCGATGAGCGCGTGATGCTCGACATGGGGACCGGCGGGGGAGAGTTTCTTCGCTCGCTTTGCCCTCCAAGGGGGAAAACGTATGCGACGGAGGCGTATCCGCCGAACTACGAGCTGTGCCGGGCTATCCTGCCCGCTTGGGGGATCGAGGTCAGACAGGTGTTCGATGATGCGAGCCTGCCCTTTGATGACGGATTGTTCGATTTGGTGATCAATCGACATGAAGCCTATTCGGTTGAGGAACTGGCTAGAGTCTTGAAGCCGGGCGGCTGGTTCATTACCCAGCAGGTAGGCGGGCTGAACAACCGGGAGCTGTCCCGTTGGCTGCTTGGGGAAGCGGGGATGACCACGGATTCCGGGTTCGGCTTGGAGCAGGCGGTTCGCGAGTTAACGCTGGCCGGGTTCACGGTTTTGGAGCGGCATGAGTGTTTTCCTCGTCTTCGGTTTTTGGATATCGGGGCGCTGGTGTATTTTGCGAAGGTGATCGAGTGGGAGTTTGCGGGGTTTTCTGTGGACCGGTGCTTCGAGAAGCTGTGTGGGCTGCAGAAAAAGCTGGAGCAGGACGGCTGTGTGGAGAGTCGGGAGCACCGCTTTTTCATCGTGGCTCGTAAACCGATATAGATTATATGGACATTTTCATGCGGGGCTATAGTAGCCCCGTTTTTTAAGGAGGGCGTGGTTTGCATGCGGCATTTTACGATATTTGCTTCAAGGAACGATATTGAAGATATTCCTGGCTTGATTGCTGAAGTATTTGCAGACGGATACAAAATAGACGGCAATCCCGGAGAGTATGTGATTCAACCGCGAAAGTGGTTTAACAAGAACAAGATGGTCATTCGGGTAGCCACTGAGGATACCGATCCAGATTATTTTGCAAACAATATTCCGGGTATGATGGGGTTCTATGATCGAATTCCGTTCGAGGATGAGCAGCTTAAGGGTCTGGTGCTTACGCAGATTTCCGTAATTAACACGATGCTGGCGATCGAGACGGAGAAGGACTACGACGAGGCCTATTTGACGTTGTTCCAAGGGCTTCTTCGCGGCGTGGACGGCATCGGCTTCATCCCGGACGGGACGCTGGCCGATCACGACGGGCGCGTCATTGTTCATCCTGACGGAAGGTCGGGCAATGCCGAGTTCAGGCCAAGGGCTTGCACGAGAAAAATAAGAGGCGAGGAGCAAGTCTCTGCCGAAGGCGAGCAGCGCAAGCAAGCGACGATCGCTTATTTGCGGGAGAGGAATATTCCTTTTATTGAAGGGCTGCCCCAGCTTCCTCCTTTGGCGGACTTGCGCTTTAAGTCCCGGGAGGAAATCGCCCGCAGAGCGGTTGCTCTGCTGCTAGTGATCCAGTATGCCAGCTATATTCTACAGGATGAGGATCTGGAGCAATCCAGGCAGTTCGTGACAGGGATGCTGGATAAGTATGGGGTAACAGATGCCCTGACGGAAAATGAAGTGGAACTGCTCCAGCAGGAGGAGCCAGAGCATCAGGATGCGGTGAATATCTCCTGGCAATACGAAGCTTACTGGGTGCTGATTTGGGCTTTAGGGCTGGTGGGGTCGCTCGATTTTCCCAACGAGACTTGCGATTGCGATTTTGCTATTCAGGTGGTGTCCAGCTGCGATAGCTTCGAGGATTTCATGGAAACAACGTCGCTGCGCCGTCCGGAGGAAATTTTGGATGAAGCGGATCGGAGCTACCGTCTGCACTGGGCCTGTGTGAACAGCAGAGTCAAAGGGGAGAGCGCGCCAGCTGGGATGAGCGAGAGCATCGTTATGGAGAGGCGGAGGGCGCTGTTCTGGCTGATGGGTTATGGAGACGAATCATGGGATCATGTTCGTATGGATACTTAGGGTTAGGGGCTGATTTGTCGTCGCTGCTTGTTGATTGAGAAGGAAAGCTGCAAAAGTGCAGGATTTTACTTGCTAAAGTGCGGAACTGTCTTTAATTGATGCAAAAGCTGCACGGCTCCTTAATTGAACGGAGTCTTTCTCTCCAATAAATTAAACTACTAGATGGTTAGGATAAGGTAAGGAAAAAGGGAAGGTAACAAGGTAACTAGGGAACTAGATGTATTTCCTGCAGTTAGTTCATCGGTTTTGGGCGCGTTAAGGGAAACTAATTGCAAAACCTACATTTAGATTGAAGCTATTTCGACGAATGAGCTCTATTCCGGCAAACTAACTGCATGTTTTGCATTTAGCGTATGTATTTTTGATAATAGAGCGTAACTAGATGTATAAAATACATTTAGTTTTTAAATCACCAATGAATGGTTACTTGAGCTTCTGGAAGGCGAAATATGAGCGGAATTAAGAGCTCTAGACTACTGCACCCTCCATTTCTCCCCAGCATACAATTCAGTATCACAATGAAAAGGGGAGTTATTGTTGGAGATACCTGTGACTGGCTTTGTTGTTCATCGGGAAGATGATTCCGATTCTGAGCACTCGCATAAGCTGTACATTACGTCTTGGAATGGGAGACCTGTGCATGTTCACCCTTTTGCGGGGGAGACATCCTTTGATGTTGGACATAATCACCATTATGCGGGCAGAACGGAACCGGCTCCAAGCGGAGTTCAGCACGTACACAATTACTGCGCGGTGACGTCTTTTAATGCTGGCCACTCTCACAAGATTAGAGGGACGACAGGACAGGCGATCCCACTGCCAGGGGGCGGACATTACCATTACTTCGAAGGATACACGACAGTAGACGGAAGCACGCCGCATCGGCATCACTACTGCGGGAATACGGGCAACGAGGAGGCTTGAACGGGCTAAAGTAGCCTGTTTGGAAAGAATCCGACTGCAGGCAATCAAAAAAGCACCCCAGCGAATCTCTATTGGAATTCCCTTAGATGGGAAGTGGCCAATATCGGTTCGTGGGGTGCTATATTATTTTACAAATCGTCGAATCCGTTGTCGTCGCCGACCTTGCCGTAGTTGCGGGATTTGGCTTCGAAGAAGTCCGTCTTCGTCGCGTTCAGCGCTTCATCCGAGAACGGCTTGATCCATGGCATGCAGTTTACGTCTACGCCTTGGTATGCTTTCTCAAGACCCATCAGGCTCAGGCGTTTATTGGCAATGTACTTGATGTAATCGGACAATTCGTTCAAGTCAATGCCGCGGACTTCCTTGAGCGTATAGTGCGCCCAGTTCGTCTCCAACTCCACCGCCCGGTCGATCGTGCGGTATACGTAGTCGATGTTTTCTTTCGTATTCAGCTCCGGACAGTCTAGCAGCAGCTGTTTGAACACTTCGGCAAAGAAGTAGCAGTGCTGATTCTCGTCACGCTGAATGTAGGAAATCATTTGGCTCGTACCCATCATCTTCTGGTCGCGTGCCAGATTGTAGAAGAAGGCGAACGTGCTGTAGAAGAAAATCCCTTCCAGAATGAGATCCGCTACGAGCGCTTCAAAGAACGTCTGCGGCGATTGTTCGTTACGGAAGTTCTGATAAATTTCCGAGATGAACTTGTTCCGGTCAAGCAGCACGGGATCATGCTTCCAATATTCGAAAATCTCTTTTTGCTCCTGCTCCGATACGATTGAGGACAGCACGTAAGAGTACGATTGGTTATGCACGACCTCCTGCTGAGCGATAATAGCGGAAATCGCCTCAAGCGAAGAATCCGTGAAATAACGTTTTACGTCCCCAACGAACATCGTCTGCATCGAATCCAGAACAGCCAGCAGCGAAATATTGATCTTGAACGTGCGCTGCTCCTCGGGATCCAATAGCGGAAATTGCTGCGCATCCTTGCTCATTGGAATCTCGTCCGCAATCCAGTGGTTCAGCAGCAGTACTTTGTACAGCTTGTACATATGCGGCATGCGGATGTCGTTCCAGTTCAGGATACCAGAGGATTCTCCGTTAATGATGCGAGTTGATTTGTTCGGTGCCTCCGTATTAAAAATCGTTTGCAGTTGCAATGATCTCATCTCCTCAAAGATTTGATGTTATTTTAAAAATATTAGTAGTCTGACTAGCCCAAGCGAATCCCCGCAGGGGACAGCGCCACCCAGCACATAGCCCTCACAATGAACCGCTGATAGCAGCAGTCCGCTCCTATGCAGGAGCGACCACTCTAG
Organism: Paenibacillus sp. YSY-4.3; assembly: GCF_054767475.1. Taxonomy (NCBI): domain Bacteria; kingdom Bacillati; phylum Bacillota; class Bacilli; order Caryophanales; family Paenibacillaceae; genus Paenibacillus; species Paenibacillus sp. YSY-4.3. The sequence continues at coordinate 217,078 of NZ_BAABMC010000002.1, read as the reverse complement.
CGGGCCCGTTAGGGCGGCAAGCGGCCCAGTTGCACGAACTACCTCGGGTGCGCTCGACAGCAGCAGTCCTCCGCAGTGTGTTTCCAGGTGGCCCGGGTGCGCCGAAAGTAAGACGTACCCGAAGGGGGAAAAGCGTTCCACGCACAAACCTACAGCGTATTCCCGTAGGGAACAGCGAGCAGGAGCGCCTCTTTAACTCCAACGTTACTCCCCTTTGCGGGAGTCCCGAGGGCAGCGGGCCCTCGGGGGCCCTCCCTTACGACAAGGGAGGGTTTGGGTGGGTTGGGATCCTGGTTGGGATCCCCTTAACTGGCGCAGCTCTCACACTCTTCGATCGTCAGCGCGCGGCTGCGAACATAGTAAGTCGATTTCAGGCCGGCCTTCCAGGCATGTAAATGCAGTTCCAGGAATTCCGTCGCTTTGATGTCAGGGCGCACGTACAGGTTGAAGCTTTGCGCTTGATCGACGTGGCGCTGACGGGCTCCGGCCATATCGATCGACCAGTGCTGGTCAATCAGGAAGGCCGTTTTGTAGTACCAGATCGTCTTCTCGGACAAATCCGGCGCCGGGTTGGCGATTTTGTACGTCGTCTTCTCCTCATAGGAGAGCAGCTCGTACAGCGGGTCGATGCTCGCGGTAGAACCGGCGATGATCGAAGTCGAGCCGTTCGGCGCAATCGCGAACATCCAGGCGTTGCGCACGCCGTTCTTGCTCACTTCCTCCGCCAGCTCGCGCCATTGTTCGGTCGTTACGAACTTGCCTTCACGAGTGCCGTCGGTGTAATTCCGGTATGTGAAGTAGTTGCCGTTCTCCCAATCGGAGCCGGCGAACTTCGGATAGCGTCCTTTCTCTATAGCTAGCTCCATGCTGGATTTGACCAGCAGGTAGTTGATTTTTTCATAGAGATCATCGTTGTATTTAACGGCTTCTTCAGATTCCCAGCGGATGCCTTCCAGGGCCAGCAAATGATGGAGCCCGAAGGTGCCGAGCCCGATCGCCCGGTATTGGCTGTTCGTGTACTGGGCTTGCAATACCTCGATGTTGTTGATGTCGATGACGTTATCGAGCATCCGCGTCTGAATCGGAACGAGGCGATCCAATACGCCGGCTGGAACAGCGCGGGCAAGGTGGATCGAGTTCAGGTTGCAGACGACGAAATCGCCAGGAATTTTGGAAACGACGATACGGGTTTGGCCGTCCTTCGTTACTAATTCCTCTTGTTCTACAACGGTTGGCGATTGGTTTTGCATGATTTCCGTGCACAGATTCGACGAGTAGACCATGCCGTGCGCCCGGTTCGGGTTGGCGCGGTTAACGGTGTCTCGGTAGAACATGTACGGCGTGCCTGTCTCCAGTTGCGATTTCATGATCCGTTTCATGATATCGATCGCTGGCATCGTAATTCTCGACAGCGTTGGATGATTGACCGCTTCTTCATATCTTTCACGGAACTCGCCGCTGCCTACCTCTTTGTCGTAGAAATCTTCCAGGCCTAGCGGGCGGCCGTTCTCGTCTTTCCAGCCCATCGTCTTCTTCACTTCGTGCGGGCAGAACAGGTTCCACTCGCCGCGAGCCTCGACAGCTTCCATGAAAAGGTCAGGGAGGCAGACACCGTGGAACACGTCATGCGCGCGCATCCGCTCGTCACCGTTGTTCAGCTTCAGGTCAAGGAAAGCGAGGATATCCTTGTGGAACACGTCCAGATATACCGCGATGGCTCCTTTGCGTGTGCCGAGCTGGTCGACGCTGACGGCCGTGTTGTTCAGCTGGCGAATCCAAGGGATAACGCCGGAGCTGGTGTTCTTGTGGCCGCGGATGTCCGAGCCGCGGGCGCGAACCTTGCCGAGATAGACGCCGATGCCGCCGCCCATTTTGCTGAGGCGGGCCACGTCCGTATTAGAATCGAAAATGCCTTCCAGCGAGTCGTCCACGGTATCGATGAAGCAACTGGACAGCTGTCCAGCGACTTTTTTACCGGCATTGGACATCGTTGGCGTAGCGGCGGTCATATAGATGTTGCTCATAGCCCAGTAGGCTTCTTTTACAAATTCCAGACGCTTGTCTGCAGGCTCCTGGTGCATCAGATACATGGCGATGACCATGTAACGCTCTTGCGGCAGCTCCATCGTGCGTCCGTCAAAATCGGTAGCCAGGTAGCGCTCGGTGAGCGTCAGCAGGCCGATATAATCGAACAGCAGGTCGCGGGTCGGGTCAATCAGCTCGCCCAGTTCATCGATTTGCTCTTTCGTATAGCAATCGAGCAATTCTTGGCGGTAGATGCCCGCTTTGACTAGCTCGGTAATAAGATGGTAGAACGATCCGTAAGGCTCTTCCGGATACGCTTTGTAACGGCGGTTGACCGCTGCTTTTTTGTATAAGGTAGTGAGCAGGGCGCGGGCTGCGGCAAACTTCCAGTCCGGCTCGTCCTTGGTGACGAGTTCCAGAGCGGACATCGTAAAGGCGCTGCTGATTTCCTCGCCGGTGACGGAGTCATGTCTCAGCTTAGCGGTGACGCCGCGCAGCAGACGCTCCTTGTCAAGTGTATGTAATCCATCCAGAATACGGTCGGCGTAAATTCCGAGACGGTCATTGTCGAACGCAAGCTGGCGATTGTTGGGTTTCGTTACGAGTGAAGGCATGTAAAAATTCCTCGCTTTCCTGAAGTGGGATATTTAATCTTCCAATTCATTGTCGAATCTTGGATGCTCAAATCTTTAATTCTTAAATTGCAACTATTCCTCGAAAAAAGAGGCGCTTCATACGCGGGCTCAAAAGATCGCAATTATACGATCTTGATCGATAGAAGAGCTTTGAACAGCCACGTTATGATTTGGCGCCAGTGACGTCAATAGAACGAACACAAATTATAATTATACTAGAAACAGAGTCGGCTAGAAAGAGAAAGTTGGCTGCCATTCGACAATGCCGCGCTGGGACAGGCTCGCCGGAATGTCGATCAGCCTTTGATTGGAGCTGCCGCGATAGAGCAGGGATGGGTCCCGTAATTCATCGACATAGCGCCCGTCCACCAGAACCTGGCAGCGGCTTAACAGTCCGTATTCCGGTGACTGCGTGTCCTCGGTTAATTCCTCGTACGTATACCCGCTGTAAATCCAGACGGATAACGAGCCTGCGGCCTCGCGCAAACGATCGAGGAAAGCACTGACCTGGGCTGCCGAGAAAAAAGGGTCGCCGCCAAGAATCGACAGTCCGCTAAGCAGCGGGTTGCCGGCGATGTCCTGGATAATTTCCTGCTCCCGTTCGGAAGTGAAGGGCTCGCCGTAATTGAAATTCCAGGTGGCCGGACTGAAGCAGCCCTTGCAATAATGGCGACATCCGCTTATAAAGAGCGCCGCCCGCAGTCCTTCGCCTTCATTAATCGATTCCGGGTAATAGCCGCAAATGTTCATGTCGAATGCTTCAGGCGGTCGCGGACCTCGGCTTGCTTGGCGGCGTTGAACCGCGTCTGGAAATCCCCGGTCAAATATCCGGTCACGCGCCGCAGGCGGCGGATATGGACGTCCTGCTCGCTGGCGTTGCAGGATGGGCAAACAGCGCCGATGATTCCTTCATAACCGCAGCCCGAGCAGCGGTCAATCGGATGGTTTATGCTAAAGTAGCTCACTTGCTGCGACAGTGCGTACTGAATGATTCTCAGAAACGCGGCCGGATTGCTGCGGGCGTTGCCGTTCAGCTCAATGTAGGAGATGGCTCCCGCATTGCACAGCCCGTGGAACGGTGCTTCCAGCTCGATTTTTTTAGCTGCGCTGATGTCATAGTATACCGGCACATGAAAAGAGTTCGTGTAATATTCCCGGTCAACGACGCCAGGAATTTCCCCGTAGTTAGCCCGGTCTCGCTTGGTGAACTTCCCGGACAACCCTTCCGCCGGAGTGGCGAACAGGGTAATGTTCAGGTTGTGCCGTTCGCTCTGACGGTCGCAATAGTCGCGCATGAAGGCGATCAAATTATAAGCTTTCTTATATACATCGGCATCTTCACCGTGATGTTTACCATACATGGCTTTCATGCATTCCGCGACCCCGATGAAGCCGATCGACAGGCTGCCGTGCTTGAGTAGCTCTTCCACCGTATCCTCGGGGTTCAGATGTTCGCCGCCCTCCCATACGCCTTCGCGCATCATGAAGTCGGAAGCCTTCGCTTTCTGGGACGATTGAATCCGGAAGCGGTGCAGCAGCCCGTCCAAAGCGATATCCATATAACGTTCCAGTTCACGGTAGAAGCCTTGTTCATCTGCGGTTTGCCGCTGTCCTAACGCAATGCCATGTTCCAGGCCCAGCTTGACCAGGTTCAGGGTATTGAAGGACAAATTTCCTTTACCGGAAAGGCGGTTGCGGCCGAAGCGGTCGCTTAGCACCCTCGTGCGGCAGCCCATCGTGGCAAATTCGGTATCTGGGTTCGCCGGATTGTAGTACATCAGATTGAGCGGGGCGTCCAGGTTGGCGAAGTTCGGATACAGCCGCTTGGCCGAGCATTCCGCTGCTTTCAGGAACAGCTCGTAATTGGGTTCTCCGGGCTGCTGATTAACGCCTTGCTTGCATTTAAAAATTTGAATTGGAAAAATCGGCGTTTCGCCGCTGCCAAGTCCGCGCATCGTTGCGGCAAGCAGGGAGCTGATGACGAGTTGTCCTTCTATCGACGTGCAGGTGCCGTAGTTGATGCTCGTAAACGGAATTTGTCCGCCCGCCCGGCTCGACATCGTATTGAGATTGTGAATGAGGCTCTCGGCGGCCTGCAGCGTTTCGCCTTCGATCTCTTTGACTGCATATTTGAAAGCTCTTGGATACTGCGCTTGCAGATCGGAGCGAGCCATTGTGATGAGGCCGTACTCGGCGTCCTTGTCTCCTTCTTCGAAGTAGTCCAAGCCTTTGCGGAAATATTTGATGAAGGATTTGGTCACATAAGGCGCCAGGTCATGATCAAGCTTGTTGGCGGATACTCCACCGTATTGCGCATTTTGCTGGGATTGAAAAATAATCGCCACGAGCGCCATCGCCGTCATAATTGAATTCGGCGGCCTTACACTGCCGTTCCCGGTGTTGAACCCTTCGCGCAGCAGCTTATCGAACGGAATAAAGATACAGTTCGTCGTTCCGATCGCATATTGATCCAAATCGTGTACGTAGACGACATTGTCTTGAATGGCCTGAACGAGTGGTTTAGGCATGACAAAATGGTTCGCATACCATTTCGCGTATTCGCTGCCGAATTTGCTCATCTTGCCGGAGAAGCTTTCGCCGTTCAAGTTAGCGTTCTCCCGCAGCACTTCAAGATTGCTGCTCGCAACGATCTCTTCTCCTAATGTAATAACTTCTTCCAGCATGTCTTGGCGGCTTGTATAAACCGGGTTCATAATCGCCATAACAAAGTTTCCCTCCCGAAAAACTACACATTACAACCATATAAAAGGCATTTCCGACTGTGCAAGGTTGGAAATGCCCGAATGCGCGTTGGAAGAACTGCTTGGATCATCCATTAGATACAGGATAGATACATATGTAAGCTGCAAGCGGACACCTACCTGTTCCTCGCAGGTTCATCTGGTACTTGGTGTCAATACAGAATTGGGCAGGTATCCTGGCTTCCGGTTTCTTCGCTGACGCCTTCCCGCAGATGGCTAGCATCTGCAGTGGCCCTTGTCAGTAAAGTGCTGCAAAGAGCTTGGTGAGCTCTTGCAGGCACCCGGTCACAGTGGCGGGACCGCAGCGGAATTGCACCGCACTTCCCTTTTAAGCCCCAGCCGATCAATAGAGGGCTGGATCACCCGATTCCACTATATTTGGTTGTCTGCAACTTACATTACCCCAATATGTAGTGTTTGTAAACAGACAACTTCACCAGCCGAGTGATGAAAAAGTATGAAAAAACTGGTGAAAGCAACCCTGATGCGGCGAGTGGGAGATGAAGAAAAATTGTGAACATTTATCGCGGCAATTCATGGTCGTATTTTTTGCGCAGGTGGTTCAGCTGTTCTAATTTGCGCAGGTGCTGCTCTTGGTTTTTCATCCCGGTAGCGACGATCAGGTTCTCTACCAGGAAGGTCGGGGCGATCATCGAATGGAATTCCCAAATCTCGCCCCGGCTGGCATACAGGGTTACGTCGCTTTGGCCCGAGAAGTCGGAGACAAGGCGATCGGTAATGAGTACTGTACGGTAGCCGCATTGCTTGGCATGGTCAGCGATCACTTTGGCTTCTGGAAGCAATCGGACGAAGCCGAAGAGGACAACGACGTCTTCGCCTGTAATATGGAGCAGATCCTCGAACAGCTCGCTGCCTCCGCGATCAAGGTGATGGATGGACAGGCCGAAGCGGCTGAGGCGGTAATGCATCAACTGGGCCAGACCGGACGAGGGACCCGGGGCATACAAATATACTCTGCGCGCCGTGACAAGTGCATCAACAGCGGCGTCAAATGCTTCCTGTGAATAATGCTGCAGCGTGCCTTCTAGATGCTCAATGCTGGAGGCAAGGAATTGACCTGGAAAGGACGCCGCGTTTGCTCTATCCATGATGTTTTTCATCTTGGCGGCAGGGGTAACTTCCAAATGCTCGCGAAGCTGGTTTTTGAAATCTTTAATATTTTTAAAACCGACAGAACGCCAAAACCTCGATACGGAAGCGATGCTGAGTCCCAAGTTGTCCGCGATTTCTTGTTCGGTCAGAAAGAGGACGGTTTGCATGTTTTTCTGAATATAGTCGGCAATTTTATATTGACCTGGGGATAAGGTTTCTAAATTCCAGTCCAAGTTCATCGGGGTGGCCTCTCTTTCTTCGGTTGAATGGATAGCTTTAGATTAACATATCCGCACGAGGGCGGTAATGAGAATCTAGCAAGGAATGATATATTTTTTTCATTAAATAAATTCATGAAATAATTTTTACATATGATTTACAAGATATAGAAGCAGCATTAATATTTCCCTCCTATAGTGGAGCTATCTGAAACCAGGAGGGGAAGCTAGAGTGGCTCAATTAAAACAAAGGTATGTATTAACCCAGTCCCAGAAAATGATGGTATTCATTCTATCGATGTCGCTGTACGGTTTGTCGAATATGATCACCGAACTGATTCCGTCGGTTCAGCTGGGACCGATCGAACTGTCGGTCGAATACTTCGCGTTCATCCCGCTGACGCTGTGCATTTTGTTCCATCCGTTCTATGCGGCGGTCGGGGCGGCGCTTGGCGAAGTCATCTTCGGCGAAATCATGCTAGGGCAATTCGGCGGACTTGGCGAGCTGGAGAAGTTCATCGGGTTCTCACTGGCAATGTTCATCGCCGGGACGCTGGTGAGCGATCCTCAGAACCGCAGACAGGTTGGCGTCGCAGCGATGATGGGAGTCGTCATTCACCAATTTATCAGTTGCGCGGTCGATATCGCCAAAGTATGGATCGGTGTGGAGGAGTTTGAGGCGGTGCCGGGATTAGCGCAAAGCGTTGTGGTGGTTGAAGGAGTGGCTTTTCTAAACGATGTTTTGTTCTCAGGCATTCTGTTCGCGCTGCTGCCGACGTTGTACCTTGTGCCTCGTTTATATGGGAAAATCGAACCGCTGCTTGGCATGAAGCCTAGAAATAATAAGATGAAATATTCACTCGGTGAAATTATGGCTCCCAGATTAATCGTCGTTTCCGTAATACTGGCCGTTCTGGCTGCAGTTGCTGAGTTCCTGGCTGAATCGGATATGGCGCTTGTTGAATGGGATGCCGACTTCCTGGAAAGCATCGGCGGCTGGTTCATCTGGGTAAGCATCGGCGCTGCCGCCGCGGTGGCATGCCTTACGATTTGGATGCTGGTTCGCAGGGGAAAACGCTCGGGTACGGCAGGCACCGGGATCTAAACTATAGTGGAGGTTAGGGCATGTATCAAGACAGGACTCTATTGCAGGAGGCGGAGACAGCAGAGCCCGATTGGATCGTATCGATCGATAACGTGACTTTTACATACCCGGGCGCGGAGGATCCGGTGCTTAACGGGGTGTCATTGCAGATTAAGCGCGGTGATTTCGTAGCCGTCATCGGCGGCAACGGGAGCGGGAAATCGACGCTGTGCAAGACGCTGAACGGATTGATTCCCCACTATTATGTCGGGGATTTTGAGGGGAGCGTACGTGTGAACGGGCTGCAGACTTTGGAGCATGATGTTGCCCGTTTGTCGCGCCATGTCGGTTACGTCTACCAGGATTTCGAGAATCAGCTTATCCGTCCTACGGTGCTGGACGACGCCAGCTTTGCTCCGCTGAATTACGGGTTCGAGGATTATCGGGAGCGCGGGCTGCGGGCATTGCGTTTGGTGGATCTAACGGTGGATCCGAAAGAGTTCATCTGGCAATTAAGCGGGGGGCAGAAGCACCAGTTGGCACTTGCCGGAGCAATCTCGCTGGATCCGGATATCCTGATCATCGATGAGCCCGTGGCCCAGCTTGATCCTTGCCATGCCAGGGAGATCTACGATTTGCTGCGCCACCTGAACGAGCAGCATAGCAAAACGATCATCGTTATCGAGCATCATACGGAGTTTATTGCTGAGTATTGCAGGCAGGTCGTGCTGATGGATCAAGGCCGGGCCGTATGGTCGAAGCCGGTAGAGGAGGCGCTTGTGGAGCTGGAGCAGCTGCGGTTCAGCCACATTTATCCGCCTCAGGTTACCCAGGCCGCCGCCGAGATCGCAAAAGCCTGGGAACGGGATTCTGCTGGGATGGACGGTAGTTGGCCTAGCCTTGGTCGGTTCAACCTGGGTTCGCCGCATCCCGCACCGTACCCGATTACGCTTGACGAGGCCGCAGCTTACTTTCAGCGGCTGCAGCAGCTGGAACCCCAGGAGGAGCCCGGCGGGATGGTCAGAATCACTGCTGATTTCGATGCTGATGCTGGTATTACTCAAGCTAATACTGACGATAACCCAGACGCTGACCCGATCATTGAAGCCAAGCATGTCCGTTTTTCCTACCGGACGGTGAGCCGGGAACGAAAGAATGTGCTTCGGGATGTCAGCGTAACGTTTAGAACAGGGGATCTGGTGGCCCTCGTTGGTAATAACGGGGCAGGGAAATCCTCCTTCATGCGGCTGATCACCGGGGTAACAAAACCTGAAAGCGGCCGGATCGTCGTCAAAGGAATGGACACGGCTGCAACGACGCCCGAGCAGCTCGCGAATACAGTGACTTATATTTACCAAAATCCCGAGGAAATGTTCATTGAGGATTCGATCCGCAAGGATGTGGAGTTCTTTCTCAAGGCGCGCCGCGTGGACGGATATCAGGCCAAGGTAGATGCCATTCTGGAGAGCTTCGGGTTGACCGGGCTGCAGCATCGGGACGGTCGGCTGCTCAGCGGCGGCCAGCAGCGGCGCGCCTCGCTGGCAATCGGGGTGGCGATGAACCCCTCGGTGATTCTGCTCGACGAGCCGACGGCGAACCTTGATATCGCGACCCGCAAAGACATCACGCGCCTGCTGCAGCAACTGAATCGTCATGTGGAGACCGTCATTGTGGCAACCCACGACATGCAGCTGGTGGCGGAATGGGCGAACCGGATCATCGTGATGCATCAGGGTGATATTATCCGCGACGGTACGCGGGAATCGGTATTCGGCGATGCCGGACTGCTGGAGCAAGCCGGGCTGCGGGCGCCGCAGATTTTGGAGCTCAGCCGCAGGCTGGGGATGGCGCCGCTTAGTTATACGGTAGACGAATTTGTGCAGCGTTGGAACGAATCAAGGAAGGGGGCGGCAAGGCATGGAGTATGTTCGTAAACTGATGGACCGTGTGTCCGTAGAAGGAGTTAAAATTGAACTGCTCAATACGGCCTACGGCAACGGCAATACGTTTTTGGCCAGGCTGGATCCGCGAACGCTGTTCTTCTGGTATTTGTATTTCGGCATCGCTCCCTGGTTCATTCACAACGAGGTACTGCTGCTTGGCATGTTCCTGCTCTTGGTCTTCACGACAATAATGTCGCGAGTAAGTCCGTTGATTATATGCATACTTTGTCTTGGTTTATTAAGCCAGGCGGGATATTTGTTCATCGTATCCTGGCTGTTCGGCGGGGGCGGAGAGACGATATTCCCTCTATTGAAGCTGACGATGAAGCTGTCAGTCATTTCGATGGCCAGCATCACCGTATTTTGCTCGATGGACCCCGAGAAGCTGAGCGACGGACTGCTCCGCATCGGCGTCCCTAAGCAGGTGTCATTTGGCATCGCCTACGGCTACCGGACGCTACCAAGCCTGGTGGAGGAATATCATCATATTTTTCTGTCTTTCCGGCTTCGGGGTGTTGCACCGAGGAGGCATGGGCTGCTGTACTGGAGAAGTATCGTCTACTTTTTGAAAATAGCGGTGCTGTCTTTTTACCCATTAATTCTAAGCATTGCCAAACGCACGCGCACTACGGTGGAAGCGCTGGAAGCCAAAGGCTTCTCGTACGCCTATCATTCCCCGGAGGCCAAACGAATCAAGCTGTCTTACATGAAATTTACCGTCCGCGATGCTGTGTTTTTGCTTGGCTCGGGATTGTACGTTGTACTGCTTCATGTCCTTGCAGCTCAAATTACCATATAGATGAATTATGCGGGTAGTTTATTATTAAAAAGTGAAGGAGAAGCGGATGAAAATAGATTTGCATACCCATGTCAAGCTTGCCAAGAAAACAGCTTTTAGTCACGCTTATTTCAAGGAAATGATGGCCGAGGCAGGAAAAAACGGCCTGGATGCCGTCGCGATGACGGAGCATTTCAACACCTGGCGGTACGAGGATATTTATCAGGTACTGGACCGGCACTACCCCTATGAGCAAGGCTACTATTTGGCCGAGGGGATGAAGGTATTTCCCGGCATCGAAGTGGATATTCAAGAAACCGGGCATATTCTGATTATTGGCGACCGGGACCGGATATTGGCTTTGAGGCAGCGCCTGGAACCTTATACGGAGAAGGGGCGGTTTATCGACTTCCAGTCGCTGCTGGACTGGAGCGAGGAACAAGGATTTCTGCGCATCGGGGCGCATCCGTTCCGACGAGGAACGCCGCTGCATCATTTGCCGGATGAGCTGCTGGGGAGGCTGGACGCTTTTGACCTGAACGGCAAAGATATTTATGCGCAAGGCTTGGAGGCCTATCGCGCTCAAATCGATGAATTTGCGCAACGCCTGGGGCGTCCTGTCGTCGGGGGAAGCGATACGCATCAATTTATGCAGTACGGCAGCATCGTTAATAGCTTTGACGAGGAAGCGGGGACGGCGGAGGAACTGCGGGACCTGATCCGGCGGGGGGCGTATCAGATTGAAGTTTCGCCATGCCTCCATACGAAGGTGAAGTCCGCGAATGTGATCAAGGCGCTGTTGAAGAAGGAATTGGCCGTTTCCGAAGAGAACAGCGGGGATTTACGGGAGCTCGGGGAAATGGCGTAAGCGAGCGAAGATTAGTACGAGGCAAGGTGCAGGGTCTCTTCCAGGTGCGGGAGAGGCCTGAACTTAATTCCTCCATCCAGATCATGGTAAGGTGGCTGAAGGTTATAGCCGCGTCGGCTTATTTGAAAAGAAGGGGGAGAAATTGTTACAATAAGAGGCAGTATGAATGTTATTTAAAAAGTATGGAACGTTATTATAAGAAGGAGGGAGCAGTATGGCGATTGCAGAGGTAACGGTGATTCCTATCGGGACGGGATCGACCAGCTTAAGCCCATACGTAGCCGAGCTGCAGCGGGTATTGGAGAAGCAGGAAGGTATCCGTTATACGCTGACCTCGATGAGCACGATTATTGAAGGGCCGTTGGATCGTGTATTCGCAGCGATTCGTGCTATTCATGAATCGCCGTTTCAATCCGGGGCCCAGCGGGTGTCCACCTCGATCAAGATTGACGACCGGCGTGACAAAGAGAGCTCCTCTGAGCAGAAGCTGCGCTCGGTTCAAGATAAGCTCCAGTAAATTCCTAATTTTAAGGGCTTGCAAAATTTTCAGATCGAGTTATAATATTTTTTGTTTCAAGTTAATTAGTGAATGTGCTGGTGTAGCTCAGTTGGTAGAGCAACGCATTCGTAATGCGTAGGTCGGGGGTTCGAGTCCCTTCACCAGCATCTTCCCGCATAAACTCCGCAATATCAACGTTGAATGTCACGGTAAGGCTAGCGCAAGGGCTACGCATTCCGGACGCGAAAACGGATGAACGTCGGTACTCATACGAAGCCCTCTACGATAAGGTAGGGAGGCTTTTTATTATGGCGATTGATCCACGCAAAGGTAAAAAACGAATCGATATGAAACGCGTGTCCAAGACGAAGGAGTCAAAATCGATAACGCTCGACCTCGCGTTCGACGTATTCTACAGCGCGAAAAGGGCGGAGAAGGTTCGGGATCGTACTCTCGCGGATTATAAAAGCTACTGGCGGTATTTCCGCGAATGGTTAACGGATACACATCCGGACATTATCGAGGCCGCAGACTTAACAATCGGTATTATCCGCGAGTATGTCGAGTATATGACGTTTAATCATAAGCGTTACGGCAACGATAAATATCGGAAAAAGGACGATCGGAAGCTATCGCCGGCAACGATAAAGTCGCGGCTGCGGGCTTTGCAAACAATGTGTGCTTTTTGGGAGGACGAGGGGCTAATCGACGGTAACCCAACGGAGAAGATAAAGCCGCCACGGGCAGACGTCGAGGATAAAACGATATTCACGGACGAGCAGCTTGCGGCCCTCCTTGACGCGCCAGATACGAGTACGTACGTAGGCTTTCGTAATAAAACGCTGATGATGTTGCTCGCGGATACTGGCCTCCGGATTAATGAGGCGCTGCGGTTGCGGACTGTTCACTTGGATTTTGCGGCGCGGTGTATTCGGCTGCCCGGTGAGATGAACAAGAACCGGAAACCGCGCATCGTTCCGCTGTCTGCCGCAGTCATTCGGGAGTTAATCCGGCTTATTGAGGAAACACAGGCATTTTTCGAAACGGATTACGTATTCGTCGCGGTGTATGGAGATCCACTAAAGGCCGACCATTTCCGCAAGCAACTCCGTAAATACGCCGAGATTGCCGGCATAGATACGAAGGAGACGCCAGTATCCCCGCACCGACTCCGCGACTACTTTATTACGAGCTATTTGCTAAACGGCGGCGACCTATTCACGCTGCAGCGGATCGTCGCTCATGCGGACGTTAAGACGACGCAGGGCTACGTTAAGACGAACGAGGATAATCTACGTGATAGCCATTCGCAATATTCGCCGTTAGCTCGGCTTGGTGCTCGTCTAAGAAAACGATAGAGGTAGGAGAGGCAGCAATGAGTTACAAAGATAGAAGAGCTATGATTTTAGAGCAAAGGGAAGCCAAAGAGGACTTAGATATGATATCCGCAATAAATATGTTTTTGTTCTCACGGAAGGTGAAAAATTTAAGTGAAGGGACATTCTCATTTTACAAGCAGACACTTAATGATTTTTCGAACTTCTTATCATCGTTGGAGGTGTTGAAACCGTCCGAAGTAATTCTTGAAGATATCCAGGAGTACATCCGCGGCCGAAGTGAAAAGGGCAACAGCGTTCCGACTATCAATAAGTACATACGAAGCTTGCGTGCATTTTTCAACTATTTATGTAGTTCTGGATATTTGAGGGAAAACCCAATGGAAGCGGTCGATAAATTAGTTGAGGAGAAGAGGGTGCTCCGTACACTAAGCCGCGATCAGGTACGCACATTACTAAATATCCCAAATCAGGGAACTCCGGCAGGTTATCGTAATTATGTATTTATGCTCCTATTGCTGGATACAGGCGTAAGACTCGAAGAGGCGCTCAGCGTTCGACTACCTGATATATTTTGGGAGGAGCGAGTTATTCAGGTTTTTGGAAAGGGTAGAAGGGAGCGCATTGTTCCATTTAGCGAAATGCTTGCGGCTTATTTATATGAATATATCGGTATACGTGGCGATTTGGGGCACGACGTATTGTTTGTTAATGTCGAAGGCCAGCCTCTCAAAAGACGTACAATTCAAGAGGATATATCCAACTACGCGGCGAAGGCGGGTATTGACGGAGTTCGTGTTTCGTCCCATTCATTGAGATATACCTTTGCTCGAAACTATCTCTTAAATGGCGGAGACGTCGTCTCTCTTATGAAAATAATGGGTCATAAATCTCTTGCTATGGCGCAGTTGTACGCGGAAATGTTTCAGCCAGATATCGCTCGTCAGCACGCGAAGTATTCACCGGCTATGTCTATATTTGCGAAATAATTTGGCGGCTGGGGCGGGCGAATCCGTAACGCTGCAGGTCGTGGGCGTAATCGGAGCCGTGGGCGCGTGTGTCGCGTATATGCTGGCGGAAGGGTACGCGGACTCGGGCGGAAATAATGACGCGGATAAAATCGAATAGGACGTAATGAGGGCGCAAGTTCGCGGGAGAGATTCCGTTGAGCTTGCGCCTTTTTTTCGTTTAAGACGCTTTCATACTATAGGCGGAGGTCTTTGTGATTATAAATCCACACATTTTCTCGCTAATTATGGTAATATTTCGGTAACGCTAGCGAAAGGGGTCGAATCATGGAGCGGCAAAACGAAGCAGCCGATTTAAGCATTCCCTGACGTCCACACCTTTACACCGCACGTCTGGGTCGACGTCACATCGTTTTTGTCGCAGGTGAACTCGGAGGAAGTGGTAGGAATGATAGCATTGCTAGTATATCATCTAAAAAAATTCAAAAGAGAATTCTATCTTCCAGAAGTAGTAAATTTACAGTGCTCTAAATAAGTAAGATATCTTCTACATATTAAATTGGTTATTCGTGAGGGGGTTGCCTGATGGAAAAAATACACTTTGGGGTTGGGAGTTTTCATTTTTATAGTGTTTTTGAAGGAGATAAAACAAAAATTTACAATGAATATGTCGATGAAGTCAGAAGGATACTAAATACGTGCAGTAATATAAATAATATTATTATATCTGATAACCAGGCATTCAAAGGAAACAATCCAACGGATAGACTATATACTAGTGAATCAGCAGAATCAGACACACACAGCAATTCATATAACAGACGTAACGGTGTTTATCCTAGCCCTGTGTTCTTTCGAATTGAATTCGACCTCTTTATCCCCCATCGAGTTCAAAAGGATTTATTAAGAAAATCTCCGAGAACCGAAACTGAATATTTTAAAGTCTATATGATATATGATAACTACTTCCCTGTTACTATAGTTGAGTTAAAAGAGCCAAAAGACACTTGCTTACCGTCTGACGGTGTCCGAGTGGTAAGGGAATTTTTAACAAAGGAACTTGATAAAAAGTCTGAAATTCTAAACTTCAAATACATGGGGCCGAGTCCTTTTCACGTGGAATTCATGATGTTTTACAAGTTTCAGGAGGAGGAAGATTTTTTAATTCGATTACTGAAAAAAGAAGAAAGAGGATACGACAGATATTCTTTTGAAATAAATACGAATGATGAAAGTGATTATGAAGCTAACAAGAGATCAATTTATTTATCTATAGCTCGGGAACTCGGATTTTACTATGAACTCGAACAAGTATGCAACCGTAGAAATTTTAATTGGACTAAAATAGAAGTTTTAGTCGATATGCTTTTAGAGAGCCACAATTTACATTTTTGGAATATCAATAGGTATTTTAAAGTACGTAGTATATTAAATGAATTGTTTTATGTAATATCAAAATTTGAACGTGACGAAATATTCTTCAAACAAATATTTAACAGAACTATGCAGGAAATATATTCTAGTGAAGAGTTTGTATTTTTTAAAGAGTTAAATACACATCAATATGATGATTTTATGGATTTTCCTACAGAGCAAGTACTGAGATTTGTAAATACCTTTGAGCAAAGAAGATTAAACCTAAACGAAGCCTCCTCCGCGATTATTGGGGGGATTGTGGGTGCACTTCTTACTATATTTTTTGCAAAATAAATACACACCGGACTCCGCAGCATCCCCGCGCGAGTCCTTTTTTATTTACTTCGTCCTGCGGATCGTCTCCGAAAGCTTGCGTATAATTTGCGCGTGACTAACCGCTTCATCCTCGTATCCTTCCGTTAATACTCCTCCGCGCCTAGAATGTCTAATTTCCCGTTTAAAACACGTGAAAAGCGCCTCCCTCTCCGCTTTAAGAGCGGCCTTAACTTCGCGTAGTTCCCGTACGGTCATTTCGTCGACCGTTTTGGATTGGCCGGATTTGAGCGTATGTTCTCGCATGCGTTCATCGGGAGGAAGCGTTGCGATTTCGTAGAGGGCCCGCAGGCCGAAACGTTGGTACGTACCAACATCACCTAATTCTTCGAAAACGGCTATGAATCGGTGCGCCTGACTTCGGTCGAAATCAACGCTCTCCTCAAGCCACCGAATCCATCCGCCGGCCTCTTCGCGCTGTTCCGCGAGTCTGCGCTCCTTTTCATCGGAACTGTCCGATTTAGCGTCGCGAACAGATTTGAGCCGTCGGCCGATTTCGAAAATGGCTTCGCCAGCGACGCGCTTATATGCGTTTATTTCGGCGGTGATTGTGGGGAGATCAGAAGTGTTTTGCTTATATTATAGGATAAAATTCGCAAGAAAAAAGAGGATCAAGGAAACAATTCCAATAAAGAAACTCCATGCCTGTAATGCAGATGCTTGATTAATTTCTTTGTGGAATTTATCAACATATTTTTTTGATTTAGGAGATAATTCTTCATTAGGAAACAACCTGACTTCATACATAAATGAATACATTTTGATAATCGCAAACGATTGATACATACACCAACACAGAGCAATCCATCCCGAGGGCATTAAAAAATATAGAATAACATCTGTATCTTTTCCGAGTATTGTCAAACTAAATCCTAGCAAAATAGCTATTATGCTAATTAGCCATTTGCTATAATCAATTTTCATTTTTAGATAGTCCTTCAAATCGTCTGACATAAGCTCCTCCTTTATTTACGAGCCGTTAGTTGCGTTGAAAAAGACCGCAAACCTCATCGGTCGGCGGCTGGTTATTGAATAGCCTTCCAAATAAGGAAGAGTAATATCGAGGCTGTGATCAGCCCGACTGCAATAGATCCCAATTTCCTCATTTTTCATCCTCCACATACTCGATTAGATCGCCCGGTGTAACTTGAAGCCCTCTGCATAAACCTTCCAACGTATCATAGTCAATTCTTTTCGTAGCATTCGCAGCCAAAGACGTTATCGTGTTGCGGCTGACTCCGGTCAATTCGACAACCTCTTTATTAGTTAAGCGTCTTTCTTTCATAATTTCCCCAAGACGACAGCGAATGGACATAGTAAACCCTCCATAAAATATTATTTGCACAACATGTTGACATGTTGAAATAGAAGGTGTACTATATACACGAAGCACAACATGTTGACATGTAGATATATTGACGTAAACAAGTATACTACCATTTTCCAGAAAAAGCTACTACTTTTTGCTGCTTATTTGTTACGCCCATTTTTAGGTATAGGAGGCGGTTATGTGTATCGCGGAGGTCGGCGGATCGACGGACGTCTGTACGTTCGCACGATCGGAGGCAATTGGATAGCTTTACGATTGTTAACTCAAATTTACGGAGGTTGAGACGATGAAAAAGATCAAAATTGACGGATGCGACGCGTTTGTAATTCGAGAGGACCTCGTTGTACTTATCGATATTGAGGCAGAGTGCGCGGTTATTTTTCGGATGAAAGATGATCGCAGGGACCCGCAAGGGCTTTGCTTGGAGAGTCCCATTAGTTTGAAGGCGCTCCACAAAATTCATACCGCGAACAACGAACTTGACGTTCTAATCGCGGCATTGGAGGGGTAAGCGGGTGGATTTTGTAAAAGTAACGGAGGTTATCGATGGCCTGGACGTAGTAGGCGAGGTAGGGACGCTTACACGGAATGGGATTAGGCTGTCCGAGTCGGTCGCGGTTTCTATCGATCTAAGTGCGCCCGGTACGTACTTAGTAGTTGAGCGCGTGGTGGAAATTGACGGGGAGGTCCACGCCAGCATTGATCCGGGCCAACTATTGTTTGACGTTGTTTTACCGAATCAAATCTCGATTCAGGAACTCGCCGGCATGTCCGCGCTCGAATTTTTGTCAGTATTGACCGGAGTTGTGTAAGTGGTACATTCCGATGATGCCGGCCGCGCCAACGGTCGATGAGCGGAGGAAATACGGACAGGGCTGCCAGATGCGCCAACATTTCGGCAGTCCCTCCGACTTATTCGAAGAAAGGGCGCGCAGGTGGGCGCCCTTTTTTACGTTGAATGTGCGGATAGGCCACGGACGTCGTTTTTATGGTTAAGTAGCCGCGAATACTTCCGTAAAATTGTGCGGACGTAAGGTGGCCGGCAACAAGGAAAGTGAGGGGCGGAAATGTTTTCGGAACAATGTCCCACTTCATGTTGATTATGTCCCTATATAAAGTAAGTGGATAGGGAGGCGGCAGATCAATATTCGAAGTTCTGTCCCATATTTCGAGATATCTGTCCTTATATACTATGAGAACGAAATTTTAACGGGTTTCTGTCCCAATTTGTGAAGATTCCGTCCGTATGTGTTTTGAGCGGGAAAATCTCGGAGGGATGTCCCAAAGCGCGTTTGTTTTGTGCCTATTTATAGATGAACGCAAAAAAAATTTGTTAAAAATGTGCGGAAGTGGATGAGTATGTTGTTTTTATGAGTAAGCGGCCGTGAAAATAATTCCTCAAAAGTGTGCAAGTCGCTGTTCCGCATTGGATGTATTGGTGAGAGTGTAAGGCGGAATTTCCGCTCACTATAAATTAACGAAAAGGGAGACGATGAACAATGCAAAGCAACGAAATTATTTTGAATCTACTTAATCTGAACAGACTTAAATATGCACGATATTTGTTTCTTATGACAAGTCAGGTAGAGGCTATTACCAACGCCTCGGAGAAAATGCTCACCGCTCCGAAGCTACTAGAAGAGTCAAATTTAACACAAAGTGGAATGCTCCGATTAATGAAAGCCGACCATCAAAAAGTAGTGAGATCGCTGGAGGCTCTAAAACAAGCTATGGTGCCTTATGGGTACAAGACAAAACACGACCAACTAGTCAGATACTTGTCAGAGATAAGTTTTAATCTAGGTTTAATCGCTCAACTTATTTCTGATTTAAATACTACATTCCTTCCTAAGGTGCTCGAGTCTCTTTTAAGAGACTTTAATAATATGAAGGATATTTTTGAACAATTAGTAGAAACACTGAACACAAAAGCTCGGAAGGAACTTTTGCGAGAAGGAATTGAGATTTGAGATAGAACGGAGGAGAATGCGGCATGAGCGAATTGCAGCAACTGGCACAGATAGCAATTAAACAGAAAGAGAACGTACTAGGAAGCGAACGAGGCGGATACTCTCCGTCTCTTCACGACCTATTCCGTGTTCATTTGCGTGAGTTAGGCGATAAATACCGAAAAGGAGACGCGCGGGATGCGATATTCTTACTGTTATATTTCCACTCGTACGTAAACGGAACGGAATCGAACGATTACTATATGTGGGCGTTTCCGACCGTTGAACAGATTCGCCAGGATACGGGGATTCATGGAGATAGAATTAAGCCGCTTTGTCAGATATTAGAGATTGAAGGGCTTTTGATAACGAAATTACTTCCCTGGAGCGGAAACGTCAAGAAGGTTTATCTTCCGCTTTTTTACCCGAACAAGGAGCCAATTCCCGTTAACGGAGTGGCTTAATCCCCGAATACGGGAACCGTCGTAATCCGTTTATAGGAAAGTAATAAGAACGAATTAACAACAACGAATAAACAAGAATAAACATTACGCGTCGTCATTCGTTTCACTCATTCCTAGCGGACGATTAGTATATTAAAATCATAATTCGCGGATAAGAGATTTAGAGGCGCGTAGAAGATTATTCGAAGAAGAATAGAACGATAATAAGGCCGGCTCCGTTTTCGGGAATCGCGTCCAATTAGGAGGAACCACGTTGAACAAATCGTGTGAAATGTATCCGAACACGAAGCGCGCTGATTATCGCCGCCACGCCCGCCACTCGCTAGAAACACGCATTCAGGCCGCGAAAACAACCGCTGTCCATGTAACCGAGTATTATCGCGAGACACACGTCGGGGGCGACGGTAGATTACCGACATACGCGGAGACGTCGCGGTTGGAACGATTGGCTGATTACGTCCTGGCGGAAGATCACGCGAAAGGGTTGTCGCTACGGGATCGTGCGAGACTGGCCGCCGACAAAGACGAAGAGACTCCGCAAGTTGGGAGCTGTGCCCGCCAATATCTCGATCGTTTGTATTATCTCGCGTGCATTGGAGGGGAGCTAACGGAATACGAGCAGCGGCGCGTTAAGGTGTGCGAAGTGTGTGGCTGCGAGTTTATCGATCGATCACGCCGGATTAATGCGAAAGTGTGCCGCTATCCGTGTCACGCAACTTATGGCACGCTCAAAAAGCGGCGGCAGCGGAACGATGGGGAAGCGCGTCTGCTACGTTACCGCGAGCGCCAGGACTTAGAGTATCCGTTCTACTCGCCGGCGGAACTTTTCGAAATTAGCCAGCGCGGGGAAAGTGTTACGGAGGATATCGGGGACGCGATAACGGTCGCAAAGCTGCGACAAGAAAGAGGGAGACGCGTGCCGACCGAGGTAACGATGGACTCCGACTTCGGATATTTTCCTAACAACCACAAAAGGTGGCGAACGGAAGAGGATGCAGCAGCCCTGGCCGGGCCAATCGTTATTTACAACCTATATCAACCGGACGAAGAGGAAGGGGAGCTTTACCTGGGACATGTGTCCTAATAGATGGGGAGAGAGCGAAAGTTCTCGCCTATATTATTTTCACATAAGGTTATATTTCAAATATAAAGGGAGGTTTGTAATGTGAACGGATTGGCTGTTCGGGGGATAAGAACAAAACTCGATATGACACAAAATGAGTTCGCAAAAGAATTGGGCGTGAGTCAGGCGTGTATATGTGCTGTAGAAAATGGCCATAGAAACGTATCGAGTGGGTTGCGGATTAAGATCGCACAGAGATTCGGCACCGGCGATGAAATTATCGAAGCAATCACGCGGGCTAAGGAATCAGCTAAACTTGCGCTATGACGGAGCTTTTATTTTTGTATTTATACTTTAATAATTCACCGCGTTATTGCAATACCGTACGAGGCGGACATCCTCGGGCAACACGCAGGAAAAATCCACGGCAAAACTGCTAGGCCGCTGATAGGATGAATTTCATGGCTGTAACAATTAGCCAAGAGAACCACATAACAATCATTAAGTACGCGGAGAATAAGCGCCCGCTCAAAATCGAGCCGTTTATCTTTCATTACGCGGGGGATCGCGGAATCTTATCGGAAGTCATCAGCTTTGTAGAATGCGAATCTAACGCACCGCACCACCTCGCAAAAATGGAAGAGGCGAAGTTTTACGCACTGGTCGAGCGCCTTGCTACGATGGCCTGTCGCAGGTTCTCGCCGACCGCGAATTGGGGCGTCACTAAACCGGAAATCCGCGGCATTGTCTTATTCACGCTGCAGGCCGCCGTCGCCGCCGGTACTTGGCCGGAGTCGTACGAGATCACGCGCACAACCTTCGTAAGGAACGGAGGCAGTCGTGATGAATAACATAATCTGGCGACTCAATTCGGCATTTCTGGCCGGTTATACGGAGGACGTAGAAGTCATGCGCAAGGTCAGGCGGTCGTATCCGGATTTCACGGAAATGGCGACGTACGAGAAAAACGGCGTTATCTATGCGCGTCAGTACCGGATTCCTTCCGCTAGAAAGCGGTCGGCGCGTCATTTGTTCCGCGTACCTTTATCGTAAATTTAGCGTGTTTTTAGTGCTCTTGTAACTCGGAGGATGTAAGACCTTGCCGGGCTTTTTGTCGTGCCTAATATCGCGGGAATTTGCAGAAAAGGGTACCTAATATGCGCTAATTTTACTGAGGGGGAGGTTGGCGGATGAATGAGAAACAAGACGACGCAAAACGTTACTGTCCATATTTTCGCAGGGATCATGGTTGCGTTCTTTTGCAGACGATGAATAAGGCGGATATACGCTGCAAGGTTTGGCGCGATGCTGAGTCGATCCGATGACGATACCTTGATACGCAAATATGTCGGAGAGGATGACGCGAATGAAAAGCGACTATATCGTCGTGATCGCAATCGAACCGGCCGAATATCACCAGCGCCGCGTTACGTTGAAAAATACGAAGACTGGCCGGGAATATACGGTGATTTACGGAGATAGCGTGAGTGAGGCGACGATCCGAATGATGGCGCCTTACATCGCAACTAAATGTAACAGGGGGTAAATATATGGCACAAGTATGGGATGGATTAAAAGGAGAGGAAATGGCGGAGGTTTTTGCCCGGATTGGTCCGAGCCTCGGTAAATCAACGGTCGCGCCTCCAAAGGAGAAACGCAAGAAAGTGCAGACCAACCTGTCAATTAAGCAGGGCGTTGTCAAAATGTTTGATATCGGGAGGGGATTCGGTTTCCTGCGCGTTAAAGGCGAACCGGACGTATATTTCCACAGCAGCAACGTAAGCGACTCGGCCGATACGATGTATTTTATGCGCGGAGATATCGTTTCTTTTGAGCCTGGCGAGGATAATCGGGGCCGGCCGTGTGCCAAGGACGTGAAGCTCGTATCGTGAGGCCGCTATTTCTGACGGCAATAATTAACCAAAAATAAGGGGGTCAATAAGTGATTAATTGGGAACTGAAAGAAAAGTACGATACACAAGACGTAAAATTTACAGAACTACGTGCTAAACATGAAGCAAGCGTAAAGGAAGCGGAAGAAAAGCTCGCCGTAGCCGTAGCACATAAGCAGGAGATTTTACGCCGGGAGTTCGAGGAAAGCGCGGACTTATCGGCAGAACGTGCAAAATCGGTTACCGCGGTCGAAAAGGCAGAAAAAGCACTCCAGGAGGCGAAAGAATTAAGCGATGCCGCGCGTACTTATATCTATGAGAAATCGAAAGAGGGTCGGATTAAGGCGATCGACCTCGCTCTCGACTGGAACGGTAATGTAGTTAAGGAGATTCGCGAAAAGGAACTTGCTCCGATCGTTGACCGATTGACGGCGGCAAAAAGCGAATTATATAACGCGTTACTTGATTTTTACGAGCTAACCGATAAATATGAACCACTCCGTAAGGATGTCGCCGAGTTGGAAGATAGGGAGAGCGACGCGGAAAGACGAACAAAACAGCATGTTGTTCCAATCGAGCAAGAATATAATCTCCCATTCGTAAGTGATCTGGACGTCAGAAACATTAAGAGAGAGCGGAAATTGCCAGAAGGTTTTATCCGTAAGCCAATCCAATCCAAATAACAAGGGGAATCCAAATATGAGTTATCAAAAAGCAAAGGCAAGTTTAGAGAGAGCGCGCGAAATTGAGCAATCTTCAAGCGGTATGATGCTGGCATATAAAAGAAACCTTGCGTCGGAACTATCCAAGATCGAGTCAGATCGTCGGCTAACCGAAGAGGGCAAACAAGAGGTCAAAGCCGAGACAAAACAAAAGCACGCGATCGAGTTTTTGCAAAAGTCGCATACGATGAAGCAGGAGTATGTTGCTAGCGTCAAAAAGGCCATCCGCGAGGCCGAGAAAGTAATTTACACACCGCCTAGAAAGCCGGACGCGACAAGGCTCGGCCGATTTGAGGACGCCTTCCGGTCGCTGAAAACGGAGCTCATGTTTGCAACGTCGCAAAGGTCCGCTCTTGAAAAATTGCGCGGATTCGTTGAAACATTAGACGATCCGTATCTTGCAAAACGTGTACGCGATGACTTTGCGGAGATCGCACCGCAGTTATTGGCGGCACCAGGCGACGGAACTATCGCAAAGGGCGGTCCTGACCTTAAAGTTTCGACTCGCGCGGAACTCGGCTCAATGTATGACGACTTGCTCAAGCCGTTCCAAAGCGAAGATTTCCGCGGAGCAGGCGAAGTCCTTGAGGTTGCGCAAATGCTTGAAGAAGATCCGCGCATCCATCGCAGTCCAATCGTTAATGACGCGGCAAAAGAGGCGTTTGGATCGGAGTACGCGCGCTATATCAATGATACGGAAACATTCTTCGCGGCGAACCCGGAACACATGCCGGAACCATTTGTCGATGAGGAGGGCGATCACGTCCGCCAGACTGCGGAGGATGTCGCCTGGATTTACAAGGATGACGATAACCCGACGCTAAAGTCCGGCCGAAAGGATGACGAAGAGTGAGCGACGACGTTTTAGAGCTTGCCAATAAGCGCCTTGTGCGAGCGGAGTTTTTAGTCGCGTCAAGGAACCACGGCGTACGGCCGGATGCGCTGGACGCTGCGTATAAGCTCGCGGACCTGTCCGGAGTTGCTATTGATAAGGACGGAAGGGTATGGGGAGTAGATGACGCGATCGAGAACTTGAAGGCTAGTAGCGACTACTTATTTAATCCGACCGAGAAGCCTAAGCCGAAGTCACTCGGCGGGCCGTCCGGTTACTAAATAGATTGAGTCGCGAAATTGAAGAGCGGAGAGTGGGCTGGCGTGTAATTGCGCCGGCTCTTTTTAAATACGAGGGGGGAGATCGGATAGATGAGCAGCGTCATTTGCATCCAGACTTATGACCGCGTGTGGGTAGGCGCAGACAGTGCAGTATCCGCGCAGATCAACGGTAAGGTGTACCGCCTGCATGAACAGGGAAAAAAGCTGTTTCAAGTCGATGATATGGTTATTTTTTGCTCCGGTATCATGGAGTTGGCCGCCTCAATTATGGAAGAGTTCGAGGCAACCGAAGACCGTACACTTGAAACGCTACAAAATATCGCACGCAAGCAATGCGCAGATTATACCGCTGAACACCCGGAAGTAGAGAGCCGGGGCGGCTTATTCGCGGACATGTTAATCGCAGTTTACGATAAAGAGCGCGGCAAGACGGTTGTATACAGTATTTCGCCGTACCATAACGACTTTGAGATCGTAGAACGTACGCTTAATAGCTCTATGGATTTCGCGATATGGGCCGGAGGAATCCGAACTCAACAAGCGACGGATGCGGCCATGTTGAAGTTTAGACAGACCCTTAACGTTAATTTTGCGTTGAAATATGCCTTCCGCGCAATAAGTTACGAGGGGATCGGCGGCGATTTAACGGTATACGAGATTGACGCGGGCGGTGTCCGTAAAAGCCTGCAGCATAAAATTCGTGAGAAGCCGGGAATTAGACGATTAACTCGCGATGTACTTGATAAGGTAGTTGCCGAGCTAATTGTCGCGGAGAGCGTCGTCGGACAGCTCGGAGACTTTGTATCTATGAAAATAGGTACCGGTAACAATGTCACTATGATCAATACGAACGGAATCGCGGCCGGTCACGCGACGTTCAGCTCCGCGCCATTCCAAGTCAAAATGAACGGGGACGTCATCGCGCGATCAATTACGTTAACGGGGAAAATTTCGCAATCTACGATGGAATCGTCTACGCTGACCGGTAATTTAATACGGACGGCCGCCTCCGGAGCTAGGGTCGAAATTGATCATCGGGGCTGGCGTACGTTCGATGCAAATGGCCGCGAGAGAATATCGATAAACGCGAACGATACCTACGGAATGAGTGCGATTAGTTTCGCGAGATCAAACGGAAGTGCAGCCGGTTATATTAACGGCGGAGATTCGATATTTCAAATCACGTCACTTAGCGATATGATGTTCGCGGCGGTAAACGGATGGATTTACTTTCAGGGGAATCTGGATTTCTCGCGCGCGAATAGTGTTTACGGGCTGACGGCCGCGAAGATCGACGGACTTTCGTCCTTATTGAACACCAAAGTCAATAGAGGTGAGCCGACAACCAGTGCGACCGGCGGATCGCATAACCACGGATTCCCGAACGGCACGCAGTTCAAAGACGTAAACGGACAGGTTCATACATGGTCGTCTTACAGCGGTTTCACGCATTCTCACACAGTTTAATATTTTCATTGAAACTTTCGGCCTCTATGGACGATAATACTAGTAAGAAAGAATTACCAGGGAGGTCGAAATAATGAAAAAGTTTATTGCCGGGATCATGGTAGGCGCGTTACTTTTCGGAGGAACTACGGTTCTCGCAGATTCTATAAAATCGTTAGTCGGCGCGAAAGTAACCGGAACATATACGGTACAAAAAACAGACGGAACGAAAGTTGCTGATGGCGCGATAATTAACGGCTCGGCATATGTACCAGTTCGCGCTCTAGCCGATGCGACAGGGATTCCGTTAAACGTTGAAGGGAAGACGATAACCATGGGAGATCAAACGGCTAAACCGGAAGGGAACGCACTGAGCGAAGAGGCTCTAGTTCTCGTGAATAGGATTGCGAAGCTGCGGGGCGATATTTTGACGCATAAAAACAACATTGCCGCGGAAAACGAACATATCAAAGTTTTAGAAGATTCCATCGCAAGAGAAGAAGCGCGGGACGAAGAGCTTCCGGGGAGCCTCGAAATACTCCGGTCTAACTTAGCGAAGACTCGCGCAAAGGTCGCGGAATATCAAGCGCAAATCGACGCAGCCGAAGCGGAAATCAAGAAGCTGCAGGCGCAAGTCGACACGTTAAGTAAATAACGCAACAATACGCACGGAGCTCGCAATCACGCGGGCTCTTTTCTATTTACGGAGGGGATCGAGAATGGAACAACGTAATTTAATCGAATGCACAATCGATGTCGCACAGCCATTATCGGAACTAACCGCAGTAATCAGCGCAGTGTTGGGCGCGGTACCGGACGTTGAGACGCGTCTTGCCGTGCTGCAGGCGCTGAATGACGAGATTACAACCGCGCTGTTTACGATTGAGGCTGAGCTCGAAGGGGGAGATGCGGATGGCTCACATGACGAATGATGAGCTGCGCGTCGATACCGCGGCATTAACGGAGAGACTACGCCAGATACGAATTGAACAGGGCCTTTCGCCGGACCCGCCAGAACGTAAACAATGCGTCGAAATGCCGCTATCGCTTGCGTTGGTCGAGCGCCTGCAGCCGTTTAGGGCAATCGCGGTCAAATACGCGTCGATTCTAGCGGCCGGCCAGGTTACGCGGATTGATACGGACAAGCTTGCGGAGTATGCAAAGATTGCGCGGCTCCTGCGTCACTCGGTCGGATTCTTCACCGGTATACATGCGTTAGGCGCTAGGGCTGCGCTGGACATGATGAATCACATTAACGCTATGATCGACGCGGGGAAAAGCGATGAGATCAACATAAGCGATGAAATGCGAAAGCTTCATATATATATCGGTTTCATGACGAAGGATGACGGCCTAGGTCACGATCTATTCGACCAGCACGGTAAACGCGATATGGGCGCGCGGAAAGAGGCTGGGCGCTTGTTATCCGATCCGGCTGCGCTACAGGCTGCGATTGATGACGCGAATAAGATTATAGAGGGGGACGATATTAATGAGTAGGCAACGCAAAGTATTAGAGGCGCAGCTAACACCGCAACAGCAGAGAGCCGCGCAGTTATTTGTATTGAACGAATGGGGCGAGTTATTAGGCGCGGAAGGAAAGAAGAAGACAATGCAGGAGCTCGCGGATGAGATCGGGATCGCGCGGTCAACGCTGTTCGAATGGAAGTCGCAGGAACATTTCGCTGCTTACGTTAATTATTTGGCTGAGCGAAATCTTGACGCGATGAGATCAGAAGCTTACGTTCAGTTAATGCACTTGATTCGCGGAGGAACAAACGGAATTCCTTCCGTTAAAGCGCTCGATTTATTCTTCCGCAGATACGGATTGCTCACCGATCGGACCGTCGTTGAGGATATGCGCGAGTCCGTTGAGACTAAGCGTAAGACTGACGATGAGATTCGCGCGGAGATTGACGATTTGAACGCGATGATTAACGGAGCTGACGAGAAGTAATCACAAATTTTACGGTTACAAAACGAATAGAGTCCGAAATGCTTGCGCTTGTGACTACGTGTAACCATGCGAGTTACAGGCGCTTTACTTTCGGATTAATTCGGATTTAACGCGAATAATCAACACGGCGCTCCCGCTGCCCGCGCGTCTGAAAACTCGGGGGTTAGGCGGTGATTCATGCGGAATATACGGCCATTTCCGTATAAATATACAGATTACGCGCCGATCCTACGCCGCTACTACGCGACCAAACGCTGCAAACGTAGGCGGGGCACGGGTTTGGGGGTATGTGCGGTAGGGCCTACGCATAAGTAGTGCGTTGCTCCTCCGTCATACTTTAACGCGGTGAAGCGCGACCCCCAAGGCACCCCCTCGAAAGCCCTCCAACAGCCCCCTTCCAAATTCAAATACTATCCACAACCCGATGGTATAAAATGTAATATTATAGCAAGGAAAACGTCCTTTTTGCGTTTATATCCATCGCAAGTTATAATAGAAGCACGTAGGGCTTCGTATAATGCGTAGGCTATCGTATGAATGTCCGTTTAAGGCAACGTCAAGGTTGCGGAGTTATAACGCGGTCAAAACGCATTCGTAATGCGTAGGTCGGGGGTTCGAGTCCCTTCACCAGCATCTTGCTAAAGTCAGGTACAGCGCGGCTTCCGAGGATTTCGGGGCCGCGCTGTTTTTGTGAAGAAACCTATTCTTCTACCCGTTAATCAATTTTACAAATACTTATTCTGCTTCACCAACAACTGTAAAGCGCTGGTTTAAATGTTGTGGATTTTCAATTTCATCCAATACAGCAATCGCATAGTCTGCATAGCTAATATAACTTTCACCTTTTGAATTAACCAATAGATGGTCTTTTCCAGACTGATATGAACCAGTTCTTTTTCCTTCTGCATCAAACATAGCGGAAGGACTAATAAACGTCCATGTAATATTAGCAGTTTCTTGTAGTTCTTGTAGGTTGCGTCCTTGCCCTTTAGCAGTAGGTTTAAACATATCTGGAAAATCGGGTGTTTCCATTACTTTAAGTGTTTTGTCCTCGTCTACATAAAGACTTCCAGCTCCTCCTACGATAATAGCTCTTGTATTTGTACCTTTTAGCGCTTCAATTAAAGCGTGTCCGGCATCGACGTGTGCTTGTTCTTCACCAAGGGGCGCGCCGAAGGCATTAACTACTACGTCAAATATTCTCAAATCCTCAGATGTTAGGTCATATATATTTTTTTCAATCACTGCAACATTTTTATCTTCAAGTTTCGATGCATCTCTAACAATTGCAGTAACTTCATGCCCTCTTTCAAGCGCTTCTTTTAGAACGAGGCTTCCTGCTTTACCACTTGCACCGATAATTCCAATTTTCATTTTACAGTCCTCCTGTAATTTTAATTGTAACCAGTTTGATTACCTGTAATCAATTTAATTACAAACTAAAAAGTTTGTCAATAGCATACTATTCATATTTTTTGTAAGCTATCATGGGAGAATGCTCTTGTAATAGTTTTAATTACAGGTGTGTTATAATGGTATAACCAATTTAGGTAGGTGAAAAAATGTCTATCAGTAGTCGTTTTTCTGTCGGAATTCATATATTGGCTCTTATTGAAATAAATAAAGATGGAGTTAGCACTTCAGAATATTTAGCAGGAAGTGTAAATACAAATCCAGCTTTGATAAGAAAAATAATGGGGATGCTAAAAAAAGCAGATTTAGTAAAAGTGAGACCAGGTATTGCTGGGGCTGAATTAGCGAAGAATCTATCAGATATTACTTTACTGGATGTGTATAGAGCAGTTAACGTTGTTCAAGAAAAGGAATTGTTTAGTACACATGAAAATCCAAATCCTGATTGTCCCGTAGGTAGGAATATTCAGAAAACAATTGAACCATTGTTGACTATTGCTCAAACAGCATTGGAAAAAGCTCTTGGAAATGTAACCATTGAGGATGTCGTAAAGGACATTATGGAAAAAGAGAAATTGAATAATAAAATGTTAAGTCAATAGACACCGATATTCCTTTCTGGAATATCGGTTTTTTTGATGTTCAACTGCTAGTTAGTTGAATAAGGCAAAGAGGAGATTCGTCCACATACGGTAACACACTCGTAATGCGTAGCTCGGGGGTTCGAGTCCCTTCACCAGCATCTTGCTAAAGTCAGGTACAGCGCGGCTTCCGAGGTTTTCGGGGTCGCGTTTTTTGTATGTTGCAGTAATCTTCTAACATTCTTCTAATTGTAGCTAGATTAATAAACACATTAATCGCTTGAAACTAAGTAAATATAAGCATATTTTGGTTTAATGGAGCTTGTACATGGAACTGGCTTAATAGGACGGTCGGCTAATCTCCCGGAAGGGAGGTGATGCCTGTGAAGATTAAAGACGCTTTGACGATCATGATCAGTTTTGGTGGGCTTATTATAGCGCTACTGGCACTGGTGGTGGCCATCGTTGTAGCGATTAGTCAAAACACAAAGAAGTAGACCGCCCTCACGCAAAGGAAGCGGTCTACTTCTGTTCGTAACACCTATGCACAGCCGACCGCTCTTTAAAGCGGTAAGTGTACGGAGAGCCGTGTTGCTGCACGGCTCCTTAACTAATTTTAGCATAGCATAAGCATAATTATACCTCAACCCGAGGGTTCCATTTTATGGGTTTAGGGTTTTTCATTTGTTTTATCTTGACTACACCCAACTAATACAAGCCCAATGGCGACAAAAAACCTAAAAGAATCTAGTCATAATATCACTTCCTTCGGAGGTTCTTCTATAAATAAGCTAAACGGTTTTGTTTTCCTCTTCTATGGCGAGAACCTCTCTTGCTGCTTCTATGAAAGATAATATGATGGGTGAAAGCCACTTATCTTTATGCCATGACATCTGTGTATACACGTGCAAGTCTGGAATTTGCCATGGGAGGGCAACAAGTTCGCCCCGCTCAACTTCGGCCTCCGCTACTATTTCAGGAAGAAAAGCAATGCCGATTCCCGAAATGGCACATTGTTTAATGGCTTCGGCACTTTGAAACTCTAAATACGTAATACTATCAATGCCCTCTTTTTCAAATGATCGGTCGAACATAGTTCGATAGGGACAACCCTTTTCATTCGTCAGGAATACTTCTCCGTGAAAATCCTCCAGCTGAAGCACAGTTCGTTTCGCGAGCGGGTGGTCTGGAGCAGCAAAAAGGCGGAAGGTTTCTTCCACCAACGGCTCAACGGCAAGTCCGCTCGAGCGAATAGGTTCGTCCAACATAAAGACGACATCCGCGGCTCCCTCAAACAGTGTTTGCTTGAGCTCTTGATTGGGAACGGAGCGGAAGATCAGACGAACACCCGGATGCTGCGAACGAAATCGCTGAAAGACAGCTGGAAGCCGATAGACGCAAATCACCTCATTGGCACTTATCGTTAGAGTGCCGCTTAAATTTTCATTGTCATGAACGACGCTGCGAGCTTCGTCCAATTTATTTAGAACGTCTTGGATATGAGTTAAAAAGCGTTTCCCCTCAGTTGTGAGAACGAGCTGCTTGCCCAAACGGTCAAAGAGACGAACACCAAGCTCATCCTCTAACGCTTTAATTTGCATCGTAACGTTGGAGGGGACGTAGTTCAGCACTTCCGCAGCCCGAGTGAAATTTAATGTTGATGCCACCGTATGGAATGTAATCAGTTGGCGCAATTCCATCATACGATCCTCCTTTAACTTTCAAAAATATTGAATGCTATAGTGAATTTTATTCACTTTTACTGAGAGTATCACGGAACTATACTAACAACAAGATTAAATATATGGTTTCATTTTTGAAGGGAGAGACAATACGATGGATTATGATATTTTTGAGTTGGGCGACGTAACCTTGCAATCAGGAGTGACGTTACCGAGCGCCTTTCTTGCTTATAAGACTTATGGAACATTGAATGATAAGAAAGATAATGTCATCGTCTATCCAACTGCCTTTGGCGACACGCATGTTCAGAATGAATGGTTGATTGGAAACGGCATGGCACTAGATCCGAGAGAATATTTCATTATCGTTCCTAATCTGCTGGGCAATGGATTATCTTCGTCTCCTACGAATACTCCGCCCCCATTCGACAAGGCTAATTTTCCACAGGTAACGATCTATGACAACGTTCAATTCCAGCATCGGCTGGTAACCGAAAAATTCAACATTCGCAAGATTGCTCTTGTAGTTGGATGGTCCATGGGAGGCATTCAATCCTTCCAATGGGGGGCAAGTTATCCCGACATGGTGGAACGAATTGCACCTTTCGCCGGAGTTGCCAAGACTTGGCCCCACACGCATGTGGTTTTGGACGGAATGAAAGCTGCGCTCATGGCCGCAATCCGCTTCGATTCAAGTAAACTAAACCAGTTGACTTCTGAAGACATGCGCGCCGCTGGCCGTGTCTATGCGGGATGGGGCGTATCCCAGGCGTTTTACAGAGAGGAACTTTATCGTGAGCTGGGATGTGACTCATTGGCAGATTTTATGGCTGGCGTTTGGGAAAATAGCTTTATGCAGATGGATCCGCACAATGTACTGGCCATGTTATGGACAGGCCAAAATGCAGATATTAGTGCAAACCCCGCCTACAACGGAGATTTCGATAAGGCGCTCAGAAGCATTAAGGCGCTGGCCTGCGTCATGCCAGGAAGCACAGATCTTTTCTGCACGGCGGACGATAACGAATACGAGGCTAAGCGTATGCCTAATGCTGTTTTTAATCCGATCGAGTCGATCTGGGGTCATTTTGCCGGCCGCGGAATCAACAGTACAGATAATA
The DNA here is from genome assembly GCF_054767475.1 of Paenibacillus sp. YSY-4.3. Classification (NCBI taxonomy): domain Bacteria; kingdom Bacillati; phylum Bacillota; class Bacilli; order Caryophanales; family Paenibacillaceae; genus Paenibacillus; species Paenibacillus sp. YSY-4.3. The sequence continues at coordinate 184,366 of NZ_BAABMC010000002.1, read as the reverse complement.
AATTTATTGATGATAACTTAAAACGCTTGTTGGGAATGATTGCAGGCGGATAGGTCATTATTAGCATAAGGGTGTCCTGTTGGAATTAAAAACAGCGACGGTGTCTAGGACTTTATTTCTCGTCCAGCACTGCCGCTGTTTCGATTCTATGATCAGTCTAATATCACACCTAAAGTAAGCTTAACAGTGGTTGAATTTTTATATCATGGTAAGATAAATAATAGGATGAGAGAGAGGAGAGACAAGAGACAAGATGAGAAAAATTGTATTGTTATTATCGATATTTATATGGGTACTGGCATTTCCTAATCAAATAGATGCTAATTCGCAGGAAATCAAAGTTATTATTAATGGAGAGATACAGCAATATGACCGGCCACCCGTTTTGGAGCATGGGAGAGTGCTAGTACCGCTAAGAGGGATATTTGAGACATTAGGTGCTAAAGTAAATTGGAACCAGAAAGAAGGAAAAGTAACAGCATCGAAAGGTGATAAAACGATCGAACTTAACATTGGGTCAAAAAAAGCGAAAATCAATGAAGAACTACACGATTTAGATGTAGCAGCAAAAACAATCAATAATCGCACAATGGTTCCGCTACGTTTCATTGGGGAAGCGTTAGGCGAAGATGTTCGCTGGGAACAAGCAACTAGAACCGTATACATAGGTATTATAATAGAACCAATACCAGAGCCTGCGAATAAGTGGTTCGATAAGGTAAGGGATATTTATGAAAATGCAGGAGCACAGATTTCTGTTGATGATTCTTCTTTTTCTGCTGTAGATAATGGTATTAGTCAAGCCTATACTATTCGAGGGAACGGTAGCCACATACTATTTATTCTCGATACTGGGGATTCAAATAATTTCACAGTGGCTGCACAGGTGGCAAACAAATTAGGCGGCAGTGGTGATGCTAGTAAAATTGCTGCTGCTATTGATACAGCATTTAAGGGCGAATCTGGCGGACCAGTTAAAATTGGTAATATAACCGTATCGCCTGCTGGAATGGGGGTTACTTTAAGTTGGTAAATGCAAAAACGTTGACAAAAGCATCGCTTTTGTTGTTACTACTACTTTTTTATACAGCAATCATGTCAACTCCATCTCATGCTGCATCATGGGAGATTAAAGTTATTATTAATGGAGAGATGCAACAATATGATCAACCGCCAGTTTTAGAGAATGGAAGAACACTAGTTCCGTTAAGAGGGATTTTTGAGACTTTAGGTGCTAAAGTAAATTGGAACCAGAAAGAAGGAAAAGTAACAGCATCAAAAGGTGATAAAACGATCGAACTTACCATTGGTTCGAAAAAAGCGAAAATCAATGAACAACTACATCATTTAGATGCAGCAGCAAAAACAATTAATAATCGCACAATGGTTCCATTACGTTTCATTGGGGAAGCACTGGGCGAAGATGTACTATGGGAACAAGCAACAAAAACCGTTTATATAGGTAATAGATTGGAACACAATTCTGAGTCAATTAGTGATGTCGTTGCTAAAGTTAAAGATATTTACGAAGATGCAGGTGCAAAGATATATGGGGACGGTGGAATTGGTTATACGGCATTTGGAAATGGTGTTAGTCATGGGTTCAATGGTAATGTCTTGGTCATTTTTTATTCCGAAAGCTCTACTAACTATTCAGTAGCTGCAGAGGCTATAAATAAATTGGGTGGTAGTGGTGATGAGAGTAAGATTGCTGACGCAATAGAACAAGGTTTTAGTGATGGTAAATCTAGAGTAGTAGGTAATGTAACGATAAAGCCTTTAGGAAGAGGAATTCAAATTAGTTGGTAGATCATTCTGAAAATATTAGATTTAAAAATTACCATAGTTGGAATTGTCCCTCTGTTATCTAAGGTATAAGCTACCACCTCGGCAAAGCCTAGGTGGTCTTTTCTATCTTGATTAAGGAGATATGTTTGAGTTAAAATGAAAACGTACGTTCTCATGTCATGCTCATCTCCCGCGGTATTTTAACGACAGCAGGATACAGTCAGCAAGAGAAGTTCTCAGCCGGAAGGGATGTGATGACAATTGAATAAACGGGGACACTCTGCACTAGCCTTGCTTGCTGGATCGGCTACATCTGTAGCTGCACTAACCGCTTCCCCAATGAGTACCTCATTGGAGGTTATTGGCTTCGGTGGAGTGGTATGCGCGGCATCTATCGTGGGTGGACTTGCCCCTGATTTGGATCATAAAACGAGTACGGCGAGCCAGAAGATCCAGCTGTCATCGAGGAAGAGAAAGCTCATGCGGGCATTATCAGGGATATTCCTATTCATAGGATTCGTGTTGATTCTGCTAGGTTACTCCATACAAGCCGGGGCGATTTGCATTGGCGCAGGTATTATTGCTGGCAGTTTGGCAAGGCTTAGGACGATCATACTTATCGCTAGCGGGGCTTTGATGCTGATAGGTTATGCCGTATACGAATGGCACTGGATGGCCCTATTTACTGGAATTGCTCTGCTCATCATGCCGTTCGTAAAACACCGTTGGATCATTCATTCACCTGAGTTTGCAATCGTCCTAAGTGTGGGACTCTTCGTCTTTGGCAGTCAATATCCAGGAATGGTTATGGCAAGTTGTCTAGGGTTCATCGTGGGCTGGTGGTCTCATTTATTTGGAGATATTTTTGGGAGTGACGGGATACGTTCCTTATTTGTGCCAAAGTTTAAAATTGCACTTCGTTTATTCGATAATGGTGGAGCTGCCGAACGGATGATTTCTAGTCTGTGTCAGTTACTCAGTATCGTGGTCTGGGTGTTCTATGGGGTTGCCCACTGAAATGTGATAAAAGGCGAGAAAGTAACGCTGCGGATATTCAATATATCATCCGGGCGTAACTTTTCTCGCCTTTGTTTTTGTCCTCTTTTTAAATTATTATCGTGAAGTTTGCTCCGCCCGATCTGTACGGTGGTAGTGGACATGATGATAGTGATGATGATGATGGATAAAGTGAGGCGCGTGATGACCATAACCATGGTAGTGAGGATGATGCCCGTGCCAATGGCCAGAGTGGTATGGCTGAGGGTCTCTTTGTTGATATTCTTGAACATTGAAGTATTCCTGATTCATTGTTCTTTCTCCTTTCGCCGAGTAATTAGTTTATCTTATGGACGAAACACTACTCATGACACTTGGCCTAAAGAAAATGGGCTGTTCACAACCGGCTTTGTTGGCTCCCGCGGTTTTGTGTATTCGTAAAAAAATAATCCCTCCGATCTATTGAGAAATATTTACATATCATATAGATTATGTGTATATAACGTTATAATGTTTTTGGTATAGGATCTCTATTAAAAAATGTGAAGGGAGGTGATGTTCCCGTTTTGGATGGAGAAACAGAAACCTTGCTGAACATTTCATGAGGAGGGGTTTAGTTGATGAGAAAGAGTTTATTCGGCATGCTGGGCAAGCCGGGAAGAGTGATGCCGTTGTTGTTGGTTTTTGCGCTGCTGATCAGCCTGATGCCATTGGCGGCTTCAGCGGCCGATCGCGGGGCATGGGCGCCCAATGTGTCCTATTCGGTAAACGATACTGTGACGTATGGCGGGAGTACCTACAAAAATATTCAATCCCATACCTCTTTAATAGGTTGGGAACCGCCTAATGTGCCTGCTTTATGGGCGCTTGTTCAAGGCGGAGGCGGCGGGGGAGGCGACACCGTGGCACCGTCGGCTCCTGCGAATTTGAAAGTCAGCGGCGTCACTTCATCCAGTGTAACCTTAACCTGGTCGGCATCTTCGGACAACGTAGGGGTGACGGGATATGACGTATATCAAGGATCATCCGTTGTTCTCTCCGTAACGGGAACTACGGCTACGGTTACGGGACTTGCAGCCAGCACGGCTTATTCCTTTAAGGTCGTAGCCAAGGACGCTGCCGGAAATCGTTCCCCGGCAAGTGCGACCGTAAATGCAACAACGGCGGCAGGAAATGGTGGAGGCGGAGGTGGCGGTCAGCTGCCAAAGCATACCCTGACGGGATACTGGCATAACTTTATTAATAACTCTAGCAATTTAAGAGTAAGAGATGTACCGAACCAGTACGATATTATTGTATTATCTTTTGCTGATATGGATCCTGCTAGACCGGGCGGAGTTACTTTTAGTGTTAATCCATCCTTGTCGTCAGCCCTGGGGGGATATTCGAATGCGGATCTGATTGCGGATATCCAGGCGAAACGCTCGCAAGGGAAGAAGGTCATCATATCCATTGGCGGCGAGCAGGGAAATATTAATTTGAATAACGCTTCGCCTAACGTAACGAATTTTGTGGAAAGCATGTATGGCGTCATCACTCAATTCGGCCTGGATGGCGTGGATATCGATTTGGAGCATGGCATGAATGTTGCGAATTTGACCAGCGCTATTCGTCAGCTGCAGCAAAGAGTGGGCAGCAACTTTATTTTAACGATGGCTCCGCAAACGATAGACATGCAGAGTCAGAATACATCCTATATGCAGCTGTATAACAACCTGAAAGATATTACATCCGTCATTAATGTGCAGTATTACAATTCAGGATGCATGCTGGGGCGCGACGGCAAATGCTACGCTCAGGGAACGGTAGATTTCCTAACGGCGCTCTCCGATCTGACGTTGCAGTGGGTATCCCCGTCTCAATTAGGGATCGGTGTTCCGGCCACACCTTCGGCAGCAGGCGGAGGATATGTCTCTCCGACGGTCGTTAACAATGCGCTGAACTGCCTGGCCACCGGGAACGGCTGCGGAAGCTATAAGCCTGTCGCCAAATACCCGAGTATCCGGGGGGCTATGACGTGGTCGATCAACTGGGATGCAACGACGAATTATACTTTAGCGAACACGGTTAAGCCTTTCCTCAACACGCTTCCTTAATTTGAAGATAGAAATAAAGCCTCGGTCATTTTGGCCGAGGTTTTGTTAATTTTCAAGGGGAACGAGAGGGCATCGCTAATTTACACATGATTTATTCTCTAATTATTATGGTGTAGGCCATGTGGAAAATATGATAAATTAGACTTCGAAATCGCTTACATGACAAGAAATGTAATTTTTTAAAAAAGAGTAGAGGAGAATTCAGATGAAAAAACGTAGAAACAGTAAGGCTTTTCTCTCGCTGGCCATCGTTGTTGCTTTATTGGCAGCCGTCGTTCCTAATGCCGCTTCAGCAGCGGCCCCTCAGAGTGCAATGCAGTCGTATGTTGAAGCGATGCAGCCTGGTTGGAACCTTGGAAATTCTCTGGATGCTGTCGGTGCGGATGAGACGGCATGGGGCAACCCGCGTATTACAAAAGAGCTCATTCAGAACATTGCGGCGCAAGGCTATAAGAGCATACGGATTCCGGTTACCTGGGATTCCCATATCGGTGGTGCTCCGAATTATCAGATTGAAGCCGGGTACCTCAATCGGGTGCAGGAAGTAGTACAGTGGGCTTTGGATGCCAACCTCTATGTGATGATTAATGTCCATCATGATTCGTGGGTGTGGATCAGCAAAATGGAGTCGCAGCATGATCAAGTATTGGCCCGCTATAACGCGATTTGGACGCAAATCGCCAACAAGTTCAAGAACAGCCCTAACAAGCTGATGTTCGAGAGCGTCAATGAGCCGCGCTTTACGGATGGCGGGACAACGGATGAAGCCAAGCAGCAAAAAATGCTGGACGAGCTGAACGTATCCTTTTTCAACATTGTCAGAAATTCCGGCGGCCAAAACGCGACTCGCCCGCTGGTTCTATCTACGCTGGAAGCCTCTCCAACGCCAGAAAGAATGACGGCGCTATATAATACGATCTCCAAACTGAATGACAAAAATATTATTGCAACCGTTCATTTTTATGGATTCTGGCCATTCAGCGTAAATATCGCAGGATATACGAAATTTGATGCGGAAACGCAAAATGATATTACAACGACCTTCGATAATGTGTATAACACATTTGTAGCGAGGGGAATTCCGGTGATTGTCGGCGAATATGGCCTGCTTGGATTCGATAAGAACACGGGCGTTATTGAGCAGGGGGAGAAATTGAAATTCTTTGAATTTTTCGCCCAGTATGTGAAGCAAAAAAGCATCACCACCATGCTGTGGGATAACGGACAGCACTTCAACCGCACGAGCTTTAAGTGGTCTGATCCGGATTTGTTCAATATGATGAAGGCAAGCTGGACGGGACGTTCATCCACGGCCTCCAGCGATTTGATCCATGTTAAGCAGGGCACGACGATTAAAGATACTTCGGTTCAGCTCAATCTTAACGGGAATACGCTAGCTTCCCTTTCCGTGAACGGGACGGCGTTGAAATCAGGCACAGATTATACTTTAAGCGGAAGCACATTAACTTTTAAAGCGAGCCAACTGACCAAGCTGACCTCTTCAGGTAAATTGGGAGTCAACGCGACAATCGTGGCCAAATTCAATAAAGGCGCCGATTGGAAGTTCAATGTAGTGCTGTACAATACGCCTAAGCTTAGCAGCACGACGGGAAATACTTCTTCTTTTGCGATTCCAACCGCCTTCAATGGCGATCAGCTCGCTACGATGGAAGCCGTATACGTAAACGGCGGCAATGCCGGCCCGCATAACTGGACCTCCTTTAAAGAATTCGAGACGACGTTCAGCCCAGCTTACAGCGAAGGGAAAATCAAACTGCAGCAGGCTTTCTTTAACGAAGTGAACGATGCTACAGTCACTCTCAAGTTCCACTTCTGGAGCGGGGAAATCGTCAACTATACGATCAAGAAGAGCGGTTCAACCGTGACGGGCACGGCATCATAAGCGGGTTTGTAATTTGGTATTACCTTATTGGAAACCGTTACTTCGAATAAATAAAAATGAAGCCCCGGCCAGTTGGCCCGGGCTTTGTTGTGTTTAAGGAAGTATATTCGAAGCATCAGCAATCACATAAAAATTGAATATTACAGCAGCTATAGTCGTAATCTAACATGGTATGAACATTCGGGAGGGATTTTGATGAAGCTTCAGAATCAAGTGGCGATCGTAACCGGGGCAGCGTCCGGAATGGGAAAACAAATTGCGTTGCTCTTTGCGAAAGAGGGCGCGAAAGTGGCCGTATCCGATTTGAATCTCGACGGGGCCAACGCTACGGTCGAAGAAATTGCGTCACAGGGCGGAACTGCTTTTGCGATCAAAACGAATGTTGCAGTGGAAGAAGATATTCAAAATCTGATCGATACCACGGTCAAAACCTATGGAACGGTCGATGTATTGGTTAATAATGCAGGGATTATGGACAATATGGAGCCGGCAGGCGATATTACGGACGAGCAGTGGGAAAGAGTCTTTGCCGTGAACACGACAAGCGTAATGCGTTCCACCCGTAAGATCCTGCCGATTTTTCTGGAGAAGCAAAAGGGAGTCATCGTCAACGTGGCTTCAGTCGGCGGGCTGCAGGGAGCGCGGGCAGGGGCGGCATATACGGCCTCCAAGCATGCTGTCATCGGACTTACTAAAAATACAGGCTTCATGTACGCAGCGAAAGGCATCCGCTGCAACGCGATTGCTCCGGGTGGAGTAGAAACGAATATCGGCACATCCATGACGGGCATTAATCACTTCGGGGCTTCACGGCAGCAGCTCGGTATGGCGATTAATCCACGTATGGGAAAAGCTGAGGAAATTGCTAAGGTAGCCTTGTTTCTTGCTTCGGATGATTCCAGCTTTGTGAACGGTACGGTCATCTCGGCAGATGCAGGTTGGACGGCTTACTAAGGAAGTTGAGCGTAAAATCTTAACCAAGCGTTTAAAAAGCACGGCTTCCCTTATGAAGCCGTGCTTTTTGTTTCCTATTTATAGCGTAGGTGCTTTCTACGAAATATGCTGGCGCAGGCTGCCGGTGCTGCTGAGCGTGGTGCATTCCCGAAAGGCGAACTGCTTACAGCCGAGGCATTTATGGAATTGCAGATTTTCCAGCGCATAGTTCAGTGCCTCCCCCGTATGCCCGAAGAATCGATCCTCGCCGATCATGGCATAGCCGCCGGTCTTGATCAGAAGCTCTCTGGGCTGCGGCTTCATGCCGGAAATAAGAACGATGACGCCGCGCTGCATGAGGCGCTGAATCAGGCTGGAAAAATTGGATTCCCCCGTGGTGTCCATGAAGGGAACGCTGCCCATACGCAGCAGGACGACCTGAAGGTCTTGATCCGCAAGCAGCTTCTGATCCAAGCTCTCCAAGACATGAGAGGCTCCGAAGAACAGCGTACCTTCAACCGTATAAATGCCGATCTGCGGACAATCCCGCTCTTCGGTTACCATATGCGCCTGCACCTTTTCCTTGCCCGAAGAGTGGTCAGGCAGCACTTTTTCAACCGCAAGCATCCCGCTCATCCGTTTAATGAACAGGATGACGGCCAAAGCTAGTCCCGCTTGTACGGCAACCGTCAAGGTCGTAAATACCGTGAGCACAAAAGTGACGAGCAGGATGAGCGAATCCCCTGTCCGGGTTTTGAGCATATGGGTGAAGTTCTTGTACTCGCTCATGTTCCAGGCTACGACCATTAAAATGGGGGCCATGCTTGCCAACGGAATGCTGGAGGCGTAAGGCGCGAACAAGACAACGATCAGCAGCACGACGACGCCATGAATGATCCCGGATAGAGGGGAAACCGCACCGTTCTTAATATTCGTTGCCGTCCGGGCAATCGCGCCGGTAGCCGGGATGCCTCCAAACAAAGGGGCCGTCATATTGGCCACTCCTTGACCGATCAATTCCCGGTTGCTGTTATGCCGGGTTCCGGTCATCTCGTCGGCAACGACGGCGGACAACAGCGACTCAATGCTCCCGAGCATAGCGATGATCAAAGCCGGCTGCAGCATTAGGAGGATGCGATCCCAAGTGAAATCAAGCGGAGCAAAGCTCGGCAATCCCGCAGGAATAGGCCCGTAGGCTGATCCAATCGTCGTTACTTTGCCGGGAAACAGCCAGGCAGCAATCAAAGTGGAGATAATGATGCCCACGAGAGATCCGGGGACTTTCGGCAGAAATTTAGGAGTTAGAATAAGAGCAGCCAAGCATATGCCGGCAATCAGTACGCTGTACAGGTTCAAAGAGGATATCCGCAAGAATATTTCCTTCATGTTATAGAAAAAATACTCATAACGCTCCACGCCCTCAAGCCCGAGAAAGTTTGCGATTTGTCCGCTGAAAATAATGACGGCGATCCCGGAGGTAAACCCGATGGTGACCGGCTTCGGTATGAATTTGATCAGCGACCCCAGCCGGAGGAGTCCCATCAGCACAAGGAATACGCCTGCTAGAAATCCGGCGATCAGCAGATTTTCGTACCCGTACTGCATCACGATCGCCAGCAGAATCGGAATGAACGCTCCGGTCGGTCCGCCGATTTGAAATTTAGATCCGCCGAGCAGAGAGATTAGAATCCCCGCTATGATCGTTGTATACAGTCCATACTCGGGCTTTACTCCCGAAGCAATGGCAAAAGCCATCCCTAAAGGAATGGCGACAATTCCGACGATACAGCCCGATACTAAATCCTTGCGAAACGCATGTACAGAGTAACCACTAAATCGTCCTACCCATTTCATTTTGTTTAACCTTCTTTTCTAATCGTTAAATTTGTTTATTGATGTCCTCCAGCATAGATATGGATTCAACTAAATGGTTATTGAAAATATGCTTGGCTACCGCAAGCAGGTCGCTGATCAACGGATCGCGAAGCGAGTAAATCACGGTCGTTCCTTCCTTGACGGTATTGACCAGGTTCTTGGCGCGAAGCACGGCTAGCTGCTGGGATACCGCCGAGCCCTCCGACTCGAGCATCGTCTGAAGCTCGTTCACATTGCGTTCTCCTTGGCTCAATATTTCCAAAATGCGGATTCTCATCGGATGAGCAAGCGCTTTGAAGAAATCTGCCTTGAATTGCTGTATGCCTTTGTCCATAACGAAAGGTATCTCCTTGCTTTCATATATTCATATATCTGAAATTTTGAATGTTTGAGTCAGCGTTAATGATAACACGGCAAACGCCACTTGTAAATGATGTATGTAATAGCAAAGAAAGCTGCGTAGTCCGCAGCTTTCTTGGTATCCCTTTAACTTTCGCGTTATTTTGGCATGATCCAGACGATTTCGCATATGCGAACTAAGAATTTTTTTCCGCGTGCATCCAGCACCACATGATCTGGCTTGACGTCGGCGATACAGCCGTCAATTCCTCCGCGAGTCGTTTCCAGCACTACATAGTTGCCGATATTGGCTTTTAGCGCATCGACCACGCAAGGGTCGACAAGAGTTACCGCCAGAGGATGATGAGGATGATGATGATGTCCATGGCCTCCATGATGAGACATGTGATGATGATGATGCATTGGATAAAATTGATTCAAGTGATTCACTCCCATTTCTAATGATACGGCATTCTATGCGAATGACTAGTTCGCCGTATAGGCATTTGCCCAGAAGGAGCGAAAACTTAAATACCCGGGAAGGATTACTTCCCGGGCGATCTTTCCCGATCAGCTAGCGATGCTCGACGAGGTCGATGGCCCCGAGCACGATGTGGGCTAGGCCAAAGCCAAGAGCACCGGTAGCGGCAAGCTTATACTTGCTCCGAAGCAGTGAGGCGGCTGAAGCGGATACTACGGCTCCAAGAACAGTAGGAATCAAACCTTCGCGCATGCATAACACTCCTTTGGACTCAATTGGAAAGACAACGTTATTCTGATTCGGGCAGATGAAAATTATGCATAGGATTGACATGATATAGTTGCTATATCTATAATTGTTATACATATAATTATTGTGCGAGGAGGCGTTCAACGTTGCGGATCATGGATTCCCTTGGCTATATCATTACCAATACCGGGCGTAAAATCACCCAGCAATTAACGCAGAAGTTTCATGACTACGGGATTACATCCGAGCAATGGGGCATACTGCAGACACTGACCGAGGAGGACGGCATTACGCAAGCGGAGCTGTCCCGGCGCACGGAGAAAGACCCGACCAACGTCACTCGCATTCTGGACCAATTGGAGCGGAAAGAGTTCATACGCCGAGGAGCCAATAAAGAGGACCGGCGCTCCTATCTAATCCATGTCACAGAGAGCGGACGAAGCTTAAGCCAGATACTTCTGCCCATCGAGGCAGAGTTTACGCAGTCATACTTAAAGGACTTAAATGAGGAGGAGCTTGTGCTGCTCCGCCGGGTATTTCAGAAAATAAATGAACGCATGTAACCCCTGCGCAGCACTTCATCCCAAAATACAAACATAGAAAGCAGGAAAACAATTTGAAAGAAACATCATTATGGAACAAGAACTTCTTGCTGATCTGCTTCAGCAGTTTTTTTGTGTTTATAACCTTTTATATTTTGGCCGTGACACTGCCGACCTTTGTGCTGGAAACGCTGCATGGCAGCCAGAAGGGCATCGGCCTTGTGACTACGGTATTCGTTATCGCTGCGGTTATCTTCCGGCCCTTGGCCGGCAAGTGGCTGAACGAGCTGGACAACCGCAAAATCATGAGTGCCTCGCTCATTCTGTTTGCGGTCTGCAGCGCCCTATATTTGATTGTACGCGGCATTGCGCCGCTGCTCGTCCTCCGCGTCATTCACGGGGCGGCTTTCGGCGTCGCGGCGACGACCACCTCGGCGATCGCGATCAAGCTGATTCCGGAGAATCGCAAAGGTGAAGGGATCGGCTATTTTACGCTCTTCATGAGTCTCGCAATGGTTTTCGGGCCGTTCCTTGGCTTAACCATCGTCACCCACTTTAATTTCCCCGTGTTATTCATCATGTGTCTTATATTCTCGGCGCTCTCTTTGGTCTGCGGCCTGCTGCTGCAAATCCCTGGCGATCCAGAACCGAAGAAACCTGGCGCTGCCTCATCATGGCATTGGAGCAACTTCATCGAGACGAAGGCGATTCCGATTTCCATTTCCGGCTTTATGTTGGCCTTCTCCTATGGCGCGATTTCTACGTTCATTTCGGTGTATGCCAAAAGCCTGGGAATGGAGCCGTTCGCCAGCTATTTCTTTATCGTGTTCGCCGCCCTTATTCTCATTTCCCGGCCTTTCACCGGGAGGTTGTTCGACCACAAAGGCGAGCATGTGCTGGTGTATCCGGGCATACTCTTCTTCGTCATTGGCATGGTTTGGCTCAGTCAGGCTGATACCACCTTTGCCTTCCTGGCGGCCGGCGGCGTGATCGGTCTTGGTTACGGCGCTCTGCTGCCCAGCTTTCAGGCGATTGCCATCAAATCGTCGCCGATTCAGCGCAGCGGGCTGGCTACGAGCACCTATTTTGTGTTTTTTGACGCGGGTTATGGGGTTGGCTCCTATGTCCTGGGTGTGGTAGCCGCGATGACCAGCTACGGAACGATGTATTTTGTCGGTGCGATGGTGGTCGCTTTCACCGCATTGTTGTATTATGCGCTGCATCACCGGAGACAGCGCAGAGAGCGGTTGGATGAGACATCTGCATAGGCGCGGACAGGATAGGAATAGCTGCTCCCAGATTCAAAGCTTTGGCTTATAGGGTAAAAAGAGGTCAATACCGTAAGCCAAGGGAGGGAGCGTTTGATGCGCAAGAGAGCGTCCCAATTGCTGCAGCAGATCATTTTTGTCGGACCATCGACTATATTTTTTATATTGATCGTGGCTGCGCCTTTTGTGCTCGGCCTGTATTACTCATTTACGAGCTGGAACGGGATTTCGCGCCATGCCGACCTTGTCGGTGTGAGCAATTATCTGCATATATTCACGCGAGATCTCGCTTTCCGCAGTTCGTTTGTGTTTACCGCGAAATTTACGCTGCTTAGCGTCCTTCTAACGAATGTCACAGCATTTATCCTCGCTTATTTGCTGACGAAGCCTTTCCGAACGCGGAACGTCATGCGTACCGTATTTTTTATGCCCCATGTCATTGGCGGTTTGCTGCTCGGTTTTATCTGGCAGTTTATTTTTGTGCGGGGTTTTAGCTCGATCGGCGAATGGACCGGGCTAAGCTTCTTCCGGCTGTCGTGGCTGGGCACGGAATTCACCTCGTTCTGGGCCATCATTATCGTATTTGTCTGGCAAAATGCTGGATATTTGATGGTCATTTACATCTCTGCAATGAACAACGTGCCGAAGAATCTGATGGAGGCGGCGCAGGTGGACGGCGCTGGCAAACGGCAGGTGCTCGGCAAAATCATCGTGCCGCTGATCATGCCTGCGGTGACAGTCTGTCTGTTCCTGGCGATTTCCTGGTCGTTCAAGCTTTTCGATCTCAATTTGTCCTTGACCAAAGGCGGGCCGTTCAAATCAACGGAATCCGTCGCGCTTAATATTTATAATGAAGCTTTCAACATCAGCCGGTTTGGCATGGGCTCCGCGAAAGCGATCCTGTTCTTCCTTATTGTGGCGATCATTTCCATACTTCAAGTATGGGCGACAAAGAGCAAGGAGGTGGAGATGTGATGGAGACGGCAAAGCGATATAACGGAAAAATCGTGCTGGTCGAGCTGTTGATCATCATCGGCGGCCTGCTGTTCCTTGTTCCGTTTTATTTTCTGCTGGTCAACTCGCTCAAGAGCTTTGGAGAGATTCTGACCGATGCGGCCGGCTGGCCGTCGGCGTTCCAATGGGGGAATTACGCCGGAGCATGGGAAAAGACATCTTTTCCCAAAGCCTTCGGGAACTCGCTGCTCATTACCGTCCTCAGCAATCTGCTGCTCGTGCTGATGTGCGCGATGGCTGCTTACCGGATGGCCCGCAGGCCAACCTGGTTTAACCGCATACTGTACATGGCTTTCGTGGCGGCGATGATCATTCCGTTCCAGGCGATTATGATTCCGCTCGTCAAAGTGACGAGCATGCTTGGCATCATGAACTCGCGAACGGGGCTGATCCTTTGCTACCTTGGGTTCGGCGCGCCGCTGACGGTGTTTCTGCTCCACGGATTCGTGAAGTCAGTTCCGCTCGATATCGAGGAAGCCGGGCGGGTGGACGGCTGCTCGCCTTACGGCATCTTCTTCCGGATCGTCCTGCCGCTGATGCAGCCGATTGCGGTAACCGTCGTCATTCTCAACACGCTGTGGATCTGGAACGATTACCTGATGCCTTCGCTGATTTTGCAGAAGCCGGAGCTGTTTACGATTCCGATCGAAACCTTCGCATTTTTTGGACAGTTCACGAAGCAGTGGGATCTGGCCTTGCCTGCGCTCGTACTGGGCATTACCCCGATCGTGATTTTCTTTCTGTTTATGCAGAGATACATCATCGACGGCATCGCCCAGGGCTCGGTCAAAGGATGATGATATGAAGATCATGATCGATGGACGGGAGGTTGAGCTGATATGAGAGCTAGAAAATACATCGGCAGGTCGGTCCTATTACTTCTGCTGGCCGCATTGCTTGCAGCGGGCTGCGGGAGCCGGAAGGAAGCCGAAATGCAAGACGGGCGCAAGGTGCTGCATATTTTCCAATTCAAAGTAGAGATTGCCGAAGCGTTGGAAGGTCTGCAGAAGGAGTTTGAGCAGGAGCATCCGGACATCAAGCTGGAAATCCAGACGGTGGGGGGCGGCAGCGATTACGGCGCGACACTCCGCTCCAAATTCGCCTCTGGGGAAGAGCCCGATATTTTCAATATCGGCGGATACCGTGAGATGGAAATGTGGGAAGAATACCTGGAGGATTTATCCGATCAGCCTTGGGTCAAGGATGTCAAGGAGCTGGCCAAAGAGCCGATGACCAAGGACGGCAAATTATACGGACAGCCGATGAACCTGGAGGGCTACGGCTTTATTTACAACAAGGAGCTGTTCCGTCAGGCCGGCATTACCGAGCGCCCGATCACGCTCAGCGGGCTGCGGGAGGCGGCACAAAAGCTGGAAGCTGTGGGCATTATCCCGTTCTCCAACGGGTATCAGGAGTCGTTCGTGCTTGGCAACCATAACATCAATGCCGCCTTTGCGTATCAGACAGACCCAGCGGCATTTATTCAGCAGTTAAACGAAGGGACGGCGAAGTTCGCAGATGATCCGGTCGTGCAGCAGTGGTCGGATCTGTTGGAGCTGACGCTGGAATACAGCAATCCGAACCCGCTCACCACGGATTACAACACACAAGTGACGCTGTTCGCCAGCGGCAAAGCCGCGATGATGCAGCAGGGCAACTGGACGCAGGGGCAGATCGATGGGATCAACCCGAATCTCGACCTGGGAATACTGCCTATGCCGATCGATGATACGGCCGAGGATAATGATGTACTGTTCGTCGGGGTGCCGAACAACTGGGTCATCAACAAGAATTCCCCTGTCAAAGAGGAAGCGAAAACCTTCCTCAACTGGCTGGTCTCCTCCGAGACAGGCAAGAGGTACATTACCGAGGAGTTTCAGTTCATTCCGGCCTTTGACAGCATCGAAGGCAAAGAAGAGGATCTCGGGGCGCTCGGCATCGAGGTTCTGAAATACACCGATGCAGGTCAAGCGCTGACCTGGAACTGGTTCCGGTTCCCGAATGGCATGTCGGGCGAATTCGCCAGCAGCATTCAGGCCTACATCGGCGGCAAAGTCACAAAACCCGAGATGTACGAGCAGTTCCAGCAGAACTGGGACAATTTGAGCGTGGAATAGGTAGACTCAGAAGCGTTGATTGCAATCGATCAATGCTTCTTTTTTTTGGCGAAAATGAGGAGAGTCTATTCATCTGCTTTGTTCTTTTGCTAAAATGCATTAGGATGAATAGGGAGAATGATCAGCTATTGAGGGAGCTATGTATGAACAGAATACTGCGATTTTTACGCCGTTTCATGCTGCAAAAAACGATTTATCGGACGTTCCTCGTTTACTATTTGCTCGGTAACCTGCTGCTGCTCGTGCTGCTTGGGATGTTATCCATTCGCGATTCGACCCGGATGATTACGGAAGAGGTGATCCGGTCAAGCAACAAGGTAATGGAGCAGGCTGCTCAAGGCTTAAGCTTCAACCTGGAGGAGACGAAGCGTTCGCTGCTGGTGCTGGCAAGCAACCAATCCGTCGGCGCAATCATGCGGCATGCTGAAGTGCCTGATATGGCCTATTTGCTCCAGCATGAACGAAATATTTCCGAAATTACGCAGAGCATCAATACGTACCAGTCGTTAATCAGCGATGTACTTATTCTGGGGAAAAACGGATATGTCAACAATTTGAACGGGCGGAGCTCGCTTTGGTGGGAATATTCCTTCGGGGCGCAGCCGTGGGCACAGGAATCCTTTCAGCTCCGGCAGGGAGATTATTTTTTTAGCCTGGGCATACATCAGCAGGATTATTATTTGAGCTCGGACATTTCTCGATATGGACGTCCTACCTTGTCCGTAGCTATGCAGGTCAAAGGCTTTCGCCGCGAGGTCATCGGCTCGGTCATTGCCAACCTGGATTTGCAGAAAGTAAACAGTATGTTCGAGCGCAATAACTATCAGAACAGAGGGAGCATCTTTCTGATCGACGAGAACAGGAGAATCATCGTTCACCAGAACAACGAAGAAATCGGCCAAATCATGGACATTGCTGGAATCGATGAGATATACGAACAGAAGTCGGGCAATTTCCGCACGCCATTATACGGGGAGGAGCATTTGATTATTTATCAACCGACGGCTGTTGAAGGCTGGATGATGATCTCCGCCGTGCCGATGAGTGAAATCACGAGCCAATCTGCTCCGCTAAAATCGAACCTGGCGCGAATTCTTTACCTGTGCCTGATTCTAAATGTGCTGATTAGCCTGGCGGTCACCTTTCGCATTTCCCGGCCGATGCAGGGCCTGCTGAAGACGCTCGATAAAATCGGGACCGACGACATGCTGTACATTCACGATAAAAACTACCAATATCACGAAATCAATCAGATTGGCATGAAATTCAAAGAGCTTATGGACCGGATCGACCTGCTCATTCAGCAAAACTATCTGACTCAGATCGCGCTGAAAGAAGAAGAGCTGAAGGCGCTGCAGGCTCAGATCAATCCTCATTTTCTGTTCAATACGCTGCAGTTGCTGCAGACGGAAATTGTATGCGGTAACATTGAGTCCTCCAATCATATCGTGCTTTCCTTAAGCCACATGTTCCGTTATTCGATGAGGCAGTCGGGTGAGCTCGTGGAGCTTAGAACGGAACTGGAGCACGTACGGAATTATCTTTATATTATGAATAAAAAATACGATGACCGCTTGCAGGTCGACGAGTACATTCCAGATCAGCGCGTATTACCGTGCAGAATACCCAAGCTGCTGCTGCAGCCTGTCGTGGAGAACTGTATCCGGCATGGATTCGGTGAGGATCGGCGGGAGGGTGCGGTTCGCATCAGCGTCACCACAGTGAAGAGAGGACTGCTTATCGCCATTTGTGACAGCGGCAAAGGGATGGATGCAGATGAGCTCAAACGGTTGAGACGGCAGCTGAACAAGCCGGATGAGAAAAACGGCAATATCGGACTTTATAATATCAATCACCGGATTAAGCTGAATTTCGGACAGGATTTCGGAATCCGGGTTCGCAGCACAAGAGATGTCGGCACCTACGTGTATTTAGTTGTGCCGAGAATCGAATAAGCTCGCCTTTACGAGGGGGACATGCCATGAAATTGCTAATAGCGGATGACCAAACTTCCCTGCACACTTTTTTGGATAAGACGATGGACTGGACAGCCTTGGGGATTACAGAGATCAAACATGCCTACGACGGCCGGGAAACGCTGCAGCAGCTTGGAGAGTACCTGCCGGATATCGTCATTCTGGACATTCAGATGCCATTTATGAGCGGGATCGAAACCTTGCAGCAACTGGATCATTCCGTAAAGAAGCCGAAAACGATCATTGTAAGCGCTCATGATGAATTCACCTATGCGCGGGAGGCGCTGCGTCTGGACGTCTATCAGTATTTGCTGAAGCCCGTGGATGTCGTATTGCTGAAGAAAACCATTCTTGAGCTTACATCCGCCATACATGCAGAGCAGCAATCTGTTCTGGCCCATGAATTCGGGAAGCTGGTGCACTCCAGGTCTGCGTATGCCAATAGCCTCGCCGTCGTCGAGCGGGCCTGCTGCTTGCTGAAGTTCCAGCAATGCGCCGTCCTCCAGATCGAAGGGGAGGGCCTGAGCGAGCCGATGCTTGCGGAATGGCTGCTGCAGGCGCAGTCGTCGCTGATTCCGGTAGTTTACCGAAAGAGCCGGAATAAATACAGCTGCCTGCTGGGAATAACCGCTCCCATGCCGGAATCCCGGTTGCTGGAGCTATGTCAGGAGACGTTACCCCGTATCCAAGCTCATACAACCGAACTTGCGGTGAGCATCGGGGTAAGTCGCATGATGGAAGGATGCCATGCTGATAAGCTGCCGCAGCTGCTGGAGGAGAGCGAGGAAGCCGGACTGCTGAGCTTTTATACCTGTGAGCCCGTGAGTGCCTATCAGGAGGAGGCATTCAACGTGGCATGGGGCATGCAGCACTTTCAGACCTACGAACAGGCCTTTCGGGAGATGGTAGTCCGCGAATTCGCCCCGGAGGCCGCCAGGAAGCTGACCGCAGAAATGTTCGATTATTTCCGCAGCTCGCGGATTCCGCCGGAGGATGTCTATTCTCTAGTTCTTCATTTTCTGTACGTCATTGCCCAATCGATTCCGTCTATGGGCAGGTCAAGTGCGAAGCTCGACAACATCACGATGGATGACCTCAGGAGCTGTCGCAATGTCCAAGAGCTGGAGCGATTTTTTATGAGCTTAATCGACCATATCGCCAGCATCATGAAAGGCCCAAACCTGACGGAAGATATCGTCATGAGAGTGAAGCAATATGTCGACCTCAACTATGGAGAGGACCTATCTCTGCAAATGGTGGCGGATCGCTTCGGTTTAGACCGCTTTCAGTTAAGCAGGCTGTTCAAGCAGGAAATGAATGTGAACTATTGGAATTACGTGATTCAGATTAGGATGGAAAAGGCCGCCGAATTGTTGCTCCGCACGGAGGAGAAGAACAGTGTGATCGCTTCGGTAACCGGATTTGTGGATGAGAGTCACTTCAGCAGGACGTTTAAAAAACACTACGATGTGTCCCCCAAGCAATATCGTCAGCTTCATCGAGGCGAGAAATATTAGGCCGTGCAACGAAATACAAGAAGTTGCGCAACAATATGAATTCCGCCACGAAGGGAATCAGAGTAAGCTTTGAAGTGAATGTAAGTGCTTACAATGTTGAAATATAAGGGGGAACTACACGTGAAAAGAAAGTCACTGCTGTTGATTATGGTTATGATCGTCACGATGGTGCTCAGTGCCTGTGGAGGCAAAGACAGTTCTGAAAGCGCAGCC
Source organism: Paenibacillus sp. YSY-4.3 (assembly GCF_054767475.1). Taxonomy (NCBI): domain Bacteria; kingdom Bacillati; phylum Bacillota; class Bacilli; order Caryophanales; family Paenibacillaceae; genus Paenibacillus; species Paenibacillus sp. YSY-4.3. The sequence goes on along the minus strand of NZ_BAABMC010000002.1, from coordinate 165,059 downwards.
AGCGGTGCTGAGGGCGGGCAAAGCAAGCAAAAAGTGAAGCTGAGCATTCTAGCTTGGAACAATGAGTCCGAAATGAAGCCGGTGCTGGAAGGATTTAAGAAGAAATACCCGCATATTTCTTTCGATTTCCAATTTGCTCCGCCGGTCAAAGACTATATTTCGAAATTGCAGACGATGCTGCTGTCGGATTCCGCGACGGATATTTTTATGATCGCTGCCGAGAACCGCAATGAAATTATCGATGGCGGACACGCGATCGATCTGACGGACTACCCGTTCATGGATGTAATGCTCGACAGTAATAAACCGATGCTGAGCAAGGACGGAAGAACCTACGCCTTTACGCAAAACGGCTGGGTAGGCGGTTGGTTCTACAATAAAGCACTATTTGAGAAAGCAGGTATTACGGAGCTCCCTGAAACCTGGGATGAATTCATCGCCGTGTGCTTGAAGCTGAAAGAGGCAGGAATTGTCCCGATTTATGATACTATGCAGGATTTGACGCAAATCCATTCTGCTCTATACGGGAACATGGTTCTGTCCCAAGACCCTGAGTTTGATGAGAAGATCTTTGCTGGCGAAAAAACATTTGCCGATGGATGGACAGAAGTGTTTAAAGTGTGGAAAAGAGATTTGATCGATACGAAAATTTTGACCTCCGATATGATTGGCCTGACTGGAGATCAAGTCGAAAGCGAGTTTGCGCTTGGCAATGTCGCGATGTTCTTCAGCGGTCCATGGGTGATGGATAAATTGACGCAGGTGCCGGACCTGGATTTCGGAGTTATGGGTCTGCCTGGATTCGAGAAAGGCCAGAGCTACTATGTCGGGGCGCCAGGTGTAGGGTTTGCGGTGAATAGCAAGACAAAAAACAAAGAGGAAGCGCTGCTGTTCCTGGAGTACCTGAGCAGTGAAGAAGGCCTGCAGTTGTTCTATGAGGGCACGAATTTAATTATGACGGCCAAAGGCTTCGAGGCGGAAGTGCATCCTGCCCTGCAAAACGCATATGAGGAAGGCCTGATGCAAGGCAGAATCTATTTGCCTATGGTGACTTGGCCAAGATACCAGGAAGCGCTCAGAAACCAATTCGTGGTTTCGACCCAGGATATGGCTGTAGGTAAGATTACGCCGGAGGAAGCTGTTCAAGCCATTGATAAGAAATTCATTGAGATGGAGAGTTACTAAGATCTAGCTCACTGAAAGGAAGATCAAACTTGGGTAAATTCATGCGACAGCTGCAATACCAGGTGTTTCTGATTCCGATTCTAATCATCTACACGTTGTTTACGATTTACCCGTTAATCCGCTCATTTATGCTTAGTCTGACTAACTTTAACGGGTATTCCAAGAACTATGACTTTATCGGCTTGAAAAATTATGCGCGCTTGTTCTCCGACAATGCGATCGTATCGGGAATATCATTTACGATATTGTTTGCGGTCGCAACAACGGTGCTGGTCACTTTACTTGCGATTCCGCTAGCGCTTGTTCTGGATCAGAATTTTTTCAGCAAAAATGTGCTGCGGGCGGTTTTTTTCTTCCCGTCCATTCCGAGCGGCCTGCTGTTGGCCTTTATCTGGGGCTTTATCTTCGCGCCGATCCCGTCGGGGATTCTAAACACATTCCTGCGCGAACTGTTCGGGATGTCGGCACAGCCCTGGTTATCCGATCCTTTGCTGGCCAAGATTTCGACGATTGTCGTCGCTGTTTGGGCCACGACCGGATGGCACGCGGTCATTTATCTAGCCTTCCTTCAGTCGATTTCCAAGGACTTCTTCGAGGCAGCGGCGATCGATGGAGCCAACAAGTGGCAGCAGATCCGCTACATTACCATTCCGCTGCTGGCTCCGGCGATGACGGTGAGCGTGCTGCTCTTAATCACTAACGGCTTGAAGGTTTATGAGGTCCCGTTTGCATTAACGAACGGTGGACCTGGTTTTGAGACGCATACGATTACGCAGGTGATCGTGCTCCGGGGGATTTCCGAAGCTCAGTTCGGCCTCGCGTCTGCGATTTCAGTCATCTTCTTCCTTATCGTGCTAGTGATTGGCTTCGTCCAATTCAACCTGATGCAGAAAAGGGAGGAGCGCATGCAATGATAGGATCCAAACGGAAATTATGGATACTGGATGTTCTTATGCTTCCTTTCGGACTGCTCACTTTTTTCCCTTTTTACATTATTATCGTCAATACGTTTAAAAGTGAGTTCGAGACAGCAACGAAGCCGGTCAGCTTGCCTACAAGCTGGAACTTCTCGAACTATGCCAGAGTCTTTGAGGAGACGCCGATACTGCGCAGCTTTGGCAACAGCTTGTTTCTGACCGTAACGGCCGTTATCCTGATGGTGCTGATCGGAGCCATGGCAGCGTATCCAATCGTTTATAACCGGACTCGCGTAAACCGGGTCATTATGGGATACCTGTTACTTGGGTTCATGGTTCCTTTTCAGACGCTGCTCGTGCCGCTGTTCCAGTTGATGACCAACTTGAAGCTGGTGGATAAGCTGTATGGATTAACGATGATGTATTTAGGGGGCTCGGTGTTTGTCTTCTTCCTGATCCTGGGGTATATGAAGACCATTCCGAAGGATTTGTCGGAGGCGGCCATTATCGATGGCTGCTCGATCTGGGGCATATTCTGGAAGATCATCCTGCCCTTGCTGCAGCCGATTACAGTCACCTGTGCCGTGCTGCAAACGATGTGGATTTGGAACGATTTCCTGTCCCCGATGCTATTCCTTAGCTCCCGGGAGAATACGACGCTCGTTCTGGAGATTTATAAAGCCAAGGGAGAGTTCGCGGTCAATTGGCCGATGTTCATGACGATGACGGTCATTACGCTTGCTCCTGTCTTTATATTCTTTATCGCCATGCAGAAGCAAATCGTAGAGGGGATCGTAGGCGGGGCTGTGAAAGGGTAAACCCGAGTAATACGACCAAATTCAGCTGAACTGGGATAATAAGAACGTGGAAATAGGCTAGAAATTGAATAGGAACTACAAGCTGGAAGCTACCTTCAACGTGATGTTGGGGTAGCTTTTTTTTGTTAATCCAACCAGATAAGGGACTTTATGACTATACATGATCAAATGTAAGTTAGCCGATAAACATTATACATATTAATAAATTTGGGAAATGGAGGAAATGAGTTGAATCTTAGAAAAATCGTTTTGCTTGTTTTGACTGTCCTGCTGCTTCTAGGAAGTTTGGGTCCTGTCTCAACATTTGCTGAAGGAGAAGCACTGCCTATAAAGGTGCATGGTCAGCAAATGGCAGAGCATGCAGTTCAACCTTTAGATGAAGGAGTACTTGCTGAGAAATTCATTCCTATTGATGATGCTCCACTATTAACAGAAGAACTGACGGTAACAGACAGCACCTACATGTCTTTGCTCGCCGCTGAGAAAGTCAGCGTGATCATTTATCCCGGGGAGAGCGTCCAGTTTACGAATGACACATCCACCACAACGACCTTAACGACAGATGCTAAGTCGACGAATAATATTCGCGTTGATTATGTCTCTTACAACGCAGATGGAAAAGTAGTTTCGGATGATATGTCGTTCACGGGTAATCCGCTTGTTTACTCTAAAGGGGGGTATACTGTCGTTTCTGCGGATTACGGTTACCCGGTAACGGTAACTTTTAATGACGTACTTACTTATTCTTACGTACAGGTTCCCGCTTTACTAAAAACAACATTGAATCGTGGTGAGAGTTATTTATTCTCTAACGAATCGCTTGCTGTGAGAAGCATCATAAGCGACGCAACATCCTCCAACGGGATGCGTTATGACTTTGCCGTCTATAAAAGCGATGGCTCCTTAGAAAAGTCGAGTTTTGATGCATATTCCAAGCCTTCTTTTAGTGTAGGAGACACGATTGTACTTACTGGAGCTTCCGACATAACGGTTACTATTGCCGTTCCATACGAAGGCTTTTATGGCTATGAAACCGACGAGCCGGCATACGATAGCCTCGTATTATATCCCGGAGAGAGCCACGAGTTTACCAATGTCGGGACGAAGTCCGATCGTCCGGAGCATGCGGGAACCTCCAAAGATAAATTTGATTATGTCGTCTACTCGCCAGATGGTTCAGAGGTTTCCAGGGGAACGAATACGACCACTTTACCGTTGGTAGCGGTAGGAAGACGCGTAGCGATTACTTTGGTTACCGAGAATCCGATTCGCGTCGGTGCTCCATTCCGCACCTTTATGAGAGGAAACCGTGCGGATGAGGCACTCAGCAGGGTTACTGTATCGCCAGGGGACTCATATATCTTCACGAATAACGGTACGCTTCGAAATAGCGTTAAGAATGATGCTAGAGCAGTGAAAGGCCGATACGATTACGTCGTATACAACGTAAATGGAAGTTATGTTTCTCAAGGCTTTAACTCTTTGGCTACACCAACTCTATCACCCGGGTCGATCGTCATCTTTACGGTTCGGGACAGCACCCCGGTTACCTTCGAGTACGCCGACGATTTCTCAGCAGAGTTTAGCGATGAGCCATCACATTTCAGGGTGACTCTATCCAGGGGAGAGAGCTTCGAGTTTAGAAATATCAGCTCCGCTGCCAGATATTTGTACAGCATTGCTTCTTCCAGCAGCCGCTTCGACTGGGCGGAATACTACCCGGATGGCACGCAGCAAGGGAGGAGAGCTAACACCTATACTAATCCACAGGTTGCGAAAGGCAACAGCATCGTTGTGACTGCGGTGTCCGATATACCGGTTACGTTTGGTGCCATATACCGCTTGTTTGATTGGAAGGACAAGGAAGGCGTAGCCATTTCCAAGCAGGTCGTGCATAACGGGGAATCGTACCTGTTCATAAATATCGGCTCCAGGTCAAGAGCGATTACTAGTGATACCGCTCAAAGCGGCGGAAAATTCGACGTTGCGATATACAACAATGACGGGAGTGTGGATCGGGGAGGCTTTAACGATACAGGCAGCGTATTGATACCTGCCGGAGGTTATGCAATTGTAACCGGACAATCTGTGAACCCGGTAACATTCTCTTTTACCGATTCTTTTTCAGCCGATCAGTCGGCATTTCCTGCGATGCTGCGGGCTACTGTACTGCCGGGTAATTCCTATACTTATGTGAATATTAGCGGTCAGTCGGAATACTTGTACAGCGATGCAACCTCTTCGAAGGAATTTGCATATGTCCTAAGACGGCCAGATGGAACGATTCGGGGAGATAATTCAAGCCGTTATACTCCCGTCTCAGTTCCTGCGGAGCATTCTATTACAGTTGCACCATTAACAGAGGCCATCACCTTTGGAGGAGTCTATACGTCCTTTACGGGAATGCCTGGGGAAAACCCTGCGGTCAACAAAGTGACCCTATCTAAAAATGAAAGCTATTTATTTGTGAATTTGCAATCCTCATCGCAAACCCTAACCAGCGACGCATCTAATAACACGCTGTCTATGTTTGATTACGCTATTTACGCTGCAAATGGGGAGCCGCTGGAAGCCGGGTTCGACCAGCAAGGCAACCTTTCCGTTCCTGGCGTGGCGGAAGTGGTCGTAACGGTCGTATCGGATCAGCCAGTCACGTTTACGTACGGGCAATCCTTCCAGGCAGTACCAAGTCTGGAGCAAGCGTTGCTGAAAAGCACATTGTCCACAAATCAGAGTGCAGGATTTAAGAATATAGGCAGCTTTGCCGCGAAGTTGACTACAAATGCGAGTACATCGGGAAATCGTTACTTTGATTATACGATCCTGGATGCAAACGGGACAGTGATCAGGGAAGGTGAGAAGGCGACGGTATCTTATCCGATCCCTGCTGGTGGAACTATTCAGGTGAGGACAGCACTAGGGAACCCGGTCACATATGCAGCTCCTTACCGGACATTTGAAGCGGTCGACGTACAGGAGTATATCTTTGAAGATCTTTTGCATCGTCAAGTTGCATACGTGTATAAAGCAGCCGGACAAAACGGGTATTATCGCTTTGTCGCACCGGAAACGGGACAATATCGCTTCGCCACCAAGGAATTGCGGAATTACTCCCAGCAGCCTGAACTGACATTATATGATCAGCCGGAGCTGACAACGCCTATATCGCCGAGGGAGAATAGCGAACAGGAATTCGGTGTGGATTACACGGTATGGGAGTTCGACTTAGAGGGCGGAAAGACCTACTACTTGAAGCTAGCTGAGAAAAACTCGCTGCCATTCGAATTTCAAATCATGGTGGCCCTAATGGAGATAAGACCTGAGGCATCTTTTAAATATAGACCGGATGGACGGCTGACTCAAATCATTTATCCGTCAGGGGATATTCTCATTTACGACTATGATTCCAAGGGCAATTTGAAGCAAAGAACGAAGAAAATATATCCGTTTTAAGGTTAGGGCTTTTTTAAGAGAAAAACTGAGGTGAAATCATGAAAAGAATAATATGTTTCGTTCTGTGCTTGACCTTGATCAGCGCCAGTCTGCTGGAAACTGTCGTATATGGAGCATCGGAACAAGGCAATACATCTGCAGTTGAAGCGCAATCCGCTAGTGGAAGTGTACTGACGGTGTCAGGGATTCTCCGGCAATTTGATGTCAGCGAGGATTGGCTGGATGAACAGTTGTCTAAAGGTTATACGTTGTACCAAATTTACACGGCTTTACAAGGAGGAAAAGCGGGTTATGAGGCGGCTATTTCCCGTTATGAAGTAACACGTGCTATCGGGGAAGCAGACCTTCTTGTGCCGCAAGCGGAGGGCAGCGCCAATTACTCTGCGCTAGTCCATGATTTTTCAGCGGCTGCCCAGTCCCTTGAGTATGATCAAGCGGCGGTAGAGCATTATTCCTTACAGGATGATTCCTCTTTATATGAAGTAGGGTATGGGGCGGATTCAATTTCTACGGCGACCGGTGAAATGAAGCTCCGTTATATGGATTTCTCGCTGCCGGGGGCGCTATCGTTTCCATTGATCCGTGTATATGACAGCGCCAGAGCTCATGATGAAATCGGCGTTAAGCACGAGAATGGGGTCTACATCAATGAAATCCGCATTCGCAGGGATGAGCTGGACACGGCTATTGGCCGAGGATGGAGATGGGAGATTCCGTATATTGATACTTATGGCGATTCGCGGATTCTAGATTTCCCGGGAGTAGGCCGTTACAAGCTGTCTGAAGATTTACATCTGGAAGGCTACTTATGGAACGATCTTAAATTGACAACAGACCGCACGCAAACGGTTGGAAATTCTACAAGCGAAATAAAACTGTCCGTCCGCAATGGAAATCAATATTATTTCAATTCCTCAGGGTATCTGATCCTGACTGCGGACAACTACGGGAATAAAGTATATTTCCACTATGCTGCGCAGGGCGAAGGTACGGCTTTGTCACGAGTCGTCAATAGCGACGGCAATGAATTGGTCTTCTCCTATTCGGGAGAACAAGTAACAGTAACCCAATCCGGTACGAATCGAAAAATGGAATACTTCCAGAAGGAAGAGTACGGACAGAAGATTCTCAGCGAGGTAAAGGACGCCGCAGGACGTAGCACGAAATATTACTATTCCTACCCGGAGTCCCGATTTAACTTCCTGGCCTCGTTAATCAATCAGGGGGAACTTCAGCCGGTCAAATCATCTGCGCTGCTGTTCAGAATCGTTCGCCCGGGTTCTGGGATGACCGATTTCAATTACACTCCGGCACGGAAGCAGATCGGGGATTACGCAACCGACTTTGTATTTAAAGTTAGTACCCGTCAGGACTCATACTCTACTACGGCTGGCGACGAAGTTCTTCATCCGGTAACATTCCGTTATTCGGGTGAGGATTTGAACAGCTACGGAGCAACGGCAGCCTGGACGACGACGATGGAAGCTTCGCGTTCCAAGGATACGCGAGTCTTTAATAAAACCTTCCAATCGAGCCGCAAGCCGGATATCCACTACTTAGGCGAGCAGCGCAGCGAAGAAGGGAGCATGCAGTACAAGCAGCAATTCACTTACGATGAAACGAAGGGCTGGAACGCTCCTGTTCAGATCACCGAAAGCTACGTGCAGGGAGGCCGTGCTTCAGAGCCATTCTCCGTTAATTATCAATACAATGATGAGGGACTGGTGAAGGCGGAGAACTGGAGTACGGGACAGGAAATAAGCTATGAATATGCTGTATCCGCTGCTCCGTTCTTCTGGGCGCAGCCAAGTAAAATCAGCACCAAGCTCAGCAGTAGTCAGTCAAGGGTGGAACAATATCAATACAATAACCAGGGGAGCGTACTGCAATCCAGTGTTAGAGAGAATAGCGCAAGCGGTAAGCTGTTGGCTCAAACCGATTTCACCTACGATGCTTACGGAAATATCGCCTCCTCCAATGTGAATGATGATAAAAGAACGAATACGGTGAACTATGCGTACCAATCTCCTTATGGGAAGCATTTGCCGACAAAACGCTCGATGATCGTTCATTCCGTGGATGGTTTTTCTACTGAAATTAGCCAACGTTATGAATATACTTCAGCGGGTGAACTAAAGTCGGCAGAAGATGCGGCGGGAGCGGTGACCTCATATACTTATGATGTACTTGGCCGCCTGATCGAAACACTTTACAGTGATCGGACCAAGAAGACGGTGAGATATGAGGATGAGCTGAACACGGTCACGACTACGGGCACGGAAGGCATTGTCATCGTCGAAAAATTTAACCCGCTTGGACTGCTCGTTCAGGAGAAGGTAGACGACGCTCTTTTCCAATACGTATATGACCAAGAAGGGAATATGAAGGAGTCTGTAGACGCCGAACGAAATAAAACCAGTTATGTCTATGATGGCTTCAATCGCCTTACGGGTACTATCTTTGCAGACGGTTCTCAGGATAGAATCGAGTACGATATGGTTGGCCGTACGACGACTTACACCGACCCTGCTGGCGTGAAGCATCAGGAGAAGACGGATCTGCTCGGAAATGTACTGTCGTTCGAGGAATCGAGAAACGGGGCATATGTTCCTTTGGAGCAGACGTTCTACGATTTGGAAGGCCATCCGGTGATCGTCACAGACGGAAATGGCGGACAGACTCGATATGAATATGATGCGCTTGGGCGTATCGTATCAGTCACCGATCCTGAGCAGCGTTCGACACTTTATACGTACAGCCTGGCAGGTTATCTGACCAAAATTCAGTATCCGGATAATACGTATGTGGAGAGAGAATACAACCAAGCAGGCAACCTGATCCGGCAAATTAATGAGGAACGACTGGTTAAGGCTTTCTTTTACGATTCGCGAGGAAACCTGATCAGGTCGCTGGATCACGCGAGTCAATTTACGGAATACGAGTATAATAGCGATAACTTGCTCACCCAGATCAAAGCGCCTGGCCAGCAGATAAAATATAGTTACGATGCGATGGGGCGCCGTACCGGAATGACCGATGGTACAGGGAATACGACGTATAACTATGATCCACAAAGCGGGTTGCTAACGAAGATCGCCTATCCTGACGGCATGCAAATCGAATATTCCTATAACAAGCAGATGCGGACGGGATACACACTGAAGGATGCGTCCGGTAAAACGACAGGCGCTCAGTATACATTGGATGCCATGAACCGGGTTAGCGCTCTGGATGTAGTCCATGATGGCTCAGGCAATGGAAGAATGGCGGCTTTTACTGCCGGGTCCGGGTCACCCGTTGATCGGATGACCTTCGACTACCAAGCGAACGGACTGCTGCAAATCCAGTCTTCCAGTAATGGACTAAGTACCTCATACACGTATGAAGGCTATGATTTAACGGCGATGACTCTCACGCCTGGGGCGGCGGGGAGAACGCTGAGAAGCGGCTCTGCAGCTCTTATGGGCGAGGTGAACGGGAATGCAGAAGTACAGCGTGCTGCGGGTTCGCAGTTCACTTATCAATACGACGACAACAAGAACATTATTTCCCGCAGCCAGGACGGAGCTGCCGATACCTTCGCTTATGATTCGTTGAATCGAATCCAAGAGGAGAATGGGCAAGACCTCAGCAAGAAGTACGTCTACGATGAGCGCGGCAATCGCCTCGAGGTAGAGGGCCAGCAGGTTCGGGGCATGACGAATGCCGAATTCACCTTCGATAGCCTCAATCGTCTAACGAAGGTAACAGGCGAAGACGGCACAGCAGTCAGCTACAGCTATAACGGCGACGGCTTGCTCTACGAGCGGGCTGAAGGTACCAAGCGTACCCGCTATTACTATGATGAACAAGCGAAACTGATTGCAGAAGCGAACGTAAGCAATGGTACACCAAGCTTAACCTACACCTACATCTACGATTTAGCCGGCCGGCTATGGTCCCGGGTTGATCAAGCAACCGGAGCAGTCCAGTATTATCAGTTTAATGGTCATGGCGATGTAGTAGGTCTGGTCGATAGCGCGGGGAACCAGCTGAACAGCTACACTTACGACATTTGGGGCAACCCGGAGCTTGAGGAAGAGACCGTTCCGAATATCTTCCGCTACTCTGGCGAGTACTGGGATGAAGCGACGGATTTGCAGTATCTCCGGGCCCGCTGGTATGACCCGAACGCGGGAAGATTCGTATCGAAGGATAGCTATGAGGGGGACATTACTAACCCGCTGAGCCAGAACTTGTACACGTATGTGCATAATAATCCTTTGATTTATACGGATCCTAGTGGGCATTATATAATGCCCATGGCACCAACTCCTTCGTTGATATGTGCAGCAGATATAGAAAATTGCAAAACAAACATTGATGCACAAGTAGAGGCTTCAAAGAAGAACATTGAAATTTTTTATCTCGATGATGTTAGAACATTAATAGATAAAGAAGCCAGTAGTTTTGACAAGGGAGTAATCATCGTTGAAAATTTACCTCCTGTTAAAGCGTTAAAAGTATTCAAAAAAACGCATAAAATAGCGGAGGAAGCCCAGGACATAAAAAAAGCAATAAAACGAATTGAATGTAACTGTTTTACTGCGGGGACAGAGGTGTTAACAGATGAAGGGGAGAAGAATATCGAAGACATTGAAGTCGGAGATAAGGTTCTCGCCAAGGATGAGAATAACCCTGACGGGGAGTTGGCTTATAAGGAGGTCACTAATCTTTACCGTAACCAACGTGATGATATAATTAAATTGCATGTTGGTGAGCAGATCATTGAGACGACAGACAACCATCCGTTCTGGGTAGAAGACAAGGGTTGGGTCTTCGCGGATGAGCTTCAAGTAGGCGATAAACTACAAAAAGCTGATGGAAGCAATCCGACGATTGACAAGGTAGAGTTTGTTAAACTGGATGAGCCAGTTACGGTTTACAACTTTACGGTTGCTGACTTCCATACGTATTATGTAACGGATATTGGGATTTGGGTGCATAATACGAATTGTCCTTTTGGAAAGTATGAAGATGCACCATATCATGGTGCTACCAATAGTGGGAAGAAAAATAAAGCACCAATAGACGGACAAACTGCATTAAATAATTCATTGTCTATTGGACCAAACACTGATCGAAGAATAGGTATAAGTAAGGGAGAATTCGTTGTCCTTGATAAAACGAGCGATGGGCTTTACCATGGACATGTAAGGTCATGGAGTGAGCTTGATCAAAAAATGCAATCTATTCTTAGAAAAGCAGGTTTGGTCGATAAGAAAGGGAATATTAAATGAGTATCTATTGTTCCATTAGTTTGACCGATGAAATTCAACTTGAATTAATATCAAAACATCCAATAAAAACCAGATTCGATGAAATATCTGTATTATTTCGAGACAAATTCGATAAAGTGTGTATTTTTGAAGATGTAATTCAAGAAGCTGTAATTACACTTTACAATGGTTTATCAAAGTGTATATCTAATCAAATAACACTTACATCTGAATTGGAAGTGGGATTGGTTGGTGAAAGATGGAATAGTTGGACATATAGCTTATCAGATGAAGTAGCAGAAGATGAAGAGGATATATTCCAATATTATTGGATTTGGTCAACCAGAGACTTCCAAACATGGGTTTACCAGAAAGATGGTAGGTCATATATTGAAGTCAGTCCTAGTTACAGGTGGCACTTTGTAGAACCAACTGAAAATGAGAAAGTAACACCTTTTGATGAGTTTATGCAAAAGTACAATTCTTTAATCGTTGAACTTTCATTGGACCAAATTAAAAAAATTCTTAAATCACTAGAAAAAATCAAATGTGATTTAGAGATTTCTTAGTTATTTAGGCCTTGGGTGCGATAATCCTCAAGGTCTTCTTCTTATACCCCGACCTAGTGCCGAATGGATCGAGCGGTGCGTTCGAAAAGAACTTAACCCTCATCACCTCCGAGGCCCAGGATATAAAAAAAGCAATAAAACGAATTGAATGTAACTGTTTTACTGCGGGGACAGAGGTTTTAACAGATGAAGGGGAGAAAATTATCGAAGACATTGAAGTCGGAGATAAGGTTCTCGCCAAGGATGAGAATAAACCTGACGGGGAGTTGGCTTATAAGGAGGTCACTAATCTTTACCGTAACCAACGTGATGATATAATTAAATTGCATGTTGGTGAGCAGATCATTGAGACGACAGACAACCATCCGTTCTGGGTAGAAGACAAGGGTTGGGTCTTCGCGGATGCGCTTCAAGTAGGCGATAAACTACAAAAAGCTGATGGAAGCAATCCGACGATTGACCAAGGTATGAAAAAAGTTAAAAATAATAAACGTTCAACATGGTTAGATGGAAAAGGGAATTATTGGCAGTGGATAGTAAGAGAGGTACATTAGAACGATGGCATAAAAAGCAGAAAAAACATTTAGGGGAATACGACCCTGTGACTGGTGAAAAAATTAATGATGGAATTCCGAGTAGAAGATTTGACGAATAGAGGTGATTTTAGCTTTGCACGGACAACGATTTATTGACGAATATCCTGATTACGGTGAGAAGTTGTCAAAGCTTTACCTAGAAAGGCAACTTGATGATTGGTATAAGGAAAAGTGTAAGTCCGAATTTATCCTACCTGATGAAATGTATGAGATACAAGGTGTCAGCAGAATAGAAGTTAGAAATAAAAACTGGCCGTCTACAGAGATTTATATTTCTTTGAATGAACTACCTGAGGATTCATTCACGTTCTTACAAGAGATACAAATTAGATTATCCAAAGTATTACCACTCTATGAAATGTCATTTCTTCATAGTATAAAACACGAGTCACTAGAATCTAACTTGGACTTATGGGGCCCACCTCAAACATTCGAGCTATTAAAAGTTGTTGATGTTATTCGGGATATTTTATCGAACTTAGGGTATCAAGAATTAAGTGAACTATATGATTTGCATGATACAATATTTGAATGGCATGAGTTAAAAGGTATTGACGAGGTAAATAGACGGTTGATATTGAAAGACGCTATATTCACTGACGTACTAGAATTATGTAATTAAATTTATTGACCTTGGGGCGACCTCAAGGTCTCTTTTACCTACCAACGCATAGCAACAACTTAGGCGGGATAAGACAACTGAAGGGTGGTTAGAAAGGGAAGGAAGTATGAACAATAGTCTCCTTTTAAAAATAAGCGAATCATTGGATAGTGATCAGCTAAGTTTAAGTGAACTGGCTGCTGAAATTAATGATATCATTTCGGAGCATGAGCTTAGTGAACAGCTAGAGCTAAATGGAAGTATTAATAAGAAACAATTAGCTCGACTCTATAGTGTTCTTCACTTAGTTGATTTGGATTCATCAGTGAAAGAGCATATAGCATGGGATTATTTTAAGAATAAATATGAGGAAACGAATACAAGGTATATCAGCGAAGATTTGCTTGAAGAAATCGTTGAGACTTATACGAAAAGTAAGTATTTAGGGCTGGAAAGTGTAATTATTGATGCATTGAAAACAGACAGAATTCAATTAAATCAAATCTTAAATTTAGAAAAAATCTTTTTTAGTAAGGCATTTATAAAAGAATCGGTTGCTTTTAAGTATAGAGAAATTGTCCGAAATGGAGGAATCCTTGACAAGGAACAGGTCGTAACACTATTAAAATACCGAGCGTATACATCGCTTGAATTTGCAATAGATCAGCATGCAGTTTCTAATGATGCCTTACTTGAAATTCGCAAACCAAGCCCTCAAGAAAATGATAGAAAGCTGAGAGAAAAATTATTTTATAAGGCTCAAAAACTCTACAGCCTTTATGATTGCAGAGGTGATTAAGATGCAGTATTTTACAGACGAATTGTGGTCTAAGATAAACAGTGAAGGTGAAGAAGAACGAAACGAAGCGAACCGCAAATGGGATGAAAACGAAGCTCTATACAACCAGCGATTTCAAAAGTTAAAAGATAAATTGCCAAGACAGGTATTTGATTTATATAACTCTAGGAGCTTTCATGATTCCAATCTGATCGAAGTTAAAATTATTCAACTAGATACAAGCATTAAAAGACCGATGAATGTAGAAATAACATTAACGGACGGAGAGAGTTGTTGGCGTATTCTTTATAAGAAGATTATCAAACTTCAAGTTGATTATTCTGAGAATGATGCTGCAGTTAGACCTCATGGATTTGGTGATTGGGGGTACGAGGAAATACTAGATGTAAACGAGGATGTCCTGTCTCACGAAATTCTATTTTCATCAGGATCTAAGATTCTCGTACACTTTAGCAATAAAATGATTGAAATATCTAAAATATAGAGAGGGATGCCAATTTGAGTCTAAAAGGTAATTGCACGATTAGTTTTATTGATAGCTCACTAACTATGGACGAAATACATAACATACTAAAGATAACCCCTTCAAAAATTATTACAAAAGGACAAGTCATTAGTGAAGCAATTAATACAAGAGCTGATTCAAATAAATGGATGTATAAAGAAGTTTTAAATGAGGGAGAGGAGCCTTCCGAAGTAATCACAAGACTTCTCAATCAGCTACAAAAAGAAAACGTACAACGCATAACACAAACCTGTAATGATGCTGTTATAGGATTATATCTTAACTCTGAGTATGGATAAATGGGATTTGAGCTATCCATAGAAAACATTGCAATATTGTCTGAGCTAAAGATTCGGTTTGAGGTTCATATACTTTCTTTTGGTAAGATAGATTAGTCGCAATAGTCACAATATAGTTTACTATTCCCTTGCACGGAAAGAACGATTTCTGCCTATACCTTTGAGATGAGGCAGGTAGTTATTAGTGGAGTTGATAAGAAAATATGAATAAGGATGTATTACTAAAATTATCAGAAAGTTTAAATATTGAATATGAGATAGGGATTTGGTCAGAGACAACGGACCTCCTTGAAAGGCAGGATAATATCGCAGACTATTCTGTTAAATATAATGATGGTCAGTATAATATTGTGATTAAACTAAAAGAGTTTAACTTAAATGCGTCTAGAACAATTTTCGCTACACTAGTAAGATTTATAGAGTATAAATCGACATTCTATGTGAGAGAAGATAAAAAAGATTCATTCGTATACTACCTACTCTCTTCAACTGATAACAAAAAAGCTTTCTTGTTTTATATTGTTTTTCAATAAGGTTAAGATGGGGGCGGCAATCCTCAAGGTGTTCTTTTATCCCCACCCAGTGCCGAATGAAACGGGTATTTGTTACTATAATATTCCCCCTCTTAACCCTGAGGGTGAGGTTATGGACGATGTTTTAAGTTTTGAAGATAAGTGAGAATAAAAGATGGTAAATCCTCGGACATATACTTGAAGTGTTTGAAAAAACACATATATAAACTTCCGGAGGTACTTTATGGAGAGTCTCATTGAAGTTACATCTATGAAATTATGGATGGATAAAATGCAGGTCGTAAGGAGAGCAATTGAGGGTTTTTGGAAAAATATTAAATTGTACAGTGAGGAGGATCCCGAAGAATTTGAAGAGAATTTCCCGAATTATGATCCAGCGTTTTTAGAAGTCGAAGTTCAATCAGTATCAATTACATTTGATAATTTTCCAGAACTTAATTACAATCATGTTCATGTTGTCATCCCCATAAGATACAAGGGTAAGAACATTGGCATGTATAAGATCTTGTTTACTTTTGATGGTCATATAGAAGATGATTTTTTTATAATTGATTAGTAATAAATTTTAAATTAATTATAACATCGGAACTATTTACAAGTGGTGAGAGAAACCAGTAGAAAGATTACACCCTTAGTCTACACTTGATTGAAAATTTTTGGTCATGCTCGCTTACAGCCACAACAGTATGAATCAGAGACAAATACAATACTTTATTAGGTTATCGGTGTGCTCTTACTTAAATAAAATCTGACGAAGTAAGAGTAAGTGTAAGACTTCAAAAGAATAATACAGATGCGAGCGAAAAGCCTGCCCCAAGGGTCGAACTTGGGACAGGCTTTTTGCCGTAAAATTGCCCCTCAAGGGTGCTGGGATTCTGGCAATCCCATCGATTTATAAATGCCAAGTGCGCTCATTCGGGTGAGCTGAAGGGCCATATGGTGCGGTGAGTAGATTTTATCGTCCGATAACCATTTTTCCATAATGCCGCCGGTGGACAGGCTGATATAATCGAGCAAAAGATCAAGCGGCACCTGCAGCTTCTGATCCAGATCCAGCTTCGACAGCCGCTCAAAAAAACCTTCGCGGATAATTTCGATGAATTTGCTCCGAAAATCGCCAGCGGGGGATTTCGAAAGCATCACCCGATAGAAGTAGTCATGTTCGGACACATGCTCGAAAAGAGTCAAAAAAATCGGATCGGGCGCATGAAACGACGGAACAACTGCGGAAGGAGCCGCGCAGCTTCTAATGGATTCGGTGAGCAAATCCAGCTTATCCGCCATCATTTTTTGCAGCAGGTCGGCTTTGTCAACGAAATGGGCGTAGAACGTCGACCGGTTGATATCCGCTTTTTCCGCAATATCGATCACACTGATTTCCTCATACGCCTTCCTATGCAGCAAACGCAAGAACGCCTCATAAATCATCATCCTTGTACGGATAATCCTCCGATCCCCCGCCCGAAGACTACTCATCCCAATCACCTCATAGACAACCGTTTAGTTTTTTGACCCGCGGCCCCCACTTTGCACCGAATTGTGGATTATTGGGGCGAAAACCGACGGAATGCCGATATCTGTTCGGTAACCGTCAAATCCAGAAATACTGATTATTGATAGAAATTGGATGATAGCTATAATAATCAATAAATACGTAAAAATCAATCGGAATAATTAAGTTTAAAAAGGAAGGAGGGTTCATTTGCGGGGAGATCAGTTTATAGAGAGCCTTCATGACGGACGCAGTGTGTGGCTGGAGGGCAAGCAAATCGCTCACGTTCCCGAGCACTCGGCCTTCAAAGGGACGTTGTCCACCATTAAAACCTTGTTTAATATGCTGGATGATCCTTCACAGCAAGATAAAGTAGGTTACTGGGTAACTGAAAAAGAGCGGTATGCCCACAGTGCGTTCCTCGTTCCGTATACGCAGCTGGAACTGCAGCAGAGAAGCCGTTCCTTCTCTTGCTGGTCGGCGGAAACGAACGGCATGATGAGCCGATTATCCGATTATGCGCGGTCTCTTATTACGGGATGGTACGCGGCACGGGAACAGCTTTCCACGTTGGACCCGGCGTTTGGGGTGAAAATTTCGGCGTACTATGAGGAAGCTAGGGACCGTGATTTGTTTTTGACGACGGCTATCATCGATCCGCAAATTGACCGCTCAAGTGGGCTCGACGATCAGCGCATTGCCGAGCGATTCCTGCATGTCGTGCGGGAAACATCGGAAGGCATCGTAGTCCGGGGAGCCAAGATGATCGCAACGGGCGCGCCATATACACATGATTTTGTCATCTTTTCCTTTCTGCAGTTTCAAGCCGAGCACCAAAAACATGCCCACGTCTTGATCGTGCCGGCGAACTCGCCGGGATTGCATATCGTCTGCAGGGAATCCTTCGCCGATGCGGGCGAACAAAATCATCCGCTTAGCTACCGGTACGACGAAATGGATGCGGTGCTATTTTTCGATGATGTCCTCATCCCGTGGGAAAGGGTGCTGCTGTACGGCGATCCGGAGAAAGTGCTTGCCCTTCGGGCCAATCGGACGGCTAACGGACTGGCATTCCACCAAAATGTCGTGCGTTTTGTCGCCAAGCTGGAGTTTGTCGCCGGCATCACGTTCGCAATCGCGGAAGCCATCGGGGTCACGGGATTTCTTCATATCCAGGAGAAGTTAGGGGAACTGCTCACGCAGATCGATGCGATCAAGGCGCTGACTATTGCGTCTGAAGCGAAGGCGGTGCCGGATGAATCAGGGGTATTGGTGCCGGACTTGTCCTATATCGAAACCGCCCGAAGTCTGGGAACCAAGTATTATCCTAGAGCGATCGAAATTTTGCAGCAAGTGGGAGGCGGCGGCTTTGTCCAAACTCCGTCGGGGATCGAAGATTTTTACGGACCGATCTCGAAACTGATGCATCTTTACTTCGAAGGAGCGAGCGTGAGTGCGGAGAAAAAGGTCGAGCTGTTTAAGCTGGCCTGGGATCTGATCGGCAGTCCGCTCGGGGCAAGGCATCTTTTGTACGAAAAGTTTTATGCCGGAGATCCGATTCGGGGCTTGGCCAATCACTACAACCGCTTCGACAAGGAGGCGTTGACCGATCCGATCTGGAGGCTCTTGAAAGCCAACAGCAAGGGCAGCTTGATGATCTAGTAAAAACCGGAAGGCCGGAAATAACCGCATATCCTATGCCGATTAGTCCACTAAAGGCGCCTGAAGCAAGACGGTCAGGTGTCTTTTCTTTGCCGCTTTGTTAGAAAAGGGCTGATGCTCTTGTCTATAAGTTTTAATTCAAAGGAGAGGTGATTCGTTATGTCTTTAAAGTTTGCTTATTGGGTACCGAATGTAAGCGGGGGCTTGGTCATTTCTAAAATTCCGCAAAAAACGGGCTGGTCCTTCGAAGACAATGCGAGGTACGCGCAGTTGGCCGAGCAGGCGGGTTTTGAATATGCACTGCTTCAGACCCGATTTATCGCCAGCTATGGGGCAGAGAACCAGCTGGAAGCCATCGCGCTCGCGTCGGCGTTGGCTCCGGTCACGACGAAGCTGAAGCTGATCGCGGCCGTCCTGCCGGGCTTATGGCATCCCGGAACGATTGCCAAGGCGATATCCACCATCGACCAGATCAGCAAAGGAAGAGCGGCTGTAAATATCGTCAGCGGCTGGTTCAAAGGCGAATTTCATGGTTTCGGCGAGCCTTGGCTGGATCACGACGAGCGGTACCGGAGGTCGGAGGAATTTATCCGTGTGCTGAAGGAACTGTGGACTGAGGAGGAAACGAACTTTCAGGGGGATTTTTACCGGATCCGGTCGGCTCCTCACAAGCCTAAACCGCATGTCGTCCCTCCGGTGTTTCAGGGCGGAAATTCCGCGGCGGCTCGCCAGATGGCGGCCAATGTGTCGGACTGGTATTTCATGAACGGCAACACGCTTGAAGGATTCCGCAGCCAGGTTGAGGAGGTGAATCGTTTGGCTGCCGCGCGGAATCGCAAGTTGAATTTCGGTGCGAACGCCTTCGTCATTGTTAGGGATACGGAGGAGGAAGCGCGGCAGGTTCTGCGCGAAATTATCGCCCATGCCGATCCCGAGGCGGTCGAGGGCTTCCGCAGCCAGGTGCAATTCGCGGGCAAAGCTTCCCCGGAAAGGGAGGGCATGTGGGCGAACTCGAATTTCGATGATCTGGTCCAGTACAATGACGGGTTCAAGACCGGGCTGGTCGGGACGGCCGAACAGGTGGCGGACCGCATCATCGAGCTTAAAAAAGCCGGCGTCGATCTCATTCTTACGGCCTTCCTGCACTACGATGAAGATATCCAGGCGTTTGGAGAAAAGGTACTTCCACTCGTAAGGGAGAAGGAAGCGGCTTTGCTTAGTGCGTCGGCTACTTGAGCTTGTAGTAAAAATAAAACGTTAGGAGGAATTCATGTATGAGCACACATCTTCGTCAAACCGGCGCAAGTGGCATTCAGCCGGATTATGAACAGCTTCGCGATGAAATCCGTACGATTGTCGATGGGGTCATCAAGCCTCGCGCGGAGGAAATCGACCGGGAGGGGAAATTCCCGAAAGAAAATTTGGAGGCGTTGGCGGAGGCCGGCTGGAACGGTGTCCTCATTCCCCAGCGTTTTGGGGGAAGAGGTCTCGATCATGTTGCCTTTGCAATCGCCGCGGAGGAAATCGGCAAAGGCTGCCCTTCGACTTCGCTGGTCTATGTCATGCATGTCGGAGCCGTGCAAACCATAGCCTTATACGGCAATGAAGACCAGAAAGAACGCTGGCTTGGGCCTGTCCGGGCAGGCTCGATCGGTACTTATTCGACCAGTGAACGAGCTTCGGGCGGACATTGGTGGTTTAATTTCAGCGAAGCTTCGCGGGACGGCGAAGACTATATCCTGAATGCGGAAAAATCGTTCACGACCAGTTCCGGTCAAGCGGATTTCTATGTATTTCAAACGAGGTCTCCGGGGGCGCAAACACCGACGGATGTCAGCTTTTTTATTGTCGACAGCAAGCTTCCGGGAATTAAGCCGGGGGTTTGGGAAGCGCTCGGCGTGCGCGGCAACCACAGCGGACCTATTACGTACGAAGGGGTTCGGGTCTCTTCCCAGGATAAGCTTGGAACGGAAGGGCAAGGCCGCGAAATTTTGGAAAGCGGCGTCTCTCCGGTATACCTGATCGGGCTGGGCTCGACTTGGCTTGGGGTCGCGGAAGCCGCATTGGAAGCCTCGGTCAACTACGTAAAAGGAATGGTCCACCGTGATTTCAACAAGCGGCTGGCGGACTATCAGATTATTCGCCAGCAGCTGGCGGAAGTAAAAGTACTAGTCGAAAGCTTGAAGCCGTGGCAAATTTCGCTCGCGAAGCAGTTGGATGAGCTGCAGGCGCAGGGACGTCCGCAGGTCGAGCTGCTCCTCCCCTTGGTGGAATTCAAAATCCATGCGGCTGAAGTAGCCAACAAAGCGACGAAGGCCGCCCTTGACGTGACGGGAGGCTATGGATATAAAAAAGGCATCTTCGAAAGATTGTTCCGGGATGCGCGGGCGGGAATCGCGATGGGGCCCTCCAATAACATCGCAAGGGAATGGATTGGAAAAGCGTTGGTCGGTCTGCCGTTGGAGCTGTGGCACGAGGGAGGAGATTAAGTTATAAGATGACTATTAGGCTTAATTAGAAATCTACACAAGCAAACGCCCGTTACCACGGCTAATGTGGAAACGGGCGTTTGTGCTTTATATATTTACTGTTCTCCTGTACACGGGAAGAACAACTTTGGTTCCTGCTCAGACTACAACCACAATCATTTTCTAAAACAACAAAAGCCCTACCTCTCTTTTGTCCTTGCGGCTCCGATGACCGCGCCAGTGTGAATCAGAAATCCATTAAATCCTTACTTTGGGTCATTCAAAGGAATTTTCATACCTGGTCAGGTATAGGAGGGCTATAATCTTGTGAGGAACTACATTTTAAAAGCGGTTTGCAACTCAAATTATCATTATACTATAGTTCAACCGTTAAAGCAAGAGTGTTTCGTGAAAATAAAATCCCGCTCCAGTCATAACTGAAGCGGGAAGGTGGGATGCGGGCATTCCGCTTCAGTCATGCACTGTACACTGCGTATTCAGCATGACGATGGTCTGCCGACGCGCAGGCTGAGCATGGGCATTACGAGTCTATCATCGGGCCATTCATCCCGCGGCTAGTTGGCAAAGGAATAGCTGTCGTTCGTTTTATTCAACATGTCCTTGAAACCGGACGTAGCATACAGCTTCTTCTCCTTGGATATGAACAAGGCCTCCGTATCCGGCGTATCTTCGATGAACTTCAATCCGTCCTCGATGCCGAGTACGAATAGCGACGTGGACAGCGCATCTGCATCGGTAGAGTACTTTGTCACGATGGTAACGCTGCTGATGCCATTGTCTACCGGATAGCCGGTCCCTGGGTCGAGGATATGCTGATAAAGCTTACCTTCCTCGATAAAAAAGCGCTCATAGATGCCTGAGGTGACGATCGTCTTGTCGGCCACCTGAATTGTGCCGATAGAGTTACCGCGTTCTTTGCCCGGGTCCTGGATACCGATGTTCCACATCTTGCCCCCTGGTTTCTCGCCCATAGCAAAGATGTTGCCGCCGAGATCGATGATCGCGCTGCTGAAGCCTTGCGCCTCCAGATACTCGTAAATCGCGTCTGCCGCGTAGCCTTTGCCGATGGAGCCGAGGTCGATGGCCATGCCTTCTTTTTGCAAATAGATTTCGTGCGTATACTCATTCATTTCTATTAAATGATAGTCGCTAAGCGCTTTGGCGGCTTCGATCAGATCAGCGTCTGGTACCTTGGCGCCTTCATGGCCGATATTCCACAGCGTAACCAGATTGCCGATGGCGGGATTGAACTTTCCGTCCGTCCGCATCGCGTAGTCGAGTGCTTTCTCGACCAGCTCGAACGTCTCGGGGGAGATCTTTACGGGCGTCTTCCCGGATTGGCTGTTCACCTGGTAAATTTCACTGCTCTCCAGCGTGCGGCTGATTTTGCCGTCGATGTCATTCAGCAAGGCTTCAATCTCGTTAAAATGCTGCCGTGTTGCGCGATCATCGTATATTTTCACGTTGACGACGGTGTCGAATATGAAGAACGTCTCTCCCATTGGCTTCATAGTCTCATGCGCATTTGCCGTCTTATCGCCGGATGCGCCGGAATCCTTGGGCAGGCCTGAATTTGTGCCGCAGCCAGCCAATAGAGCCGTTGATAGTAGTAGCGTTAATCCTAAAGTAAGTAGTCTATTGTGCTTCATAAACGCCGCCTCATTTCATTTGCTTCTAAATTGATTCATTCAAATTTATTGTATCAAGGGTGGGAAAATGTTTAAAGTGCTTTTTTTCACAAAGTAATGATTATTCCATTAAAATCCTTATAAAGTGAGGGATTTGTGACAACTGGGAAAATGAGAGAAATCGCACAGGTTAGTCATTGAACAGGGGTTATAATGAGATCATCTAAGATTTATATAATCAAAAAATAAGGGAGTTTTCTCTATGAAACGTGGAGATATCCTGCTGATCGGCTTGATTGTTGTCATTGCCATGGCATTTCTTGTTCCAAGGTGGTTTTTAGGAAATTTAAGTGAAAACAATCACAATGACAATCCGCTTGTCGCAAATATCAAGGTCGATGGCAAGCTGGTACGATCCGTGGAGCTCACGGAAGAGGAGCAAATCATTGAAATTGAAACCGAGGATGGCCTCAACATTTTGAAGGTGCATGATTATGGCATAGAAATGATTGAGGCGGACTGTCCTGATCAGGTATGCCTGACCTTCGGGTTTGTCCAGCGCAACGGAGGCACGATCGTCTGTCTCCCGCACAAAATGATCGTGGAAATTGAAGGAGCTTCCGGGGAAGGAGATGAGATCGATGCCATCGTTAAATAAACCAGCCGCGCCGAAAACGCTTGGCGGCGAATCATCCACTCTCCTGTTGAAAAGAACGGTAATCGTTGCGATTTTCGCCGCCGTTGCGGTCGTACTGAGCCTGATTGAATCGCTGATTCCGATCAATATGGGCGTGCCTGGCGCCAAGCTGGGGCTTGCGAATATTATGGTGCTGACTTGTCTTTATTTCCTGCGGGCGAGGGACGCCTTGATGATGGTGCTGCTAAAAACGCTGCTAACCGCGTTTATCTTCGGTACGTTTTCCAGCTTCTTGTTCAGTATTATGGGTGCGCTATTCAGCTTCGCAGCGATGTGGTTTCTGCTCTTGGTAGGACGTAAGAGACTTAGCATGATTGGCATAAGTATCGTCGGGGGGATTGCCCATAACATCGGGCAGCTTACCGCCGCATCACTGTATTTCCTGACAACGAAAATATTCTATTACTTGCCGATGCTTCTCATTACAGGGGTACTGACGGGTATTGCGGTTGGGATCGCGGTTCGTTATTTGATTCCTGCGCTTTCCAGATTGTCGTTGTTTGAAGCTTTTTTGACGGATTAAGGGGGTGAGGAGATGGCTGCAGCAACATTCGCTTACGAGTTGAACGGAGTTTCCTTCGCGTATGCGCCGGATGCCCCGGTTCTGGATGAGGTGACGCTCCGCATTGGCTCCGGAAGCTGGGTGTCGATCGTCGGGCCTAATGGCTGCGGCAAATCGACCCTTGCCAAACTGCTGGGCGGTCTGCTGGCCGCAAATAGCGGCACGATCATGGTAGAAGGGCACGAGCTGACGCAGGATTCGGTCTGGGATATCCGTCCCCGGATCGGCATGGTGTTCCAGAACCCGGATAACCAGTTTATCGGCTCCACGGTGGAAGAGGATATCGCTTTTGGTTTGGAAGGGCGCTGCCTCTCCCGCGAGGAAATGATCGACCGGGTCAAGCGTTACGCCGAGAAGCTGGAAATCAGCCATCTGCTGACCAAGCACCCGGCGGAGCTGTCCGGGGGGCAGAAGCAGCGTGTAGCCCTCGCCTCGATCCTGGCGATGGAGCCAGGCATCGTAATTTTCGATGAAGCATCCTCCATGCTGGATGAGAAGGCGCGCGGCGAACTGCTGCATATTTGGCGGGACATGCGCAGCAGCGGTGATTACACGCTCATCTCGATCACGCATGATGCGGAAGAGATTATGGCCTCGGACCGGGCGATCGTGTTCCGGAGCGGGGCCATTGCTGCCGATGCAGCTCCGGCGGAGCTGTTCGAGGATGAGGAGCTGCTGCAGGCTTGCCGCTTGATCGCGCCTTACCGGATCAGGTTGCTGCAGGAATTACGGAAGCGTGGGATGGATGGAGAAGGCATTCTCCATGGCCGGCAAACGAGGAGGCGGTGACTATGGCTATTACATTCGAGGAAGTCAGCTATGCATACGATGACCGCAGCTTATGGCGAAGCGGGGCGTTGGAGGGTGTCAATCTCCATATACAGCCCGGAACGTTTATGGGGATTGCCGGCACGACAGGCTCCGGCAAGTCAACGCTGCTGCAGCACTTCAACGGTATCCTGAAGCCGACCGCAGGGTGCGTGCAGGTACTGGATTTGCTGATAGGCGCCCAGGAGAAGGCGCCGAAAATGCGCGAGCTGCGCAGGCGGGTCGGGCTCGTGTTTCAATTTCCTGAACAGCAGCTGTTCGAGGATACGGTGGAGAAGGATATTTGCTTTGGACCGCTCAACTTCGGAATGTCTCTCGCGGAAGCGAAGGAACGGGCGAAATGGGCCTTGTCCCTGCTTGGGCTGAATGAATCGATTCTGCTGAGGAATCCTTTCCAGCTCAGCGGCGGCCAGATGCGCAAGGTAGCCATTGCCTCCGTCTTGGCCATGGACCCGGAGGTCATTGCCCTAGACGAGCCGACGGCTACCCTTGATCCACAGAGCCGGGCCGAGCTCGCAGCTCTGTTGTCGAAGCTGCACCGGGAGCAGGGCAAGACGGTTATCGTCGTGACGCATCGGATGGAAGAACTGCTGCCCTACGTGGACGGGTGGATCGTGATGAAAGGCGGCCGGACGTTGTTTCAGGGGCCGACCGATGCCATGGTCAGGGAAGCCGCCTTTCTGGAGCAGGAAGGGCTGGCCCTTCCGGAATGCATCATGCTATGGAATAGGCTGGCGGCCGAGTACGGGTTAGAGGCGGAGAAGCCGTGCTTAACGCCGGAATTACTGGCTGAACGTCTTGCCGAGGTATTCTCGGGGGGAGGCGCCTTAAGAGACAGAGGGGAGAGATTGGCATGAGGGGAAAACTGCTGATCGGCCGGAGCATCGATACCGGTTCATGGGTTCACGGCCTCGACCCGCGGGCGAAGCTGACGGCTATGGTGCTGTATCTCATCGCGATCGTTGCTGTCGGCTCATGGCCTGTGCTTGGCGTCGCCGCTGTTTTTTCCCTCGCTTATATGACGGCAACGAAGATTCCTCTCAAGTATTACGTCAAGGCGGCGAAGCCTCTCTGGGTGCTGATGGTGTTTATCTTTGCCGTGCAGTGCTTTACGGTGACTGAGGGAACGGCGCTGTGGCAGATCGGCTCATGGACGCTGTATTCCGGAGGAGTCAGCCTTGGGCTGATCTCGGCTTCGCGGATGGCGCTGCTCGTATCTTTTACCGCGATTCTTACGTTTACGACGACGCCCGGGCTGTTGAACCAAGGCATGGCTGGCGTACTGAAGCCGCTTGAGACCGTAGGATTATCCGCGCAGCGTCTGACCTTAATGATGAGCATTGCGCTGCGTTTCATTCCAACGATTCTCGATGAGGCGCAGAAGATTGTGAAGGCACAGGCCGCCAGGGGCGCCGATTTGCGGGAGCTGCCGTGGAAAGAGAAAGGGAAGATGCTGGTGTCCCTGCTCGTTCCGGTGACGGTAGGGGCTTTTCGCCGGGCCGAGGAACTGGTGCTGTCGATGGAATCGAGAGGCTACCGGATCGGTGCGCCGCGCTCGGAATATCACTTGCTCGTCTGGAAGCGCCGCGACACCTGGTTCATTCTTTCATTTGCAATACTGGCAGCCGGCGTGCTGGCGTATAGAATTTTGATGTAAAAAAGGATGGGGGCGAGGGATAAACTGTGACCGCGTTCGCGAAACAAAGAGCTATTTAAATGACAGTTTTTTAGTGAAATAAATTACAAATTTACAGCTTAGATGCAGGTAGGAAGGGGAGGAACGCTGTGGCACGTTATTTTAATGGAAAAGAAGTCGAGCTGCTTGCGCCGGCGGGAACGTTTGAAATCTTCAAGGAAGTAATTCGCGCCAATTGCGATGCCGTTTATTTCGGTGGACCGAGCCTCAATATGCGCATGATGCGCAAAGGCTATAATTTCAGCCGGCCGGAGATGGAGGAGGCGATTGAGCTAGCCCATGGCTTGGGCAAAAAAGTGTTCGTCACGGTAAACAACCTGCTTAACGAAGGGGAAATTGAAGAGGCGCGGGAATATTTGTGTTTTCTGGAGCAGGCAGGGCCGGATGCCATCATTGTGCAGGATTTTGCTGTACTGGCGCTTATTCAGGAAATGGGCTTGAAGCTTCCCGTGCATTCCTCGGTCATGATGAACGTGCATAATCGCGAGATGATTGAGGCTCTGAGCCAGATGGGCGTCACTCGGGTCGTCACGTCTAGGGAGATGGATCTGATGACCACGCGGTATTTGCGGGAGACGACCGGCATGGAGCTGGAATACTTCATTCACGGCGACATGTGCTCCGTGCATGGGGCGAATTGCTACTTCAGCTCGCTTGTGTTCGGGATGAGCAGCAATCGGGGCAAGTGCCTGAAGCCGTGCCGCTGGGACTACCGGGTGAAGAAGGACGGCTTCGTGTATCCTTCCGAATATCCGCTAGCCGTGAAGGATATGTTCATGTACGAGCACATTCCTGAACTGATTCATGGCGGGGTGACGTCTTTTAAAATCGAAGGGCGCATGCGCGACACAGAGTTTGTGCTGATGCTGGTTAATGCGTATGGAGACGCAATCGACCGGTATATCGATGATCCGGCCGGTTTTGAACGGAGCCGGGATACTGAGCTGCTGTACGACAACCGCAAACGTGATTTGTCTACCGGTTATGCGTTTGGCCGTCCGGGGCTGTCCTACATTAATAAACGCTATGAGGGGACGGGTAAATTTTATAGCACGGGTAAGGTATTCAGCACGCCGACGGAAGAGCGGAGGCTCGGAGACAAACGGCTGGGCGAGGTTGCAGCGTATCTCGCCGAGGCTGCGGCAAGCAGTGGAACGGGGCAGTATGAGGGTAAACGGAGTAATTGGAACAAACAAACCGATCTAGCCAAACAAACCGAACGTGGTAAACGAATGGAACGAGGCAGACAAATGGAGCTGTCCGTGCATGTGAACAATGCGGCCCAAGCGCGAGCAGCGTTCGAGTCCGGGGCGGATCATGTTTACCTGTCGGGCGATGTGTTCGAGCCGGATCGTCCGTTCACGAAGCAGGAGATCAAACAGCTGGCTGCGATCAAAGGGAAAGCCAAGCTGTATTTGGGTCTGCCGCGAATGATGACCGAGCTGCACTTCGAGATGTACGACGGGCTGCTGTCTGGAGAACGCCTGCCGATTGACGGCATACTCGTGACGAACCTCGGGGCCATCCATAAATTCGCCTCCAAGGGATATCCGCTCGTGGGCGATATCAATTTGAATATTTTCAATCATTTGGCCGCGAAGATGTATGCGAAGCTTGGCGTAGAGCGGTTTACAGCTTCCCTCGAGCTCCCGCTCTATGATTTGGCCAAACTGCTCGGGAACGCGGCGGCTCCAATGGAGGTCGTCGTGCACGGCTCGCCAGCCCTAATGTACATGGAACATGATTTGTACGAGAACACAGAGGTGTTCGAGCCGATAGCCGAGGAGGACAATCGGTACGTCGATAACCGCATTTTGGTGCTGATGACCGACAAGGGAGAGAACCCGGTCTACCGCGACGTCCATGGCCGCTGCCATTTGATGCTGGCCAAGGAGCTGTGCTTGCTGCCCGTGATGAAAGAGCTGCAGGATGCGGGGATGGCAGTTTGCCGAATTGAAGGCGCGACCTATCAGCCGGAGCAGTTGAAGTCGATCGTTAGCGTTTATAGAGCCGCTATAGAGAAGCCTGAAACTGCCGGGGAGTTGTTTGCCGGAATGCCCCCGTTTTACGCGGGATATACGCTGGGAGCGCTGCAGTTCGACGGCGGTGCGGCGGGGCAGGCTGAAACTGCTGCAGGAGGAGCTTGTGAAGGGGAGGAAGAGCAAGAAGAGGAGCAAGAGCGAGTACAGGTGCAGGTGTAGGTGTAGGTGTAGGTGTAGGGTCAAGAACGGACAAAGGATCCAGCCAAGATGCGATAAACTAGCTGTATTTTATACAGTTAGTTTATGAGATTTCTACGATTTGGGCGGGACTAACTGCATTTCGTACATTTAATTTAGGATATATTCATTCATTTCTATCGGAAACCTGATTTTAACTGTAAGAAATGCATCTAGATAGGCGGAAATACCACAATGATTCATTTTTAACTACCTAAAATGCAGTTAGTAATCTTGCAGTCACAGCATAACGCGTATGGTAAAGGGGTAGCCCAAGGGCCAGGCTGAGCAATAAGTGACGAAAATCGATAATCCTACAAATGTTAAGTTCAAGCGCAATGTTATGCCGATGTTCTCAAGCGGAAATTAGGCAACAAAGCCAAGTACTGCAGCGAAAAAGTGATTGCCAACGTCAGTGTTAAATGCCAAAGCAATCTAAAGCGCAAAATGTTTATTGTATTGGGCCTAATATTCACCACCAAAAGAAAAGGAGTGGAAACGAAAATGGTGCAATACAGCGGACCAGATCACATACTTCAACAACGTCAGCAGCATTTCTACCCGTGCACGAGTCATTTTTACCGCACTCCGCCGCAAATCGTCAAAGGGGAAATGCAGTACTTATATGATCACGAGAAGCGGAGGTATACGGATTTTTTTGCGGGAGTATCTGTCGTAGCCTGCGGCCATTGCAACCCCGACATCGTTAGACGCACGGAGGAGCAGCTGAGAACGCTCCAGCATACGTGCACCATCTATTTGACCCAGCCGAACGCTGACTTGGCGCAGCGCATGGCGGAGGTGCTGCCTGGCGAGCTGAAGCGTACCTTTTTCGTAAACAGCGGTTCAGAGGCCAATGAAGGTGCTCTGCTGCTGGCCCGTCTGCACACGGGAAAAAGGGGCTTTATCGCGCTGGAGCAGGGCCTGCACGGCCGTACCTATTTAACGATGAGCGTGACCGGGCTGCGCATGTGGCGGACCGATCCGCAGCTGGAGGCGGATCGGGATGTGACATTCATTCCTCGGCCTTATGAACGGGGAATGAGCGGGGACGAGGCGGCACAGCGCTCCCTCGCTGCCCTGAAGAAGGTGCTCGAGGAGCAGGGCGGTGAAATCGCCGCCATGATCGCCGAGCCGATTCAGGGCAACGCGGGCATTATCGTGCCGCAGGCAGGGTATTTCGCCGAAGTGAAGGCGCTGCTCGAGCAGCACGGCGTGCTCTTCATCGCGGACGAGATCCAGACCGGCTTCGGCCGGACGGGGGAGATGTTCGCGATCGAGCATTACGGCGTGCAGCCGGATATCGTCACGATGGCGAAGGCGCTCGGCAACGGCGTGCCGGTTGCCGCATTCGCCACGACGGACGAGATCGCCGCCAGCTTCAACCGGCCTTCGGCGTCCACGTTCGGCGGTAACCCGGTATCGGCCGTAACCGCCCTGGCGGTGTTGGACTACATCGAGTCGCACCGATTGGTGCAGCGTTCAAAGCAGCTTGGGGGCATCCTGCAGGAAGGACTGCGCAGTCTGGCCGCTCGCTACCCGGAATCCATTACGGAGGTACGCGGAGCCGGCCTGATGATCGGTGCCGAGTTTCACGGGGAGGATACGGCGTGCGGTGCAGCGCTGGTAGATGATGTATTGGAGCTGATGAAGGATAAAGGATTCATCATCGGCAAAAACGGCGTGGATCGCAACGTCCTAGCCTTTCAGCCGCCGCTTGTCATCACGGAGGAGGATGTCGCAAGCATCCTGACAGCCTTGGAAGAGACGCTGCGCTCGTTAATGTGATCTCATTGAAATGAACGATCGATTTTTCTCAATATATGGCGTCATTATCAATAGAATAAGGCGGAAACGGCCCGTCTCGTGGACGGAATGGCGCCCGATGCCTACTGTGTCAAGGAGTGTGGATACTATGCAATACGCCCGCAGAGTCGGGTCCAAAATCAAGCTGTACAGCGAACTCGTTATGTTCTCGCATACGCTGTTCTCCCTGCCCTTCGCCATCATATCGATGGTCTGGGCGGCGAACGGGCTGCCATCCGCGCGTGTCATGATCTGGGGTCTTATCGCCCTGGTCGCTGCGCGCAATGGAGCCAATGCCTTTAATCGCGTCGTGGATCGGGTATACGATGCTCGGAACCCGCGCACGGCGCACCGCCATTTGCCGCAAAGGCTATTGGAGGCGAAGGAGGTGCTGCTGTTCGTCGTTATTAACTACGGCATCTTTATCGTGGCCTCCGCGATGTTGAATTCGCTGTGCTTTTTGTTGTCCCCTGTGGCGATTTTCTTGATCTCGTCGTACTCCTACACGAAGCGCTTTACATATTTAAGCCACTTGTATCTGGGATTCACAATCGCTTCTGCGCCGATCGGCGCCTGGTTTGCCGTGACCGGCAAATTCGCGTTTACACCGTTCGTGCTTGGAACAATCGTCATGCTGTGGATCGCGGGCTTTGATATCATCTACGGCTCACAGGACATCGAATTCGACCGAAATTACGGGTTGTGGTCGATTCCTAGCTTTTTCGGCCTGAAGAACGGCCTACGCATCGCTGCGGTGCTTCATCTAACGATGATCCTGCTGCTGCTCGCCCTTATCCCTCTGCGGGGGCTCGGTTGGACGTACGGCATCGGGATCGGCATTGCCGTTGTTCTCCTGCTTACGGAGCACCGCATCATTAAGCCGGGCAACCGCCAGGTGATGAAGATCGCCTCCTACAATTTGAATCAAGTGATCAGCATAGTTATTTTATTCACGACATTAATCGACTTTTATTTGGGATAATAAATAGCCTGAATACAGCAAGAGCTCCCCTCCGGCATTGGAAGGGAGCTCTTTTTTATAGTACGCCCAGCATATACATCATTCTTTATAACTTTTAAGCTCCTTCTTCTGATTCAAAAAAGTATATGAAATTATATTTTTTTTGCATGGACAGCGATGGGACTGGTCATATATTCTAATTAATAATGATTATCATTATTGGTGGTTTGTTGGAGGGATTGTTTTTATGTTAAGTCGGATGCACAGATTCATCTTTTTTATAGCTTTGCTGACATGCGGGGCCATTATTGTCGCAGGCTGTGCGAAAGGGAGCACTACAGCACTTCAGTCAGCACCGGATGGGGGGAACAGTGGGGGGAATAGCCCATCCAGCAGCATACAGGCCTCTCAGATTACTATACAGGATGCCTATGGCGAAGTGAGCATCCCTGCGAATCCTGGCCGCATTGTCGTGCTTGATATCGGTGCGCTGGACAATCTTCTGGCGCTTGGAATCAAGCCAGTGGGGGCGCCGTCCGTATTGGACCCCGGAACTCCGTATCCGGCTTATTTGTCTGACGCAAGCGGGATCGATAATATCGGCTCCGTCAACGAGCCTAATTTGGAGAGAATCGATAGTTTGAAGCCGGATCTCATCATTGGAAATAAAGACACCCATGACCAGATTCATGATCAGCTGCGCCAGATTGCCCCTACGGTATTTGTGGAAACCTTGGGGGTCACTTGGAAAGAAAACTTGCAGCTTCATGCTAAGGCTGTAGGCAAAGAGGACGCGGGAGAGAAATTACTGGCGGATTATACCCGGCGTATCGAAGAGCTCAAGGAGAAGGTAGCTGCGAAGCCGGCGCCGGTTGTAGTCTCCTTGTTCCGTACCCGTGAGGATAAAATTCAAGTATATCTGGAGCAAACCTTTAGCGGCAGCATCATGAAGGATGCAGGCATTCAGAGACCTGAGTCTCAATTGGCAGAAGGCTTCTCCAAGGATGTGACGGAGGAGCAGCTGGCGGAGCTGGATGGGGATGTCTTGATCTGGTTCTCCAGAGAGCCGGATAGCTTCGAGAAACTGCAGAAATCAGCTCTTTGGAGCAAGCTGGAAGGAGTACAAAACCAGAACGTGCATCAAGTCGATTGGGAGACTTGGATGAGCGGATTAGGCATGCAGGCTGTGAACAAGGTTGTCGATGATTTGTTTCGTTATGTCGGGGAGTATTGATTCAATTGAATATGGGGTCCGCAAGAGATTGGGTTGCCTAACGGTCAATCCAATCTCTTGCGTGTTGAACAAGTGAGTGGATGGGGTGTCAGGCAAAGTATGTTCAGATGGTTTGGAATTGGGGGACTATGTTTACTTGTTGCTGCCGCTTTTACGGCGAGTTTGATGTACGGCATTGTACATATTCCGGCAGTGACTGTATGGAATGCTTTTATTGATTTCGATGGCTCCATGGAGCAGTTAATCATTCGTGATATACGCTTGCCCCGCGCGCTGATTGCGCTTATGGTTGGCAGCTCGCTCGCGATCGCCGGAACGATCATGCAGGCGCTGAGCCGCAATGCACTGGCCGGTCCAGACTTGCTCGGGGTTAATAATGGGGCCGCACTGGCCGCAGTCATCATGATTTTTTTACTGCACTATTCTTCGCTTCAGCTTTATATCTGGTCGGCCTTTCTAGGAGCAGGAGCCGCTGGTTTGACGGTATTTTTGCTAGGATCAATGGGAAGCGGACGATTGACTCCCACGAGACTTGTGCTTGCCGGGGCCACATTGAATTTATTGCTGGCCGCACTCACGCAAGGAGTATTGATTCTGAACCAGCAATCGATGGACACGATGCGCTTCTGGCTGGCAGGTTCCCTAACAGGGCGGGATATGGGGCTTTTTCTGCAGGTGCTGCCTTATATGCTGGTCGGAACAATGGCCGCCTTGATGATGGGCAGATCGCTCAACTTAATTAGTTTGGGGGAAGAGGTAGCGGGAGGGCTGGGCCAACGCGTCGTTGCTTCCAAAATAGTACTTATCGGTATTGTTATGCTGCTGGCAGGCAGCTCTGTAGCCATCGCCGGACCGATTGGCTTTATTGGGCTGGCGGTTCCACATATCGCCCGTGCTATCGTCGGGAGTAACCACTATTGGCTTGTCCCTTACTCAGCTTGCCTTGGTGCCGCCCTATTATTGATCGCTGATGTGGCTGCTAGATTTGTTCTCCCTGGACAGGAGATTCCGGTCGGCGTGGTGACCGTTTTTTTGGGAGCGCCTTTGTTAATTTATTTGACGCAAGCAAAGGAGGTCGCATCACCATGAGGTGGAGTATATTCGCACAAAGATGGCCGTTGGTGCTGATATTGCTAATTTTACTGAACCTTGCGGTTCTGCTTCTTCATCTCATGTTGGGCGAGCGGCTGATTCCGCCTGTTGAGGCAATAAGAACAGCGCTGAGCCTGGGAAGCGGGGAATACGATTTTGCGATTCGAACGGTTCGACTGCCCCGGGCCTGCGTCGGATTACTGGCTGGCTGCGGTTTGGCTCTGTCAGGCACTATACTACAGGGCATTACGAGAAATCCGCTCGCTTCTCCGGGCGTGCTTGGACTTAATGCCGGAGCTGCCGCTGCCGCCGTGGCCGTCATTGTCTTGCTTCCTTCTTTACCTATGCGAATGATGCCTTTTGCTGCCTTTGGCGGAGCATTATTGGCCGCCGCGCTCATTTACATATTCTCCTGGAGAAAGGGAAAGGCAGGGGTCTCCGACCGTATTCTGCTTGTAGGCATCGGCATTTCAGCGATGGCAGGAGGGATCGTATCCTATTTACTGACCTTGGGCGAGGTTTTACGTGTAACACAGGCGACGATTTGGATGGCGGGGAGCTTATATGGCCGAACATGGGTTCATGTATGGCCGTTATTGCCCTGGGTCGCCGTTTTACTGCCAGTACTTGTGTTGATGTCGCGGTCGCTTGATTTATTTCAATTGGGTGAAAATACAGCAATCGGACTCGGCCTTCGTCTGGAGAAGATGCGCTTCTTGTTCATCCTGATCGCTGTTGCGTTGGCCGGGGCTGCGGTCTCAATGGCTGGAACGGTGACCTTTGTAGGGTTAATGGGACCGCATATCGCAAGAGGGCTGGTTGGCAGCCGGAGCTGCAGATTAATTCCTACGGCCGCGTTATGCGGAGCATTGCTCGTGCTGCTGTCTGACCTCGCGGGCCGGCTCGTATTTCAGCCTTATGAAATCCCTGTCGGTATCGTTACAGCGCTTATCGGCGCTCCTTATATGCTTCGTATGCTATGGCAAAGGGCTGGTGCATTCAAATGATCTTCAGGAATAAAGAAAATCATCCTATATATTTATTATCTTCGGTGCGCAAGCGCGTTCTTGCTCCGCTGTCCAAGCGCAGTCAATACCGGGTTCCGACGCATACCCTCCTCTATATTACGAAAGGCGGCGGGAAGGTACTGCTTGATGGGGAAGCTGAACAGCTTCTTTCTTATGAGCTGTATTATCTGCCTCCGGGGACAGACGTACATATTCTGGAATTATCCGAACCTTCCGAGTTATACCTCATCATGTTTAGAGCTTGCTTCATTCAAGAAAAAGCAGGGGCGCGTTCTACAATAGAGATGCTTCCTCTTATGACACAAGTACTTCCCGTTCGGAATGGATTGGATGATCCCTGCCGGACTCATCGATCCATATTAGAGATGTACCGGCAGTATAAGGGCCGTTCCGGCATGGATACGGAGGCCGCTTATTCGCTGCGCATGGAACTGGAGAAGCTGATATATGAGCTCAAATGCCAGGATCAGAAAGGTCGTCATGACATGGATCCCCGTATTGCTCGCAGCATTGCACATATGGAAAGCATGTACCCAGAGAAAATGAATATTCAGCAGTTAGCTGAAGTTGCCGATATAAACGCAGCAGCGTACTCCCGTCTTTTCAAGAGAACAATGGGGCTAGGTCCTGTAGAGTATCTTACCCGCTTAAGGATCGAGAAAGCCAAAACGTTGCTTGCAGATGAGACGAACAGGGTTAAGGAGGTTTCCGTTGCGGTAGGTTTTAGCAGCGAATTTTATTTCAGCCGTATTTTTCAGCGTATCGTAAAAATCTCTCCAGCCATCTTCATGAAAAGGGACAAGCTGAGGGTAGCTGTCGCTTCATCGTTAGGATTCCAAGAATATGTATCCTCGCTAGGAATCAAGCCGGTCAGTGTTATTGATTTGTATCCGTACCCCGGTCTTGATGCTGAGGAGCAGAATGCGATAGCGCAAAAGCAATGGGCTCAACTGCAGATGTCCCGGCCCGATATTATAATCGGCGATCATTACCATGCACCGTTCAAGGACCGGCTATCCGCCGTTGCACCGTTTGTACATATTGATTCGCCTAACTGGGATTGGAAAGCTAATTATCTAGAGGTAGCTGAGTTGGTTAACCGGGAGACTGCGGCTAAGAAGACATTGTCGCTGCTTGAGCTTCGCACGGTACAACTGCGCGGAATGCTGCATCATCAGCTGGAGGAGCACCGGGTGACCGTGATGCAGGTGACACATGATTCTGTTCGCATCCAAGGGAAGCTTAATCATCCACTCAACGAATTGCTGTATCATGAGCTTGCCTTATTGCCTGGCGCCCAAGTGCCGGTTGATGCATGGAGATGGGAGGGAAGCCCGGATGCACTGCCGCAGTTGGATACGGAGAGGCTGTTCATTCACAAGCACCATCTTCAAGCGGGAAGCGAGCAAATGTTTCGGAGGATCGCTGGAAGTCAGGCTTGGCAGAACAATGCTGCAGTA
Source organism: Paenibacillus sp. YSY-4.3 (assembly GCF_054767475.1). Lineage (NCBI taxonomy): Bacteria > Bacillati > Bacillota > Bacilli > Caryophanales > Paenibacillaceae > Paenibacillus > Paenibacillus sp. YSY-4.3. Next base: position 128,672 of record NZ_BAABMC010000002.1, on the reverse strand, counting down.
CGTAACAATAATGTTAGTTTTGTATCCAACTGGTTTTTGTGGAGTTGGACACCTGCGGGAAGACTCAGAATATTAGATGATTTATCCGCCTTGAACCCTTGAACCCTTGAACCGTAGACACATTCAAATATGGCCCAAAGGTGCATAAATAAAACCAAAGCTCGCTTTGAACAAGGAAAATCCTTGATACAGGCGAGCTTTGGCTATGAACAATATAGCTGATGCTATTTTTTCACCGTTTTATTATAGTTGCCGATTTTATCTGTAATCGCTTTGGCAGCATCGTCCAGCGCTTGCTTGGTAGATTTGCTGCCGCCGAGCGCTTCTTCGATCGCGCTCTCCACAATTTGGCGGGCTTCCGGGAATACGCCCATAACGGCGCCCTGCGTTGCCAGACTTGGTTTGCTGGCATGAAGCTGATCGACCGCCGTCTGGAACTGCGGATATTTGGCCAGGTTATCCTTCACAATTTGCTCGTCGTAAGCCTTCTTCGTGATCGGGAAGTACCCGGTCGCGATATGCCATTTCGCCTGTGTTTGCGGCTCGGCGAGGAACTTAATGAACTCCCAGGCGGCCAGCTGCTCTTCTTCCGGCTTATTATTGAGAACCCACAAGCTTGCGCCGCCGATAATGACGCCTCCATCAGAGCTGCCGTCCGGCTTAGGAAGGAACGCGGTGCCTACCTCGAATTTGTCGCCCACGCTGTCCACGATGCCCCGCAGCCCTGCTGTGGAGTCGAGCGTCATGCTGACCTGTCCGGCTACAAAGGCCTTTTTCGTGTCATCGGTTTTACGGCCAAGGTTAATGGCAGCCTGGCTGTCGACGAGGCTCTTCCACCATTCCAGCGTTTTTACGCCGGCATCTGCGTTGACGAGAGAATTGGCTGCCGCAGCGGTACGGCCGTTGCCGTTGTCGACGTACTCGGCCCCTTGATTCGCAAAAAACTGCTCCATAAACCAGCCGTAAATGGCGAAGGAGGCGGGGGCTCCATTCTTGCTCAGCGCTTCGGCTGCTTTTTTCAACTCCTCGTAAGTGGCTGGAGCTTTGTCAGGATCAAGACCTGCGGCTTTGAACAAGTCCTTGTTGTAGTATAGAATCGGGTTCGAAGTGTTAAAAGGCATGGAGTACTGTTTGCCATCGAAGGTATAGTAATTCATAATATTCTCTTCCAAATGGCTGAGATCGTAGTTCTCTGCATCGATGAACTGCTGCACCGGGGTAATGGCACCCGAGTCGATCATGAAGCGGGACCCGATCTCATACACCTGAATGAGGGACGGACCCGATTTGGAGTCCATCGAAGCTTTCATTTTATTCAAACTCTCGTCGTAAGTGCCCTGAAAAATCGCTTCAACCTCTACGTTGTCCTGGGAGGCATTGAAATCGGCGACGAGCTGATCTGCAGCTTTTCCGAGCTCACCACCCATCGAATGCCACCATACCACCTTTGTTTTTCCGGCGTTGCTCTTCGAATTACCGGGACCAGCCGTATTGCTAGCCGAGGCATCTCCTCCCGTGCCGGTACTTGAATTTCCTCCGGCTCCGCCGCAGGCGGATGCGAGCATCGATAGCAGCAAAATCGTGATCAGCAAAAATGAGTGCTTAAGCTTGAACGGTTTCGGTTTCATTAGGTTTCTTCTCTCCCTTTTTGATCTGCATTAGAATCATTTATAATCATCCGCCCGTCAGGACGGGAGTTGCTATATAGAAGAGAAGAGCTATCCTTTGATCGCCCCGGCCGTTAACCCCCGTACAAGCTGCTTGAGCCCGAGGACGATGAGCAGCAGGGAAGGAAGCAGCACGAGCGCGACTCCGGCAAGAACGACATTCCAGGCGGTCATTTCCTCAAACTGCAGCATGCTGATGCCGATTTGCACGGTGCGCATATTGGCGGTGTTCGTAATGAGCAGCGGCCATAAATAACTGTTCCACGTGTTCAGGAACACGTAGACGGCCAGCGTTGCCAAGCCGGGCCTGGCCAGCGGCAGAACGATGCCGGCGAAGTAGCGCGTATGCCCGCATCCGTCGATGCGTGCCGCCTCGAACAGTTCCCGGGGCAGCTGCAGGAAAAATTGCCGCAGCAGGAATACGCCAAAAGCGGAGGCGAGAAAGGGAAAGACGAGACCCGGGTAAGAATCGAGCCAGTTCCATGATTTGATCAAAAGGAAATTCGGGATCATCGTCACTTCCCAAGGAATCATCATCGTTGATAGAAAGACCGCGAACCAGAATGCTTTGCCGCGAAAAGCGATGAAGGCGAAGGCATAGGCCGCCAGGCTCGCCGTAACCAGCTGTCCGATCATGACGAGCGTCGAGACGAGGAAGCTATTGGCGATAAAGCGAAACACCGGGATAAGCCGGACGACCGCCTCCAGGCTGCCTAAATATAAACTGGACGGGAAGAGGGCCGGGGGGAACTGGCTTGTCTCTTCCGGCGTCATGAAAACCGAGAGAAAGGTGTACAGCAGCGGATAGATAATGAACAGCGACAGCAAGCATAGGAAGAAATATACTGTGCCGTGGCGCAGCAGTGGACGGAACAGCGTCATTGATAATGCACCCTCTTCTCCAAAGTGGTGAACTGAATGAGCGTCAACGCCAGAATGAGCAGAAACAGGACGATGGCCATGGCGCTGCCCGTACCGAATTGGTAATTCACGAAGGCTTCCTTGTAAATGGAATAGACGAACACCTCGGTCGAGCCCGCTGGGCCGCCTTTCGTCAAAATATGCATTTGTCCAAACGCCTGGAACGAACCGATGACCGACACGATGAGCAGAAAAAACAGCGTAGGCGACAGCAAGGGCAGAATGATGCGGATAAACGTGCGGATAGGTCCTGCTCCGTCGACTTTGGCGCTGTCGTACATATCCTCGGGAATGCCTTGCAGGCCGCTGAGCAGTACGATGAAATTAAAGCCGGAATTCATCCAGATCGTCATGACAGAAATCGACATCAGCGCCCAGCGCGAATCGGTCAGCCATTGCACTGCGGGAAGCCCCGCCAAATCGAGGAAATAATTGAACATCCCTAGCGTAGGATGGAACAGCATCATCCATATGACCGCCGAGGTGCTGACCGAGACGGCGAGAGGAAGGGAGAATATAAACTGAAACAGGCGCATCCCTTTGAGTCGGGAATGGGCGAGCGCAGCCATGATCAGGCCGAGGGCAAGCCCGCCCGGTACGGTGAGCAGCACGAATTTTCCAGTTACCTCCAGGCTGTTCCAGAACTGGGCGGAGCCCAGGAGCTGTCTGAAATTGTCCAGCCCGACGTAAGCCGCGATATTGCCCCGCGGGTCGGTCAGGAAGAAGCTGAGGTATACCGATTTGACGAGGGGATATAAGAGAAAGAGACCGAATGGCACGATGGAAGGAGCGAGGAAAAGATAGGCCAGCATATGCTCCTTGAAGCTTGCCGTCAACCCCCGCCGATAAGCTGTTTTGTATGAGCGAGCGGTAACTGTGGCTGGAGCCGATGCGTTTCTAACGGTGGTGTTCATGTGATTCCCTCCTTGACTAGCGACTAGCGTACCAAGATCATCCCTAGTTTAGACAGGAGGAGTTAACATGGCATCAACGCAGGGTTAAGCGGCCGTTAAATTTCGGAAGAGAACGATACATAAATAGAAAAAATAGAAACTATTTTACGTATTTGCCCCGCATTCAATTCCATAGTTCAACTTATATAAATGGATTTTTAGCAGTTAGTTTCTGCGGAAAGGAAGGGAAAGCAGATTTAAATGCATTTCATGTCATTAAAAGAAGAGAGATGGCCATCCTGGGTTGGATTCTTGATTTTAGCTGCATAAAATCCATCTAATTCCATGAGACATTCGTTTAGGGCGTAATTAGATACATGAATTCCATTTAGTGTACGACACAAAGCTTAGTCTGGCATCTTAGTGTAAGACAGCTTGATATACGCATCTTAGTGGCACGCAGCTTTATATACGATGAACTACAGACGAAGGGAAGAAATGAATCCGAGGAAACGGAAAAGCCATCTGAACGAAAGCTGCATTGGGAGCATAAGCTTGTGATCGCCCATGTGCCCTTGTGCCCAGATTTCTGCCTCATATCATCCTATATCATCCTATATCATCCATGAAGTCTGAGAGAACCAGCGCAGCGAATACAGCAGCATTTTACGTACATGCCCTGCATTCATTTCAATAGTTTATCTTATATAAAAAATAGAAAAAGACACCTCAATCCCTGACAAGAGGTGTCTTCATATGAATTTAGCAGCGGGGCCGGCGCTTTATTTCTCACGGCCGCCAAAGAAGCCGAGCAGGGCCTCTAAATCCCGGTGGGCCGGGTAGCCGCCGCTTAACCGATTGATGATTTGCTGCGCCTCGTCCAGATACTGCTTACTTAACGCCTCGGTTTTCTGAAGCGCCCCGCAGCTTTGGATCGCGGTGATGACTTCGTTCGTATACCCGGCCGGTGTGTGCGCGCCGATCGCCCGAATTCTAGCGGCAAGCCCTGCATCCTGCAGGGCGAACAGGACGGGAAGCGTCACTTGGCCGCTGCGCAGGTCGCTTCCCGCAGGCTTACCCAGCTTCTCCGAAGACTGGGTGAAATCCAAAATGTCGTCGCGAATTTGGAAGGACATGCCCAGCTTCTCCCCGAAGCTGTACAGCAGGTCTGCCGTCTGCTCGTCCGCTCCGGCCGACAGCGCCCCAATTCGCAGGCAGGCCGCCATGAGCTGGGCGGTTTTATTTTTCGATTTCTCCAGGTACTGATCAACCGTTACGTCGTAATCGAACAGATGGGATAACTGCTGATATTCACCCAGGCAGAGCTGCGTCGTGACCAGGGAAGACAGTTCGTAAGCATAGCGTTCGCGTTCTGCGGAATAGACGGAGATCAGCTCGATTACCCGGGCCGACATATAATTGCCGACGTGGATCGCGCGGTTGATTCCAAGCTTGATATGCATCGCTTTGTCGCCTCGCCGAACCGGAGAGTCATCGATGACGTCATCATGGATCAGAGAAGCGGCATGGATGAATTCGGCAGCAGCGGCCAACCGCCATACTTTACCTTCGTCCGGTGCGGGGCCGAAGCGGCTTCCTACGATCACCATTAGAGGGCGTACCCGTTTGCCGCCCGAGCGAATTAGTTCGAGGATGCTGCGGGCTAGCTCCGAGGAGCGGGGAACATCTTTGTCAAACTTCACCATATTCTCGATTTCCTTATCTACCGCTCTAAGGGAGATGCCAAGCTGTGCATTCAGGTTCATCCTGTTCCCCTCCTCGTCGTAAGTGCCGCTTTAAATAGCTCTGCGGGTATGATTGCGATGATGCTCCAGGCGGAGGAATACTTCAAAGGCTGTCGCCAGGCGCTCATCTTCCGGACGTTCCTCGACGCGCTTGATTTGAATTTGCTTGACCGTAGGGGCCAAATGGGTGAGGAGATTGAATTCTTCATAGCGCAGGCATTGCTGTACATAGAAGCTGTATAAATAGTCGCCATCCAGCAGTTTTCGGGTGAGCTCGTCGCCGGGTTCAAGCAGATGGCAATCCCGATGGCGCTGGAGAGCGAGCTTAATTGCGATGTAAATGGAGAGCAAACGAATTTGCCGCTCTGCCGGCAAATCATATTGTAAGAGAAGATGGGCAACAGGCAGCGCATCCTCACGTCTCAAATCAAGGATAATGCCGGTGTCGGGCGAGATGTCGCCCTGCAATAAGTGACAAGCATCTTGAACGAGAGCAGTAATCATAAGAAACACTCCTTAACAAGCAAGTAGGGTTTGCAGGGGATTTCGCAACGGTATCGGCGGTTTCATATCCACTAACTAACGAAAGTCCTTGGTTAAAAATCAGAGTAATGCGCGGTAACCGCACATTACTCTGGAATAAGGGGCATAACTACGTGCAGTTGTAAAGCTTAGTCCGTATAAAGATACCATCTGCGAACGAGCGGTATTCTCTTCCAATGCTTCTTGAGCCAAGGCAGTACGTAGTAGTCAAGTCCAAACATGCTGCCCGATCCGCCGATCAATGCTACACCAGCCGTCATGTACCAGAGCATTTCACCTGATGCCATGCTCGAGGACCAGATCATGATGCCGAGTCCAACCGTGACGATGGAGGATGCTGCGGTGAACAGGCCGACAATGAGCAGGAGGCCGATAATGATTTCTGCAAAAACCATCCCGGTCTGGAATACGGTCGCAAGTCCGGTATATCCGCCGTCGGAAGTATAGAAGAAGAGACCCATAAACCAGTTCACCGTATTCGTAATAAATCCGGGTACCGGAAGTGCCGTAACGGCGGTAGATGCACTTTCTACTGCGGATGCGGCGGTTTGAGCATCGACGGTTGTCGTAACGGCCTGCGCCGCTTCACTTGCCGCCGATACCGCGTCGCCAGCATTTGGAGGAGCCGGGATCAGGAAGATATCGGAAGGGTTCTTGAGCACTTTAGGCAGCTTGTCGAGACCTTCCTGCAGCCATTTGTATCCGACGAATACCCGGAGCGGCAGCAGCCAGAAGTTAGGCGAACGCTTAGAGAAATGGCCGCCTACGAAGCTTCGGCGATTGTTCACGTGGAAAAATTCATGCATCATATAAGTCCATACTTTATTGAAGCCTGCCACCGTGAACAGATAGTACATATTAATCAAGTGCTTGAAGAGCATCGCCATGAATCCGCTGACCATGAACATCTTATTCGGCAGTCCGACATTCGCTACGCCGTAGCGGCTGCCGATGCAGACCATCGTACCGTGGAAGCCCGGCTTGTAAGACTTTTTCGGCTTGCCCTTGACGTCAGCATAGATGTTATGGGCAATGAGCGGACCCGCTTGCTCGGCGTTCTCAACCATTTGCGGAACCGGACGCGTCTCGCCTTCAGGGATGTAGAAAATGTTGTCCCCAACGATGTACACATCCTCATGATCCACGCTTTGCAGCTTATCGTTGGTTACGATCCGCTTGCGTCCTTCCTGCTGCACGTCGAGTTTGCCGACAAGATCGGAGCCTTCAACGCCGGCCGTCCAGACGATCGTTGCCGCTTCAAGCTCTTTCTCTCCGAGTAGGACGCTTGATTTCGTAACGCCGGTAATTTTGGCGCTTGTTACAATTTCGACGTTCATTTTGTTCAGGCGTTTGACCGCCTTGTCGATCAATTTATCAGGCAGGATCGGCAGAATTTTTGGCGCCATATCCGCTACGACGAGGCGAACCTCGCTCGGATCGATGTAGAATTCCTTGCACAGCTCATCGCGGAATTCGGCAAGCTCACCGACAAGCTCTACACCGGTAAAGCCTGCTCCGACGACGACGAAGGAAAGCTTCTTCTTGCGGATCGCCGGATCCGTTTCCTTGGCAGCTTCGCTGAACATGCGGCGAACCTGTATTTTCAATTTAACGGCGTCCTCATAGGACCATAAGGTCATCGCATGCTCCTCGGCGCCTGGAATGCCGAAGAACGTTGGCTTACAGCCGGAACCGATAACGAGATAATCGTACTTGTAAGTCTGTTTTTTGGAGCGAAGCTCTTTCGCTTTAAAATCAATGTTGTCGATGTAGTCCAGGACGACATCCACTTTCTGTCCCGCGAAAATCTTCTTCAAATCAATTTGAATGGAATCTTCCGGTGCCCGGTTTGCCGCGACTTCGTGCAATTCCGTCAGCAGCGTATGGTACGGGTTCTTGTCAATCAGCTGGATTTCGACGTCGTTGTCTTTTTTGAACAATTTGGCTAGGTGCTTCGACGTGACGACACCACCGTAACCGCCGCCAAGAACGACTATTTTCTTCAACATATTCACCTTCTTACTTTAGGCTGATAATCGTGGAGATGTATTATTTAGCTTGTTCCAGTGCTTTGGCTGCAAGATCGTAGTAGGATTTCAAGCTGATCGATACGCCGGAAATCGCGTCTGTTTTGCCTTCTTCATTGAAGCTAACTGCAGCTGGATCTTGTTTCTCGATCAGATATTGCTCGGCTTTGGCTGCTTGCTCATGCCATTCTGCTTGCGCGCCGCCATTGGCTACCATGCCGTACTTGCCGTCGATGGAGTTTTGTCTCTTGTCTTCGCCGGCTTCGTTTACGCCGCTGAAGTTCACTCTGACGATATTTCCTGCGGAGACGATGACGTCAACAGTTTCTTTCCAACCGGACTTCTCGGCGAATTTGTCTTCTTCGGCATGGTAGTTGCCGTCTTTGTAAGGTCCTAGCTGGATTGGACCTGCAGCTAGCGCTTGGTCAGCCAGGTCGAACAAGTCGTTAACGTGAATGGATACGCCGGAAATTGCATCGGTTTTGCCTTCGGCATCAAGAGTTACGGCCTTCGTGTCCTGCTTCTCGATGAGGAAAGCGATGGCTTTGGCTGCTTGCTCGTGCCATTCAGCTTGCGCGCCTGCTTTTTCCTTCATGCCGTACTTGCCTTGCTCGGAGTAAGTAACTTTGTCTACCGGAACGCTTGCGTTGGTGCCGTTCCAGTCCACGTCGGTGATTTTGCCGCCTTCAACCTGCAGCTTTACGAAATATTGCCAGCCGGATTTTGGATCTTCCTTGCCCAATGCGAAGTACAGACCATCCTGAAATTTGCCTTCTGCAGCAGGAGTTTCGGCAGCAGCGTTAGTGGAGCTGTTCTCGGTAGCTGGAGCATTGTTGGCTGGCTCCGCAGTATTAGCTTCATTTTTGGCCCCGCACCCTGCTAGAAGCCCTAACAGCAATGCGCTGCAGAGAAGAATGGATGCTTTTTTCATGATAAATGACCTCCAAATAATAAAATTGTATATATTAAAATGTGAACCATTTTAATAACGTAGGGGATATATAATAAGGAAAACTCAGGTGCCCAAAGTCCTTGAGAAAGGCTAGAAATCCTTTGTTTGAGGAAAGCTTAGCATATTAATAAAAGCATATATGTGAAATAAATCACTTAGTGTGTGACAAAAAACATCTTACACTGTTCCACAAAAGGAGGGAAGCTTGATATAGAGCCGATGGAAGCGATTCTTAATATTTTAAAATACTTTTTTAAAAATACAGTGCCAAGCTCATCTTGCCATAAATAGTTCTCAAGCTCCGGATAAAACGGAAAAAGGTGTCAATTCTTCATACTTTTGAACCGATAATGTATATACAAGGTAACATCCATTATTTGTGCTAAACGGAAGGAATGAGCATTTCATTGTCGGTGTACAAGACCTTTTATTCACGCCTATTGCTGAATTATATCGCAGGCTCGCTCGTCGCCGTAATTTCTATCTTCAGCCTCATCATCTTCACTTTCAAGGATATCCCAAGGGACGAGTATGCCTGGTCGTTTGCAGTCATTATCATCTCCATATCGATAATGCTCGGATTGGAATGGGCGGTGTTCTCCAGGCAAATCAGGCCGATTCGTATGGCATTCCATGAAGCTGTCGGCACCTTCGCTGACATGCAGACGATGTATTTGCGGACGCATCGGCTGCCCGCCCTGACCGTCAAAAGAATTCTCGGTCCCCATCTATTCGGGTTGGCCGTTCCTGCGGTAAGCTTGTCGCTAATGCTTGTGTCCACGGGGCAGTTATCGATTCCGCCATACTATGTGCTGCTGTCTTTGCTTGGAGGCATTCTACTTGCCGGCATGCATGCACTGATTGAATTCTACCTCACCTCTCATTTTATTCGGCCGGTTCTGGAAGAGCTGCAGTTTCGATCCATGCAGCTGTTCGGCAGGGAGCTTACGCTCGGCGGCCGTGTGCTTATCTCGATCAAACGCAAACTAAGATGGAGTTTTTTTCTTATGGGGGCTTCTCCGCTTCTACTATACAATCTGGCCGTTCAATTCAGGATGGGAGATTGGAATGTCGACCACTCTGCCTATTGGAAGTGGGCTGGCATCGTTCTGCTGATCGGGCTCGGCTATGCCTTCTTCGGATCGCGGCTATTGACCCGGGAGCTGGAGACGCCGATTCAGCACTTATACGAAAGAATGGCAGAGGTCAAGGTCGGATACCTGCGGACGGAGGCCAGCGATCTGTTCTCCGACGAATTCTCCCGGCTCGTCTCCGGCTTCAATCACATGCTGCGCGGGGTACGAATCCAGGCAGCACGCAACGATCAGTTGGTGGAGAGCTATTTTGCGACGCTGGCCGCAGCGCTGGATGCCCGCGATCCATATACGGCCGGGCATTCTTTAAGGGTCGCGGAATATGCGGTCCAGATCGGCAATTTGGCCAGGCTCCCTAAGCATGTGGTCGACCAGCTCCGCAAAGCGGCTCTGCTTCATGACATCGGAAAGATCGGCATTCCTGACGCTGTGCTGTTGAAAGAAGGACAGCTTGGCGAGGAGGAATGGGAACAGATCAAGGCTCATCCCGTATTGGGAGAGGCCATCCTGAAGCAAATTGAGCCAGCCGACGAAATGGCTGCATTTCTGCCGGGCGTTCGTTCCCATCATGAACGCTATGATGGCGCAGGTTACCCGGACGGCTTAAAGGGAGAAGAAATTCCGCTCTTCGGCAGAATCATTGCCGTTGCGGATGCTTTTGATGCGATGACCTCTGACCGTCCTTACCGCAAAGGCATGGATGCGGGAACGGCGATTTCCATTCTGGAGAAAGGGAAGGGTACTCAGTGGGACCCTTATTTTGTCGGATTGTTTGTGGAAGCGTATTACGAGAAGCAAACGTCTTAATGATTCCGGATGCCGCTTCATGTTAAGATGGTAGGAACAAAGAAATGAAAAAAGTTCCAATACCTTTAACATTTGAACAAAGCGGGTGGATAACAGATGGGTCTTGGAAACTCCTTCTTGATGAATTTGGCAATGCTGGTCACTGTCGCCTACTTGGCGAATGTCTTATATAAGTATTGGTTTATGAAAACGCCGCGCAGGATCAATTACGTTTTATCGTTGCTGCTTATGATTTTACAATCACCTCCGATCCACAGCGGATCGGGCAAATATTGCGCAACCTGCTCTCCAACGCTTTTAAATTTACGGACGAAGGTTATGTCAGGCTGGAGATATACAGGGCAAAGCCGAGAGCATGGAGCTCTGGAGAATATATCGCGATTGCCGTGAAGGACACGGGAATAGGCATTCCGCTGGACAAGCGCAAGGTCATCTTTGAGCCGTTTCATCAGGGGGACGGCACCATCAGCCGCAAGTACGGGGGAACTGGGTTTGGCCTGTCGATCAGCGAGCATTTGGCCCGCCTATTGGGTGGATGGATCGATGTCGAGAGTCAAGAGGGCGAGGGAAGCGCCTTTATGCTCTACTTGCCTTTGTCTCCACCTGTTCCGGCGTCTGGCTTTACTGATGCTGCACAGAATAAGGCGATGTTTGCCGGACGCGGCGTATCCGGTTAAAATTTATAGTAGATCTATGAGGAAGGTTGGGATAAGTAATGGAAAAGCAAGTGTTATCAACAACAGCGGCACCCGGAGCGATCGGGCCGTATTCGCAGGGCGTAGTCATCGGCGATGTGATATATACCTCCGGGCAGCTTGGACTCGTTCCAGAGACAGGGCAGTTCGCAGAGGGCGTGGAGGCTCAGACCGCCCAAGCGCTGAACAATGTGAGGGCGATTCTTGAAGCTGCGGGCAGCGGCCTGGAGAAGGTCGTGAAGACGACGGTATTCCTTAAGGATATGAATGATTTCATTAAAGTGAATGAAGTCTATGGCTCTTTCTTTGCCGAGCCTTATCCGGCACGCAGCGCGGTTGAGGTTGCCCGTCTTCCGAAGGACGGATTGGTCGAGATCGAGGTTATTGCACTTAAGTAGGCAGGCTGGCCGGATATCATCGGCCGGATCAAAGGTCACGTACATTACCTGAGTTATAGCAAGGGGTGTAAGTGGCCTTTTTTTAAATGCCGGTCAATCCCGCTCGCGCGAGCGCATAAGTCCGATCCACAGTGCATACAGCAATAAGATGAAGGCGAGAACGGCTGCGGTTAGGCATAGACCAGGGATGTTCTTCTGTTCAACGGCAATAGCTGCATAAGCCCAGACGAACACTAGGGGCAGCACGCCGTCGCGGGGGCGGAAGGTTATTCCGATGGCAGCAGCCGTGCCCACAGATAGCAGGATGATCCCCGCTGTTTTGGGATCCAGGCTTATCCCGAGATCTCCATGAAAAAGAATAACGGCAAGGTTCACCAGGGCAGCCACGCAAATCCATCCGAAATAAATGCTGAACGGCAGGCGGAGCAGCCAGGTCTCTCCGGAAGTTGGCCCGTAGATGTAGCGAGTTTTGGTATAGATGACGGCAAGCGATAGAAGCAGAGCGATCATGGCGGCAAAGGATAATCCGAGATATTGATACTGCCATAAGAATACCCAGGCCATATTAAAGATGCAGGATAGGATGAACCAATAGGAAATGGCAAGTACGGAGTCTTGTCTTCCGGTAATTTTTCGCAGCTGGTACACGATATATCCGGCGAGCAATAGGTAGATGATCGTCCAGATCACAAATGCGTATCCGGCCGGCGTGATGGGGGTATGGTACTTGCCGGACAATTGCCCGATAGTCATCCCGCCGAGAGGAATCGCCATGGCCAACAAATTGACAGCCAGGACAGCCGCATAGAAGAGCGCGTTCCACCAGCGAAAGGCATTGTTACGAAACATTGCTATACCTCCTGCAATACTTGATTTAGATGAAGGATGTCAGCCAATCTGTGTTTATTATATGAATATACCCATTTAAAGCGAATGATATCAGCAGGCTTGGGCGTGTGTTATCATAATCATTGGATACACGGCGAAGTGTTTGAGAATGGCCGGGTTATGGGCAAAATGGATCAGAGGAAAATGGATTAGAAATGACGGGAGATCACCATGAATCAACGTCTTTATGCGATATGGCTAGGAGAGGTATTGTTCTGTTTCTCGGGTGAAACATCTGAACCTAAGATTGATGCCTGGGTAGCGTCTCTGCGCAGGCTAGAGACAGCAGGCGGGCAGCGGCCATTTCAGCAGGCCGCGCTTCGGCTCGCCGAAGTGCGCTATCCGGCTTCCTCCGGACGAAGTGAGTTTAAATCCGGCGAGCGCAAGGGGCTGATAGGGCGAACGCTGGAAGGGCTCGCTCTGCCCATTCAAGAGGCATGGCCGCTGCTGCTTGGCTGGGACGAGGCTCAAATGAAACCGCAGGGATTCTTGCTTGGGCAAGAATTAGATTATTGGAGCAAGGCGGCAAGATTTGCGCTTGAGTTGATGAAAAAAGGGCGGATTGCCCCAGGCATGGCGGAGGTTCCCTTGACCGGGAACCGGCGGCCGAAAGGCATTGCTTCGGCAAAGGCGCTATGGGGGCCAAAGCTTAGCGATCCAGCGGATGAAGAGCGGTTTAGGCTGTTGGCCGGAAGCATGCCGCCGATTTGCCTGGCGGCCGTCCAGTTTGGGGGAGGCCAGGAAGAGGACGTCGAGGCGAGGCAGCTTGCTGTGCTCTATTCTTTCTTAAGCGCTATTCTCGATCACGAGGTTCGCAAATCCGTCGGCGGGTTGGGAAGAAAATTGAATGCGAGCCGGGCCGATTATCGCCGGGGGACTTCCCCGATTGCCGAGCTGTGGTGGAACGGCTTGCTCGCCGCGGTGCCGCATGGGGACATGCAAGGCACGGTCTCGGAGCTGTCGGAGCTTGCAGAGGGCATAGCGGATGCTGGAGGGGGCGTGCCGAAAGTTCAGCACGAGGATGACGAAGGGCGTAGCCCGGGAACATTCCGCTTATGCTTGCGGCTGGAACCAGCGGATGAGGAGGCGGCCGTGCCCGCATGGCGCCTGTCAATGTGGGCCGAAGGTGTGGAGGACCCTGGCGTCCTGCTGCCATATGGTCTGATATGGAGCTATCCGGAGCATGACATCGAGATTCGCGGCAGGATATATCACGGTGCAAGAGAGCAGCTTCTGCACAGGCTCGGCAAAGCGGCTAGGCTGTCCCGGGGAGTGAGGAAAGCGATGGAACGTCCGCGCCCGGAGGGCGCGCTGCTTCAACCGGAAGAGGTATTCGCCTTGTTAAGCAAAGAGGTAGCCCAGCTTCGCAAGCATGGCGTTACGGTGCAGATGCCCTCCCGCTGGACGAAGGAGGGCCGCCGGACTGCCGGGATCAGGCTGCGGACGGGAAGCTGGGGAGCGTCTCCAGAGTCCGGGCAAGGAGGCTCGCCGCAGCTTGGGGTCGAGCAGCTTATTGCTTACGAGGCGGAAGCGGTGTTCAGCGGAAGCCCGTTGTCTGAAGAGGAGCTTAGCGAACTGGCTGCATCCAAGTCGCCTCTCGTTTTTTTTCGCGGGGAATGGGTTGAAATCGATGTCAAGGAAATCCGCCAGGTGCTGAAGTTCATGAAGCGTTATAAGACGGGAGAGATGAGCTTCCGTGAATTGATGAACCTGACCGTGCAGGAGGAAGGCAGCCATTGGGACGGCCTGCTGATTGAGCAGGTAGAGACCACAGGACTGCTGTCGCTGCTGATGGAAGGGCATTCTCAGCTCGGCATGAATGACAGGCCGGTTCCCCGTTTGCTGTGTGGAACCTTGCGGCCTTATCAGGAACGGGGCTACCGCTGGCTGGTCATGATGCGGCAGCTCGGCTTCGGGGCTCTGCTCGCCGATGATATGGGACTTGGTAAGACAGTGCAGGTCATCACGGCGCTGCTCGACGGAATCGAGGCCGGAACGGTGCTGATCATTTGCCCGACGTCGCTGCTGGGCAATTGGCAGAAGGAGCTGTCGAGGTTCGCGCCCGAGCTGAAGCTGCACGTTCATCATGGCAGCGGACGGCTGCACGGGGATGAATTCCGGGAGGAATGCGCCAAGCAGCAGGTTGTGCTGACGACATACCCGCTCGCCGGGCGGGATATGAAAGAGCTGCAATCCATCGAATGGGCGTCGATTGTGCTCGATGAAGCGCAGTACATTAAAAATTACGGTACCAAGCAGGCGCAAAGCGTTATGAAGCTGAATGCCCCGCATCGGATCGCCATGACGGGAACGCCTGTCGAGAACCGGCTCAGCGAGCTGTGGTCCATCTTTCAGTTCCTGAACCCCGGCTATTTAGGCGGCCATTCTTCCTTCAAGGCGAAATATGCTGGGAGCAGCGAACAGCAGCCGGCAGAGCTGGCGAAGCTCCGCAAGCTGATTGCGCCGTTTCTGCTGCGCCGGCTCAAGAGCGACCCGGACATCCGCAAGGATTTGCCGGATAAAATTGAGCTGAAGTCCTACTGCCCGCTCATGCCGGCGCAAGCCGAGCTGTATCGGGAAGTCACGGAGGACTTAATGGAGCGGATCGATGGCAGCACTGGCATAGCCCGCAAAGGGATCGTCTTGTCCACGCTCACCCGCCTGAAGCAAATTTGCGATCATCCGCTGCTGCTGGACGGCACAAAAGGAGCAAGGCCGAGAGCAGAGGCGTCCGGCAAAATGGAGCGCTTGCTCGAGCTGTTGGATCTGATTACCGACAATAACGAGGCTGCGCTCATATTTACGCAGTACGTGCAGATGGGCAAGCTGCTGTGCACGGCACTCGAAGAGAAGTACGGCATGGTTCCTGCTTTTCTTCACGGCGGAGTCAGCAAGGCAGAACGGGACCGCATGGTGGAGGATTTCCAGCAGGGAGGAGGTTCCCCGTTCTTTGTATTGTCCCTCAAGGCTGGAGGGGTTGGCCTGAATTTGACGCGGGCCAATCATGTCATCCATTATGACCGCTGGTGGAACCCTGCCGTGGAGAATCAGGCGACGGATCGGGTGTTCCGCATCGGGCAGAAGCGGAATGTCGAGGTTCACAAGCTGATTTGCGAAGGGACGCTGGAGGAGCGGATCGATGAGCTGATCGAACGTAAAAAATCGCTGTCCGAGCAGGTCGTCGGTTCCGGCGAGCAGTGGCTGACGGAGATGTCGAACGAGGAGCTGCAGCATTTGATCACGCTGCAGACTTAAAGGTATGAGAAGGGGCGTGAGGACGATGGAGCAGCCTTCGGGTTACAAGGTTATGGCGGCTGATGTGCAGGTCGAGCTGGCGCCGGGCGGCTGGAGAATCGGGATTCCAGCCGCCGGGAAGGGCACAGAACAGCCTGCTTGTTCTGTGCTCCTGCTGGAAGCAGACGCGCCAGGCGCTGGCCGGCGTCTGCTCCAGTCTCTCGCGCAGCAGCCGCTGGAGCTGGCTGCGCTGCAGGAGGCCGGCGCATCGGCGATCGCCGGCCTCCTGCCCAAGACTCCGCCGTGGCAACCGGCGGAGGGCCCGCCGCGCAGCCGCTGCAGCAGCTGCGGCGCGGAAGCGCCTTGCGGCCATGCGGCGCAGGCCGCAAGCGCGGGCGCGGCAGCATGGCGCGCGGCCTCTCCCGAGCAGCGGCTAACGCTGCTCGGCTGGACGCGCGAGACGCTGCTCGCGGCAGTGCTCGCGGCATGGGCAGAGGCGCAGCCCCTGCCCGATGCCGCCGAGGCCCTGCGCGCGGCGCTGGGGCCTCGGAAGGAGGAGGCCCGCGCCCGTTCGGGCGGGCCGAGCATCGCTGAGTGGCTCGCGGAGATGGCGGAGCAGGGCAGCCTGCATGCCCCTGGCCCGCAGTTCCACGACGTCCAAATCAGTCTGGACGCCGCGGAACCCTCGCCCCCGCCCCCGGACGCGGACGCGGAGGCCTTGGCCAAGCTGCTCCCCGGTGTGCGGGGTGCAGCTAAAGGCCTCGGCCTCGTGCGCGAGGGCGTTATGCAGCGGGCCGGGGAACTGGCAAGCCAGCTGCGGCATGAGCCTCGCTAGGCCACTGCCAATGCTGGCGGCAAGCACTTGCACGCCAGCAAAACAGGACAGCCGTCAAGGTTTCATTCCTTGACGGCTGTCCTGTTCGTGCTTAGGTATCCCGGCTTAAGCCAGGCTCGGGAAGAGAGGCTTCGGCGGCGCCCATAATCTCCCTGCGCAGGCCGTGCATTTTCTTGTCGAGCGCATCGGCGGCTTTGGCCGCTTCCGTCAGCTCTTGAACGACATGCTGCGGTACCTGTTTGTCGTATTTGTAGAACAGAATATGCTCCATACTGGCCCAGAAATCCATGGCCAGCGTCCGCATCTGGATCTCCACCTTCATCCAGCGCTGTCCCTCGAACAGCGTCAGCGGCACGGCAACGATCACGTGAAGGCTTTGGTATCCATTCGGCTTCGGCTTTGCGATATAGTCCTTGATTTCAATGATTGTAAGATCTTCGCGGTGGCGCAGATGGTCCAGCAGCTTGTAAATGTCCTTTACGAACGAAAAGACGATACGCATGCCGGCGATATCGTGGATTTTGTTCACCATATTATCAACGGTCATTTCGAGACCCTTGCGTTCCAGCTTATCGAGTATGCTTTTCGGTTCTTTGATCCGGGTCTTGATATGTTCAATAGGGCTATACCCGTTAAGAATTTTCCACTCGGTTTGAATCAGCTTGATTTTGTTCTTCAATTCATCCAGTGCTAGCTGGTACAGTGTAGGAAGCTTCTTCCACTCTTCCAGCTTGCGCAGCTGGTCGTCTCCGATTTCCCATTGGTACAATTCCCGCAAATCCAACTGATTTAACAGGGAGCCTTTATCGTTTGCATCTGCTCTGTCCAGGATAATCTACTCCTAAGCTAAAAAATGGTTTCGTACTGCTCCCTTATTGTACCTTGAACGCCCCCGCAAAATCAAAGCGGCTCATCTGTTCAGAGGACTTTTGCCGTTATAACCGGGATCGTCATAATCATGATTTTGCAGCTTGCCGAGTACACCCAAGCCGATGATGGACCTGCGGGTTTGCTCGTCGCCGTACTGGTACAGCAGTGTGTAGAGCTCTATCATCCGGTCGTTGAATTGCTCCGTAGCTTCGTCATGATCCGCCGATTTATAAGGGATGGGTGCGCGTCTGAACGTGTAGATATCCTCTTCCGAGAGCTCCGTGATTTTATCGCGCAGCTTGACGAGATCCTCCTCGTCCAGCTGTACTCTGAATTCCGCGGAGTCCTGGTTAGGCACTTCCTGGATGAGGCGGTGCGCGACGGACACATAGTAGGGCTTTTTTCCTGTTTTCATTTGAACTTCCCCTCCAACCTAATTTCATTCGATTAAAATCTTTATACACAGCTGCTCTGCGGCTGAATCAAAGGAGAGGGGCCAGGATTTTCACTAGGGGGCCAAATCTGTTATGATAATTACGATTTCACAGATTGCGCAAATGGCGAGCTGTTTAATTACTGAGAAGAAACATCCAAGCATTCCCGGCTGAGGGGACAATAATAGCGTAATTACATCAGGAAGTCGAGGAACACGGGAGGAGTATGTCATGAAATTTTTGCAGCGAATTAAAGATGGTGCGGGTAAGGTAACCGATAAGGCACAGAACGCGGTCGAGATCGGACGCTTTAACACGCAGATCAATAATATTGAGCGTGAAATGGACTTATATTTTCAAAGAATGGGCGAAGTATTCTACGAAGGATACCGCAATAAAGACATGTCGGTTGCGGAGAAGGAAATGCTCGAACTAGCGAAAACCTGCGATCTGCTTGCCGAAGAACGGGATGAGATCCGGGGCAAAATCGCCGAACTCAAAAACGAGCGCCTGTGCTCTCACTGCAGCAAAGCGGTTACGGAAGAGGCGTTATTCTGCCAATACTGCGGACATAAGCTGGAGAAGCCGAATAAGTCAGCCCAGACCCGAATGGAAGCGGACGAGGAGGAGTATGAGGTCAAGAACGAGCGGCTCAGCGATCCGCTCGCGCTGCTGGAAGAGGGGGCGCTTTTCAGCCATCTCGGTCAGGAAGAGGCGGCTCCATATGAAGAGGTCGAACGGATTGACCCCGAGGAGGAGGAGCGGCGCCGGCGGGAGCTAGAACGGGAACGGGATCGCCAGGAGGAGCTGGACCGCCGGATCAGAACATGGAAAGAGAACGTGAAGCTGACGGAGCCGGTCTCTGCGGCGAAGGAATCTCTGCACGACGAGGCGAGCTGCCAAATTTGTTCGGCGGTGCTGGTGAAGGGAACGAAATGGTGTCCTCACTGCGGCTCTGAGCAAATTTAGCAGGCCGGGACAGGCCACTATGGTCAAAAGTTCACCGAGTTGTTATAAATTGTGTCCGACGCACGGGCATTTGAATCGTAGTAAATAGTAGGCGTTATTATGACTACTTTTTAGGAGTGTGGACACCGTGGAATGCATCGTTCATTTTGAAGTGGAATACAAGCAGGTGACCAAGGAGCTTCGCGGCCTTATTTTCCTTGATAAGGGCAAAGCACCGACAGAGCAGGATTTTCTATCGATGTTTGGGGATATGGGGTATAAGCTCCGGCTTGCTGACCAAGATAATTTGGTGTTTTCGCCGACCGAGCCGAGTGCGGAATACCAGAAAGTCCGAATCCGCCGTTTAGATACTGGGGAGGAGAGCTATCAGAGGGACGGGGAGCTGAAATCGATCATATCGAATCTGCTGCCGAAGGATACGCGGCCGATCTAAACGAAGCTAAATGACCGGACCACCGGTTTATTTACAAAATATTTAGCCTAATCCACGAAATACCTCTTTATTTCTATGGATTGTTTGAGTTATACTACTAATCATTGTATACACGTTTTCGACAGGAATCTTCATATGTTTCTCGTATATGTGCAGGAATCGGCCTGCATGTCTCTACCTGATCACCGGAAATGATCGGACTACGGGGAGAATTCGCATTGTCGTGCCAAGAGCGGTTATTTGAGTTTGCACTGATCCATGCTTTGACCGCAGTTTGGCATTTGGCATGCTATGCCTTGACTAGGATGAATTCTGCCAGGAAGTCCATTTCCCAGCCTTTGGGAACTGGGCTTTTTTTTATTCCGGATAACGGCAGCGAAGTATGAAGAGGATAGGAAATCAAGATGAATTTAAGGGGGAAGCGAGATGAAGCTGCTAGAAGATAAGGTGATGGCGGAAGGGATCGTCTTAAGTGATCAAGTGTTGAAGGTGGATTCCTTTCTGAATCACCAGATGGACCCGGTGCTGATGAAGGAGGTTGGCGCCGAATTTGCCCGGAGATTTGGGGATGAGCGAATTACGAAGGTGCTGACGATCGAATCCTCGGGCATCGCGCCGGCAATCATGACATCGCTGGAGCTGGGGGTGCCGATGATCTTTGCCCGCAAACACAAATCTCTTACGCTGCGGGACAATATTCTAGTGGAGAAGGTCTACTCTTTTACGAAAAAAGAGAGCAACGAGATTACCGTGTCGAAGAAATTTCTGAGCCCGGAGGACCGCGTGCTCATTATTGACGATTTCCTGGCTAACGGCGAAGCAGCCTTTGGTCTTGCCCGGATCGTAGAGCAGGTTGGCGCCAGTGTGGTCGGCATCGGCATCGTCATTGAGAAATCATTCCAGCCTGGGGCCGGACTGTTGAACAAGGCCGGATACCGCGTCGAGTCCCTGGTGCGCATCGCTTCTTTGGAGAACGGAGCAGTTTCTTTCGTCGATGAAGTCACCACGGCGGAGCAATAAGGACTTTCCTTTTAGAACTAAAAAATATTAACAAATAGAACAGATACCACTTGGGGAGGAAAAGAATTTTTTATGGAGCGGGAAGCCATTTTTCAAAGAAATAGACATCCAATCAAAACCTTATCGCTAGGCATTCAGCATGTGCTGGCGATGTATGCTGGAGCGGTTATCGTACCGTTGATTGTCGGCAATGCGTTGCAGCTCAGCCATGAGCAGCTGACTTATTTGATCGCTATCGACCTTCTGGCCTGCGGCGTAGCCACGCTTCTCCAGGTGTGGGGCAACCGCATCTTCGGGATCGGCCTGCCGGTCATGCTAGGCTGCGCATTTCAGGCCGTGTCGCCGATGATCGCCATAGGCTTGACCGACGGGATGGGCGTATCGGCCATCTATGGGGCGATTATCGCTTCAGGGCTGTTCGTTTTCCTGTTTTCCGGATTGTTCGGTAAATTAATTGCCTTGTTCCCGCCTGTGGTAACGGGCTCGGTGGTGACGATTATCGGGGTGACCTTGATCCCGGTAGCTTTAAGGGACCTTGGAGGCGGCAATCCGGGAACGAATCCTGATTTCGGAAGCCCCTTGAACTTGTCGCTAGGCTTTGGCGTGCTGCTATTTATTATTCTGATGAACCGCTTTGCCAAAGGGTTTCTGCGTTCCATTTCCGTTCTGCTCGGCCTTATCGTCGGCACGATTGTTTCCGCGATTGCTGGCGGCGTAGATTTAAAGCCGCTTCAAGAAGCGAGCTGGTTCCATACGCCTCAGATGTTCTATTTCGGGGCACCAACGTTTCACGCTTCAGCCATCCTGACGATGATTCTGGTCGCGATCGTCAGCGTCGCTGAATCTACGGGCGTATTTATGGCCCTCGGCAAAATTGTGGATAAAGATATTTCTTCGAAGGATTTGGCTCGCGGTTACCGGGCCGAGGGATTGGCGATTGTTCTGGGCGGAATGTTCAATTCCTTCCCATACACGACTTATTCCCAGAACGTAGGTTTGATTCAAATGAGCCGGGTCAAAACACGGGACGTGATCGTGGTCGCAGGCGGCTTGCTCGTCTTGATCGGTTTTGTGCCGAAAATCGCCGCATTGACCCAGCTTGTCCCGTCTTCCGTCCTTGGTGGTGCGATGATCGCTCTGTTTGGACTGGTGCTGTCCTCGGGCGTGCGCATGCTGGGGGAACAGGTGGATCTTAATCGCCATGAGAATCTGCTCATCATCGCCTGCTCCGTAGGCATGGGGCTTGGCGTTACCGTCGTGCCGGAAATTTTCCAGCATGTGCCGGACTGGCTTCGTATTCTCGTCGATAATGGCATTGTTGCAGGCAGCTTCACCGCCATCGTGCTGAATTTGTTGTTTAACGGACTCAGAGGGCATCAAGTCAAAGCGGCGCCTGCACTGGAACAACAACCGACGGCTGCCGATGAAGCAGCCTCCACGTCGGCACTATAAGTGATAAGTGATATTTAAGCGAATGACCAAGCCTATGAAGAAGGTTTGGTCATTTTTTTTGGGTCATGTCCTTAAATTATTTCGGCGCCGCTTCCTACATTCGGTTCAACTGCTTCTCGGCAAGCTCGCCGATCCAAGGCAGTTTGAGCCATTTGCCTTGCAGAGTCGTCAGCATCAGCAGCAGCCATAGAGCGATGCCAAGCGCGGTCAGCAGCAGCCCTACTACGATACCGATTAGCGGGAGGAAGCCGGCGGCGGCATGGGCGATCATAAGTCCAGCGAACAACATCACGGATTGAAGCGCATGAAAAAGAACGAAGCGGCTTCTTTTCTCTACGGCCAGGAATAAGACGCCGCCGACAAAAGCGAACAGATAGCAAAGGAAGGCCGCTACATTTTCATACAGACCCGTCGAAGATTTGAAAGGCGACATGAGCATCTACCTTCTTTCCGTCAGTCAGATGAAGGGAATAGGCTTGTTCCCTTTCTCAATAGTCAGTGTATGACGAGCCTGCTGCGCACAGAACGGATTGACATTAAAAATACGTACGGCATATACTATATTACAATACAAGGTAGTTGGAGATGTGTTATGACTTACCTTGCAGCATCCCAAACTATACTCATCTATCTTGTTTTACAAGCTAGATGAGCTACCGAATTACCGAGTTACCGAATTATAATGTCAGCTGACTGGAATGGTTTAGCTAACCGGAATGGAGAAATGAAACATGACGACCCACAGCCAGATGCTTAAGGGCATATTAGAGGGCTGCATATTGGCCTTGATGGAGAGCAAAGAGGTTTATGGGTATGAGCTTACGACATTGCTGGAGAAATCGGGCCTGTCATTTGTAAGCGAAGGGAGCATCTATCCGCTGCTGCTGCGGATGCAGAAGGAAGGGCTGATATGCGGTGAGCTGCGGCAGGATGGAGTGTCCGGCGGGCCGCCCCGGAAATATTACCGTTTAACGGATGAAGGCGCGCAGGCGTTGCGGCAGTTTCGGAAGTCCTGGGACTGGCTGCGGCAAAGCGTGGATCACGTACTAACGAAAGGGGCTGATGGCCATGAAGATTAAGCAGATGGCAGAGGAGAATAATCGGCTGAGAGCTCAAATGACACAAGAGAATGAAGCCTATTTTGAAAATATGGTTGTTTATTTGCGTTCGAGTCGAGTCGATCAGGCTAAGGCAGAGGAGCTTCTTCTCGAGACCGCTCAACACATGCTCGAGGCCCAACGGCATGGGAAGACTGCTTCGGATGTGTTTGGAGAGAACCCGGAGCAGTACTTCCGAGAGCTGCTGGAGCACTTGCCAAAAAGGAGCCTTTGGGAGGCGATATCTGAGTATGTGATGATCCCGTGGATCGCCTTAACCTGGATGTTTGCGGTGCAGGCTCTGTTTGGCTTTATCGCCATGGGACTCGGGAACAAGACGGGCATCTTCAGCCGAATCAGCCTATTTTCTGTGTTAATGCTGGTCTTTGCCTCGATTGCTGTAATTGAATTGGTACTGAGGATGCTAAAGCGCGAAAGCGTAAAGCCGGTCGGCAAGAGACGCGGCTTCAATCTAAAGATCGTCGCGATTTATGCAGGCTATCTGGTCGCAGTCATATTAACGGCAGTCTATTTGCACGATAAGCTGCCTGTTATTGAGGCAGGGCCGTGGGTAAACCTAGGGCTGTTCATCGTTGGTCTTATCGGGCAGAAGTTCATTTTTATGCGAAATAATTCATGACACTAACTATATTGGCGTTCTGCCTATAACAAGGATAACGACGTGCTGCCGGTCACCGAGGATGCAGGCGTGAACCATTGCTCGATAATGTCCTTGACGATCGTTTCGGCCGCCGCAGGCCTGCGCAAGTGATCGATCTCTTGGTATACGAGTTCTAGTCGTTCCTCGTTCATGAGAAGTCCATCGATTTGGCGGATCAGGGTTTCCGGGTCGCCTGCGATATGAGCGATTCCTTTATTCTCTAGATAAAGTGCGTTATTAAGCTCCTGACCTGGTACAGGGCGGTACACGAATATAGGAAGACGGCTAACTAGCGCTTCTGAGAGTGTAATTCCGCCTGGCTTCGTGACGATACAATGGCTCAGCTGCATCAGCTGGGCTACTTCACTTATGTAGCCGAACAGATGGAAGTTAGGGTGCCCCCCCAGTTCCTGATCCAGCTTGCGGTGGAGCTCTTTGTTCCTTCCGCAGACCGCGATGACCTGATAGCTTTCCCTAGAGAGCAGCGTCTCGCAAATATCCCGGATACCCTGCATGACGCCGAACGCCCCTGCCATGATCAGAATTGTCCGTTTTGCGGGATCGAGCTGGCACAACTGCTCCGTTACCATGCCGCGGCTAAGGCCGAAATCAGGTTTGAGCGGGATGCCGCTGACCAGCACCCGATCCGCTGGAATGCCGCGTCTGACGACTTCCTCCTTCAAATCATTCGTAGCTACGTAATAACGGTCCACGCCAGGATGAACCCAGCGCCCGTGCAGGTCAAAATCGGTTACGATGTTGATAAGGGGGAGCGTCAGTCCCGTTTTTTTCAGTAATTTCGGCATGGCTAACTGGGGAAAGGTATGAATGATGAGGTCGGGCTCGATGCTGGAGATAGCCTGCTCAAGCTTCCTCATACCAAGGGAATTGAGCACACTCAGTAAGGAGGTATCCGGCTGCAGGTCCTTTGTGGCATTGTAGACCCACCCATAGAGCATCGGCATGGTTTTGAAGCTTTGCATATACACGAACTTGGTCATTTCGTTAAGAAAAGGATGCGCCTCGGCCATCAAATCCAGCAGCACGACATCCGTTATCCCCGAACGATGAAAGCTTGCTTCAAGGGCTTTGGAAGCCTGATAATGCCCATCGCCGTAACTGGCATACATAATCAATACTTTGGGCGAGCCTGAAGGCATAGCTAAATCCCTCCCGATGAACTAAAAATGAATTACTAGTACTCCAAAAAAATGGTCATTGCGGTTAGCTGTGCTTCAAAGCAGGCATTATGAATTTTTCCAGCAGCGGCCTAGGGTTCTTCCAGCGGTTCAAATCACTGGCTGCCGTAAATACGACAACGGCATCGAGAGAAGGGATCACATTGATCTGCTGCCCCCCGTGGCCATGGGCATAGGCGTAGGGAATTCCGTTTGCCTTAGTCGTCCACCAATGATAGCCATAACGGCCGTAGCCGGGACTTTCTGCGGACAAGGGAGTCATCGAACGGGTCAGCCACTCGGCAGAGAGCAGCCGCTCACCATTCCAGACGCCGCCTTGCAGGCAGAGCAGGCCGATTTTCGCCATGTCCAATGCGGCTAAATGAAGTCCAATATGACCCATCGAATGGCCTTCGGGACTAGCATTCCAGGACATGTCTGCAATGCCGAGAGGTCCGAATAAGTTTTTTTTGGCATACTCAGCAGCGCTCAGCCCTGTCCATTCCGTCAGCAATACGGAGAGTAGATGGCTATCTACACTACAGTATTGGAACGTCCCGATTTTATGCTTCTCGATGGGGAGATGCAGAATGTATTTTGTCCAATTGCGGCTCTGGTGCAAGCGATGAATAAATGCCTCTCCCATTTTAACACCAGTTTTCCAGTAAAAGCCAGAGGTCATTGTCAGCAAATGACGCAAGGTTAGTTGTTCCCAAAGCGGATCCAGATTCGGGGCAGCGTATTTTCGCAAGGATCCGGCGATGGGTTCATCCAGTGGCGGAAGCTCTCCCCGATAGTTAGCGATTCCCAGCAGAAGCGAAAGGATCGACTTCGTGGCCGACCTTAAATCATGAAGATCGTTAGCTACAAACCCGTTATAATAACGCTCGATAAGCACGGAGCCTTGCCGGGCTACGATGAAGCTGTTCATTTTAGGGAACCGATTGACGATCTCTTCATCCACGGCGTGAAATAGGGAGGCAGCCTCCTTGCTTTGAGCAGGGGAAGTGCGGTGCAGGCCTGCGGCGTGAGCAGCGGCAGAAGTTGCAGAAATGCTGCTGGTGGAGTACATGTCATTTTCTCCTTTTCTCAGTCTTATATATCTATTGTAACCAGAATTAAGGAAGAGCAATAATCTTGCCGATTGTATTAGTACACAGCTTTCTGATTTATTTCAAAAAAGTGTGCGTATGGAAGAAAGCTGTAAGGCCCGAGCTGAATATGTTACAATATAAGAGATAGGAGGTTATTCCATCAAGTTTGGGGGCTGTCTAGATGATTTGGACACATATGCCAGCACGCTTGATACAATGGGAATTTCTATGGGTATGTAATAGTGTCAGGTGCCTGCCGAGAAGGCATAATGCAGCCTAAGACTTCATGAAACAACATCACTTTTCGGCGTTCTCGAAATCGGAGCATTAATTATAAGCGTTCTGGGAGGGAATATGTATGGCAACGAAAGGTCATAATGAAGTAAAGGAAAGTCTGCGGGAAATGACCCGGATATATAAGCCGAAAGACCCGAAAAAATTCGTAAAGGAATACGTCCGGAAATATCGCATCATGGGCGGCTACGAAGAAGAATTAACG
Organism: Paenibacillus sp. YSY-4.3; assembly: GCF_054767475.1. Classification (NCBI taxonomy): domain Bacteria; kingdom Bacillati; phylum Bacillota; class Bacilli; order Caryophanales; family Paenibacillaceae; genus Paenibacillus; species Paenibacillus sp. YSY-4.3. The sequence goes on along the minus strand of NZ_BAABMC010000002.1, from coordinate 102,266 downwards.
GACCTGGTTGAACATGAGATGGGCAAGCTGAATTCAGTCAACTCGTCCGTATCTTGACGCTCCCTACCGAGCGTGAATCATTTGAAGTCGTTAATTTAATGAGGAACATTTGATATCCGTCTTGCAGCGTAATGCCGCGAGGCGGTTTTTTTCCGCTTATTCCTACATATATTATATCAGCGGTTATTAACGTGGTGTTAAAGCTCGTGAGAGGAGACGGAATATTGAAAATTAACCTAAAAACGAAGGAAGAAATAGTAAAAATCCGGGAGGCTGGCAAAATCCTTGCTGAGTGTCACGGCGAGCTCTCCAGCCGAATTCGTCCGGGGATGACGACGCTGGAAATCGATGAATGGGTGGAGAAGTATCTGGCTGGCAGAAAAGCTACGCCGGAGCAGAAGGGTTATCGGGGTTACCCGTTTGCGACCTGCGCCTCGGTGAACGACGTCGTATGCCATGGCTTCCCGAACCATCGTCAACTCCGCAACGGCGATATCGTCACCATCGACATCGTCGTGAATAAGAATGGCTGGCTCGCCGACTCAGCCTGGTCATATCGCATCGGGGAGGTCAGTGAAGAAGCCGACAGGCTGCTTACCGTCACGCTTAAAGCTCTGGAGAAGGGCATTGCGCAGGCCAAGGCGGGCAACCGCGTGGGAGACATCAGTGCCGCGGTTCAAGGCGTTGCCAGAGAAGAAGGCATCGGCATCGTGAAGCCGCTGATCGGGCATGGCATCGGCCAGTCCATGCACGAGCCGCCTGATGTGCCGAACTTTGGGCGCGCTCACACTGGACCGCTCTTGCGGGAGGGAATGGTCATCACGGTAGAGCCGATCTTGACTTCCGGCGACACGGGTGCCGTCCTGTGGGACGATGACGGGTGGACGATCCGTACGGCCGACGGAAGCCTGGGGGGGCACTACGAACATACGATAGCGATAACGAAAGGGGAGCCTGTCGTCCTTTCTTCCCTGTGAAGAGGACGGCGGGTTCTCTTTCTCAAGATATAAAGTTAAAATCCGGAGCCTCGGCTTCCTTAGATCGTAAGAGAGATTAACACATATCGTAAGAATAGCTGCCTATCACATATCGCAAGAAAGACTACCGCCAAACCCACTTTTTCCTCTTTGAATGTACGTCGATAGACGTTTTTCATATATGATGGCAGAGGAAGGTTAACCCCGGGGTTCGGATCGCACGCAAGGCTTCATCAATATCTAACGCAAACGGCAGAAATGTCGTTTTTTTTTTGCGTTTGTGGCTTCAATTTTTATCATTGACACTTATTCAAGCAAGTTTTGCAGTGATAAGGTCAGATGTTCGTCCTTTTGTTCATACAGGCGAACCTATCTTGCATTTGGTCGGAGGCCATCCAAGTATGCCCCGGACTCGCTCCGTGCAAAAGGCCTCCGACTGTTAGTCCGAAGGAGTCTAACGAATCTCATCAACGTTATTTGTACATAATTGCTAATAGTATAAATCTAACGAGTGTCAGCCACTCTATTTACGGTTTATCTTCTGTTTGGATCGGTAAAGAATGAAATAACGTTACCTAGTTTCGTTACATTTTGACAGGGGCTCTTTTTAAGCATATAGCGATCGTGAGATTCGTTAGAAAGTTCTCGGACTCGGTCTCAGTCAAAATCACGTATCGGTCTCGGTCAAAATCACGTATAAGTAACGTCACGGTCTGGATTTTGGTCACGGCGACGGCGACGGCCACGGCCACGGTTAGGTCTAAGTCTAGATTAGTTTACGATCACGCGTCTCGGCCTTACGCCACGGTCTGGATTTGGGTTTCGATCTCACGTATCGATCTTGTTCTCGCGCCTCGGTCCTGCTATCGCTATGGCGTATCGGTCCCGATCTCGTTCTCGCATCTCGCTCTCAAGTCTCGACCTCAAGTCTCGACCAAGTGTCTCGATCTCATATTTCGATCTCACGCCTCGATCTCGCTATCGCGTATAGTTCTCGATCTCACGTGCTGGCCACGTGTCTCGATCTCGCAATGGCGTATCGCTCGGTCCCGATCTTGTTCTCTCATCTAGATCTCACGTCTCGCTATCGCGCTTTGGTCTAGTACTCGTCTCACGTTACGGTCCTGGGGAACTGTAGGTGCGGAAACGTAGTACGCTCTTGCGATTAGCAGGAATTGTTTGTTAACAGGCTGGCGAAAGGTGGAATTTTCGATCAAATGTGACAAGAAATTCGCTGAAATGTCGAAAATGGTTCAAAATGTTTTGGCCGAGGGCAAAATGGGAAAGCGTCCCTCGCAGTCTAGCGGCAAGAAACGAGGCACAGGAGGAATTAGAAGAGTGGAAACGCTCGCAAACCCTGTTGCGACGGGCTTTTTCAGACATTTGAACAATTTGTGAACTCCCTTGATCTCATTGACAAAAGAGGGGTTCACTCTTATATTTAATAAGTGATTGTTTTAATTGACAGGATTGCAGTTTCCATGCTAGGGCAGGCAAGTTTTTCCCGGGCAAGGGAGAAACCCTGTAATCATCGGAAGAATACGTAAAAGTGGGGTAGATCAATGATGAAACGGTGGAAGGCTGGGAGGCTTGTTCCTTTGTTTGTTGGGCTGATGCTCTTGCTGTCCGCTTGCGGTCGCGAAGACTTGTCAGCACTCAGACCACAAGGCCCGGTGGCACAAGGACAGTTCGATTTGATGAAGCTGTCGATTACGATCATGTTATCGGTAGTCGTAATTGTATTCGGTATTGCGGCCTATGTATTGATTAAATTTCGTCGCAAGCCGGGGGATAAAGAAATGCCGAAGCAAGTGGAAGGCAATCACCTGCTGGAGATTATCTGGACAGGGATTCCGCTGATCCTGGTTCTCGTTCTTGCCATAGCGACGGTCCAGAAAGTGTTCGCTTATGGGGAGAACTACTGGGAGGATAAAGATGCCGTTCGGGTAAAGGTAACCTCGCATCTGTTCTGGTGGGAGTTCAATTATCCGGACTATGACATTACGACAGCTCAGGATTTGATTATTCCTACGAATAAGAAAATCGCATTTCAATTGAAGACGGCAGACGTCATCCACTCCTTCTGGGTACCTTCGCTTGGAGGTAAGACGGATACGAATACCGAGGGAACGATCAACACGGCATGGCTGGAGGCCAAGAACGAAGGCGTTTACCTCGGGAAATGTGCGGAGCTGTGCGGACCGTCCCATGCTTTGATGGAATTCAAGGTGAAGGCGGTAAGCCAGGAATCGTTCGAAAATTGGGTGAATGTGATTAAGCAGCCAGTTGAACCGATCCAGGACCCTGCTCTTGCAGAAGTGTTCAAGACACAATGTTTGAGCTGTCATGCGGTAGGTGATCAAGGCGGACCGATGGGGCCGAACTTGACGGGTATCGGCAATCGCGAGACGGTCGCCGGTATTCTGATTAATGAGGAAGGCTCGAACAAACCGTTCCCAGGCAAGCCGGTCAAAGACAATTTGATCGAATGGTTGACCGATCCGCAAGCTGTCAAGCCAGGTAACCACATGCCTTCGCCGAAGGAAGACCTTGGACTGACCGACGAAGAAATTGAAGGAATTGCGGAGTATTTGGCTAACACCAAGCTGAATTACTAATTTCAGCTTATCAGACGGCATTGATGCACAGGACTTTAAAGGGGGTACAAACCTTGGCTCACGCTCACAGTGTCAAGCGGCACAAGGGTTTGATGGATTGGTTGACAACGGTTGACCACAAGAAAATAGCCATTCTGTATTTGATTGCAGGTGGGTTCTTCTTCGGAATAGGCGGGATCGAAGCGCTTTTGATCCGCGTCCAGTTATGGAAGCCAATGAACGATTTCGTGACCGCTCAGCAGTTCAACGAGTTGATCACGATGCACGGAACAACAATGATTTTCCTTGGGGTAATGCCGATTATTTTTGCGATCATGAACGCGGTTATCCCGCTGCAAATCGGGGCTCGCGACGTTGCGTTCCCGTTCTTGAACTCGCTCGGCTTCTGGACGTTCCTGTTCGGGGGATTGCTGCTTAACCTTAGCTGGTTTATGGGGGGCGCTCCGGATGGAGGATGGACGGCTTATGCACCTCTATCTTCAACGACATATAGTACGACGCACGGCGTCGACTTCTATACGATCGGTCTGCAAATTGCCGGTCTTGGTACGCTCATAGGGGGGATTAACTTCCTCGCTACGATTATCACAATGCGTGCTCCGGGCATGTCCTTCATGCGCATGCCGATGTTTACCTGGACGACATTCGTAACATCGGCGATGATTCTGTTTGCTTTCCCGGCGATTACGGTCGGTTTGGTACTTCTCAGCTTTGACCGGATTTTGGGAGCTAACTTCTTTAACGTGTCAGGCGGGGGTAACCCTGTTCTCTGGCAGCATATATTCTGGATCTTCGGGCACCCTGAGGTTTATATCCTCATTCTGCCTGCGTTCGGGATTATTTCCGAAGTCGTGAGTACATTCTCGCGCAAGCGCCTGTTCGGATACAGCTCGATGGTATTCGCGACCATCCTGATTGCCTTCCTCGGCTTCATGGTATGGGCTCACCATATGTTTACGACAGGTATGGGACCGGTAGCGAACGCATTGTTCGCGATCGCGACAATGTTGATTGCCGTTCCTACGGGAATTAAAATCTTTAACTGGCTATTTACGATGTGGGGCGGGCAAATTACGTTCAACACGGCGAGCTTGTTCGCCATCGGATTTATTCCAACCTTCGTAATGGGTGGAGTAACCGGGGTTATGCTCGGATCTGCTCCTGCAGACTATCAGTTCCACGATACTTATTTCGTCGTAGCGCATTTCCACTACGTTATCGTTGGCGGTCTTGTGCTGGGATTGTTCTCCGGCCTGCACTACTGGTGGCCGAAGATGTTTGGTCGGGTATTGAACGAAACGCTTGGAAAACTGGAATTCTGGACGTTTATCATCGGATTCCACTTGACCTTCTTCCTGCAGCATTTCCTTGGCTTGGTCGGAATGCAGCGCCGCGTATTCACATATTTGCCGAACCAAGGCTTTGATCTAATGAACATGCTGAGTACCGTTGGTGCGTTCTTGATGGGTGTAGGGGTTATCCTATTCTTGATTAATATCGTAATTACGGCAAGAAAGCCTGTCGGAGTTGAGAACGATCCTTGGGGAGATGGACGGACCCTGGAATGGGCAATTCCGTCGCCGCCGCCGGAGTACAACTTCAAGCAGCTTCCGCTTGTGCGCGGTATTGACGCATACTGGAAAGAGAAGATGGCTGGACATAAGGAGATGACTCCTGCTGAACCGGTAGGTTCGATCCATATGCCATCGCCAACGATTATACCGTTTGTAATGTCCGTAGGTCTGTTCATTGCCGGCCTTGGCTTCATGTTTACGACGGATGATTTCGGCAACAGCTTCCTGAATTTCTTGTTCAACAATTACATCGTAGTTATTATCGGTTTGGGTATTACCTTTGGATCGATGATCGTTCATTCCCTATTCGATGATGCGGGATGGCATATTGAACCAGAAGAAATCGATGGGAAGGGGGTAGAAGCATGACCACTCTTCATACAGAGCAAGCTACAAACAAGTTACCCCATGAACCGGAGAAAGCAACCTTAGAAGGCCGCAATAAAATTTTGGGCTTCTGGCTGTTCCTTGCAGGGGAAGCAGTTCTGTTCGGTACGTTATTCGCAACATTTTTGACGCTGCGGAATCAAGTGGCTGACGGTCCGTCAGCCTCCGAGCTGTTCAGCTTGCCGATTACCGCGGCAGCGACGCTGATCCTCTTGGTGAGTAGTTTGACGAGCGTATTCTCGATACAGGCCATGCACCGGGGCAACGTGAAGTCGCTCTTAACTTGGCTGACGGTTACGGTATTGCTGGGTTTAGGCTTCCTAGGCTTGGAAATCTATGAGTTTTATGAGTATGTTACTCATTACGGGTACGGAATGACGACAAGTGCTTTCAGTTCCTCGTTCTATACGCTCGTCGGATTCCACGGAGCGCACGTTATTTTCGGTATCTGCTGGATTTCGATTCTGATCGGGCAAGTTGCGAGAAAAGGACTGACGGTAGTCACTGCACCGAAGATTTATGTTTCGGCTATGTATTGGCACTTCGTTGACGTCGTTTGGGTGTTCGTCTTTACGGTAGTTTACCTGCTTGGAAAGGTGGTAGGCTAAACGATGGTGAATCAGCATAATAATGAAGGTTCAGTGGTGAAGCATCGGCACCGCCATGAAGGGCCTCAGAAGCATGTTGTGGCCTTCATATTCTCGATCGTGTTGACTGCAATCGCATTTGCGACGGTCGCAGCTGGAGGCGTGAACACGGCGTTTACGGTCTTGCTGCTGATCTCGATGGCTGTTCTTCAAGTACTCGTTCAGCTTGGCTATTGGATGCACTTGAAGGATAAGGGACATATGATTCCGATCATATTCATGGCTGGTGGATTTTTTGTCGCCGGGCTGTGCATTATTGCGGCACTTTACTGGATGTGGTGGTAAAATAAGAAGAGGCGGGCTTGTATATAAGCCCCCTCTTTTGTATATTATGGGACTAGTTCACAATTTGGACAGATTTCCAAGCGGCGGAGGGAGTTTTTAAATTGCTGGGATTACAATATTTTAGTTTTAGTGATGTTTGGAGTCCCGTATTTATGTCATTTATGCTGTTAATTACAGCCGGTTATTTCTTAATTGTAGGCCCGCTTAGCGAAAGGTTCACTCAAAGCGAACCGACATCGGCTGGCCGCAAAGTGATGTTCGTTGCGGGGATGTTTTTGATGCACTTGGCCCAGGGAGGCCCAGTCAATTTGCTTGGACATACGATGTTCAGCTTTCATATGTTGAGCATGGCCTTGTCTTACATCGTTGCTCCGCCGCTTCTCATGTTGGGAATCCCGCCATGGATTTGGCGTTCTATTGTACGTCTATTTGAACATACTCCACTAAAAAAGCTGAAATTCATGGTTCATCCCGTCGTCTCTGCTGTCTTATTTAACGGATTGTTCTCAATCTATCACCTCCCTGTGGTTCATGATTATGTTATGCTTAACTTTGGGGTTCACCGCCAGTATTATTTAGTCCTGTTCATAGCAGCCATACTGATGTGGTGGACGTTCGTCAGTCCGATCCCGGAACGCGCGACTCCACAGGGCCTGAAGAAGCTCGGCTTCATTTATTTGAATATGGTGCTGCTGACGCCGGCCTGCGGCTTGATCATCTTCGCCAGCGAGCCGCTTTACGCTACGTACAGCGATCCCAATATATGGGCCAAAGCGATGGGGTACTGTGTACCCGGGGGAGACCCGGCTGCCCTGCTGAGCCAATTCGGCGGCCCTGAGTTTTTTGGCTTTCTGGAGACCCGCGTGGATCAACAGGTCGGCGGCATACTGATGAAATTTATACAGGAACTTATTTTCGCGTCGATGCTGGCTTATGTATTTTTCCAATGGTATCGGCAAGAGAATAAAGAGGATGAAGAGGATGAGCTCATCGCAGATGTGCCTCCGCATGAATTGAATCAGGCATAAGATCAATAAGACAAATGGAGGATGGAAATGGACTTGTTTACCCTATTCCCTACGCTAAGCACGTCATTTATCGTCATCAGTGCTATACTGGTGGCCATTGGCTGGGGACAGATCATTAAGGGCAAAAGAGAGGCCCATAAGAAAACGATGATCGCGGCGGCGATCGCGGCAATTATTTTCTTTATCATTTATACGTCGCGCACGGCCTTTATCGGTAATACCGCTTGGGGCGGCCCGGAGGAGCTTAAGCCTTACTACCAGACGTTTCTTATTTTCCACATTGTTCTGGCGACAGTGGCTGCCGTGTTCGGCATTACGACCCTGACGCTAGGCTTTAAGGAAAAATATGCAAAGCATCGCAAATGGGGCAAAGTAACTTCGATCATCTGGTTTTTCACGGCGATCACTGGGGTAGCTGTGTATGTATTGCTGTACATGCTGTATCCGGGCGGGCATACGAAGCCGGTATGGGATATTCTGCTTGGCACATAAGGAATAAATGACAAGACCTCGATCTTGAGCGGTATACGCTTGAGAGCGGGGTCTTTATTTTTTTCCAAAAAAGGGATTGACGTATAAAAACGACCCGTATATACTGTGTATGAAGATATACACAGTAAGCACACATATATACACACTGAACATTAAGGATAAATATGCGAAATGCAATTCTAATCAGCGAAGGAAGGTTGATCTGCTTGAACAACACCTGGAAAGACGCATGGTTCATTTTTAAAAGAGATTTAAGGCTGGATCGGCTGTACTTGTTTTGGAACGTAATCTTCATGATATATTCGGGAGCTGCGGTTGCGATATTGGCGACTCCATCAAACAACTCGGGAGCATACTTGAATCCATTGCAGGATTTTATGCTGTTTGTGATAATCCCCATTACTGGGTTTTATTTCTCCAGACGGTCTTTTAACTACCTTAAGGAAGATACGTATACCCGCATGCTTCAATATTACCGGACACTTCCCATCCCTGCGATTACGGTGATGCGCGGGCGGATCATTCAATTGCTTACAGCGACACTGTTAAATGGCCTGCTTTTTTATTCGACTTACTATCTGATTACGGGATTCACCAGCAACTGGCTTAGCGATGTGGGGAGGATGATCACCTTCGCTTTGACATGGACCGGATACCTACTATTCGTCAACGGAATATATATTTACTTTGAATTTCTCAGCACAGGGCGCAGATATCTCTGGATCAGTACTCTTATCGCGCTCGCAGCAGGCTTCGTGGCGTTTCTGATTCACTGGTTTGACGGGAACATGCTCGCATACACCCTGGAGCAGTCCAAGCGGTATTCACTCCTATCGCCTATGATGTGGGGAACGTTGATTTTTGGTGGATCATCCTTGGCTCTATTTTGCAAAATTACATTAAGCAAGATGGGAAAGAGGGACTTGATATGATCGCGGAAATGATTTCCGACAAGGATAAGCCGGAGGTGAGACAGAAAGGTGTGGATCCCCATTCAAATCAATGAGAATAGTGCGGAGCCGTTGTATTTTCAAATTGAGACGCAGTTGCGCTCTCTCATTGTTAGCGGGCAAATTGAAGAGGGAACGCTGCTTCCTTCCATCCGGGAATTCGCCAGCAGCTTAAAGTGCAGCGTTATTACCATCCGAAGGGTATACCAGGACCTGGAGAATGAAGGGCTGCTGCTTACTAAACAAGGAACGGGCACCTTTGTGGCCCGGGTTGGACAGAGCGAGAGGAGTGAATACCGCAGGATGGTCGTACAAGAAGCCGTCGAAGCCGCCGTCGATGCGGGTTTATCCGTTCAATATAGCGAGGAAGAGCTGAGGGCTCTTTTTCTGGAAATCATTAAAGACAAATACCGTTCACATGCAGGGGAGGGAAGTTAGAAATGAACGAAACTTTGGCGCTGGAGTTCAAAGACGTCGTAAAGAAACGCCGGCGGAAAACGATTGGACCCATCAATCTCCAAATTCCCCAGGGATACATCGTCGCGCTGGTCGGCACCAACGGCTCAGGGAAAAGTACGATTCTTCATATGCTGACTCGGAGCCTTATTCCGGATGATGGGGAAATCAAGTGGTTTGGAGAAAAAAGTGCCGGTGATCTGCCGCAGGAAATCAGAACCAAAATCGCTTATGTGTCGGAAAATCCGGTCACAGAGGAAAACTACCAGACCGCGGAGCAGGCCGCGAGCTTTCGGGCCCACTGGTATCCATCCTGGGATCAAAAGAAGTTTGAGCGATTGATGGCACACTTTGATGTACCGCGGAATGAACGGCTGAATCGCATGTCCAAGGGTGAGCGCCGCAAATTCGAGGTCGCTGCTGCCCTGGCCACGAAACCTAAACTGCTTATTCTCGATGAACTATCGTCCGGGCTTGATCCGTTTGTCTGGAAGGATATGCTCGCAGAGCTTCAGGATAGCATGCTGGGGGAGGATGTCACCATCATCATGGCGACCCATATCGTCGAGGAAGTAAAGCGGCTTGCCGATTACATCGTATTGGTGCATCAGGGCAAGGTGCTGGGTATGGCGGAGAAAGATCTGCTCTACGGAAGCTGCTATGAGGTATGGGTTCGCGGAAATTTAGATGAATGGAAGGGAAGACGTGAGCTGATTCGATGCGACGAGGATGAACCGTCGATGCATAAATTGGTTGTCCGAGATGAAGCTTTCATCAGCGAGCTGCAGCAATCCAAGGATCTTCAAGTATTGCGAACCCGGGCCCTTGAACTGGAAGAGGTGCTTGAACTATGGATCCAAGGGTATGCTCCGGAATATAAATGATGTTCATTTGTTGACTTGATTGAAATAGAAGCATGGAACAAGGAGGCTGAAACGATGGCTACACCATTGGTATTGGAACAGGTAACGAAGCAGTTTGGAGATAAAACAGCGGTAAACGGCATTTCCCTTCAAGTGGAGGAGGGAGAAATATACGGGCTGCTCGGTGGCAATGGAGCGGGTAAAACGACGACGATGCGAATGGTGCTCGGGTTAATCTATCCGGATGACGGACGAATTCTCTACCATGGGCAAGAGTACAATAGCGAATTGCAGCACAAGATGGGCTATTTGCCGGAGGAGCGCGGTTTATATCCGAAAGTAAAGGTCAGCGATCAAATCATTTATTTAGCCCGGCTGAAGGGGATGTCGGCTCGAGAGGCGGATAAAAGTCTGCGATATTGGCTGGAACGCTTCGAGGTGCCGGATTATTACAACAAGAAGATCGAAGAGCTCTCCAAAGGAAATCAGCAAAAAATGGGCTTCATCGCAGCTGTCGTGCATAAGCCTAAAATTCTGATCCTGGATGAAGCCTTTAGCGGACTCGATCCCGTCAATGTCGAACTGCTCAAAGCGACGGTGAAGGAGCTGCGGGATGAAGGAACGAGCATCCTGTTCTCAACCCACCGCATGGAGCACGTGGAGGAGCTGTGCAGCAATATTACGATTCTGCAGCGGTCCAATACGGTACTGCAAGGAAATATTCGAGACATCAAGAAGCGTTATCCTCGCGAGGAGGTTCTTCTCCATACGACGGGAGAGGTTTCCGGGCTGGAAGGCATTCCAGGTGTCGAGCGGGTCGAACGCGGTGAGCGCGGCTATTCTCTGCGAATTTCCGATGTGGCAGCCGCACAGGACATTCTGCGCCGGGCAATGGAAGAGAGCACCGTCGAGCATTTTGAAATCAAGGAACCAACATTGAATCAAATCTTTATTAAAGAGGTAGGTGAATCGCATGAATAAGCTGTTGCCGATCATTAATTTTACCTTTACTAATAAGATTAGGACAAAATCCTTCGTCGTCACTACTATTATTTTCGCGGTATTGTTATCTGTCGGCATCCATGTGCCGTATTTCATTCAATTATTCACAGGCAACGAGTCCGCTGAATCGCAAATCGGCCTTGTCTATGGCAACCAGCCTGAGATTGCGGAGTCGCTGGAAGCCTTTGTCGACAAGCAGCCGGATGGCAAAATCAAGCTCGTAAAATACGAACAAGTGAATGAACAGTCGCTTATTCATGATTTCGAGAACGGAACGATCAAGGGCTATCTGGAGTTTGGAGAAGCTGCTGGACTGCAATTTCCGAAGGTCATTTATACCTCGAAAAAGGACAGCATGGATTTGACGCTTCAGTCGATGCTCCAGCCAGCACTAGAGAACGTGAAAATGCAGTACGTAACTCGTGGAAGCTCCCTTACGGATGAGCAAATCGCTGCGATAAGCGCGCCAGTCGTCATCGAAGAGCTGAAGGCCGAACAGGCCGCCGGGACGGGCAGCGCTGCCGATGTAAAGGAAGGCTCTAGGCCGGCGGCGATCAATTACGTTATTGTATACGGGCTGATCGTTCTGTTCTTCATGACCAATACGATGACGGGCAACATGATTGCTGCAGAAGTTACTTCGGAGAAAAGCTCGAGGATTATGGAGATTCTGGTGACGAGTGTCTCGCCGCTGACGCAAATGTTCGGCAAAATTCTGGGCATGTTCCTGATCGGACTGCTGCAGATTGCCATCTTCATCGCCGTCGTTGCCGCCAATCTTGCATTGCCGTACAATCAGGGTTCCTTGGCCGAACTGAATTTGGATTTATCGCAAATTAATTTTCAAATTGTTATCGTGGGACTTCTCATCTACATCTTGGGCTACTTCCTGTATGCTACTTTGTATGCCGCGGTCGGCTCGATCGTCAGCCGCACCGAGGATCTCGGCCAGGCAGTCATGCCGATTACAATGCTGTCGTTGGCGGCGTTCTATATCGCGATGTTCAGCTTGTCGACGCCGAACTCCATGCTTCTCAAAGTATGCTCTTATATCCCATTTGTATCTCCGGTAACGCTTCTGCTCCGGTTTGGCGTGGGGGATGCAACGTTCCTGGAAGTCGCATTGTCCCTAGTTATTCTACTAATTGCGATTTTCTTCTTCAGCTGGCTAGCCGCCAAAATTTATCGCACCGGCGTCTTGCTGTACGGCAAGCGTCCGACGTTGAAGGAGCTGCGCAAAGCGATGAAGGCCTACAAGATTTAATTCAGTATGAAATACAAAATAAAACGATATACAAAGGAGAAGGTAAACATGAAGAATTGGAAACGATCGCTCTTATCTCTCTTGATTTCTGTAGGCTTACTCTCTACAGCAGCTCCGGCAATAGCAGCTCCACAGCAAGCGTCGGTAAAGATCAACAACAAGAACGTTGAATTCGTAACGAATGCGCCTATTGTTGATCAAGGAACAACGATGGTACCACTGAAATCAACGCTGCAAGCGATGAATGTGGAGCTAAGCGATGTGCAGGATGATACGATTCATGTCGTTATTGACGGCAAGGAGGTTACGCTGAGCAGCAAGACGAAGCTGATTAACGGCGAGACGTACGCTCCGATTAGAGTCGTTGGGGAAGCGGCAGGTTACAAAGTACATTGGGATCAGCATTCCCGGACGGTGCTTCTTATCTCTAAAGCAACGGGTGAAGGTGCCCGCGGCTTCATGTGGGAAGTCAAAAATGACGGGAATACGGTGTACCTGGTAGGGTCGATGCATATTGCGGACGACAGCTTTTATCCGCTGCGTTCGGAATTCGAGGAGGCTTTTGCAGAAGCTGATTATTTGGGAGTAGAGATTGATCTTAGCAAGGCTGCGGATGAAGCTAATCAGAAGCTGATCATGGATATCGGGATGTATCAGGATGGTACGACCCTGAAAGATCATGTGTCCAAGGAGACATATGCGAAGCTAGAGGATACTTTGAAGCAAAACGGTATGGAGCCAACCGCCTTTGATGCCTTCAAGCCTTGGGTTGTAGAGTCCACCATCAGCACACTTAAATCGATGGAGGCAGGTTATGAAGCAACTGCTGGAGTAGACCTATATTTCATTCAGAAAGCCATGGAACGCAAAGTGCCGGTTTTGGAGCTGGAAACCTACGAGTCCCAATTGGGCATGCTCGACAGTTTCTCCAACGAACTACAGGAGAAGAACCTAAATACGGCGTTGGATAACTTCGATGTTTCGGTTGAACTTGTGGACGATATGGCTGACATGTGGAAATCAGGGGATGACGAGAGACTGCTTGAGTTCACTGAGAGCATGATCGAGGATCCGGAGTATTACAAAGCGATGCTGACCGACCGGAATATCGTTATGGCCGACAAAATCGATGGATACCTGAAAAGCGACAAAAAAGCGGAATATTTCATTGTTGTTGGCGCCGCGCATTACCCAGGCAAAGACGGTATCGTTCAGCTGTTGAAGGATAAAGGTTATTCTGTCGTTCGCAAATAATAGTTTTAATAATCTTGTCAAGCTGATTATGGTAAGTTATAGTGAGAGTAACTGAATATGGAGTGCGGGTGCTGGATGAAGTCCGGCTGAGATTGGAACCTGATGTTCCGGACCGTTAATCTGATCCAGGTAATGCTGGCGTAGAGAACATATCGAATTTAAAGCCATTCGTGTATTCTCGAATGGCTTTTTTGTGTCTTGCAGCCGGTAAATACAAAACGGAGGTAGAGTTAGCAGATGAGAGATTTTCGTTTGTACGCTATTACCGATGAGAAAAGCCATCCCGGCAGGGAGCTTGCCGAAGTGATGGAGGAGGCTATTCTTGGCGGCGCCGATATCGTGCAGCTTCGGGATAAGCACAGTGATCGGGCGGATGTACTGGAGAAGGCAAAGCGGCTTCGCGAATTGACCCGCCGGTATGATGTCCCTTTTATCGTCAACGATTATATCGATATTGCGCTTGAGGTGGATGCGGATGGCATTCATCTGGGCCAGGGCGACACGCCGCTTACCGTGGCCAGGAAAATGGTCGGCGGCAAAATCATCGGCATTTCCACGCATGCGATCGAGGAAGCGCTGCTGGCTGAACAGCAGGGAGCGGACTATATCGGCGTCGGTCCCGTATACTCGACGGCTACGAAGGCAGATGCAGCACCGGTGACGCTCTCCTATGTTCGCGAGGTGGCGGCGAAAATCCGCATTCCATTCGTAGCGATCGGAGGCATCAAGCTGCACAATGCGGATGAAGTAATTGCTGCCGGGGCAACGCGAATTTGCGCGGTGACCGAAATTGTAGGCAGTTCGGACGTAAGAGGAACATGCGAAGCCTTTATTCGCAAACTGGAGCAAGGGGGAGCGGTTCATGGGAAATACGCAGATGGTTGAGCTGAAGGTGAATGGAGTTAAGCACAGCTTGGAGGCGGGAACCGTTCAGGATGTGATCGCCCATTATGGCTTGTCGGGCAAGCCGGTTATCGTGGAAGCAGACGGTGTGATTTTGACACCTGAGCAGTGGGCGGATACAACGGTTGCCTCGGGGATGGTCATCGAGCTAGTTCATTTTGTGGGAGGGGGTTAAGCGGATGCGGGACGATGCTTTGCGTATCGGCGGCCGTTCGCTGTCGTCGCGTTTTTTTATTGGCACAGGGCTGTTTCCCAACCCGTTCGTACAGAAGGAAGCGATCAAAGCTTCCGGGGCGGAAGTGCTTACGTTTGCCATTCGGCGGATCAATCTGGACGCGGTAGAGGATGATTCCATTTTGCAGCATATTGAGGATGAGGCCTATCAATATTTGCCGAACACCTCGGGCGCAAGCACGGCCGAGGAAGCGGTCCGGATCGCGCGGCTCGCTAGAGCCTCGGGTCTGAGTGATTGGATCAAGGTCGAGATTAGCGCGGATGCAAAGACGCTTCTGCCCGATCCGATCGAGACGCTTAAGGCGACGGAAATGCTGGTCAAAGAAGGATTTACGGTGCTGCCGTATATTTCCGACGATCCAGTTACCTGCCGCCGGCTTGAAGAAGCGGGAGCTGCCGCGATCATGCCGGGAGCAGCGCCGATCGGTACGGGGCTCGGTATATTGAATCCCTATAATTTAGGGCTGATCGTAGAGGAAGCTGGCGTACCGGTCATCGTCGATGCGGGGCTTGGAACGGCCAGTGACGTGACGAAAGCGATGGAGCTGGGTGTGGACGGGGTGCTTATGAATACTCCGGTAGCCAAGGCGAAGGATCCGGTCATGATGGCGGCCGCCATGAAGCACGCGATAGAGGCTGGGCGTCTTGCTTATTTATCCGGACGAATTGCCCGGAAGAAGTACGCTTCCGCGAGCAGCGGTTTAGAACAATTCATATTGGAATAGCCCTATGAAAAATAGCGGCTGGGAGCGATAGCATGATGCAGAATATAGTGATTATGGGCGGCGGTATTATCGGATTATCCTGCGCCTTTGAATTACGGAAACGAGGCCATAACGTCACCCTGCTGGAGATCGGCAAATGCGGCGGGCAGGCCTCGGGAGCAGCCGCTGGCATGTTGGCGCCTTACTCTGAAAACCTGGAAGAGCCGGACGAATTTTTTCGGTTGTGCCTCGACAGCCTGGGGCTGTATCCGGCATGGCAAGAGGATGTCAGGCATATGTCGGGGCAAGCTTTTGAATATGCCAACTCCGGCAGTCTTTATGCAGTGTACCATGAGGCCGATATCTTGGCCTTAGAGGGCAGGCTGCTGTGGCAGCGAGCGTTCGGCTCCTCCGGCCGGATTGTTGAGGGTGAGGAGCTCAGGGAGATCGAGCCGGGGATCTCCAGCGAAGTCAAGGCGGCGCTATACACGCCGGAGGAGAGCCACATTTATGCCCCGCATTATGTGCAGGCGCTAGAACAGGCTTGCCGGGATATGGGAGTGCGTATCTTCGAACACTTGGAGAGCGTGGATATTGTCGATTGGCAACCAGAATCGAGGAAAATACCGGAGCAGACGCAATTTCTACGACGCGAAATTGTCGTGAGATCCTTGGATGGCCGAAAATTCGCGGCAGATCGCTTGGTGGTATGCTCCGGCGCATGGGCTCAGGAGCTCTCCGGGACGATTGCGCTTCCCATTCCGATTTATCCGATTCGCGGGCAAATATGCGCTTATCATAACGCTCAGCATACGGTGAGGGGTATGGTCTTCAACAATCAAGGCTACGTGGTTGCCAAAGATAACGGCACCGTCGTATGCGGCGCATCCGAGGATGTTGCCGGATTCGATACTTCGGTTACGGAGAAGGGCATAGAGCGGCTGCGCAAATGGAATAAACGGTTGTTTCCCTCTCTGGAAGGGGAAATCCCTTTTCACAAATGGGCGGGACTTCGCCCTTCCACCCAGGATGGCCGTCCTTTGCTAGGAGCGCTTGAAGCTTCGGATCAGATTGTCTTTGCGGCTGGCCATTACCGCAATGGGATATTGCTCAGCCCGGTGACAGCTAAAATCGTCGCGGATGTCATCGAGGGTCTTGAATTGCCTAGTTATTATCCGGCATTCGCGCCGGAAAGATTCAATCATATGATGATGCGGTAAACGCAGCGTTAACGTAATCACCTCTTCTTGTGGCGGGTATCGCCTTTCGCAAGAAGAGGTTTTTTGTCGTGGCAATCATCACCAATGCAGAATTTGGTCACCCTTGTTGACAACCTAAAGGTTCTGATTTATGATTTATACCCATAGGGGTATATGTATAATGCAAAGCGATAAATCATGATGAAAGGGAGGAATCGAATTGTTCGCATCCAAAGAGATTCAAGTCGATCAAACGCTGGACTGTAAAGGACTGTCGTGTCCTTTGCCCATAGTAAGAACCAAGAAAGCCATGGATGGAATGGATCACGGTCAAGTGATCGAGGTTCAGGCCACGGATGGGGGCTCGCTGGCAGATATTCAAGGCTGGGCCAAAAATACGGGTCACCAATATTTGGGGACCATTGAGAAGGATGGCGTCCTCAAGCATTATCTTCGCAAATCGCGCCCCGACGAGATTGAAGAGGAACAGAAGTACCCCTATATCGCTTCCAATGATGAGTTGCAAGCCAAAATCTTAGCGCAGGAAGCCATTACGATTCTTGATGTGCGCGAGCCTGCGGAATATGCCTTCGGCCGCATTCCCGGAGCCAAGTCCATTCCGCTGGGAGAACTGGAGCAGCGGGCGGGCGAGTTGAATCCGGACGAGGATATCTATGTTGTGTGCCGGACAGGCAGCCGCAGCGATCTAGCTTGCCAGCTTCTTGCCGATATAGGCTTCAAGCTGGTGAAGAATGTGATACCGGGAATGACGGAATGGAACGGGCCTCAGGAACGGGCACTGGAGAAGTAACACTTTTTTAAAATCAAATAAATGAAACCCATGGAGGTATTATGATGTCCACAAAAGTAGCAATCATTGCAAGCAACGGTGGTTTATTCGACGCATACAAAGTATTCAATATCGCTACGGCCTCGGCGGCAACGGAGGCTGAGGTAGCCATCTTCTTCACGTTTGAAGGACTGAACCTGATCCACAAGCAAGGGCATCAGCAATTGCCGCTGCCGGCCGGGAAAGAACATTTTGCCGAAGGCTTCAAGAATGCGAACGTTCCTTCAATCCCGGAATTGGTCAGCATGGCTCAGGAGCTGGGCGTGAAATTGATCGCCTGCCAGATGACGATGGATGTTATGAACCTGCATAAAGAAGATTTCGTTGACGGCATTGAAGTCGGCGGAGCTGTAACGTTTCTCGATTTTGCGAAGGATGCGAATGTATCCTTGTCATTTTAAATAACGATCATTTATCGAAAGGGGATAACTCGAATGTCAGCAACTACTTCACCATTGCAAAAAATGACGGCCGGCGAGTTGACCCGGCGGATTCTGAGCAAGGAGCCTTTATTCATTCTTGACGTTCGCAATAATAGCGACGTAGCCGATTGGCAAATCGAAGGGGAGAGTATTGAGCTGGTCAACATTCCTTATTTTGATTTGCTGGAAAGCGTAGATGCTGCGCTGGAGCGGTTGCCGGAGGACAAAGAAGTTCTCGTTGTCTGTGCCAAGGAAGGTTCCTCCAAGTTCGTGGCCGAGCAGCTCGTGGAAGCGGGAATAAGCGGCGTGTATTATTTGGAAGGCGGCATGAAGGCATGGAGCGAGCATTTGGAGCCTGTGCTGATTGGCAAGCTGCAGGATGGCGGCTCGCTGTACCAATTCGTGCGAATCGGCAAAGGCTGTCTGTCCTACATGGTCATTTCCGCAGGAGAAGCCGCGGTTATTGATGCGGTAAGAATGGCTGGGGTGTTCAAGGATTTTGCCGCAGTGGAGGGAGCAGCGATCAAGTACGCGCTCGATACGCACCTGCATGCCGACCATATCTCCGGCGGCCGCAAGCTGGCGGAGCAAACAGGGGGAACGTACTGGCTCCCTCCAAAGGATGCGGGAGAAGTTACGTTTGAGTACGAGAAGCTGGAGGAAGGAACCGTCGTCACCGTGGGAAATACCAAAATCGAGATCCAGCCGATATACTCCCCGGGACATACGATCGGCAGCACTTCTTTCATTATTGATAACAGGTATTTACTGACCGGTGATATTCTGTTCGTCGAATCCATCGGACGCCCGGATTTGGCTGGCAAAGCAGAGGATTGGGTTGGGGATCTGTATACTACCTTGCACGAACGCTATAAATCGTTATCGGATGAATTGATCGTGCTTCCTGCCCACTTTGGCAAGATGACTGAGCTGGGAGAAGACGGAGCTGTCTCTGCGCGGCTCGGGGATCTCTACAAGCACAATCCTGGCTTGCAAGTCGCTGCCGAAGCAGAATTCAGACGGATGGTCAGCGAAAATTTACCACAGTATCCAAACGCTTATCAGGAAATTCGCCAGACCAATATGGGCAAAATACACCCAGATGAAGAGCAGCAGCGCGAAATGGAAATCGGTCCGAACCGCTGCGCCGTGCATGATAAATAGCCCGCGATTGAACTACGGGGTCTATATTTTTCTGGTGAAAAAAAATTAAAAGAAATAAGCGAACATGGTTTAACCCACTGTTCGCTTATTTCGAATCGTAGACGATGCGCACGCCGAGGCTGGCATAAGTCTCTTCTTTATAGTGGCCTTGCGGGCAGGATTTCAGCACGCGCAGGCTATCCTGCCGGGATTGCATAGTTCGTTGGCATTGGGGACAACGATCGGCGAAGAGGGTGCGAAGCGCTTGTAGCATACGACATCACCTTTTTCATATAAGTTTACTTGGTTTTAAGTATAGCCTTTTGTTTTCAATTCGTACAGTCATAAATGTTGGGATACAGCTCGGTAAGCGATTGGAAAGGAGGGAGCTATGGACTTTCTGTTATTTATCGTCATGCTGCTGCTCGGGTTAATTGGTTCCTTCTTCTCGGGGTTGCTGGGAATAGGGGGAGCGATCGTCTCGTTTCCGTTACTGCTATTCGTTCCTTCGGCGCTTGGCGTAGCGAATTTTACGGGTCAGGAAGTTTCTTCAATCAGCATGTTCCAGGTGTTCTTTGCCTCGCTTGCTGGCGTACTGGTGTATTTCAAAAACGGCAAAAATCAATCGGCCGTCATTCATAAGGGCCTTGTCATAAATATGGGAGCCGGGATTTTGTTCGGCAGTCTTACCGGAGGACTTGCCTCCGGATATCTTAACGGCGAGATCATCAACATCATTTACGGAGTGCTGGCTGTCATAGCGGTTATCCTGATGCTGATCCCCAGCAAGGGCAAAGAAGGGGAGGCGGTTGGACAGCCTATCGTATTTAATCGGACATTCGCTGTCATTATATCTTTTCTGGTCGGCATCGTCTCGGGGATCGTTGGCGCCGGCGGTGCATTTATCCTTATTCCAGTCATGCTGACGGTCATGAAAATTCCGACCCGGATTACGATCGCTTCTTCCCTGGCGATCGTGTTCGTCTCCGCGATCGGCGGAGTAGCCGGCAAATTGGCCACTGCGGCTATTCCCTGGGAAGCCACGCTGTTCACGGTCATTGGAAGTCTGTTTGGCGCACCGCTCGGCTCGTGGCTCAGCGGGAGAATTAACGTCAAGTATTTGCGGTACGGGCTTATTGTTTTAATCGCATTGACCGCCGTTAAGGTATGGATGTCGATATTGTAAGGTTTATGGGCGTTATTTCCTCGGCTGCTTGCGGTTGGTGATTGCGTCAGCCGTTATTTTCGAATAATATACCCTTAGGTGTATAGGTTATGTGAAATGAAATGGAGTGAGCCCTAATGGAATACAATTATAACGAAGATTTGAAACGCCGCTTGAGAAGAATAGAAGGACAAGTGCGGGGAGTTCTCCGCCTGATGGATGAAGGCAAATCCTGCAAGGAAGTGGTAAGTCAGCTGTCCGCTGTCCGCAACGCTTCGGACCGGGCTATCGCTCAAATCGTGGCCGAGAATTTGCAGCAATGCATTTTGGAGGAGCAATCAACCGGCGGGGACACCAATAAAGTCGTGAAGGAAGCGATCGAGTTGCTGGTCAAAAGCCGGTAGTATTTCGAAAGTAATTTTAAAAGATACGAGGGAGAGATAACGATGGCAGGACGGGTAAGTAAAGAGATTTCGCCGCAAGAACTATCCACACGTCTGAAGACAGGTGAGGATGTTAAGATGCTGGACGTCCGTGAACCTGAAGAATGGGCGGCCGGCCATATTCGCGGTGCGAAGCATATTCCGCTTGGACAAGTACTGGAGAGACTGAATGAACTGGACGCGGCGGGTGAGGAACTGGTCGTGATTTGCCGCAGCGGCAACCGCAGCGGATTAGCCTGCGAGCTGCTGGAAGAGAAGGGCTTTAACGTCGTAAACATGACGGGCGGGCTGTTGGCTTGGGAAGACGAATTGGTCTAAGCCACTATAAGCTATTATAGGAGGATAAATGCTCATGTGGCTGATTGTTTTATTAATAGCCGGTCTAGGATACTTGGTGCTCCGCAATTTACTGCCTGTAAAAGGGCTGGCCTATGTCGATGTGAACATACTGCATAACGCCTCGGAGCTGCCGGAAGAGACGAAGATGCTTGATGTCCGGGACGAAGTGTTTTTCCGGGAGTGCCACGTACAAGGGGCCATTAACATCTCGATCGGGCGTCTTCCTTTCGTATGGAACAACGAATTGTCACCGAGTGAACCAATACTGATTCTCTCAGACAGCAAGATCAAGAGCAAGCGGGCGGCGCGCCTGTTAAAAAGCCGGGGCTTCCGGCGGCTATACGCGGTCCGTGGACATTTCTGTGCGTAATAAGCAGCGAAAGCGTGGTTAACCATTATGGAGACTGGTACAATAATCAATATAGTATTCATTCTATTAATTGTTTGGTTCGCATATACTCGTTTCCGGCCTACACCCGGCTTGAAGACGCTCCGTGAGGAACAGTTCAGAAATGAAATGCAGAGCTCCAAGGACCGGGTGGTCATCGATGTTCGGGAAACGAGCGAATACATGAGAGGGCATATTCCTGACGCAAAGAACATTCCGCTCTCTCAGCTGCAAGGGCGGCTTGGCGAAATTCCACAGAATAAGGATCTGCTGCTTTACTGCCAAAGCGGGATGCGCAGCAAGAATGCGGCTCGGATCCTCAGCAAGAACGGCTACAGCAGGCTGTCCCACCTCGCCGGCGGAATTAGCTCTTGGAGAGGCAAGATTACGAAGTAGTTGCCGGCGTGGTAATAAAAAAAGGACTAGGGATTTCCCTAGTCCTTTTTTTGTGCTGGGGGTTTTGGCAATGGGTATTGGTAATGCTAACGGACCATGGTTCCGCTATTCGGCGAAAATACCTGTAAAATCGAAGTTAACGGACACAGGTTCCGCTATATCGCTAAAATAGAGGGAAAATGGGATGATTAACTCCAAATAAGGGCTTCCCTGTCCGTTAGCATTTATAAAAAGGAATATCACCACAAATAGCGGATCTCATGTCCGTTAGCAGCTCCTCAGCTCCTCAGCACCTAAGTTCCTAAGTTCCTAAGTTCCTAAGTTCCTAAGTTCCTAAGTTCCTCAGCACCTCAACACCTCAACACCATACAGTTACCCAGTCCCACTCTTACTTAATGAACACTCCGCCGAACGGAATGGCCTCGCGTAAGAAGCGCTTCACGATGCCGTCCTCGTTCTGCAAATCGCGTTCCAGCTCGCGATTGCCGGAGCCGGCTTGGATAAGGACATGGCCGCGTCCGGTCATTTTCCACTGGTAGCGCATATGCTGGCTGGCAAGATGATTGCCGTAAACAGACAGCTCCAGTTTGGCGTTTTCGGGGTAAGCGATGACGCTGCCAGCCTCCACGTAGATCGGTTCCTCGGGATCGAGCGGCAGCTCCAGCACCTGGCCTTGAGTCAGAATTCCGATAAGTCCCTCACCCGAGAACTTCATCTTAATCGCATCGCGGGTGATCATCATGTTTTTCATGCTGAGAATTCGTGTTTCCATCTTCACGCCTTCGGTATAAAAGAACAAATGCTTGAAGTCGTACAGCAAATCGCTCCCCGCCATAAGTGTAATCGGCTTCATCGTAATCGAAGGGGGGAGAGAGGCGACAAATTGGCAGGGGCCCTGGATATCCGCGCGGATCAGTTTGCGCTTCCTGTACATCCCTTTAATGTTCATTAACTTATCGCTGCGCAGGCTGCTCGCTCCCCGAAAGGCAATAATTTGCCCCGGATGCAGCACATGAGCGAGCTCCCCGTCTTTCAAATGAAAAGTAACCGCCTGCCCGCCCAGCAGGGCGGATTCGTTATTATACTCGATGTTCAACCGTTGATCCCCCTTCCTCCCCTCTCAAGGATTACTTCCGCAGCACAACACGGATCACGCGAAGGAGAATGAAATAACCTGCAATAAGAGCGGCGCCTGTAATCAGCATAATTCGCGTTTTGTGGGCTTTGGCATCGCGGATTTCTTGGGCTTCAGTCAAAGCGGTTACCGTTGCGGCCAACTCCTTATTGCTGGCCATAAGTTCTTCGTTCTGCTGACGATAGGCCTCCAGCGTTCCTTGCGCTTCCTCCAGCCTGTCCAAGGTGACCTGATAGTTTTCCTTAATTTCATTTATATCATTAGGGAGCTCGGACAACACCTTGACACCTTTGAAAAAATCGTCGAAATATCCCGCCTCTGCATAAGAAGCATTCGTTAATCCGGCGAAAAATACAGCTGCCATTACGGCTGAAACGATGCGCATCAAACCTTGTTTCATTCTCTCTTCACCTCCGGTGACATCCGTTCAAATTATGAGTTTCCTATTATGAGATATTACGTAGTATTTGCTCGAAAAGTTTCCATATGCAATGTCGAAGCAGTTGCGCTTTGTGTACTATTATAGCAAAAAGACCGCTTATTGCCGGGGGCATAAAGCCAATCCGGGAAAAGAGCGGTCAATTCAAAGCACCCTCCAAGTGCCTTGCGCATTATACAGGTTCTATCAAGCACTATCAAAGCATCATGAGGCATTATCAGGCATCATCAGGCTCCATCAAGCGCCATCCAATCCTGCAAAGGCTATTAATCGCCAAGCGAATACTAGGCCTGGGCAGCTTTGCGCATGTACATAATGGCAACGGTGCGCGGGCCGCAATGGCAGGAAATCGCGCAGCCGCCTTCGATAATGGCTACTTCCTTTGCATCCGTCTGCTCCAGCAGCGTTGTCCGGATGTAATCCGCAGCTTTCTCGGCAAGCGTCTGGGCCACGATGATTAAATCACGGTCGATCTTTTGAAAATTATCGAGGAAATTCTGCAGCATCCGCTGAACAGCCTTCTCCGTTTTGCCTCTATATTTATCGGCGGAAATGACGATGCCATCCTTGATTCGCAGCACGGGGCGAATTTTGAGCAGGCTGCCGATCATATGCTGAACACTGGATACGCGGCCGCCCCTATGCAAGTAATCAAGGCTATCCACAAGCACTTCCATCTCAACGCGCTCACGCCACTCTTCTACGAGCTCAACGATCTGCTGCGGGCCGGCGCCGTTCTTTGCCGCCAATGCCGCTTTGAGGACGAGAAGCGCGACACCGCCGGATACGTGCATCGAATCAACGACCCGAACACGTCCGGCCGGGAACTCTTCGGCAGCAATGAGTGCGTTCTGATAGGTGGAAGAGAGTTTCGAGGACATGCTGATAAATACGATGTCCTTCCCTTGCTCGATGCAGGGTGCAAAGGCTGCGACAAAATCAGCAGGCGAAGGCGCTGCCGTCCCGGGCAGCTCTCCGTATTCATCCACCCTGCGGTAAATGTCGGTTGTGGTGATTTCGATTTTGTCCTTATAAGCGGTTTCACCGAACACGACATATAGTGGAACGATACCGATATCATGCTGTTCGATCCAAGAGCTCGGTACGTCAGAAATACTGTCCGCGAATATTTTAACTTGTGTCAACGTATTTCCCCCAGTAAAAGGTTTTGGTCATGTTGAAATAATTGCAGAGACCTATTTGAATTATAGTAGAGTTGATGTGCTATAGCAAAGAATCATGTCACATTCTGTCGCATTGGATAAAATTACTGATGGATCCACGCAAAGCGCTGCCGATACTTCCGCGGGGACAGCCCCTCAATTTTAGTAAAGCTGGCGGTAAAATAGGCGGGGTGGTTGAACCCGACCTCCTCGGCGATCCGCTCCACCGTGTAATTGCTTTGCAGGAGCAGCAGCTTGGATTGCTCGATCCGGTAACGCTGCAGATAGGCAGCAGGCGAGCAGCCGAATACTTTCTGCATGCAGCGGGCGATGTAGACCGGATGGAAGTTGATGCTCTCGCCGAGCCGCTTGGCCGAGAACTGCTCCTTGTAATGCTCCCTTAAATACGAGGCGGCGCGCTCCGCGCAGATCGATTGCGGCGACGGCCCGTTCATGCCGATGGAGGCGGACAAGAGGGAGATCACTTCCTGGAACAGCGTTTGCTGGCGCAGCTTCGCACCCGAGATATGCAGGCTCCGGTTCAGTTCAGTCAGCTCCGTAATGGTGTCGCTCAGCTTCTGTGGCTGCACTACCTTCGTAAATTGGGGGACCGGCACACTGAATGTCCATGTGGAGAAAGCCGATGCCGGCATGTATCCCGGACGATCGTCGCCCGAGGAGAAATGCTCGCCGCATCTCTCCGTCTCGATGGACCAATTGGAGCTCGTATGAAAATGAAGCCAATGATAGAGCGTATCCTCCTTGCAGTCGGCTACTGCATAGTGATAGCTGTCCGGCCGCAAAATGAGCGCATGCCCTTCGCTGACCTCATAGCTGCGTCCTTCCTCGCCCATGTAAAGGCAGCCTTTGTCGACGAGGAGAAGATCGAACACATCGATATTTTGACGGCTGGGATGTTTTTGTCCCGGACTCAGCAGAGACAAGCCGCTGGCGATATAGTGGGGCAGGGGAGGAACCGTAAATTGAATGACTGACAAGTGAACTACCTCCTAGTACAATTGCATTCAGGTTTGAATATTTAAAGATTCAGTTGGTTGAGTGATACATCCATTCCAATATAACATCTATAATGTGTCTCATGCTAAAAGTTAGTTAAAAAGTATGATTGTCAGGCATCTGCATCCTGATTGCTTTTGAAGGAGCGCGGCGGCTGGAAACCAGCACCAGCTTAAAGCGAATTCCCGCCTGAAAGCGAAATGGGACTTTTATAACGGCTTTTACAAGTTATATTACGGATGGTTGATATCTTCTCCGCCATACTGGAGGTTGTAATAATGAAAAAAATACGGAGTAGAGAGAAAGATAAATTCGGCCTTTGGGTGCTGACCTGGCCGATCTTCATTGAAATGTTCCTGCAATTCCTGCTGGGCGCCGTCGATACGCTGATGGTAAGCCGCATCTCGGATGACGCCGTAGCGGTCGTCGGCTTCTCCAATCAGCTCTTCAATGCATTGACGACGCTGTTTGCTACTGTAGCGAGCGGAGCCGGGATCGTCATCGCCCAGAAACTTGGCTCAAGGCGCGAGGAAGACGCTAGAACGGTCGCCGTCATCTCGGTGAAAGTAACGGCATTGATCGGCCTCGGGCTAAGCCTGATGCTCGTGGCCTTTCCCGCTCCTATAGCAAGAATGCTGCAGCTGCCCGAGGAGCTGATGCCGCTGGCCATGACGTACATTTCGATCGTCGGCGGCGGAATGATCCTGACCGCGCTTATGTCTGCGCTCAGCACCGCGATTCGCAACACCGGCAATACGAAGGGGCCGATGTACATTGCCGTAGCGATGAACATCATCCATATTGTGATGAACTATGGCTTTATTTTTGGAGAGCTTGGATTTCCGCAGCTTGGCCTGACCGGGGTCGCGATTTCGACGGTAACGAGTCGTTTGCTGGCTACGGTGATGCTGCTCCTTATGTTCCTGGTTGCCTTCGAACGGAGAATCGGCCTTCGCGACATCACCTTGTTTGATCGCAAGTTGTTCAAGGAAGTGCTCGTCATCGGCTGGCCGCTTGGGGTCAACTCAGGCAGCTGGGTGTTCTCGCAGCTCATCATTTACTCTTTCATAGCGACGCTTGGCTCCATGGAGCTGGCGGCAAGGACGTACATGAGCACATTGGAAACCTTCTGCTTCCTGCTAGGCTTCTCTCTTGCCCTCGCCGTACAGATACAAATTGCCCATCTATACGGGGCAGGCCGGACGAAGGAAGCCTACAAGGCGGTATACCGCTCGTTGTCGGCAGGGCTGCCGCTGGTCATTATCAATACCTGGCTCCTGGTCTTGTTCGGCAAACATATATTGGGCCTGTTTACACAGGATGAAGGGATATTGCTGATTTGCGGATCGCTGCTCTGGATGAATCTGGCGCTGCAGCCTGCCAAAGTCCTGAATATGACGCTGGGGAACGCGCTGAATGCCGTAGGGGATACGAGATATACGATGTACGTATCGCTGACGGTCATGTGGATCGTGGCTACTGGCTGCTCCTATGTCCTGGGGATTTCGATGGGCTGGGGAATCGTCGCCATTTACGGCTGTATGATTGCGGATGAGTATATCCGAAGCATCTTCTGCTACATTCGCTGGCGGAACCGGAAATTTTTGCGAAAAAAAGAAGCAGAACTCCAGGCAGCTTAAATGCAGGAGCGCCCTGGAATGCATTCTACTAACAAAATAAGCGGCGCACATTCATGTGCAGCCGCTTATTTTGCTTTACTGGGAAATATGAGGGGCAGCACGCCCGTTTGTCTAAAAAGTCATTCTACAGGTACATCTGGAAGCTGACGCACGTAGCTGTCGGACAGATGCAGCAGCTCCAGCGCGCGGTCATACTCTTTTTGCGTAGATAAATTGTGCGCAGCCTGAGATCCGTCACCGTCATAAGTGAAATGGATTCCGTCTTGGTATTCGATACCGGGAACGAATAAGGCTTTATCGTTCAGGAATGAGCCCGAAGGCAAATAGTAGCGCTGCGGCAGCAGGTTATACGTCTGGTTGAACAAATCCTGGCCGAAATGGATCTGCTGGTCAAGCGATATGCCAAGCAGATTCGCCAAGGTCGGCAATACGTCGACCTGACCGCCGATCGTATTTACAACTGCTGGTTCGGAAACGTTAGGCGCTGAAATAATCAATGGAATGTTAATCATATCGTTATAGCTGTATTCTTCGCCGTAGATTTCCTTCATCAGCTCCAGGCCCTGTTTGTCCAGGGAGTACATCGGCAGTCCAAGATGGTCGCCGTAAATGATGACGATGCTATCGTCCCAAATGCCCCGCTGCTTCAGATCGTCGATAAATTCACCCAGCGCGTGATCCGCATAATTTTGCGCCTGGATATAGTCGCCGACCATGTTGTCCTGATATCGTTCAGGGAGCGGGAACAAACGCTTCTCATCCGGGAGGGTGAACGGATGGTGTGAGGTCATGGAGATCACTTGAGCGTAAAATGGACGATCCGCATCATGCATCATTTGGAGTTCATCGCTCGTTTTTTTGTACAGCACCTCGTCGGAAGGACCGAAGAAGACGGTATCCTCGCTCCCGAAAAACGTTTTATCGTAGAAGCGGTCGAATCCCAGCGCCTCATACAACGCACGGCGGTTCCAGAAGTCCACCACATTCGTATGGAAGGTAGCCGTATCGTAGCCCTGGGCCTTCAGCAGCTTCGGCAGGCTCGGGAGCTGTTTGTAGGCGTAATTCTGCGTAGCCGCTTCGTTGTAAGGAATATAGAAGGACGTGTTCACCACGAATTCGGCATCAGAAGTGTTGCCCTGACCAACCATTTGATAGAAGTGCTTGAAATAAGTATTTTCCTTGGCAAGCTTGTTCATCGTCGGAGTGACTTCCCGGCCGTCGAGCTTGAAATCGATCAGGAAATTCTGAAATGATTCCATTTGAATGATGATCACGTTCTTGCCCTGGGCCGCTCCGAAATGAACAGGCTCCGCGACTGGAGCGGTGATGCCTTTGATTTGGTCGATTTTGGCCTGCGTAATTTCTTTCTTGTCGGTGAGCTCGGAATCCTTGCTTTTGAAAATGGCATACGTCTCGTAATTGAGAATCCCCATTTGCTCGGCCTGCTTGATTTCGTTCATGCTGGCCCGGTTCGGCCAGATATTGAAAATGCAAAGCGCCAAGGAGACTGCAAAGATTACGGCAGCCACGCTTCCGCTTATCCGATTTAAATTGAAGAAGCTTTTGAGTTTATGGGCCCGTTTTTTGCGCATCAGCCAGAAGGCCAAAACCACAATGTCCAGAAAAATTAACAGGTAATGCGGAGAGAGCAATGAAAAGACGCTGTTCTTGACCGCGGTGACCTGATTGACCTGCTGCAGCGCGTGATAAGTAACGATGACGCCGTAATACTTGTAATACATAATCGCGGCGAACAGAACGGCCGTAATCAGGAGATTAACGGCGAGATAAATACCGATTTTCCGCTTGGACGAGAACCATTCGATCAGCGAGAACGTGACCCAAATGAAGGGGATTTCCTTCAGCAGCGGCCCCCAGGGCTGTGCCCCGTCGAAGATGGCGAGCCAAGCGATATAGATTTTCAAAATCATAATAATGGAGAAAAAAACAAACGGCTTTGTATGGATCCCACGGATTCGTTGCAATAAGGACAACTTATTCCCTTCCTTTCGATCATAGCTGGAAGCGTAAGGCCGCGGCATGCCGCTTACACTCCGTTAACATAAGTGTGTAAATACCTTAATATAATACCTCATATTACAGGGAGATGAAAATGTCGCTGAAAGCGGCTGGTCATTGACTACAGGCCATATTAGCTGTTAAATTAGACTTAACCTCGCAAAAGGAGAGATTTTGATGTTGGTGGCCGTTCTTAACTAGTGAATTCCATATGGACTGTAATCCGAACGGGAGAAGTGCCGTTGCTGTCGCAACGTGCGCCAGGTTTCGTGTACCCGAATTACAGTCTGCGAATTTAGTTAAGAACACGCAGGACATCATACGGCGCCTTTTTGCTGTTTGTATCCACCGAAGGATGAATCCCGTGCTGTAGTTCAGCGCGGTTTTTTTGTTTTCGGAAGGTATAGGCGGCGAGGAATCAAGGGCTAAGGATGCGCTATGTGCATTCTTACGCCCTTTTTTTGTTGTGCAAAAAATGAACCCGAAGAAACGGAGGTTGTACACAATGATGGAACAATTTACATTCGGCATGCTGGAATACGGAAGCATTAAGGAGGAGCTGGCGAGCTATGCGGTCTCCTATGAAGGGCGGTTACGCATTCAAAAGCTGGTACCGATGGAACGGAGAGCGCAAATCGAGCAGGCGATCGAGGAGACGGCGGAGGCCAAGGGGCTGCTCTTGACGGGGGCTAGCGTTCCACTGCCTTCGCTGGAGGGTATTGATACGGTCATGTCCTTGATTGGTACGGGATATCTGTTTACGGAGAAGGATTTTACCGCGATCCAGACGTTTCTATACAGCTGCGGCCAGCTAAAGAAGTACATGGCGTCCAAAGGAACGCTCGCGCCGCGGATCGGCTTATATGCCGCTTCACTATATGAACTGGCGCAGCTTCAGCAGGAAATACTGCGCTGCATCCGCCATGGCGCCATTTTGGATGGGGCGAGCCGCGATCTGGAGCGAATCCGCCGGAAGATGGCGATGTTAAAAGAGAAAATCCAGAAAAAGCTGCAGGCGGTCATGTCTAGGCATGCATCCATTTTGCAAGAAAATCTGGTGAGCATGCGGGGCGGAAGATACGTAATTCCCGTAAAGAAGGATTATTACAAGCAGGTCAAGGGAAGGACGCTGGATCAGTCTACGAGCGGACAGACGGTGTTTGTGGAGCCGGATGAAGTTGCGTCGCTGCAGGCCGAGCTGGAGGTGCTGGCAGGAGATGAGGCGCGCGAGGAAGCCAAAATACTGGGATATTTGACGGAGCTGGTAGAGAAGGAGGCGCACGAGCTGTCGCAAAATATTGAGATCACGGGCACGTACGACTTCATATTCGCCAAGGCGAAATATGCAGTCGCCATCGGGGGAGCGGCGGTTCGGATTAGCGAAAACGGCACTAGCAGAATTACCGGAGCGCGGCATCCGCATCTGCTCAAAACGATGGTACCGCTGAACCTGGAAATCGGCTCTGCTTACAGGACGCTTATTATTACCGGTCCAAACACGGGCGGCAAAACCGTCGTGCTGAAAACCGTCGGACTGCTCACTCTAATGGTGCAATCGGGCCTGCTTGTCCCCGTTGATTCCGGCAGCAGCTTTGCCATTTACAACCGCATTATGGCCGTGATCGGCGACGGCCAAAATCTGGAGCAGTCCTTAAGCACCTTCTCCGCACAAATCCGCAGTCTGGTCCATATGATTCAAGAAGCGGGCCCGGACGCGCTGCTGCTGATCGATGAACTGGCCGCGGGAACCGATCCCGGGGAAGGCATAGCCTTATCCACGGCGATTCTTGAGGAGCTTAGCCGCAAGGGAGCGACGGTTATGGTTACGACTCATTTTAATGAGCTCAAGACGTTTGCTGCGCATAGGGAAGGTTTCCAGAATGCGCGCATGGAGTTTGACCCGGAGACGCTGATGCCGCTGTACCGCCTGACGATCGGTCAGGCCGGCCAAAGCTATGCGATCGAAATCGCCAGTAAGCTCGGGATATGTCCGGAGATTATTGAGCGCGCAAGGGAAATGGCGGAGCAGCAGGAAGATGAAAAGCAATCCGAAACAGGGGCAGATCGCTTTGAGGGCAGGTACACGTACCCTGAACCTGAAGTTAATCATCCTGTGACAGATGCCCGGTGTACTGAAGAAAATAGCAGCGTAATTGCACCCGTCCCAGATGAAGCCGCTGCTAAAAAGCCTCTACACCCCGTGTTTGAAGTTGGAGATGCAGTATGGGTCACCTCCTATGGCAAAATCGGCATCGTCTACGCGGCAGAGGATAACCGTGGCCAGGTCGGCGTCATGATCCAAAAGCAGAAGTGCAAAGTGAACAGGAAGCGCTTGAAGCCGTATATCAAGAAGGAGGAGCTGTATCCGGAAGATTACAATATGGATATCATTTTTGAGACGAAGGAGAATAGGAAGAAAAGCAAACTGATGCGGAAGCGGCATGTGGAGGGGCTGGAGATTGTTCGCAGGCCGGAGGATGATTAACAATATAACGAACCGGGAGTTGAATTTGAAAGGCCAGGGGACGATCGTCCCCTGGCCTTCTTCATCTCCTAAAGATCGACAAATAATGTTAATATTTTTCTATTTTTCAATATATGTTTTTTGTCATCACGGGTTATGATGATGTAGACCAGTAGAGAGAAGGTGAACTTATGGCTTACAAGGCACTGAAGAGCATGGGCCGGACCACCAATCGCCCCAAAGTCAGCGGGGAACTGATGGACACCATCGAGAATCTGCGCGCGGAGCTAATGAATGCTGCTGGAAATAGCAACTTTAGCAGTGAGACGGTGCTGGAATTAAGCCAGCGTCTCGATAAATATATTGTACAAGCTCAGAATCAAATGCTTGGCAAACAAGATTTTGCGGCTGAAGTAGCTAGCGCTTCGCAGATAAAGGAGTGCACTTCCTCCGAGTACCGTTTCGGATCGACGCTGTAGGCGTCCGCATGTACTGCTCCGTCCACGAGCAGCAATCTTTTGGGCTCCGGCTTATGTTCATAGAGATCTTTGCTCATGTGGGTAGGTACATAACGGTCTTCCGTACCATGAACAAACATAACGGGTAGAGAGCTTTGTCTAACCGCTTTAAGCGGACTTACCTGTTTTAATCTAAACCCCGCCTTCCGTTCCAGCTGCCTGTCAATCAGGGAGAGGAGCGGGAAGGCGGGGATTTTGTTTAGCACGCGCAACTGATACCGCATCAGCTCCGTTAAATCGGAGTAAGGGCAATCCGCGATCACGAATCTGACATTCGGATGTGCGATGGACAGATATTCCAGAACTGTTCCCCCGCCGAAGGATTGGCCGTGCAGGCCAATCGTAATATCGCTGCCGTAATGATCGAGCAGCCAGTTGACCCAAGTTTGCACATCGTATTTTTCGTGATAGCCATAGGTCGTGTATTCTCCCTCGCTGTTGCCGTGGCGACGCTGGTCGATGAGCAGAACGTTGAAGCCTTCCTGCTGGAACATGTCCACGTACTGTGCAGATACATGCGAAGATACGGTATAGCCGTGCACGATAATAACCCATTTGTTCGAATCAGGATCGGTGTCTAGAACGTAGCCGCTCAAGGAGAGTCCGTCTTGCGAGGTGACCTTCACTTCCTTTTTGGCAAGTGCCTCGAACCGCTCCCGCGAATAAATTCCTGTTTTCTCCAGGTAATTGAATATACTCTCGTATGTCTGCAATTTCATCTGCGTAATTTGGCGAAAGCCAAAACGCGTCAAGAGACTGGCAGCCAGTATAACTACCAGTATGATAGCGACTAATACGGTGTAAACCATGTGCAGGTATCCTCCTATATTCCTTCCGGTTTTGTCTCTTTGTCACTATAGTATCACCGAAACGAGGACAAGAAAATCGAAGAAGCTCGAAATATTTTACACAAAGAGAGTAGTAAAATATCTTTGACTCGCCATCCATGTTTGTGATTAGCTATATACGGGTTACGAAAGGAGTGGTATGAATGTACAGATGCGGGGGGCATATCCCTGTCATTGAAAGCGAGAGGCTGCGCCTGAGAAGAATGGAGCGGTCGGACGCAGAGCGGATGTTCCTCTTCTGGAGCGATCCTGAGGTCGTTAAATACATGAATATTCCGCCGTTTGCTTCGGTGGAGGATACTCTGGAAATGATTCAACTGCTAAACGGGCTGTCGGAAAGCGAAGACACCTTGCGCTGGGGGATCGAGTTGAAGGAAGAAGGGCAATTGATCGGCAGCTGCGGCTTCAACGTGTGGGAGCTGTCAGGGGCTTATCGCGGGGAAATCGGATATGACCTCGGCAGTGAATATTGGGGATTCGGTTATATGTCGGAGGCAATGCGCATGCTGCTGCCTTACGGCTATCAGACGATAGGGCTGAATAGGATCGAAGCGCTGGTGGACCCGCGCAATGCCGCTTCCAGAAGGCTGCTGCAAGCTTTTGGCTTCGCTGAGGAAGGGCTGCTTCGGCAGTATCAGAAGACGGAGGAGGGCTTCGTCGATTTGTTGATGTTTTCCTTGCTTAGGCAGGAATATTATTCGGGAGGAAAAGCATGGTGATGCAGCAAGACAGAAACAACAAATTCCCATTGCAGCGGCTTGATCCGCTTAGCAAGCTGGTCGCCTTGTTCTGCCTGGCTATTCTGGCAATGAGCATCGACCAGCCGCTTCCGCAGGCTGTGATGCTGTTGTTTGTCCTTGCGGCGGCTGTAGCCGGAGCGGGTATGAATGCAGCGCGGCTTGGGCGGCGGGCTTTATTTATCGCAGGCTTTGGACTGCCGCTGTTTATTCTGACTTCGATATCTGCAGCGGAAGGACAGGCTTACTTCAGCCTGGGGCCGCTTCCGGTTACGGAAGGCGGGGTACTGTATGGAGCGGCGGTTACGCTGCGGATGATGGTCTTGTTTCTCTCATCGCTCATTTATATAGAATCCACAGATGCAAAGGACTTTATCGTCATTATGGCTCAGCGCCTGAAGCTGCCTTACCGCTTCCTGTTTGGCGTATCGATGGCGCTCACGTTTCTGCCTATGCTGGAAGCCGAGGCCAAAATTTCAAGTGCCGCACGCCGGATTCGCGGCGGTCGAGCCCCTCGCGGTGTAGCAGAACGCGTGCAAATGTGGCGCAGCCAATTGTTCTCGATTTTTGCCGGGGCGATCCGCCGTGTGCAACAGACCGCCGGTGCAATGGATGCCAAGGGATTCGGAGCCTACGGGAATCGCACTTATCTTCGCGAGGTGAGGATGGGGGTCAGCGGTTATGCCGTTTCCGCAGCCAGCGTCGCAGCCCTGGTGATTCTCATGCTGGTTTAAAAAAAAGTCTTGACGAATTGTAATTGTTAACCTAAATTCATGTATGTGGTTAACAATCGAGAATGAGAGGAAGATTAACAGTGAACAAAGGAAACGCAGCAAGAACAGTCTTCGCCGCTTTTACGACGATGGATATCGTGCTGATGGCGATGCTGGCCGCGGCGAATGCGGTAATGACGGTATATTTGTCTCCCGTCAATCAGGCGCTGAATAGTATCGGGGGGCCGGTGCTAACCTCCACGATAACCGGGTTATATATGATTTATGGTCTTCTTGCTTATTATATTATCCGTAAACCGGGAACTGCGGTCATTACATACAGCATCGGTGCGGTTGTCCAATCCTTTATGGGAACCGCCTATGGGATCGTTTCGTGTTTTGCGGCAGCAGCTTGCTACATGATTATTGCGGAGCTCATTTTCGCTATTTTCAAATACCGCAATTGGGGCTGGCCGGTGATGCTGCTGGCCGGAGGAGCGATGGTGCCGATCTGGTTTTTTGTCGCCGCACAAATGTACGGATACATGAAGTGGGGAATAAATATTCTGCTGATCGCCCTTGTTGTCCGGACGATTAGCGGCGTGGTGCTGTGCGGCTTGCTGACGAAGCTGCTGGGAGACGCCTTGGCTCGAAGCGGATTACTCCGGCGATTTGCTGTTAGCAGCAAGGGATGATGGAATTGGAATTGGAATTGGAATTGGGGGCAGCGATGGAGACAGCGGCATTGGAACTGCAGAGCGTAACCTTTCGCTATGAGGCTGATGACGAGAAGCCGGCGGTAGAGAATGTTACTTTGGCTGTACACACCGGGGAGTGGATTGCGATCACCGGCCACAGCGGGAGCGGGAAATCGACGATCGCTCAACTGCTCAGCGGCTACTTACCGCGGGCGGGCGGGGGCTTTCGCGAGGGTGTTCTGCTTGTGGACGGGCTTGATCCAGCCGAAGCGGCTATTGCCGAGGTGGTGGAGCGCATCGGGATCGTGTTCCAGGACCCTGATGCCCAGCTGGTGCAGGGCCGGGTGGAGGACGAGGTAGCCTTCGGTCCCGAGAACCTGCGCCTGGACGTGGCCCAGGTCGATGAGCGGGTCACGGACGCGCTTGCCGCGGTGGATCTCGCCAAACGCCGCCATGACAGCGTTCATGCGCTGTCTGGCGGGCAGCGGCAGCGGACGGCCATCGCGGCCGTGCTGGCGCTGGCGCCGCCAGTGCTCGTGTTCGACGAGCCGGTGGCGAGTCTGGACGCGAAATCGCGGCGGCGGTTTCTGGCTCTGCTGCGCCAGCTGCACGGGGAAGGCCGGACGATCGTTACGGTGTCCGGCCGGCTTGACGAGCTGGCGCAGGCGGCGCCGCGGCTTATTGTAATGGGCGGCGGCAAAGTCGTGCTGGACGGGCCGACTTCAGAGCTGCTCCGCATGCAGCGTACGCGCTTGGCCGAACTTGGCGTGTTGCCGCAGGAGGTTTCTGTTGAGCCAGGGGCGCTGCCTCAATCAGAAGAGCTGCCATTAACGGCGGCGCCCAGCTCCATAAACCAAGAAGCTGCGGGCCGCAGCCGCCAGCGCGAATCAGCGAGTGTGCCGCTGCTTCAGATCCAAGGGCTGTCCTTTGCCTATGGCAAGGCTAGCCCGGCGGTGCTGCAGGATGTGAACCTGACGCTGGACGCCGGGGAGTGGCGCTTGCTCTGCGGGGACAACGGTTCAGGCAAGACGACATTGTCCCGGCTGCTCATGGGGCTGCTGTCTCCTCCACGCGGAACGATATGGTGGAGAGGGAAGGACGCTGCGAAGCTGAAGCTGTATGATCTCGCCGCAGATATCGGATATGTCTTTCAGCAGCCAGAGCACCAATTCGTGGCCGCTACGGTGACGGAGGAG
This sequence comes from Paenibacillus sp. YSY-4.3, assembly GCF_054767475.1. Taxonomy (NCBI): domain Bacteria; kingdom Bacillati; phylum Bacillota; class Bacilli; order Caryophanales; family Paenibacillaceae; genus Paenibacillus; species Paenibacillus sp. YSY-4.3. Next base: position 65,696 of record NZ_BAABMC010000002.1, on the reverse strand, counting down.
CTGTTGTACGGCGCGCGATTTCAGCTCGGCTTGAAGCGGGGGGAGGCGTTGCCGCAGCCTGTCGCCGAACGAGCCCAGGAGCTTCTGCAGGCGATTGGGCTTGCCGGGCGTGCTGAGGATTCTCCTTATCTGCTCAGCGGCGGGGAGAAGCGCTTGCTCAGCGCGGCTGCTGCGATGATGCAGCGGAGGAAGCTGTATATATTGGATGAACCTACCGCCGGAGCGGATTACGGGGGAGCGAGGGCCCTCGCTGCGTTGTGCCGCCGTGCAGTAGAAGAAGGAGCGTCCGTGATCATCATCACCCATGAGCCCGAATGCTTTGCGGGTGAGAATCTATCGATCTGGACGATGGACCGGGGCAGGCTGCAGCTGTAGCCTGCTTCTTCCATTTTATTGGGGCTTCCTTTATACTATTAACTTACATACTTTCGCTCGAAAGGAAGTCATCTCTTTGAACAAGCCATTGAAACGAAACTATATATTAGGCGGCCTAATGCTGTCTACGTTCCTTGCGGCCATCGAAGGCACCGTTATCGGACCAGCGGGCCCGAGGATTGTCGGCGATTTGGGCGGGGTGGCCCTCCTCAGCTGGGTGTTTACTGCCTATCTGCTGACGATGGCCGTCACGACCCCGATTTTTGGCAAAATGAGTGATCTTTATGGCAGAAAGCCCGTTTTTATTATCGGGTCTTTACTGTTTTTGGCGGGATCATTGCTATCCGGGCTCTCGCAAAGCATGGAACAACTGATCATATTCCGTGCGTTGCAGGGGATCGGAGCAGGCGCGCTGATTCCGGTCACGTTTACGATTATCGGCGATATTTATTCGATTGAGGAAAGAGCAAAGGTACAGGCCTTGATCAGCTCGGTGTGGGGAATCTCCTCGCTCGTCGGACCGCTGCTAGGCGGGTATGTCGTCGATTCCTTCAACTGGCGGTGGGTATTTGGTTTTAATGTTCCATTCGGTCTCTTATCGTTGGTATTTATAATGAAGTTTTTGCATGAGAACATCGAGAAGCGCAAGGTTAAAATCGATATAAGCGGAGCGATAACCTTTACGGTAGGGGTCACAGCGCTCTTGTTCGGACTCGCTACGGGCGGGCAGCAGTTTGCCTGGACGTCCCCATGGTTATTGGCTATTTTGGCGGTCGCCGTTATCTCACTTACTCTATTTCTGATCGTGGAGAACCGTGCGGAAGAGCCCCTTGTGCCGCTGAAGCTGTTTAAAGTCAAAGACATCGCTTACTCAAATATTGCGAGTCTCGTAGGGAGCGCCCTGCTGATCGGCCTGACCTCCTACCTGCCCCTCTGGATCCAGGGAGTGCTAGGGAAGAATGCCACGATGTCCGGGCTCATTCTGGCGCCAATGTCGATTGGCTGGCTGTTTGGCTCCGTATATGGCGCACGCTGGATTATCAGCAGAGGCTCTCGCTACACTTCTTTGATCGGCATGGTGATGATTGCCATCGGGGCGGCGGGAATCGCGTTTATGACCGAGAATACGCCGCTTTACCTGCTGCTGTTATTCAACGCGATGTACGGCGTCGGCTTTGGCTTATCCTTTACGGTATATACGATCATTGCCCAGTCATCGGTCGGCTATAGCTTAAGGGGAGCGTCAAACGCCCTTAACACGTTTACGAAATCGATCGGGCAGACGATCGGGGTTGCTGTGTTCGGCACGCTGATCAACTTGCGAATCGTGGCCCAGACTTCGGCTGGAACATCGTCCGGACTTGAGGTATCCCAGGATGACATCAACAACCTGCTGTCTCCAGATAAAGTCCATGCGCTGTCACCGGAGCTGTGGAGCGAGCTCAAGCATGTGCTGCAAAACAGCCTGCACACGCTGTTCATCGTCATGGCTGTGCTGGCGGTTGCCGGGGTGATCTCGGTATTTGGCCTGAGAAACAGCGCGCCCCAAGCCGCCGAAGAGGACCATGCATAAAATAGGTACCATCTGACACACCTTAACAGGAAAGGGGAGGTGTTAGGATGAATGAGGATTGGCACGTCGATCAAGGAACTTTAGTCGAGGCCTGGCAGCAGCAATTGCCGGATTATCTGAATCCGGGTGATACAACCATCGTCCAGGCTGATCTTGTCGACCCTTACCGTTTGCGGATACATATCAATGCGGAGGGGCGTCAGGATTATTCCTTTGACTTTCAATGTACTTACATGGATCGGCGGGAAGTGAAGGTGGAACTGGTAGATGTGGAGCGGGAGGACTGGACGGTGAATGAGCAATCCGAGCAGGTCCAGAATCTGACGGAGGATTACGTTCGGCATATTCATGAGTGCGCACAGGCGCTTCATCGCATCACCAATCCATAATAGGAACGAATGCTGCAGAATACAAAAAAGGCTGCTCCCCGCCCAGCGGAAGGATGCAGCCTTTTTGCGTTTGAATCTAGCGCGGCGCCAACTATTTGCGCTCGAACTAAGCGCAGCTCAACTATTTACGTGCAAGAGGCGCGAGCTTCTCGGCCTCTCGGCCCATCTTCTTCAGCAGCGTGATCATAAGCTGCTTCTCATCTTGATCCAGACCGCTCAGGGCATAATCGATCCGTTCCGAAAATTCCGGATACAGCTTGTTCATCAGCTCATTTCCCTTCGGAGTCAGCTCGGCAAATATGACCCGCCGATCCCGCGGACAAGGCTGCCGCTGCAAGTACCCTGCCGCCTCCAGTTTGTCGATGACATAAGTGACGTTGCCGCTCTGAAGCGGCAGCTTGGCCCCGATTTGCTGAATGGGTTGAGGCCCTTTGTAATAGAGTACCTCCAACACGGCAAAGGCTGTCGGATTGAAGCCTTGAATTTTGCTTCCCGTTACGGCATGTTCATTAACACTTTTGAAAGACTTGGCAAATACCCGGTATAAGTGCAGTGATAAATCAGTTCCGCGCTCCTCGGTCTTCAACATCATCATCCCGCCTTAATCTATATTTTCATAAAGCCATAGAAAGTAGATCACTTCGCGTTTGCTTCACACTTATCATGTTAGGGGACTGCAATTTTTTAAAAAATATAATTTATCACAATTTACGGTTTTCATATTTAAAACTTGAATAAAAAATGAAAAGTTCATGCTTTATCCAAAATTCGGGACGCAATCTGTCCTTGTTCATAAGCCGATTGCTGGTTTGAGTCTAACGAATCTCACCAACGTTATTTGTACCTATTTGCGGATATTTTACATCTAACGAGTCTCAGCCACGCTATTTACGGGTTATCTTCTGTTTGGAGCAATAAAGTCTGAAATAACGTTACCTGGAATCGTTACACTTTGGCAGGGGGTAATTCTAAACAAATAGTGATCATGAGATTCGTTAAAAAAACGGAAAAGTTCATGCCTTATCCAATATTCGGGACGCAATCTGTCCTTATACGTATATATTGCTAAATAAACGGATCACTGAAAGGGATGAGGTTGAATGAAAACATTGCTTGAAGCCGATATCAGCCAAGCGGGTTATGAGCTTGGGGATCCGAAAATCCATGACATATCTCTGGCGATTCGTCCCGGTAAGCTGACGGGATTAATCGGAGCGAACGGAGCGGGCAAGAGCACGATACTGAAGACGATATTGGGGCTTATTCCTTATGCGGAGGCTTCTGTCCGGTTCGTGTCCGGCAGCGGGCAATATGCATATATTCCGGAGCATCCGGTATTTTATGAAAATCTAACCTTGTGGGAGCATCTTGACTTGGCGGCCGCCGTTTACGGACTGGAGCAGCACGAGTGGGAGACGGAAGGCGAGCGGCTGCTGCAGAAATTTAGGATGGCTGATGTGCGGCATCATTTGCCTGCCGGGTTCTCTAAGGGCATGAGGCAAAAAATGATGCTGATGATCGGTTTTTTGAACCGCCCTGACATTTATATTGTGGATGAGCCGTTTATTGGTCTTGATCCGAGAGCGATTAAGGACTTTCTGGGGCTGCTGGAGGAAGAGCGGCAGCGGGGGGCTGGAATTCTCATGTCAACGCATGTGCTCGATACGGCGGAGCGGATTTGCGATGATTTTATTATGATCTCACAGGGAAGAACCGCTGCCCGGGGAACGCTCGATGAGATCCGCCTTACTGCGGGCCTTCCTAATGCACCGCTGTTTGAGTGCTTTGATATGCTTGCTGAATAATATGCAGGAAGGGGGGAAGCAATATATGTCTGGTCGAGACGGGCTTCGAAGCCAAATCCACGGACACTTCGTACGGCGTTGGAAAGACTATCTTCGCGAACAGTATGGCGTCGTTCGTTCCGTAGTTGATTCGGCGGTTTTGTTCTATATCGTGATTCCGGCTCTGTTGATTTTTGGGCGGAGCAGCTATAGCTTATGGCAGGAGGAGCTGCCGGATTGGCTGCTGCAGCTGCCGTATGCGGTTATCCCGGTATTGCTATACATTGTTATTTATGCCGGGGGAGGCCTAATGACTTATCAGTCTGCCGCTGACGTATTGTTTCTGAGGCAGAGTAAGGAGTGGAGGCAGGGAATTATCTTTCGAGGTATTTTGGCAAGCCTTTTAGCACAATGGTTAATATTGGGGCTGGCCGTTCTTATTCTCTTGCCCGTGCTGATCCGCGTATTTGCATTTGATGGAATCGAAATAATGCTCTTATTTTTCATGGGCTCGGCTGTTAAGGCGGTTGCAATGTTAGGCAGCAATTTGATAGGCATTTTAACTGCCGGGTGGAGAAGGACGCTGCTGGAGTTGCTGCTTGTGGCTGTTTTGGGAGCCGCATTTATTCCGGGGGCGTTCATGCTGAGACAGAGCTCGCTGGCCTCATTCATTTTAAGTCTGGCACTCCTTGCGCTGGCTGCCTGGCTGATCCGTTTCAGAATACGAATCGATCGAAAATTTGAAGCGGAGATACGTATGGAGGAATACGAGAAAACGAGGCTGACGGCGATAATTCTTTCCGGAGCCGTGAGCCGCCCCAGAAAGGCAAGAGCTCGGCCTTGGTTGTTCCGCCGTTCCAATCCCGTGCTGAAATCCCGTCTTCCCGAAGACAGGGTTGCTGTGGTAACAATGAAGTCGTTTTTTCGCGGAAGCGAGCTTGCGTTGTATGCCCAGTATACAGGCCTCGGAATGGCTGCGGTGATCGTTCCGCCATTTCCGGTCAATGCCGTGGTATTTACCTTGCTGATCGCTTTGCTGTATTACTGGGTAAACGGGTACCGGAAGTTATTTATGGAAAGGGAGCTCATGGCCATGCTGCCGGTAAGGCCAGAGCTGAAGCTGCGTTCGTCTATGCCCACGAATCGGCTTCTATTGCTGCCTGGTATCATCTTTATCAGCGCAGCCCTAGGCGTCTCCCTGTTTGGCGGTATTTGGGGCCTAGTCCTGGCTGTTCCTGCTGGAACCTTCATAGCGTTGATCCCCTGGATATATAAGATGACGTTGGGACGTAAAAAAAGGGAGTGAGCCGAGGCTCACTCCCTTTTCCCTGCATGATGGCCCGCGGTATAGCCGGTGGCGAAGGCGGCAGTGATGTTGTATCCGCCAGTATAACCATGCACATCCAGTATCTCTCCGCAGAAGTACAGGCCAGGCATGACCTTGGAACCCATCGTCTTGGGATTGATCTCTTTCAGCTGCACGCCGCCGCCTGTCACGAAGGCTTCCTCGAACGGGCGGGTTCCGCTCACCTGAAGGGTGAAATTTTTGAGCTGCTGAATCCAGGCTAGCCATGCTTCCTTCGGCAAATGCTCATAGGTCGTCTCTCCAGAAAGGTCGGCTCGTTCAAAGAGCAAGGGAAGCATTCGCTCGGGAATGGTGCCTTTAAAAACGTTTTTGAGCGCCTTTTTTGGCTCGGCTGCGGCCAGCTGGCGCATATCCTGCTCCAGACTTCCTATTTTCTTGCCTGGAAACAGATCGATGGACATCGTGACCTGGGACACGTTGTGCTTCTTCTTGACGCCCCGGATAAAACCGCTACAGCGCAGGGCAATCGGTCCGGACAAGCCGAAATGGGTGAAAATCATATCTCCCTGGTGAGCGATGACGATCTTGCCCTTCGGATCGATGAGCGACAGCTTTACATCCCGCAGCGAGAGCCCTTGGAGCTCCCGGTTCGTAATGAACGGCTCTTTGGATACGATCGGTGTTTCGGTCGGATACAGCTCCGTAATTGTATGTCCTGCCGCCTCGGCCCATGGATAGCCATCCCCGGTCGATCCAGTATGCGGTACCGACTTGCCGCCGGTAGCTACGACGACGGCCGGGGCTTTGATTATTTTCCCGGAGCTCAGCTTCACGCCTTCTACGTGGCCGTCCGTATAAATAATTTCCTGAACCGGATGGTGTACGAGCAGGGCAACGCCCAGCGATTTGGCTTTGCCGATCAGAGCGTTGACCACGGTTTTGGCTTTGTCGGACACGGGGAACATTCTTCCGTTATCCTCTTCCTTAAGCGGAATACCAAGCCCCTCGAAAAAAGTAATAATATCGCGATTGCTGAACAGGGAGAAGGCGCTGTGCAGAAAGCGCCCTCCTCCCGGAATATAGGTAATCAGCTCGTCGATTTCCTTTGCATTCGTTACGTTGCAGCGTCCTCCCCCGGATATCCCCAGCTTGCGCCCAAGCTTGTCCCCTTTGTCCAGGAGCGCTACAGCCGCGCCTTGCTCCGCTGCGGCGATGGAGGCCATCAGTCCAGAAGGACCTCCTCCTATCACGATTACATCATAATTGTTCATAGGATGTTCCTTTCATTTGTACTTTTTAGACTCTTTTTCGGATAAAAACGCAGAAATCAATTTCATTAAACATGAAATATTGTAAAACTTTGTCGGCTGTGCTTTAATCGAATTTAGTATAGTATTCTTCCGCCTGAGGAGGGAGAACTTGGATGCAGTAAAAGAGATTGTGATGCAAGTTCTGATTGCCGGTTTGCCAGCATTCCTGTTTCCGTTGCTATACGGGAAAGGGAGCAATTCCGGGCGGCGGTTCGCCAGCTTTGCCCCGGAGACGATCCGTTCTATGATGCTAGCGGTTCTTTGCACTGCCAGCATGCTGCTTTGCGCCCTGTTCTCCAGTCCTTATGATCATGTTATTCCGATGGAATTCGGGAGCCTGCCTTTGTTTGCACTATTGTTATACGGCGGACTGCGTGCGGGGATCGCCGCAGCCGTCTTCCGGGTAGCCCTGTTTCCGCTCTATGCCGTCAATTACGATTTTACGGGCTTGTTGTTGGAAACGGGGCTGGTGCTGTATCCCTTCATCTTGATATTGTCCAGGCGGTTTAAAGGCATGCAGCGTCGTGACAAGGCGGTAGCCCTGTTTCTATGGTTCGCTGCGGCTCAAATGGCGGCTATGGTCTCTCCGTTATTGTCCGGCAGCATTCAACAGACTCATGTTCCCGACCTCATTCTTGCTGTTATTCTCCATTTGGCTGCTGCAGCCATCGCGGGCGGCTTGTTCAGCTATTACGTGGAGGGTGCAACCGAGATGGAGCAGTTGCGCGGACAGGTGGCGGAGCTATCGATGAAATATATCGGAGAAGCGGACAAACTGCAGCAAATCATGGATGCCGCTCCGTTAAATATCATTTTGATCGATCGGCAGGGCTGCCTTGTCTCAGTTAACGACACATTTCTTCAATTATACCGGAATGAATATCCTTCCGCGACTAGGGAAGATTTAATCGGCAGAAAGCTCGTCGGGGAATGCGGCGGATTCGATATAGCCCTGATCGCTTCGCGGGTCGAGAAGACACTGGGGGAGGGTGCCAAGACGACGGAGCTGCTGCAAAAAGAAGAGAAAGTATTCTTTACGAGTACCTCGCCGATTATTGAAGGCTGCACCAGCGAAGTGATTGGCGTTGTGGTCATCGTACAGGATATTACCGAACTCGAGACGCTGCGGATGGAGCTGATCCATGTGGAACGGCTAAGTCTTGTCGGTCAAATGGCGGCCGGAATCACCCATGAAATACGCAATCCGATGGCGGTGGTCAGAGGCTTCCTGCAACTGATGCGCGAGAAGAGCGCGAATGATCTGGATCATTATTATCGGATCGTAATGGAGGAGCTTGACCGGGCGAACGGCATTATCAATGATTTTCTGGCGTTGGCGCAAAACCGGATTGTGACGAAGGAGCTATGCAGCCTGCATCACATCATCGAAGAGTTGAAACCGCTGCTATGGGCCGATGCTAATTTGCGCGGGCAGAGCATCGAGGTCAAATTGGATGAGCGCGTCCCCATGCTCTACCTGAATACGAAGGAAATCAAGCAGCTAATCCTCAATTTGGCCCGAAACGGCATGGAAGCGATGGGGGAAAAGGGACTTCTGACGGTAAGCACGCGTTTGGACGAGGATGGCGTCAAGCTGTATATTGCGGATATCGGGGCAGGGATTTCTCCCGCGCAGCAGCAGAAGCTGTTTGCCCCTTTTTACACGACAAAGGAAAAAGGGACCGGATTGGGTCTACCGTTATGCCTCAGCATTATGGAACGTCATGGCGGTAAAATCACCGTTCGGTCAAGGGAAGGACTCGGCACGACATTCATTTCCGTTTTTCCGGTCGATACAAGCTCTTCGCAAGGGAGGAACTGAGGAATCGCCACACTTTAAGTTGCTTTCCTCCTTTAGGAATGTATAATAAAGTATAGCCAAACACAGATGAGATAAAAGTCACAAATCTGTGTCAATCAGTGTTTAAGGAGTGAAAGTACATGTCCATGTCATTTGACCAATATATGCGCGATATGGTTCAGCCGATGAGAGACGAACTAACCGTCTTGGGAATTCAGGAGCTAAGAACGCCGGAGGATGTCGAGGCTAAGCTGCCTGCAATGAAAGGAACGGCACTTGTAGTCGTGAACTCGGTATGCGGCTGTGCCGCCGGGCAATGCCGTCCGGGCGTTGCCAAAGCGCTGCAGCATGATTTGACGCCGGATCACCTCTATACGGTATTCGCCGGACAGGATAAGGAAGCGACAGCTAAGGCTCGAGAATATTTTGCGCCATACCCGCCTTCATCTCCTTCCATTGCGCTGCTGAAAGATGGCGAGCTTGTTCACTTTATCGAGCGTCATCAAGTTGAGGATCGTTCGGCTGAGGAGATTGCTGCTGACTTGACCAGCGCATTCGACCGTTTCTGCCGCTAAGGAGAGTCGTCAAGCCCCGCTGATTTCGGTATTTTGCCGATTGGCGGGGCTTTTTTAAGATATGAGGATGCTGAAATATTATTTATGTTGATTATAAAAGGAAAGAGGGATTAGGCCATGGGCATGCAGCAGGAAATCATTGCAGAGTTGGGGGTAAAGCGAAGCATTGACGTAGATGAGGAAATTGCGGCTCGCGTCGAATTTCTGAAAAATCACGTGAAGAGCTCGCGGGCAACCGGGCTGCTGATTGCCATTAGCGGCGGATTAGACAGCGCTGTAGCTGCAGGGCTCTGCAAACGGGCAACGGATGAACTGACACAAGAGATGGGAATGGACTATATGACATTAGGCGTCTTTCAGCCCTATGGGGAGCAGGAGGACATCGAGCACAGCTATGAGACGGCAAGGACGCTCGGGCTTACACATACGCTGGAGACGAATATCGAGGATACAGCAGATGAGATCGCCCTGGAAGTGGAGCACGGGATGAGAAGCATCGGCCAATTCAGACATTTGAGCATACCCGGCAAAGGGAATGTAAAAGCCCGTGCGCGAATGATTATGCAGTATGCTTTGTCCAACGAGCTCAATCTGCTTGTCGTTGGCACCAGCCATGCGTCGGAGGCTGTCGCTGGCTTTTACACCAAATGGGGAGACGGCGCTGCCGATCTTATGCCGCTCGGCTCATTGAACAAACGTCAAATCCGTCAGATTGCTGTGGCCCTGGGCATCCCGGACAGTATCATCCACAAGGCCCCGACAGCGGGTCTATGGGCGGGACAAAATGACGAGCAGGAAATGGGCGTCAGTTACGAAGACAATTGCGATTATTTGGAGGGAAGGGCGATAGACCCTAGGGCGCAGAAGCGACTGGAGTCCTATTTTTTGAAAACAAACCATAAACGTAATCCGATTCCTCGTATATAGCGTGAAGAGACGAGTGAGAAGAGGCCCTGTGTCCTTTATGGAACAGGGCTTCTTGTTATTACATAGACGAAGCTGGCGCGTCTGAAAATTTGTTGAATCTTTCTTTTGGACTAAATCGTATATATAGCTAGAGTGCGGAAATTTTCCATGGTATATTTTAACAAAAAACAATTCATAGAAAAGGGAGGAGTAAGCTTGAAAAATATAGTGACGATATTTTCTTCGCCAAGAGAAACCTTTGAAAGAGTAAGAGGGAGTAAGGTAGTCTGGATCCTGCCGACGGTTCTTGTATTAGTCATTAGTCTTGTTTCGCTTGCTATTCAGATGCCTTATTTGCTGGATTACACCAGGCAAGCATGGCTGAAGATGGGGACGATAGATCCCGCGCAGATCGAACAGATGCTAGGCTTGACCGTTACAACAACTTATGTTGGGGGTACTGTTGGGATCGTCGCCATGCTGTTTTTTGTGGCGCTCCTGCTCGTATTATTGAACCTGATCGTACGGGGCGAAGGGAAGTATATGCAATTCGTCAACGTGGTTGCTTATGCGAATTTGCCGGCTGTCATCGGCGGATTGTTGACAGCTGTATTACTGGTAGCCATGAATGCTCAATCCCTGTCTGATGTTTCGCTGAGCCTTGGGGCGCTTGTGGCCGACAAGACGGGCATGGCATATCGCATACTATCGTTAATTAATCCTTTCACGATATGGGGTCTGTATTTGTATATCGTGGGTGCGGCAACCATGATGAATCGTCCCCGGAAGAAGGTCGCAATTTGGATCGTGGCGGTCTGGTTAATTTACTCGCTCATTACGGTTCTTTCGGCTCCAGCAGTCTAAGTACATAGGATAGGGTGATTATTTTGTTAAGGAAAAAGTGGTTTTGGGGTGCCATACTGGGTTTAGTGATCATTGTATTAGTTATCGTTAATATGGCGAATATGAATCGGGCTGTAGCCGTAGAGATGACCGAGGCATTTGAAGGTCTGATTACGGAGGAAATTTTTACGAGCGGCAAATTGGAAGCAGGAAAGAGTACGGATGTTTACTCGCCGACCAGTGGAGTTGTTGAGTCGGTTGATGTGAAGCAGGGCGACACGATCACCAAAGGGCAGGTTCTTATGACGCTGCAAATTGACGACGTCAAGGACCAAATTGAGAAGGAGCGCCTCAATATCGAAATGATCGAAACGGAGCGCCAGAATGCGAAGAAGCAGCATTTCGAAATGTTCAAGCAGCAGGTGACCGAGGATCCAGCAGCGGACATCGAAGATTTGGATTTATCGTCCTATGATCTGCGGATTCAGAGCAGCAAATTGACGATCGATTCTTTAGAGAAACGCCTGAACAACCGCGTCGTTAGCTCCCAGGAAGAGGGCGTACTGACACAGATGCTCGTTAACCCCGGCCAAATGATTGCGGAGGGTGGCCAAATTGCCACCGTCGTAGACTTGTCGTCTTACAAAGTCAAAGCGAATCTTAACGAGCTGGATGCTGGCAAAGTCTTTGAAGGCATGAAGGCAGTAATTACCGGGGAATCGATCACGGAGAGCTATGAAGGGGAAGTAGCCTACTTGTCGCCGATCGCCGTCCTGGTTGATCCAACCTCTAAAGATGCTTCCGTTGAAATGACGGTAGAGCTTAATCGCATATCGCCGGAGCTTCGTCCTGGATACAGCGTGACGATCGAGCTGGAAATCCCGGATAAGGAGCGGTTGCTTCTCCCGCTGGACACGGTTCAATATGATGGGGACAAAGCTTTTGTATTCAAAGTTCAAGACGGAATCGCAGTCAAGACCGATGTGACGACGGGCAAAGAGAACGAGGAATATGTCGAGATCGTATCCGGGGTCACTAAGGGGGAAAGCGTCGTATCGGAAGGGGCCAAGCAGCTCCGGGATGGCGATAAGGTGAAACTGCAATGATTACTTTAAAGGACATTTCGAAAATTTATAAGAACGGCGAGTTGGAGGTACAGGCCCTGCAGCCGCTTAACTTGAAGGTGGGGCAGGGGGAGTTCGTCGCGATTATGGGTTCGTCCGGATCCGGCAAATCCACACTAATGAACATTATAGGCTGTCTCGATGTGCCGTCTTCCGGTGAGTACATGCTGGATGGCGAAGAAGTCCATACTTTGGACGAAGAGCAGCTTGCACGGGTGCGCAACCGCAAAATCGGCTTCGTCTTCCAAAGCTTCAACTTGCTCGGCAGGCAGACGGTGCTGCAGAACGTAACGCTGCCGATGATGTACGCAGGGATCGGCCGGGAGCAGCGCAATGAGCGGGCGCTTGAACTCTTGAAAAAAGTTGGGCTGGAAGGGCGCGTTAAACACCGGCCGACCGAGTTGTCGGGGGGACAACGGCAGCGGGTGGCCATAGCCAGAGCCCTGACGATGAATGCGCCGATCCTGCTTGCGGACGAGCCGACCGGTAACCTGGATACGAAATCATCCCATGAAATCATGCAGCTGTTCAAAGAGATTCATCAAGAAGGAACGACTATTGTACTTGTAACCCACGAGCCTGATATCGCGGAGCACGCAGATCGAATCCTGCTCTTCGGCGACGGGCAAATGCTCAAAGATACGCGCAAAGGGAGTGTAGTCACATGAGCATATGGGAGAGTATATGGCTCGCTCTTGATAACTTGCGGCTGAACAAGCTCCGTTCGTTCCTTACAATGATCGGTATCGTGTTCGGCGTCGCTGCGGTAGTGACGGTCGTATCGATTGGCCAGGCGGGTCAAAGTTCTATTTTGTCCATCGTGTCTGTTTATGAAGAAGGTTACTTTGTTGTTTATCAGAATCAGATGGACAGCAGCAGCAGCGGCCGGACTGATTTTCGCCTTCGCGATCTGACGGAAATTCGCAAGCTGGATGGGGTCCGGTATGCGTCTTCATCCCTGCCGTACTCCATGACGATGAAGTATAAGAAGGACACGCTCCGTTTTACGATTACGGCTACGACCTATCAAACGAGTAGGATGCAAAAAATCGATATCGTTGCGGGACGTTTCTTTACTTCCCAAGAGGAGCGGGGCAGGCAAAAAGTCGTTGTGGTGGAAAGTAAGTTTGCCGAAAAGGTGTATGGCTCGGAAAGGGCGGCCATCGGGCGGAAGCTGGTACTTTCGGATGGAACATTCCGCGTCGTCGGCGTCTATAAGCCGCAGGATTCCATTTTGAGCGGGATGCAAGGGGAGCAATATTCTGCTTTTGCGCCAATTACGGCTATGCCTCCGGGTAAAAACGGAGAGGGCGAGCGCTTCCAGGCGCTTGAGGTCGTTGCCTCCTCGCCGGAAAAAACCGATGAGGCGGTAAAAACGGTGAAGAAGTGGCTTGCCGATCTGAATAATGTAGATGTCAACGCTTATGCATCCCAGACTGGGAAGGAAGCGGAGCAGATGGTATCCAGCACCTTCTCGATCCTGCAGACGATCATCGGCTCGATCGCCGGTATTTCCTTGCTGGTCGGCGGAATCGGCGTCATGAACATCATGCTCGTCTCCGTCACAGAGCGGACGCGGGAAATCGGGATCCGCAAGGCGATTGGAGCTACGCCGGGCACGATCATGCTGCAATTCATGATCGAAGCGGTCGTGCTGTGTTTCATTGGTGGAACTGCTGGCGCGCTGCTGGGACTCGGGGCAGCCTTTCTCTTCTCGACGATTTCCGGCTGGCCGTTCGTTGTATCGTTATGGGCCATTTTGCTGGCGTTTGGATTCTCCGCAGCTGTAGGTATCTTCTTTGGCCTGTACCCGGCCAATAAAGCATCCAAGCTGCATCCGATCGAAGCGCTGCGTTATGAGTAAAGAGAGTCGTTAACGATGCGTTTGAGTTAATACGCACAAGCCGGGTTATCCGTATGAGCGGATAACCCGGCTTTTTTCGATCTATAAAACGATGGACAACGTTTGGGATACAAACAACAGGCTTGCCTTGATGGCTTCTTCCAGCGGCAGAGTCGTTCCCTGGAAAGGATGGACGGTATTGAAAGTATGATTGCCTCCTGGAATGTGAATCCAGGGAATGTCCGGCCTGATGGACACCAGGCGGCTTGAGCCTTGACGTAGATGTGCTCCGTCATCCGAGCCCTGGATCAGGGCAACCTTGAAGGCGGCCGAGGGGATGCGGCCAAGTATGTCATAGCGCTCCTTCTGGCGATCCATATCTTTCAGGATGGCAACGTCAAGCGGCATCTGCTGCCCTGTTCGGCCGTTCATCACATAGCTTCGTCCATTCTCGCGCATTTCCCGCTTCTGGGATTCCGTGAACACATCGAGGTTCGTTACTCCGTTCCAGGACAGAACGCCGGTCACAATGTCTGGATGATCGAGCGCGTACACGAGAGACACGCCGGCACCGCGGCTATGTCCGAGCAAGAACAGCGGCAGGCTGCTCAGCTTCTCGTCCTGATTCAGGTGGGCGATCAATGCGCCGAGATCGGTCAGCTCCCGTTCATATGTATTCGTTGCGAACCGTTCGAGCTCCGTAAATTCAAAGGGGTCGTCGCCGATTCCGTTATGGGAGAAGTTGAACGTGATCACCTCGTGCTGCTTGCTTAGCTGTTCAGCGACGTAAGGGAACATGCCCCAGTCTTTAAAGCCCTTGTACCCGTGAGCGATAATGATAAGGCTTGCTGCCTCTTCCTGGGCGGGGAATCGGGTACAGCGCAGCGTATGGCCGCCTTCCAGTTGAATATTGAAATTCATCGGCATGATCAAACGCATCCTTTCGTGACAGGTTTGAGACGGTTAATCCTTATTTGGTGTTATTATACCATACGGTGCTGGCCTTATCAGCGTTCAAAGCATAAGCGCTGAAGGCTCTCGCTTCACAGAATGTTCCCTGTTACAATTGTGAAGGGACTCGTGATACCGTTGAACGGGAATGCGAATACAGCTTTCTCAAAGGAAGTGATGTTGTTGATATATGGCATAGGTCATGATGTAGTTGAAATAGAGCGGATTCGAAAAATACTGGACGGAGCCTCGGGGGACAGGCTGATGAAGCGCGTGCTGACTCCGGAGGAGCTAAAGCTGCCTGGCAGCACGTCGCGACCTGCGGAATTTCTGGCCGGTCGGTTCGCGGCCAAAGAGGCGATTAGCAAAGCTTTCGGCTGCGGCATCGGCAAAGTGCTTGGCTTCACGGACATGTCCATACTGCCGGATGCTCAGGGGAAGCCTCACGCCGTATTGACGCAGGAAGCATGGCAGCGGCTCGGCCTGGCGGAAGGTTCGGCAGGCTATGCCGTGCATCTCAGCATAACGCATGAGCGGCAGCTGGCTTCGGCGTTCGTCGTCGTGGAGAGAGTGTAACGAAGGGGAGAGCTATAGGAACATGGAAGAGAAATGGAGCAAGGAGAGCAGAGAGTATTTCAGCACGGAGCTGCTGTCCTGGTATGAACGGTCCAAGCGGGATCTGCCGTGGCGCAGGCATCGCGATCCCTATTATATTTGGATTTCAGAGATTATGCTGCAGCAGACTCGCGTAGATACAGTAATCCCGTATTTCCTGCGGTTCATTGAGCGTTTTCCGACGATAGCGAGCTTGGCTGATGCGCCGGAGGAGGACGTGCTAAAATGCTGGGAAGGACTCGGCTATTATTCCCGGGCCCGGAATTTGCAGGCGGCCGCCCGCCAGGTGATGGAGTACCACGGCGGCCAGATGCCTCGCGACAAAGCGTCTGTCGCGGCGCTTAAGGGAGTTGGCCCGTATACGACCGGAGCGATACTTAGCATTGCCTTCGATCAGCCGGAGCCGGCAGTCGACGGAAATGTAATGCGCGTGCTCTCGCGGTATTTCTTCATAGAAGAGGATATTATGAAGACGCGAACGCGGATGCTGATGGAAGGGCTCGCGGCGTCGCTCATTCCGGCAGGCCGGGCCGCTGATTTCAATCAGGCGTTGATGGAGTTGGGGGCGCTGGTATGCACCCCGAAAGCCCCGCAATGCCTGACATGCCCGGTCATGGTGCATTGCTCGGCGCGCCTGGAGGGTGCCGAGCTTCGCCTGCCGGTGAAGAGCAAGGCGAAGCCGCCGCGGCCCGAGCAACGGATCGTCGCCCTCGTGGAGGGCGAAGGAGACAGGGAGGGACGCGTGCTCGTGCGCCGGCGGCCGGACACGGGGCTGCTTGCACGGATGTGGGAGCTGCCCCACGTGCTGGCGGCGGCGAAGCCCGGCGAGGGCGCCGATTTGCCGGACGGCGCGGCGATGAGCCGTCTGGCGGGAGCGCTGGCCGAGGAGGGCACGTACGTCCGGCCAGAAGGACCGTTTATGGCGGCAGAGCATATTTTTAGCCATATCCATTGGTATCTGCGCGTATTCCGCTTCCAGGAGGCGGCCGCCTTGAGCGCGTTGGCCGGCTTTGCTGAATTGGCGGTGGCGGAGCCCAGGGCCGCATATGATGAAGGGGAACGGGCTGAGGAATATCGCTGGATTACAGCCGAAGATATGGAGGAGCTTGCGTTTCCCAACGTATTCTTGAAAATTCTTCATCAATATTTCAATGACAAATAGCAGAGTTAACTATAAAAGCAGACCAGGAATCGGGAACGTTCTTGGCCTGCTTTTTTATGCGGGTTATTGATTGTGAACCTTAGCTGGTTCTTGTTTCGGCCGTTGGCATCCGTATATGTGCAAGTTGGTGTCGAACAATGCCGGAACTTGCATGTTTCTGGCTGGTTCAGCTATTCGAGCATCCGGTTCTCAACGTCCTTCATATTGTTCTGTTGGTCGGTTTCCCGGTGCTGTGGCTCAACGACTTGTCCTTTTTCCGTTGTAGCATCGCCGCTAACGCTGCGTACGAAGCTGGTGAATTGCAATTTTTGCTTGTCAGCCTCCTGCTTGGCCGCAAGCAGCTCCTGCGGATCATTGGTCAGCGGTTTTAACGTGTCATCGGTCAATGTAGATCCTCCTTTCAGGGTCATATATTTTAAGATTACCCGAAGCGCTGTTTTTCAATCGGTGTTCATGACGAAGGAAAAAAGGCTGCGAAATGTCCCCGTTATCACTGCCAAGTATGTTATAATGTGTGGCAGGCCTTTCCTGGATTGCACTTCGTTTATAACCTCACTGTTAATTTCCGTTTAAGAACCCTCTGAAAATGGAAATATTCCTCTTGAAGTTAACATCTATTTAACAAAACCTATTTTTGGTAGATCCCTTTTTTAATGCACTTTCATTTCCAGTATTAGCATTAATTCTATCGATAAATAATGTAAACGCTTAATATAAAGCGCTTTCAGAAGAAAAATGGTGTATTTCCCTGATTATTATGGTTTAATGGACAAGTAAGGAGTTTTTCCTCGTTTTTTGTCTAGATTTAATTATTCGTTGGATGTTAAAAATGGACCGTGTGTTTTACATGATTCTATCAAAGCAAAGGAAAAGGGAGATCATAGCATGCGTATTCGTTCCTTCCAGTTGAGTGATGCCAATCAAGTGATGGAGCTTCTGCAGGTGTCCTTATCAGAGCAATGCTACGAAGACACTAAGCGGGCTTTTGCCAGACAATTGTCCTGGGATTCGGAATTAATCATGGTTGCGGAAGCCGAAGAGGAAATCGTTGGGGTTCTAATCGGGACGATCGATCAAAATCTAGGCTGCATTTATCGGACTGCGGTTCATCCCGAATACCGTCGTCAAGGGTATGGCAAGAGACTGGTTAGCGCTATGGAGCAGCGGTTCCAGCAGCGCAACGTTCGCCGAATCGTTGTAGCTGGCGATGAACACAACAAAGCCGTTATGCCGCTATATGAAGCGATGGGATACGGAGCAAGCAAGTTTCTGGAAGCGTTCCATAATTTGGGTATCGCAGCAGTCCGTTCGCTGTAAGGTTCTATAAATAAATCCAATGCCGTGCTGCGGTTAAATTGGATAATGATCTCATTTGATGAAGAAGCATATCTTCCGTCCGTTGCAATTGGGCGATAGATATGCTTTTCTATTATTATGCCTTATTTTTGATAAGCAGGTCGTTTTTAGGCATGGATTTAAATGAATTCAATGGATTACGATATAAAAGAGGTGCAGCATGAAGCCAATCAATTTACCGGATCACCGGGATACGGAGCATCCGGAGTATGTTCGCAAGCGAATTGAGGTTGAAAAGGATTATGCGGAAGCCAAGGGGCATGCAGCCGATGAATCTGAGCAGCCCGTTCTTCAGAACAAATGGGTTCGTGAGCTATGGGACTTGGGTAAGACGGCCGCAATTGCATTTATTATTATGCTTCTACTGAATATGTTCGTGTTTAACCTGTCGATGGTGAAGGGCGAATCGATGCAGCCGACACTGGAAGAACGGGAACGGTTATTCGTAGACAAAATCGTCTATTCTTTCTCATCACCACGGAGCGGTGATATCGTAGTACTCAAAGATCCTAGCACCGGACCTGATAAGAAGCATTACCTTGTCAAACGGGTTGTTGCTGCCCCTGGGGAAACGGTGGAAATCCGCGATCATGTCCTATACGTGAACGGACAAGCCCTGAACGAGCCTTATACTGATGTGCAGATCGAGGATCAGGATTTTGCGGAAATCAGGCTTGGAGAGAACGAATATTTCGTGATGGGAGACAATCGCCACTACGGACGCAGCAAGGACAGCCGCAGCTTCGGAAGCGTGCAGAAGAAGGATATCGTCGGCCGCGCAGAATTTGTGTTCTGGCCGATTACTAAAATAAGAGGTTTGTAAAAATACAGTAGGTTGGAGGATATCCCGTGAAGGAGATTACGATTTATACCGATGGAGCTTGCTCCGGAAATCCGGGCCCTGGGGGCTGGGGAGCCGTATTGATATATAACGGACACCGTAAGGAACTATCGGGCGGCGAGCCGATGACAACGAATAATCGCATGGAGATACAGGCGGTCATTTCGGCATTGGAGCAGTTGAAGGAGCCTTGTCGTGTAAAGGTTTACAGCGATTCGGCATATGTCGTCAATTGCTTTAAGCAGGGATGGATTCACAACTGGCTGAGAAACGGCTGGAAGAACAGCAAAAACCAACCGGTCGAGAATCAAGAGCTCTGGCAGGAATTATGGCGCTTGATGCAGATTCATCAGGTCGAATATATCAAAGTTAAGGGACACAGCGATAATGAACTGAATAATCACTGTGACTTCTTGGCGAGGGAAGCGATTAAGCGGATGTCCCGGTAAATATCTGCTATTACATCTAAGGAGGGATCGGGGATGACGGAAACGCGACCTATTGCTGAAGGGGGGCAGAGCAGTTCGCAGGACTGGGCCAAACTGAAGCAGGAGATTAAGGATGCCGCATATTCCATGGGAATCGATGATATCGGGTTCGCCTCGGCCGATCCGTTCCTATCATTAAAGAATGTGCTCCTCGATCGCCGGGTCAAGGGTTATGAATCCGGGTTTGAGGAACCCGACATCGATAAAAGGATACACCCTGAATTGTCGCTGGAGCGGCCGGCTTCCTTGATTTCCATTGCGGTAGCGTATCCTTCCAAGCTGAACAATCCACCGAAGTCGGAGCCAGGCCTCCGCCGGGGGATTCTAGCCAGATCGGCTTGGGGCCAGGATTATCATACCGTACTGCGCGAGGCGATGGCCCGGCTGGAGCAATTCATCATGCAGCGGGTAGAAGGGGCCCGCATCGAAAGTATGGTAGATACGGGAGCGCTGGTGGACCGCGCCGTGGCGGAGCGGGCCGGGATCGGCTTTAAGGCGAAGAACTGCATGGTGATTTCGCCGAAATGGGGCTCGTGGATCTACCTCGGTGAGCTGATTACGAATATTCCGTTCGAGCCGGATACCCCCGTCACCGAGGATTGCGGCGAATGCACGAAGTGCATCGACTCCTGTCCGACCGGCGCACTGGTAGGGCCCGGCGAACTGAATGCGCAGCGGTGTATATCTTTTCTGACCCAAACGAAGGGCTTCCTTGAAGACGAGTTCATGAGAAAGATCGGCAACCGCCTGTATGGCTGCGATACCTGTCAGATGGTGTGCCCGAAAAATAAGGGTAAATCGTGGAATCACCGGCCGGAGCTGCAGCCTGATCCCGAAACGGTTAAACCGCTGCTTCTCCCGATCCTTGATCTGAGCAACCGGGAGTTCAAGGAACGCTTCGGCTCCAGCGCCGCCGCTTGGAGAGGGAAGAAGCCGATACAGCGGAACGCAGTGATTGCGCTGGGTAACTTCAAAGATCAGGCCGCCGTGCCGAAATTAATAGATATCATGCGAAATGATTCCAGGCCGGTATTGAGAGGAACGGCAGCTTGGGCTTTGAGCCGGATCGGCGGAGAGGAAGCGCTTCACGCGATCAGCCAGGCCGTATCTGCCGAGAAGGACGAAGAGGTGCTTGCATACCTGCAGAAAGCAATGGAAGTGCTGCAGGAGCACGAAGCAAAGCGGGAGGATGGGATGGAGTGAATTCGCACGTGGGGAAGCAGAATCGCCTGTACTATACGGAGATGGAATCGCCTATTGGCATGCTTACGCTTTGCGGGAGCGGCGATGGGCTGTGCCATATTGAATTCGGCCCATTTGCAGACCGGGCGGATTTTCTCGAAAAATGGACATATCGTTATTACCCGGAGGCCGAGTATGTACGCGCAGCGGAGCCACTGGCTCCTGCTCTGGCACAGCTTGGCGAATACTTTGCTGGGAAGCGGCACAGCTTCGATTTGGCTTTGGACATGCGAGGCACGGAATTTCAGCAAAAAGTATGGAAAGCCTTGCTGGAAATTCCGTATGGCGCAGCCGTATCTTATAAGTCGATTGCCGAGAAGATCGGCCAGCCTAAGGCAGTCCGGGCTGTTGGGGGCGCAAATAACAAAAATCCGCTGCCGATCGTTGTTCCTTGTCATCGCGTGATAGGCTCAGGCGGAGCGCTTGTCGGATATGGAGGGGGATTATCCATCAAAGAAAGCCTGCTCTCTTTAGAGCGGCAGCATCATGATTATACATTGACGACATGAGGCGAATAGGATCGCCAAGGGGGATTAATTCATGAGATTCATGAGTGTTGAGGATATCGAACCGGGGCAGTACCTTGGAAAAACAGTTTATTCTTCCAACGGGACGGTGCTACTGTCGGCTGGAATCCAGCTTACGGTCTACATGATTACTACGCTGAAGCGTATTGGTGTAACCATGATTTACATCAAAGATCCGAATTTCGAGGACATTGAATTAGAAGAAGTGCTTAGCGAATCGACGAAGGGCGTCGTCTTCAAAGAGATGAGCCATACGCTGGAGGCGGTAAGATCCGGCAAGGATTGGAGTACGAAAAAAGTCAGTGTCAGCGTGGACGCACTGCTGGAGGATACTTTGAATCACCGGGGTGTGCTGCTTCAGTTAACGGATATTCGCACTTCCGATAATGACGATTATATTCATGCGGTTAATGTATGCCTGCTGTCTTCGATGATCGGGCTTAATATGGGGCTGAATTACTCCCAGCTTAAGGACCTGGCGATCGGTGCTTTGCTGCATGATATCGGTAAAGCGAATCCATTGCCGGAGGGGGCATCCAGAGATAAAATGGAATCTCACCACACCTGGAGAGGCTTCGAGGTGTTGAAAAATAAGCGTGAGTTCAGCTTGCTGATCGCGCACACCGCCCTTCAGCATCACGAATGCTTGAACGGCAGCGGTCTGCCGCGCGGGCTGGAAAGCGAAGACATCCATCTTTTCCCTAAAATTGTAGCCGTGGCAAACAGGTATGATAATCTCATTGGTGGTGGTAGCGGCAACAACGGCCGCCCTATGCTTCCTCATGAAGCGTGCGAACAACTGATGGCCTCCTCTGAGAAGGAGCTGGATCATGAGGTGCTTGTCGAATTTACGAGAATTGTCTCGGTTTATCCCAACGGTACGTCCGTGCGCCTATCGACGAAGGAGACTGGCGTCGTGGTGCGGCAGCACCGGGGATTGCCTGGTCGTCCGGTCATTCGCGTCATTTTCGGCTCAGGAGAAGATATCGAGGTCAAGGAAGTTGATCTTGCCGTAGAGACGACGACTTTTATCGAAGCGGTATTGACTTAAATTTTTAAAGATTAATTTGCTAGGTATGTTGCCGAAATGATATTATATCTTGAGGTGCTGAAAGCACATCACAACAAGAATGGAACATTTGATTACAATACAGGGGTGGCTGAACTATGAATTACGTAATTCCTATTATTACACTCATCGTCGGCTTGGTCGGCGGTTTCTTCATTGGCGTATTCTATTTGCGTCAACAATTGACGAAGATGCAGAATGATCCGCAAATGCTTCAGAAAATGGCGAAGCAAATGGGCTACAATCTTAACGGGCAGCAAATGCAGCGCGCTCAGCAAATGATGAAGAAGCAGGGCATGTCGCAGCCTCAAGGCCGCCGGAAGAAAAAATGATAGGTAGTTTATTTTACAACAGACACTCTGCTCCCGGGATAGGGAGAACAGGAAGGAGGAGGCGCGAGTGGCAGGCGTCAAAGATTATGTAAATACCCAGGTTGGAGCCAACCGGGAGAAGATTGAACACCATGTCCGCGAAATACTGAAGCTGATTGGTGAAGATGTTGAGCGGGAAGGTCTTATCGATACACCGGCACGGGTAGCCCGGATGTACGAAGAAATATACGGCGGTTACGAAGTGGATCCCCGCGATGTGCTTGGAGTTACGTTCGAAGAGAACCATGAAGAGCTCGTAATCGTAAAGGATATCGTGTATTACAGTCAATGCGAGCACCATACGGCCCCTTTCTTCGGCAAGGTGCATATCGGCTATATCCCGAGCGGCAGAATCGCCGGGCTTAGCAAACTGGCCCGTTTGGTGGAAGCGGTCACCCGCAGACTGCAGGTGCAGGAGCGCATTACGTCGCAAATCGCCGACATCATGGACGAAGTTCTTAAGCCGCAAGGCGTGATGGTAGTCGTGGAAGGCGAGCATCTCTGCATGTGCGCCCGCGGCATCAAGAAGCCGGGAAGCAAGACGGTTACCTCGGCCGTACGGGGAACGTTCCGTTCCGATGCGGCTTCTAGAGCAGAGTTCTTGTCGCTGATTAAGGAATAGTGAACGGGTTTCTCTAGCTCAAAACCCTAAAAACAAAACACGCCTTCATGGCGTGTTTTTTATTTACTTTTAAATTTGTTAATCCAACGCATCCCGTTATCCTGTACAGGATGCCTTCTTCATTTAGTTTGGATAGCTTATGTGTCTTGATGCGGGAAGGTAAAGCGTACCGTCGCCCCGCAAGATGGATTGTTCTCGGCGCAAATCTGTCCTCCATGATGCTGAATCAGTAGCTTGGCGATATATAACCCAAGCCCCGAGTGTCCTTTTTGCCTAGAGGATGAGTGATTCCCCTGATAAAACTGCTTGAATGCCTGTTGCAGATCCTGCTGCTGGGCAAAATCTGTTCCATTATCCGTGATAGACATCATCACCTGCTGCTCGGTAATTTCGATGCGCCATTGAATCCGTCCGGCTTCAGGTGTATACCGGATGCTGTTCGACACGAGATTATCCAGCACCTGAATAATGCGATACGGATCGAAGATGACAGGGCCTTTGACCGTTCGGTTATCGTTAATCTCAGTATGGAAGGTTATGTTCTTATCCTTGCATAAGGCGGCATATTCCACGGTTTTATGATCCGCAAATTCTTCAATATCCACGGGAAGCGGCTGAAGCCGAAACGACATCTTCTCAAGCTCCGCAATGGTGTTCATGTCCTGCAGGAGTTTTGAAGCGCGAATGGTGTTGCGCCGGATGACTTGCAGATATTGCTCTCTTTTGTCTGCATAAGCTTCTCCCTCCATCTGTTCCATACCCTCGACATGCCCTTGAATAATTGTAAGCGGTGTACGCAGATCGTGGGCGAGCACTGCAAACATGGTGCTTCTTTCTTTCTCCATTCTCCATTCCCGCTCAATGGAATGTTCCAGCTCCTGCCGCATGTCTTCAAAAGCATTCGTCAGACGGTTTACTTCCGTTATGGATGATGTCCCGGTCATGGAAAAGCGTAAATTTTGCGCTTTAATCATTTCAGCTCCTTGCAGCAGCTGCTGTAATGGAGCGTTGATCATCCGGCTGAACCGCCTTCCGAATATGAAGGTGAACAAGATGATATATAGAAATGGCGTTAGGAAAAAGCTCAGGAATCCGAAGGTTACCATGGGGGTAAGCGCTGGATTGGCTGCCGTCACTTTTAGGTGATATCCCAGCAGAAGAGCACCTATGAATTCTCCGTTCCGGGACATAACCGGTATATATTTAACGAACTGGTTGAGGCTGCTGTGCGTCTGATTTAAGCGTGCCAGGAGCTTCTGCCGGGTAAGTGATTCTGTCATATGAAGATCCCCATCCCCATATAAGATTTCACCCGCAGGCGACACAACTAGGTAGTTTATGCCCTGTGAGGGGATCACCTTTTCCAGCTCGGCTTGTCCCTGCGTGCTCATGATAGAATCGCCTTGGGTTTTCGCGTACTCTGAAATGATGGGAATTTGCGCTTCGTAATGATTCGCCGGGAACAAATTGTCACGGTTGAACAAGTAGCCAAGCAGCAGCACAAGAATTCCCCAAGTTATAAGTGTAGCCAGCAAGCTGCAGGCTAGAATGGAGGCGAAGTGTCGGGCGAACGTATTCTTTATGGAACGTTGTTTGATCATTTGGGGTCCCACTTATAGCCGATGCCCCAGACGGTTTGAATATAAGTATGGTCTTGTGCATGGGCAGCCAGCTTGGCCCGGATTTTCTTGATATGCTCCGTGATCGTGGAATCGTCACCCTCTGCGTCAAAACCCCATAACTTCTCATAGATTTGTTCTCGTGAAAAAACCTGCCCCTGATGCATGGCCAACAATTCTACGATCCGATACTCCTTATTCGTAAGGGCGATGTTATGTCCATTGCAGTTCACGGTATGTCCCTTGCAATCGATCGTCAGAGATGGAAATCGAAGGACGCCTTGTTCTTTTTGCATATGGATTCTCTGTTCTCTCCGCAGATGGGCATGGATTCTGGCCTTTAATTCTGCGAGGCTGAAGGGTTTGAGCAGATAATCATCCCCGCCCGCGGCCAGCCCCCTAATACGGTCCACTTCACTCTGACAGGCGCTCAGAAACATAATGGGACATTGCGTCGTTTCCCTAAGCTGCTCGCATACTTCAATGCCGTTCATCTCAGGCATCATCACATCGAGGATGATCAACGAGGGCTGCTGTTTGCTCTGGATTAGGGCATCCCGCCCGTTACCGGCCGTAAGTACGCGATAGCCTTCAAGTTCTAGCGCATCTTGTATAAAAGCAATAATTTCTTCTTCATCATCCACCAATAGAATCGTTTCGTTTGCCATATCCAATTACATCCTCCAAGAACTAGCTATAAAAAGGTCTATCTTGTTATTGTACACGTCAATTCTAAAGAATGAATAAAGAGAGTCTGGGGCAACAGCGATCGGAAGAATGATCCGCATGCGTAATGTTGTTTAAGTACTGTATTTATTGCATCTTTATCCTTTCTTTATGATTGTACCTTAACCTGAAGGCATAATGATAAGGGGGTACGAGGATGGAAGTGAAATCACAATCAAGAATAGAGCTGATCGACAGCTTAAGGGGATTTGCACTACTGGGAATAATTCTGGTCAACATCACCTTTTTCACAACGTCGCTTCAGACGATTTCATATGGGGTTGATTTATGGTCTGGCTGGTATAATGAGCTGGCAATGCTGCTGCGCGGGATTGTCATTGACGGCAAATTTGTACTTATTTTTTCTTTCTTGTTTGGTTTTGGAATGGTATTGCTGCAGGAGAGCAGTCAGGCCAAAGGAAGAAGTTTCAACCGCATTTATATTCGAAGATTAACGGCTTTATTATTGTTCGGTTTGCTCCATGGAATTTTCATATGGTATGGCGACATTCTGACACACTATGCACTTCTGGGCTTTCTCCTTATGCTATTTAAGCGCTGCAAGCCAAAAACGATGCTGATTTGGTCGCTGATCCTGCTGTTGATCGTTCCAGTTCTGGTGGCGGGCGCAAGTTTGTTGAACGGCTCTGCAAGCCAGGCTCTTGAGCCGATAAGCCAAGCGGATGCCCGTCAGTTAGGGGTCTACTACCAAGGGCGGGATGCTGCCATTTACGGCGAGGGGAGCGTTGCCCAGATTGCCATTCAGCGGGTGAATGATTATATTAGCTCCATCTTTAATATGCTGCTCTTTTATCCACAAATATTAGGCATGTTCTTGATGGGGGCCTATTTTTGCAAACGCCGATTTTTGCATAAGGTTCAGGAGAACCGGAAGGGAATCCTCCGATTGATCATCCTAGGCGGAAGCGCCGGCCTTGTGCTTCAACTCGTTACTTCGTTGGCGAAAGGACTTCCATTCTGGGGCGAGGCGGCAGCTTTGTTCGTCGGGGCGCCGCTCTTAGCTCTGGCCTATATCGGAACATTTGCACTTTTATATCAACACAAACTCTGGAAAAAGGTACTCCATTGGTTTTCCTACCCTGGAAAAATGGCCTTCACGAACTATTTGCTTCAATCGGTCCTTTGCGGATTGATCTTTTATAGCTACGGTCTGGGATGGTATGGAATGATCGAGCCGGCCTTGCAAATGTTGATTGCTGTCGTCATATTTGCTCTGCAAGCGGTATTTAGCCGGGTCTGGTTAAAATGGCTTCCGATTGGGCCCCTCGAATATGTTTGGCGCCTGTTCACCTATTGGGGACATCCGCTGAATCGAGGCGGGAAAGGGAATGTTGCTCTTATTCATGAAGCACAGTGATTTAAATCTTCACTGCACCAATGCACCTACGCTTTAAATAAAAGCCTTGCAATGTTGATCCGGGGTGTAATACAATGCTTCTAAATTAACTAACACGATATGTTCAACAAGCGATGATGGAAAGAGTAAGCGAAAGAACGTTCCTGACAGGAAAGGGCTGCCACCGACTGAGAGCGCCCAGGCGAAGGTTCTCCGCTGAAGTTCATTCCGGAGCTGGTAGGCTGATAATCTGTGCGTTTCGTGCAGATGGTAGGTTTACCCGTAACCCTTGCGTTAAGAGGTTCAAGTGAGATGTGCTTGTTTTTTTTCGGCATATCTAATAAGGGTGGTACCACGACTCCTCGTCCCTTTCCGGGCGGGGGGTCTTTTTGTTTTTATAAACCAGAAAAAATGTGAGGGAGAGATTTCAGATGAGTCAAGGACGTTTGGAACAATTAAGATCAGAGCTTGATTCCGTGAATCTTCAGCTGCTGGAACTGTTGTCAGAGCGGGCGCGGATCGCCCAGGAGATCGGTCAAGAGAAGCAAAAGCAGGGAGTTCCAGATTTTGATCCGGTGCGCGAGAAAAAAATGCTGGATGCTCTGGTGGAGCATAATCAAGGTCCTTTCGATAATGAAACAGTGCGTCATTTATTCAAACAGATTTTCCAGGCATCGTTGAAGCTGCAGCAGGTTGATCATAAGAAGCATTTGCTGGTCAGCCGGAAGAAGAAGCAGGAAGATACGCTGGTTCAAGTGGGCAGCACGGTGATCGGCGGCGGCACACCGGTGATGATTGCCGGGCCTTGCTCGGTGGAAAGCTATGAGCAAGTGCGCCAGGTTGCAGCTGCCCTGAAGCAAGCGGGCATGACGGTCATGCGCGGCGGTGCGTTTAAACCGAGAACATCGCCTTACGATTTTCAGGGCTTGGGTATTGACGGCTTGAAAATTCTGAAGGAAGTGGCAGCTGAGTTCGGGTTGAAGACGATTAGTGAAATCGTGGACCCCGCGCATATTGAGCTTGCGTGCGAATACATTGACGTCATTCAGATCGGCGCGCGGAACATGCAAAACTTCGAGTTATTAAAAGCGGCCGGTAACGTTCAGACGCCGGTGCTGTTGAAGCGTGGTCTCGCGGCTACGATCGATGAGTTCGTGCACGCTGCGGAATATATCGTATCCCGCGGCAATACGCAGGTGATGCTGATTGAACGCGGCATACGGACGTACGAGAAGGCTACGAGAAACACATTGGACATCTCGGCGGTGCCGATTCTAAAACAAGAAACGCATCTTCCGGTGCTGGTGGATGTGACGCATTCCACAGGGCGCAAAGACATCCTGGCCCCTTGTGCCAAAGCGGCTCTAGCGGCAGGTGCAGACGGTGTCATGGTTGAGGTGCATCCCGATCCGGCAACAGCGCTCTCCGATGCGGCACAGCAGCTTAATATTCCGGAATTCCATGATTTCCTGGCAAGTGTGAAGAAGTCAGGATTGCTATAAAAAATGAAGCTTGCCGCAAGAAATCACTCAAGATGGGTGAAGCTAAGAAGAATGAAAAACAGGCTGCTTTTCGGATGGCGTTCCGAGAGGCAGCCATTTTGCTGTGTATTCATTAAAACGGCTGCCACTTGAGCTGTTTAGCCTTTGCGAAACGTTCGGCGGCTTCCGGCCAGTAGACGATCTTCCACCAGTCTGCGATGTACTTGGCCCGTTCATTCTGGTGCTTCAGATAATAGGAATGCTCCCAGACGTCAATCGGCAGCAGGGGGACAACATCCCATTGCGATAAATTCTGATGCTTCTCGGCCGTCAAAATTTCCAGCCGGTGAGCGCGCGGACTCCAGACGAGAATTGCCCAGCCGCCGCCTTCTACTTTATCAGCAGCATTGGTGAATTGGTTTTTGAAGGCGTCATAGCTGCCGAAATCTTTGCGGATTTGCTCGGCCAGCTCGCCCTCAGGCTTGCCGCCTCCTTGAGGATTCATCGTATCCCAGTAGATGGTGTGGAGATAATGGCCTGCCCCGTTAAAGGCCAGTTCTCGCTCCCAATGCTTCACGAGCTCGAAGTTGCCCGATTTGCGAGCTTCCTGAAGCTTCTTCTCGGCCTTGTTTAAGTTATCGACATAGCTCTTATGATGAATGTCGTGATGGATTCGTACCGTTTTCTCGTCGATATGCGGCTCTAAAGCATTGTAGGCGTATGGCAGGGGAGGCAGAGTATGTCCGCCGATCGGTACCGGGCCATCGCCGGATTTACGGGATTCTTCAGGGACAGGATTTGAGAATACATTGTCCTGATCTGTGAAGCCGAACTCGTCTGATGAGGGAGCGGCCGGATCTTTTGAGAACGGTTCTTCGACTTTAAACGGCTGGTAGGAAGAAACGAAAGCTTCCTGCGGGTCAGCGCTGTCAGACAGCATCTCCATGTTCCGTTTTATGGCCCCAGGAGAATTTAACGTCTCAAGTACTCCGAGGAAGTATTCGGACTCGCGGATAATGTGGAGCAGTACCGTTTTAGCTAACGGAACGGATTTGACGGCAGCGCTGTAATCCAAAATGTAATAAAGCTGTTTTATGAATTCCTGGGATTGGCGGAATGACGTATCCAATAGACGTTCGGTTTGCTGCACCAATTGCGGGTCGCAAGCTGCCTCTGGGGAGGACAGCGCGTACTTGAGCAATTGATTGGCCACGTGCATCGTCTCCTCCAGCACTATTTTCCAATCATCCAGTAGTTGGACGTAGTAGGGTTCCAGTCCGGGAACGATCGCTTTGATTACGTCCGTATGTTCGCTTTCCTGGTGTTTCCAAAACCGGATTTCCTCGAGGATGCGGACAGGCAAATAAGGCCCGTAAACCAATAGCATCGGGTTAGCCTCCTTCACGTTTAATCGCCACTAACAGCTTATGTGAATGAAAGCTTGGCCTATGCTATTTATTATACGAGCCCGGTCGGTCAAGTTACTTGGCGCTTTCTATCTGGCTAAGGAAATTAGAAACTTTGCGCAAATATTCCTTTGGGTGCTCCCGAAAAATCATTTCATGATGGGAGCCTTCAACGATCCATACATCAGAAGCCTCGCTAGTTTGATTTTCGGCCAATTTTTCGGCAATCGGATAAGGCGCCTTCTCGTCCTCGGTTCCATGAATGAACAAAGTCGGGAACGGGTAGTCCTTTGATTTGACCTCCGTATACGGAATCTGGCGCATGCTAGTACCGTTGAGCACGGGCAGCAGCATGCCGATGATTTCCAGCGAGGGATGCCGCGGCAGGTCGATATGCTGACGAATATTATGATACATTGTATCCGGCTCTAACAGGAAGGTGCTATCGAGAATCATCCCGTCGATATCTTTGCTCCTCAACGCCGCTTGCAGAGATGTCCCCGCACCCATTGAGAATCCCCATACGACGATTTCTTCAGCGCCTCGCTGTTTGGCGAGGTTGATAGCTCCGAGCAGTTGCTCGGCTTCTTTTTTACCACCGGTAGCTACCTCCTTGCTCTTCTGGGATGCAAATCCGTAGTCGAACATCAGGACATTGTAGTTGAGCCGGTTGGCATAATGCGCCAGGTCATACATCGGAACCCAAGGCTCCTCACGGTTCGCGCCGTATCCATGACTGAAGACGATGGTTTTGCGGGAGTCCTCAGCAGGAATATACCAGCCCTGCATCATACGGCTTCCGTCGGCTGCCGGGAAGAGAACATCCTCATAGGCCAGGTTCTTGGACAGCTTTGGATTGGAATAGAGCGGAGCCACATTCGGGTTGGACAATACCCAGGCGATATAACCATGCAGAATAATAAAGCAGAATAGCAGGAAAAACAACGCGGATAACAACAGTGCCACTAAAATATGTTTGAGGCTGACATGACGTGCAGTCAGTACATCGATTGGTGTTGGAGTGTCCTTCTTTAATTCTGTATTTAAGGGAAGATCACTCCGGGTTGTTGGACTCATGTTCTTCCCCTCCTAATCGTATTAATACAATATATGCTCGGTATGACTCCGAGACCAGAGACTAGATTGAGTTCGTAGCATATGTCGAACGAGGGCGAATCTTATAGAATAATCGTAAGGCAACAGGTTCGATAAAGTCAATGCTAGCGTGATAAAGGATGCCTGGATGCATTGACGAGCGGGAATGGATTACATATAATTTATGTAACCACGTTTCACGTAGTGAAACTTATGGAGAGGTGAGGTCGGGTGGAAGACCGTAAATTAACCGTGCGCGCGGTAGAGCGGGCGCTTGATATATTAATGTGCTTTACGAAGGGAAATGAGCTTGGTTTGACGGAAATCGCCGGCAGCATCGGACTGCATAAAAGCACGGTGCACCGGCTGATGACGACGCTGGAGGAGAAGGGGTTCGTCATTCGTGATAACGCTACGGAGAAATATCGGCTTGGCCTAAAAATATGGGAGCTGTCCGCACATTTATCGCATAGCGATGATCCGGCCGTTCTGCTGCTTCCGCAAATGGAACAGCTTCGCGACAAGCTCGGAGAGACGGTCAGTCTGTATTTGCGGGATGGCACGGACCGGCTGAGAATCCAGGCTGTTCAGAGCAACCAGGCGATCCGCAGGGTCGCTGCGGTCGGTGCAAGGCTGCCGCTGTACGTCGGGGCCTCAAGCAAGGTGTTGGTCGCCTACGCCGACGAATCGGTGCTGCAAGCCGTGCTGGATAGCCCAGATTGGCCCGTATCCGTGGATAAAAGCCAGTATGTGGCCCAGCTTCAGGAGATTCGTCAGCTTGGTTTTGCGACGAGTTATGAGGAGCGGGAGCCCGGAGCGGCAGCCGTGTCGGCTCCGATCTTCGACCGGAACGGCAAGGTGGCGGCAGCTTTATCTGTCTCGGGTCCAGTCAGCCGGCTGTCGCCGGAGACGCTGATTGAATTCGGCCCTGTGCTGATCGAAGCGGCGCGGGATATGGGCATGATGATTCATACTTAACTGCTATAGCTTATTGATGTTATTGATGCGTACGTCGAAACGGTTGCCGTTATGCAGCGCAATGCGTCAGCACTAGAAACCGCACAGAAAGGAGAGGCCTTAGGGCCTCTCCTTTTTTGTAATATTATGCGGGGGAATCATTATCCTGTAGTGGCTTGGGCTTCCCATGTCGTTCTCGCATGCTCATTCATTTACTTGCTTCACCTAGGTATCACCTACTGGCCAAGGAAGGCAGGAAGGGCGATAGCTATGATGATGCCTAAAAGTATAAGCCAGACCATCGGGTGGGCGAAGTTGAGCGTCCAGCCGATGCCGAATCTTTTTTCCACGAAAAACGATGGGTCGTTCGGATTATAGTAAATAGAGCCGAGCTTCCAGAAAGCATCGTCGTTGGCCGGCTGTACCGGGGATCCGGTCTCTGAGCGTTCGATCCGGCTGCCTCCCTGTCCCGTTGTAAAGGAGAGAGCGACAGCGAAAAACACGACAAAGATCGGGATGAGCAGGCTGACAAGCAAAATGATGCTGCTCTCAAGCTGATATATCATATTCAACTGGATGAATGAGAACAGGCTGACCATAGCTAGGCCGGACAACAGGGTGAACATCGACCAGCGGCGGCGGAAAACTGCGTTTTGCCGTACTGAACGCTCTGGATTTCCGGCACTAAGCTGCTGTTTGCTCCGCAGGATGCTCCAATTCACAAAGATGAATATAGCGATAATCAGCAGCTGCATGATGTTAGGAAATAACACGGTAGCATACGATTTCGCTGCACTGTTGATCACGTTGCCCTGCATATCGAATTTTAGGGCAATCTGCTCGGGAATCCGATCATAATAGAAAAGCGCTGCCGCCATACTGGCCAATGTCAGGCCTACATGAATAAAGAACCATTTATTCGAAAGGACCAGCTTCTGGCGGTGGAAGGAGGTATCGACGGCAAGTACCGTTTTTCCTTGAGTCGCTGTGGGAAGGGAAGCCTTGATCTTTTTCATTTTGAAATGAAAGTTTAGATTAAGCGCGATCGATACGACAACGACCAAACTGATGAGAACGGCGAGCAGGGCTCCTTGAAGCGCCGTATTGCTTTGCATGGAAGCATAAAGTCCGACAAAAAGCAGCGGAATGTAAATGACCAGGCTGATTGTCGCATATTGCTTGCGCATTTGGCGGAGCGTCTCGCTGCGGAAAGTCTCCTCACTGATCGAAATGCCGAAGCTTACTGTCTCTCGCGTCAAATAAGGCATGAAGGCAAGGGTAGCTACGATGGGAATAAACATTAACACGAGCATAAGCGTAAATAAAATTGGCATTATGCATTCTCCTTTTCTTTGTCCGTCTCTGTGATTTCCTTATGGATTTGTTCCACCATATTCATCAACTGTTGTTTATCTATTCCCCGGCATATGGCTTCTGCGATGATCGGTTTCAGCTGGCTGCGTTGCTTGGCCCTGAATTCCTCCGTAACCGGAGGCATGCCATCCGGATCGACGACGACGCCGCGCTGGCGGTGCACCTGAATGTAACCGTCCTGCTTCAGCAGAGTGTATGCCTTGTTCACGGTATGAAGGTTGACGCCGATATCCGAGGCCAGGCTCCGGACTGAGGGGAGGGGCTCTCCCAGTTTCAATTGTCCGCTAGCAATCCCTTCGATAATTTGGTTGACCAGCTGAGTGTAAATAGGAACATCCGACTGCATATCGAGCTCGATAATCAAACTCACACCTCCATCTTATATCTGTTATACAACTAATATAACAGTTACAACGGATATAAGCAATACGTTTTGAAAAAACAGGCGGTCGGCTGGCTATTGCGTTAATACTCTGGTGTACTAAAATGCAAGTGCTTGTAAAGACGGGGCTGCATTAATAAGCTGTAATCCACCCGGAGACAGCCGTTCAGATTCTTGATACGTTTCAGCGGTAATACCGATTAACGACGATGTAGGATCACCGATGTTGCCGCATAACAAACCTAACGGATACAGAGGACGTTATATGCATGTATTTCTAAGAAATTTGCGATTTACGGACACAGGAGACCTTATTTGGCAATTATTGGCCTGATTTTGAGTCGTTTTAGGCAAATAGGTGCATCTGAGTCCGTTAGCATTTATTTTTAAGCAATATTGGCCAAATAACGGATTCAGAGTCCGTTCACACTCTGTATTGTCCTGAACCATCCCCGCACTGTCCTCCCGTAGGCGATCCAAATTCCCTATGTACTCCGACGCCCACCCTCCGACGCCCACCCGATGCCTTCGGTACCCACAAATTACCCTCAAAAAAAAGAATGCCCCACCCGAAATCGGGTAGGACATTCCTTATGAAATATATAATTACTTGCCAGCTTGAATCATTTGGCGCAGAACGGTTTGCAGAATACCGCCGTTATGGTAGTAGTCGACATCGACCATGCTGTCGAGGCGAGCGATTGCAGTAAATTCGAACTGCGTGCCATCTTGGCGGGTCGCTACAACGGTCAGCTCTTGGCCAGGCTTGACGTCATTGCTCAGTCCGAGGATATCGAACGTCTCAGTGCCGTCAATTCCTAGCGTCTTCCAGCCATGTCCTTCTTGGAACTGGAGTGGAAGAACGCCCATGCCCACCAGGTTGCTGCGGTGAATCCGCTCGAAGCTTTCCGCGATGACCGCTTTGACGCCAAGCAGATAAGTTCCTTTGGCCGCCCAGTCGCGGGAGCTTCCCGTACCGTATTCCTTACCGGCGATAACGACGAGGTTCTGTCCGTTGGCTTGATAATTCATCGAAGCGTCATAGATGGACATCAGCTCATCCGTAGGCAGATATTTCGTTACGCCGCCTTCCGTGCCAGGAGCAACCTGGTTGCGGATGCGGATGTTGGCGAACGTGCCGCGCATCATAACTTCATGGTTACCGCGGCGGGAGCCGTAGGAGTTGAAGTCCTTGCGGGCTACACCGTGGTCGTTCAAGTAGATGCCTCCCGGGCTTGTTGGCGAAATGTTGCCCGCTGGCGAGATATGGTCGGTAGTGACCGAATCCCCAAGCAGAGCGAGTACGCGTGCTCCGCGAACGTCGGCGATGTCCTGAAGCCCTTCGCCGATTCTCTCGAAGAACGGCGGGTTTTGGATGTAAGTGGACTTCTCGTCCCACTCATACAATTCGCCTTCTGGAACCGGGATTGCATTCCAGCGCTCGTTCTGAGTAAATACGTTCTCGTATTTGCTGCGGAACATTTCCGGCTTCACGGAGAGACCGATCGCTTCTTTGATCTCTGCGGAACTTGGCCAGATATCTTTCAGATAGACCGGTTGATCGTTCTGATCGTAGCCGATCGGATCGTTCTGCAGATCGATGTTTACCGTTCCGGCTAGTGCGTAAGCAACGACAAGCGGCGGAGAAGCCAGGTAGTTGGCTTTAACCTGAGCATGCACGCGGCCTTCAAAGTTCCGGTTACCGGACAGTACAGCTGCTACGGTAAGGTCGTTGTCGGCAATTGCTGTGCTGACCTCATCTGGAAGCGGACCGGAGTTACCGATACAAGTTGCGCAGCCGTAACCGGCAACGTGGAAGCCGAGAGCTTCGAAGGAATCGATGAGTCCGGCTTTTTCCAGGTATTCTGTAACGACAAGGGAACCTGGAGTCAAGCTGCTCTTCACATAGCCCGGTTTTGTAAGACCGCGCTCGACCGCTTTCTTCGCCAGCAATCCGGCGCCGATCATTACGCTTGGATTGGAAGTGTTCGTACAGCTCGTGATCGCGGCGATAACGACCGCTCCCGTTCCGAGCTCGCTTGTGCTTCCATCAGGATGCTTAATGGCTACTTTTTGGCTGATCTTCTCATCGCTGAGCCCGTATCCGCCTTTATCGATCGGAGTCCGGATAATGTTGTTGAAGTTCTCTTTCATGTCGGTCAGCTCGATGCGATCCTGCGGACGCTTAGGACCTGCAAGGCTTGGTACGACAGAAGCGAGATCCAGCTCGATCAAATCAGAGAACTCAGGATCTACGGTGCTGCTTGTGCGGAACATGCCTTGTGCTTTGTAGTAGGCTTCAACGAGAGCGATTTGCTCTTCGGAACGGCCTGTGCTGCGCAGATATGCCAGTGTCTCGCTGTCTACCGGGAAGTAGCCGACAGTAGCGCCGTACTCAGGTGCCATGTTGGCCACGGTTGCACGGTCAGCCAGACTGATGTTGGCAAGACCAGGGCCGTAGAATTCAACGAATTTGCCGACGACGCCTTTTTTACGCAGCATTTGCGTTACGGTAAGGGCAAGGTCTGTCGCTGTAGCGCCTTCTGCCAGGCTGCCGACGAGCTTAAAGCCGATAACCTCTGGTGCAACGAAGTAGAGCGGTTGTCCGAGCATACCGGCTTCGGCCTCGATGCCGCCAACGCCCCAGCCCACTACGCCAAGGCCGTTGATCATGGTCGTATGGGAGTCGGTTCCAACTAGGGAATCCGGGAATACGACAGTTTCGCCGTCAACTGTTTTGGTAGCTGCTACAGAAGCCAAATACTCCAGGTTGACCTGGTGAACGATACCCGTAGCCGGCGGAACGGCACGGAAGTTATTGAAGGCGGTTTGCGCCCAGCGCAGGAAGCGATAGCGCTCCTCGTTGCGTTCGAATTCAACCTTCATGTTGTACTCCAGCGCTTCCGGCGTACCGAAGGCATCGACCATTACGGAGTGGTCAATGACGAGATCAACCGGTACAAGCGGGTTGATTTGCTTCGGATCGCCGCCGGCTTTCTTCACGGTGTCGCGCATCGCTGCAAGGTCAACGACGACAGGTACGCCCGTGAAATCCTGAAGAACGATGCGGGCAGGAATAAACGGAATCTCTTTATTCTCATCGCGGCCTTGACTCCAGCTAGCGATTTGCTTCACATGCTCCTCGGTGATGGCTCTGCCGTCAAATTGCCGAACGGCTGCTTCCAGCAGCACCTTAATGGAGAACGGTAGTTTGGAAACGGGGCCTAGTCCTTTCTCTTCCAACAGTTGCAGATCAAAGTAACGGTATTTCTTCCCGCCGGCTTCCAAGGTGCGGGAAACAGAGAAAAAATCCTTCGTTGACATGAATGTACCTCCTTGTTTCACTAGATGAAACTGTATTTCAAAATTATCACTACATTAAGTATAGCGTCCTCCTTGTTGCGAGTAAAGTACTTTTTGCTGGCAAAGCGCCTGTTCTTTGCGGCATCGGACACCCTCACGACGTAATTTTTCCAGCACATACTCAATCCTGTTCTTTCATATAAATTGGAATGATGAGGAGGGGATTCCAAAGTGAGCGATGAATGGAGAAGAACGTTATCCCTATACGTGAATCAGCATAATCAGGATGAAGTGGATTATCGCCCCAAGGCTGTGGAGGCCGATGCCGTTGTGGCTGATTTGGAATATTTAATGCGCCGCGGCGAACGAAAACGCCGACTTGAGGAATGGTACAAGGAACGGCGGGCTACCCCGCTTCGCTCCGAAACCCGGGCTAAGCTGCTGCGCGAAATTGAGAATCGCGCCGGCGAAATCGAGGTTGAACTTCAAATGGCCCGCAAGACGTATTATGAAAAAGGGGGCGCCCGCCATCAAGAGGAGGTCATCGATAGGCAGCGGCTGACGCTGGAGCGGGAGGACGGAGGCTGGATCATAACACGGATCGATCAGCCTGTAGACGAACGTCATGCTCCGTTCAAGCTGCCAATGGATACGGGCAGCGAGGAAGGGAGAGCCCAAGTCAAACTGCCAGGCCCTTACCTTAACACCCAAGTGCTCGTTCCGCGCAGCTCACGCAGCACGCCTTACCGCCGTGAGGATGCGGTTCTCTACGCTGATCGCTGGTGGGATGGATTTAACCCGGAGTTTGCCGCATTTGAAGTGGATTGCACCAATTATATATCCCAGTGTCTCTTTGCAGGAGGAGCTCCAATAAACTATACTGGAAAAAGGGAATCGGGCTGGTGGTACAAAGGATATATCAAGGGGCGGGAGGCATGGAGCTATAGCTGGTCCGTTGCGAACGCACTTGAGCGCCTATTAACCCACAGTAGTTCAGGACTTCAGGCCGAAGCCGTGGAGAAACCGGAGCAGCTCCAATTGGGAGACGTCATCATCTATGATTGGGACGGTGACGGCAGCTATCAGCACAGCACGATCGTAACCGCGTTCGATGCCGGCGGAATGCCGCTGGTGAATGCCCATACCACTCCAAGCAAGCACCGATATTGGGATTACCGGAATTCATACGCTTGGAGCGAGAATACTGTGTATCGCTTTTTTCGGATTGCGGATTATATTTGAACTATTACGACGATCAAAGAAAGAGGTTACTCATGGGACAAGACAAACTCACCGTTGGACTTATTTACGGAGGTAAATCGGGAGAGCACGAAGTATCGCTGCAAACGGCCCTAGCGGTTTCACAGGCGTTTAACTATGACAAATACGAGCTGGTGCCTTTTTATATTACGAAGCGCGGAGAATGGCGGGTGGGAAACAAGCTGTCCGGTCCGTTTGCCGCACTGGAAGAGCTGAAGCTGGAGAACGGAGCGCAAAATACGTCCACGGCGATCAATATGCTATTCGAGAAGCTTTCGACCGGCACAGGATCGATTGACGTCGTATTTCCGCTGCTGCACGGCACGTACGGGGAAGATGGTACGATCCAGGGCTTGTTCGAAATGGCAGACCTGCCGTATGTAGGCGCGGGCGTGCTGGCCTCGGCGGCCGGGATGGATAAAGTAGCCATGAAGAAGCTGTTTGCCGAAGCAGGCCTGGCTCAGTGCGAATACTGCTATTTCACGGCATCCGAATGGAGCCGGGGGAACCATGCCATCATTCAGGATATCGAAGAGAAGCTAGGCTACCCTTGCTTCGTAAAGCCAGCCAATCTTGGCTCCAGCGTCGGCATTTCCAAAGCCAGATCCCGTGAGGAATTGCTGGCTTCCGTAGCAACCGCGCTGCGTTTCGATATGAAAGTGATCGTGGAGGAATTCGTGGATGCTCGCGAGATCGAGGTTGGCGTACTTGGCAACGATGAACCGCTTGCATCGGTTCCGGGGGAGATTGTCTCTTCCAGTGAATACTATGACTACCAGGCCAAATATTTGGACGGCAAATCGCAAATGCTAATTCCGGCCGAGCTCGATACGGAGCTTGCGGAAGAGATTCGTGATTTGGCGGTGCGAGCGTTTAAGGCGATATCGGGCAACGGGCTGTGCCGGGCGGACTTTTTCGTGAAGAAGTCGGATCAAACGATCTGGATTAACGAAGTGAACACGATGCCGGGATTCACGCCGTATAGCATGTATCCGCTGCTGTGGCGCGAGACTGGGGTTTCTTACGAATCGCTGCTCGATCGGCTGATCGAACTCGCGTTGGAGCGCTATGAGGCCAGACAGAGCTTGAATTTCGAGAACGGTCTGCAGTAATTCAATTAATTTATATTTCGCTAGAAATGACTGTAACGAAGATGGAAAGGAAGATCGATGATGGGCTTTCAAACCGAATTCAACTCAGTATGCAAATTCAAAAAGGAGCAGGAGCTGTACGAACTGCTGGAATACGGGCGCGGAAAAATGCTGAAGGAAGGCCTGCGCGTCTATCCGACGGGTCAGAAGGTCATTGCTTATTCACCGGACAATAAAGCTGTGGCCATCGTGAAAATTACGGCCTGCGTATCCGAGATTAATTTTAACGGAGAAGAGGTTACTTCCGTCGAGCTCCAACTGGTGCGTCAATTGACGGAACAGGAAGCGGCTGTGCAGACGGCGCTTGCCCATGAAATGTTCTTCGGGGATGTGGAGAACGCTTGATTGTCCGCTTCGGTTACGTAGCCATGTCGACGGTCGTTAAGAATGCATCTCCATCCAAGACGATGACTTACAAGACATTCAGCAGTCTAAGCGACCGAGAGGCAGCCGTGCGCCGACTGGAGACGATCGGGGCTGACAATTTGCACAACACGCTGCGGCTCCTTCGGCATAATAAAGCGAACGATATCAAAATATACCGTTTCTCGTCCAAGCTGCTGCCCTTGGCGACGCATGACGCTCTGGCCGGCTGGAATCCATACGAGGCGTTGAGAGATCAATTCCTGGAGGTAGGGGAGTTCGTCAAACAACACGGCATGCGCGTCTCGTTCCATCCAGATCATTTCACGGTGCTTAGTACGCCGCGTCCCGAAGTGCTGCACAACTCGCTCCGCGATCTGCGCCACCATGTGGCGATGCTTGAGGCCATGGGGCTGGATGGACGAGCGAAGAACAATATCCATGTCGGCGGCGCCTACGGAGACAAGCTGTCGGCTGCCGGGCGGTTCCGGGAAAATGTATTTGCACTGCCGGACAGCATCAAGCGCCGGCTGACGTTCGAGAACGACGATAAGACGTTCAACGCCCCCGAGACGCTGGAGCTATGCGAGGAGCTGGGCATTCCGATGGTGCTCGATATTCACCATCAATGGGTGAACAATGAAGGGGAGCTTCCAGTGGACTTGTGGCCGCGCATACTGCGCACCTGGCAATCGCCGCATGCCCAGGCAGATTCATCGATTGCAGATCCGCTACCGCCCAAAATCCACGCCTCGAGCCCGAAGAGTGCGAGCGACCCAAGGGGGCATGCCGATCATGTTCTCGCCCAGCCGCTGCTTGATTTTCTCCGGGCCATTGCCCCTGCGACCGAGCGGGTCGACGTGATGCTGGAAGCGAAGCTCAAGGACGGAGCGCTGTTTGCCCTCATGGAGGATTTGCGCAAATATGTAGGGGACGGCGTGGAAATTCTAAGCGAAGCCAGCGTGCAAATTCAGCCTTAAGGGTATGTTTCTGCTTGAAAAGGACAGCAAAATAAGGTAAGTTGAACAAAAATAAGTTAAAGCAAACAAAGCAAATTCTACACCAAAATACAGTGTTTAGTTGGAGGTATGTTCTAATATGGGAGATTTACTCGCAGGAAAAAACATTATCGTAATGGGCGTCGCTAACGACCGCAGTATCGCATGGGCCATCGCTCAAAGCTTGGCCGCTCAAGGAGCGCGTTTGGCATTTACATACGAGAGCGAGCGGGTGGAAGGCCGGGTGCGCAAGCTGGCCGAGACGATTCCAAATTCGCTCATTCTTCCTTGCAACGTGACGGTTGATGAAGAAATCGATCGCCTGGCGGAATCCTTGAAAAGCGAAGTCGGCGTACTGCATGGCGTCGTGCACAGCATCGCCTTTGCGAAGGCGGAGGACTTGGCCGGTGAATTCGCGGATACGTCCCGCGAAGGCTTTGCGCTGGCGCACGATATCAGCGCATATTCGCTCGTAGCCGTATCGAAGCGCCTTGCTCCGCTAATGACAGAAGGCGGCAGCATCATGACGATGACTTACATGGGCTCCGAACGCGTCATGCGCAATTACAACGTGATGGGCGTTGCCAAGGCGGCGTTGGAAGCATCCGTTCGTTATCTGGCGAACGATCTTGGTCCGAAGAACATCCGCGTTAATGCGATTTCCGCGGGGCCGATCCGTACGCTTGCAGCCAAGGGCATCAGCGATTTCAACTCGATCCTGAAGCAGGTTGAGGAGAAAGCGCCTCTGCGCAGAACGACTGAAACCGCGGAAGTGGGCGACACGGCGATGTTCCTGATTAGCCATCTCTCCCGCGGTATTACGGGAGAAGTTATATTTGTCGACGGCGGTTATAATATCGTCGGCGCATAAGTAAGATGATTGGTGGGGAAAGTTCGTTTCCGAAGCAGACGCAGCGCTTTGGTCACGGGCTTTTTCCATAAAGGAAGGGAAATCGGGTCAAGCCGCCCGAATCAATCTGGGACGGGGTAGATGGAAGCAACTTTGAAGAGTTCAAGACGTATAGTTTAACGAGAAGAGATTTACAAGATTAAGATAGAAAGTAGAGTGAAATCTAGTGGAACCAATCGACAACGTGGTGGGCAGTAAAAGTCCGACAGCTGTAGCGATCAACTCCGCATCCAAAGCGGGGGAATGGATTAAGAGCAAGCTTGGCATGTTCAAACAACTAGATACGAAGCTATCCCCACAGGATTTGGTGACGGATGTAGATAAAGGCGCAGAGCTGATGATCCGCAAGCTGATCCTTACTCATTTTCCCGATCACGAGATTTTGGGTGAGGAAGGGGTGCCGCCAGGTGTTGCCGCTTCAGAAGCGGCTCTGGCCAAAGCGAGATCCTCGGAATACTTATGGATTGTCGACCCGGTGGACGGCACGACGAATTTCGTTCACGGCTTTCCGTTCTTTTGTGTGTCAATCGCGTTGGCTTATCGCGGAGAAGTTATCGTTGGCGTGATTTATGATCCGCTGCGGGATGAACTGTTTGTAGCCGAGAAAGGCAAAGGCGCGTACGTGCACGGTAATCCTACCCGGGTGTCGGAGGATGCGGAGCTATCCGGCAGTGTAGTAGCCGTTGGTTTCAATCCGGATCGTCAGTTTGCGCTTCCGACCAATATGATGGGTATTAACGCTTTGGCTTTGCAGACGCGCAGCATCCGGGCAGGGGGCTCCGCCGCGCTGCATCTTGCTTATGTGGCAGCAGGCCGTTTGAGCGGGTATTATGAAGTAGGGCTCAATGCTTGGGATGTGGCGGCAGGCGCCCTGCTTGTAAAAGAATCCGGAGGAATCGTAACAGACACGTCAGGGAACCCTTATGATCTCGGCGTGCGTCACCTGGTGGCGACAAACGGCAAGATTCACGACGAGCTGCTGCAGTCCCTGAAGGATGCGGGCGCAACGGGCATGTAGCAAGATGATTTCTATTCTGTAATTCCTTAATGCATTTTAGGATGAAGGAGTGTATCAGGATGAGCGAAGATCGCGAGAAATTAGAGAAGGAGCTTAGCGAGCTGCTGAGTGATGCCGAGGAGCGCAGTGAGGAGGAGCGGCAGGAAGAGACGCGCAAGAGCCTGCCTCACAAGTACGAAATCCGCATTCAAACGGAGCTTGACCCGATTGTGGAGGAAACGCTGAAATACCGCAGCATGGCAAAGGAAATCGACGGCAGATATGACGAGTATTTGAAGAAGACCGCGCGTGACATCAAGGGCCCTGAATAATTCGGGGCCTTTAATTTCAGCTGAAGCACCCGCAATCACTGAAGTGTCTAACGATAGACTCTAATTGGCTTTGAGCTTGCCAGGCTGCGCATGATAGGGAGTGGAGAAGTAATTGTTTGCTAGAGGAATGGGGATACGATGTTCGGCAGCCAGCCTGCTAATGCTTGCAATCCTGCTGTGTTTTCCGGTGAATTGCCTGACTGCCGCCTCGCGTTCAATGGCCGGGGGCCAAGCTCACGAGCGGGCTATAGTAGTTCAGATGGAGGAGAAGGCCTACCATATCGTTGCGTTGGGCGACTCGATCAGTGCAGGTTATGAGCCGGGCATGGATGAGAAGAGCGTTCCTTACGGCTATGTTGAACGGCTTAGGGAGCAGGGGTTGTATTACGGCCGGACGAAAGTTCATAATTACGGAATTTTGGGACTGACCAGCAGCGGACTTAAAAATTATGTATCCGCCATTCAAAGCGGCGGAGTGATAAAGCCCGAAGCGATTCAACGCGGCTTGCCTGATCCGCGCGTTTCTGCTTTTGCTGCGGGAATCGCCGATACCCGGGCGGCATTGGAGCAGGCGGATCTGATCACGATAACGATCGGCGGCAACGATCTGTATAGTTTGCTTACTGCGAACTACAGCCCAGCGGAAATTGAAGCTAAGGGGCGGGAGCTTCTGGATGCTTATACGCTCAACGTACGGGAAGTTATCGATGATTTGACAGCGATCAATCCAAGCGCCCAAATCATTCTGATGGATCAATACCAGCCTGTACCTAAAATCATTGTTGGTTCGGTGTATAATTATTTAGAGAATGCAGCGGATACATTTACGGCCGCGGTTGAAGGAATCGCTGGCGAATATGCCAGCCAGGGCATGCTCGTGAAGGCAGTTCATGTGGCGGAGGCTTTCAAGGGGCATGAAGTCGCGCTGACACATATTTTGCCGGGAGGAGACATTCATCCGAACCAGGCGGGGTACGAAGCGATTGCTAAGGTCGTATCCGAGGAGGTATGGGGAAGCTACCGGATGAACGATGGTTTGAAGGAGGGCGTGCCGCTTCATGTCGTGGTAAAGGGCAAGAAGCTGCAAACGCCGTATGCTCCGGTGCTTCGCAATGACCAGACTTTCCTGGCGCTCAAGGACATTACGGAGGCGATTGGAGCTTCCGCAAAATGGGACAGCCGCAGCAGCACGGCTACGGTGACATACGGCGAACGAACGGTCGTCATCCCGGTCGGCTCGAGCAAAGTCATCGCGAACGGCGAGCCGGTCGCTACGAATAGTCCGGCCTTTCTGAACAAAATTGGCCAAGAATCAAAAACCTACGTTCCCTTAGCTGTGCTTGCACAAGGTCTGGGATTGGACGTGCAGTACTCCGAGAAGACCAAAACGGTATTTATAAATTTATAATCTCACGGTTTTAGCCAGGATCAATAGGAGAAGGGCGCCCCGCATATTCGTGT
Source organism: Paenibacillus sp. YSY-4.3 (assembly GCF_054767475.1). Taxonomy (NCBI): domain Bacteria; kingdom Bacillati; phylum Bacillota; class Bacilli; order Caryophanales; family Paenibacillaceae; genus Paenibacillus; species Paenibacillus sp. YSY-4.3. The sequence goes on along the minus strand of NZ_BAABMC010000002.1, from coordinate 21,451 downwards.
GGGACGCCCTTCTCTTGTCTATTTAAGCTCATAATCAATCGTAAATTCTATTTGCCGCTGATCTCGCGGAAGGAAGCCTCCGCCGCTTCCAGCGTGAAATCAATATCCTCGTCCGTATGGGCAGTCGTCAGGAACCAGGCCTCGTATTTGGAAGGAGCAAGATTAACGCCCCGGTTCAGCATGGCCCGGAAAAAGGCCGCGAACAGGTCGCCGTCCGTATCCTGCGCCTCCTCATAGTTGGTTACCGGATGGCTGCAGAAGTGCGTTGAGAATGCTCCAGCAATGCGATTAATCGTCAGCGGAATGCCGTAACGGTTCGCCGAATCCGCCAGCCCGTTTGTCAGCTTGACGGCCAGGCGCTCCATTTTCGGGTAGACGCCTTCCTCTTGTAATACTTCCAGGCAGGCGATTCCCGCTGAGATGGAAGCCGGGTTGCCGGCCATCGTTCCGGCCTGATATGCCGGGCCGAGCGGCGCAACTTGCTCCATGACTTCTTTGGTGCCGCCGTATGCACCGATTGGCAGTCCGCCACCGATGATTTTACCGAGTGCGGTCAAATCGGGCTGGATCGCCTCGTGATTGGCCAGACCGTCAAACGTCTGGGCCGAGCCATAATGGAGGCGGAAGGCGGTGATGACCTCGTCATAAATGACGAGCGCGCCATATTGCCGTGCAAGTCTGCAGAGGTCCTCGAGGAAGCCATCCTTCGGCATGACCATGCCGAAATTGCCGACGATCGGCTCGACCATAACTGCGGCTACGTCGTCGCCCCATTTATCCAGGGCGGCCTGGAGGGCCCCGGCATCGTTAAACGGCACGGTGATCACCTCATGAGCGATGCTGGTCGGGATACCGGCGCTGTCAGGAATGCCGAGCGTGGAAGGCCCGGAGCCTGCAGCTACAAGCACGAGATCGGAATGGCCATGATAGCAGCCGGCAAATTTGATGATTTTATTGCGTTTCGTATAGGCGCGGGCTACGCGGATGGTCGTCATGACCGCCTCCGTTCCGGAGTTGACGAAGCGGACCTTGTCCATAGAAGGAATCGCGCTCTTCAACATTTTGGCCAGTGTAATCTCCAGCTCGGTAGGCGTGCCATACAATGTGCCGTTAGCCGCTGCTTCCTGAATGGCGCGGGTTACATGTGGATGCGCATGGCCGGTAATGATCGGGCCGTAAGCCCCGAGATAGTCAACATAGCGGTTGCCGTCCACGTCCCAGAAATGAGAGCCAGCCGCTTTATTCATAAAAACGGGCGCCCCGCCCCCAACCGCTTTGAAAGAGCGGGAGGGGCTGTTCACGCCGCCGACGATATGCTTGAGAGCTTCTTCGTATAAATGTTCTGATTGAATCCGGTTCATGAGGTACATCTTCCTTTCAAGTAGGTGTTTAGCGGATCAATGATCAATTCCGGAACATATCCGCAGCAGGAGGTGATCCGGAACTGGAGCCTGTGCCGGTACTCGTTCCCTGGCCTGATTCCGCTCCTGCTGGGTTGTTGCCACTATTGCTTTCCTCTTCAGACTCCTCCGGCGCGTTAAACACATCCTGAACGAATTGCTTCAATTCATCCTCGCTTCGAATGCCTATTACATCAGAGCCGCTCACTTTCTTTTCCACGACCAGCTTCATCGGAGGAATTTGCTCGCTGCCTGCCATGTTGCTGTCATAGGCGACAGTGGCCAGCTTCCACATATCGTTGATCGTCAAATTCGTATCGATATACGGATTCACTTTCTCCAGTATCGATGGAAGCTTCATAATCGAGGTTGTCGATATCATTTTCTCGGCTACCGCTTTAAGGAAATTGCGCTGCCGTTCTGTCCGCGTATAGTCGGAAAGAGCGTCATGGCGGAAACGGACGTACTGCAGGGCTGAGTTGCCGTCGAGGTGCTGCTGGCCTTTTTTCAAATCGATATCGTATTCATGGTTGTCGGCCTTGCTTGTATAGCGCATGTCCTTCTCCACATAGAAGTCCACGCCCCCGATGGCATCCACGAGCTCGATAAAGCCTTGGAAGTCCGTATAGACGTAATATTGAATCGGTATGCCGAGCAGCTCAGAGACCGTCTCCATCGCTTTGTTTGGCCCATGGGTAATGGCGGCGTTGATGCGGTCCGACCCGTACCCTGGTATTTTAATATAGGTATCACGCATAATAGAGAACAGGTAGGCTTTCTTCTTCACGGGATCGATGGAGGCGACCAACATCGTGTCGGACCGGGGAACCTCTCCCTTCTTCAGTCCGCGGGCGTCCACGCCCATCAGCAGGATATTGACCTGCTCGGTGCCCTCCCATTTCGGCGGTTCGGCTTCCTTCTTGGTCTCGACCGGCTGAACGTTGTAGAAGGGCGAGTCCTCGCCTTTTTTTTGGAATTTATCAACTTGATTATAAATGGCGATAAAATAGTAAGCCGCAACGGCTGCGATGGCGACTAGAATTCCGGTGATGGACCAGATGATCGTCCTTTTCGTGCGTTTCGTCATATTGTTCGTTCCTTTCGGTAGATAACGATGAGAACCGTCGTAATTTGGATGTATCACATACCCATACATTATAATTTCTTTTGTAGGTACAATCAATTTTCGTATTTGTGAAGTTAGAAAGGGGTTAAGGCAGCATGGTTGATATGCAAGTTCAAGTAGGAGAAATGGTTCCCGATTTCCAACTTCCCGCGGATGGGGGAGAAAAGATCGCATTAAGCGAATTCCGCGGCCGCAAGGTCGTTCTATATTTTTATCCGAGGGATATGACGCCGGCTTGCACGCAGCAGGCCTGCGATTTTCGCGATCAAAGCGAAGCGCTGCTGGAGCAGGGAGCCGTAGTTCTCGGCATCAGCGGGGACTCCGTGAAGTCGCATGATAAATTCAAAGCGAAGCATGGGCTGACTTTTCCGCTGCTTGCGGATGAGGATCACCGCATCAGCCGGATGTTCGGCGTATGGCAGTTGAAGAAACTGTACGGCCGCGAATATGAAGGAATCGTGCGCTCGACCTTCCTGATCGATGAGGAGGGTAGGCTGCAGAAGGAGTGGCGCGGCATCCGGGTGGCCGGACATGTGGAGAAGGTGCTGGAGGCTCTGCGGAAATAAGATATTTTGCCGTAGTCTAATTTGCATCAAGTGTTCATATAATCTACCAGAAACTCAATGAATTGATATAATCGCGGAGGTAGATTTTATATGAATACAAAATGGCTGGCCGGATTTCCGATGTTTCGCCTGATTACCGTAGTAATGGCTATCGTTCTTATCGTATCCTTCATTCCTCATTCCGAAAGCCGAAGCGTGATGCCTGAGGCAGCCGCCCAGTCCTCTGAGGATACGGCAGCTGCTTCTGTGGCCCCCGCCGCATCGGCGACGCTTGATGCCAGAACAATCTCTTCCAAAGAATCTTCTGTAAGATCCGCATCCATATCTCTTTCGAAACCTAAAGAAGCAAGCAAAGTAATATATCTTACCTTTGATGACGGTCCTAGCAAATGGACGGACGACGTACTGGCCATATTGAAAAAAGCTGACGTGCCGGCCACGTTCTTCGTGCTTGGCGAGCAGGCCAAACGGTTCCCGGAGATCATTAACCGGATCGACGAGGCCGGACACGCGATCGGCAACCATACTTACAATCATAAATATGATGAGCTGTATGCCAGCTTCGGCGTTTTCTGGTCCCAGATCAAGGAGACGGAGGAGGTGCTCCGTAATATTACAGGAAAACGTACCCCGCTTGTCCGGGCGCCCGGTGGAACGTATGGCCATTTCGATACGGCTTATTTCCAGCTGCTGGAGCAGGGCGGTTATAAAGTATTCGACTGGAGCCTGGACAGCGGCGACTCTAAGCGCAAAGGGGTTCCCGCTGCGGAAATCATCAAAAATGCAACTCCCGCCAAACCGGGAAGCTCTGTCACATTGCTGATGCATGACGGTGCCGGACACGAGGAGACCGTTAAAGCTCTGCCTAAAATCATTGACTACTATAAGTCGCTTGGTTATGAATTTCGCGCCATAACTCCCGAGGTTTCAACTGTTCAATTTGCTGTAGCTCCCAAAATGAAGAACAGCAAGCGGCCGCAGCCTTCAAGCACATGGATTCAGGCCCATATCGTGCCTAACGCAGCCTTATTCGCCCCTGGGGAGCCGCTGTATATCGAGGCAGGAGGCTTAGAGACGAGGCTTGCGGTTGGCGAATACGAGCTGCGGGGCGGACAATACCGGGTACCGCTGCGGACAGCCATGGAACGGCTCGGAGCCGAAGTACGCTGGAACGAGAGAGATAAAAGCGCGGTTGTAACTTGGGGGGATACAAGGATCATTGTCAGCTCGGCGGACGACACGATCGTCGTCGAAACTCAAGGGGAAATGACAGAGAGGTATACCACAACTCTGGAATGGAGGAACGGGCTCATATGGCTGCCGCTGCGTACGCTGCTGGAGGTAACCGGGCATGATATTATGTCTGTTTCCGCCAATACGCAGGAGCGGCGGGTACGGGCGTCTTGATGGAAGGATAGTTTCTCTTACATACGTCTATTTTCGGTAGGTTCTGGCGACAATGGTTGGTAGAATAGCGACCGGAAATGGAGGTAGCCAGGTTATGATAGATCATTATTCAGCGGATTTGCTCGGGAAGCTGGTAAACCGGGCAGACAGCGTAATTATAGGAAAAAGAAAGGAAATCGAGCTTGCCGTCGTCTGCATGCTGCAGGGCGGACATATTCTGCTCGAGGATGTGCCTGGGGTTGGCAAGACGCTGCTGGTGCGCACGCTCGCGGCTTGTCTTGGCGGCACGTTTGGAAGAATTCAGTTTACCTCGGATCTGATGCCCTCCGACGTAACCGGGGTGTCGGTGTACCGAGCCCAAACCGGACAATTCGAGTTCCGGCCGGGTCCAGTCATGGCGCATATTGTGCTTGCCGACGAGATTAACCGCGCGGCTCCGCGAACCCAGTCCGCTTTGCTGGAGGCGATGGAGGAGCGCAAAGTGACGGTAGACGGGGTTACCCATTCGCTGCCGAAGCCTTTTTTGCTGCTGGCGACGCAGAACCCTTTGGATTACGAAGGGACTTACCGATTGCCGGAAGCCCAGCTTGACCGGTTCTTGATGCGCATTTCACTTGGTTATCCGGATCCTGAGCAAGAGGTGGAGATGCTTGGCCGTATGCAGGAAGGGATCCCTATTGAAGATATCCGCCCCGTGTTATTGCTTGAGGAGATGGTGCAGCTGCAGCGCCAGGTCAGAAAGGTGCTTGTTGATGACCGGATCAAACAATATTTAGTGGCGATTGCCCACGCCTCCCGCCGTCACCCCCAGCTTGCGCTCGGAATCAGTCCTCGCGGCACGTTGGCCTGGATGGGGGCCGCGCAAGCGATGGCCTACTATAAAGGACGATCTTATGTAATTCCTGATGACGCCAAGGCGGTAGCGCCGGCGGTACTGGCTCATCGGCTTAAGCTTAATCCCGAGACGAAATTGTCGGGGGTGCGTGGAGAAGATATTGTGGAGGATTTATTGTCTCAGGGCAAGGTCCCCGTATTTCAGCAACAGCGAGGAGCATCGTCATGACGGGCAGCGGCATTCGAGCTTGGATGGCGGCCGTACCGGTCATAGTAGTTCTGGGTGCACTCTACGTCTGGAAGGGGGGAGGGGCTTCGCTATTTCTTGTCCTGTTGGCGCTGCTTATTGGAGCCATGGGTGCTGCTATCCAACTGTGCGGGCCGAAAAAAGTCATTGTCCGTCGCACGTGGACACCTTCAGCCCCTTACGAAGGGGAGGAAATCGAGGTGACGCTCCATATCAGCCTGGAAGGCGGTATCCCTCCGCTTTGGGTTCAGGTTGATGATGATTTGGCAGGACATGAGCAAGAAGGCGGTAGGCTGCTGTTTACAGGATTTAAACGCTATTACAGTGGTACATACCGTTTGAGCGGGGTGACTCGCGGGCTGTACATCGAGGGAAGCACGACGGTCGCTTGGGGTGACGTGTTCGGCTGGTTCAAACGGATCCGCCATCTGAACGGAAGGGATAAGCTGCTCGTTCAACCGCTTCCACTCTTTATTGAGGCATGGGACGAACCGCAGGGAAGGAAGGACGGGGACGTCGGGAGACCCGATATATCATCCGAATATGCTCCGTTCTGGGGCAGCCGCTTAAGGTCCTATGAGCCAGGCGACCCGGTTAAATCGATCCATTGGAAAATAACAGCCCGCAGCGGCGAGCTGATTACCCGCGCTCCGGATGAACTATATGCACTGCCTGCTTGCTTGATTCTAGATACGGATCCAATATCGTATTTCGTTACAGGGCGGACGGAAATTTTTGAGGTAGCTGTGTCTGCCGCGGCAGCATGGCTGCATCGGCAGAGCGGGGGTGCGGATGCGTATTATTTTCGCCCAGGGCCGGGAAACGCCACGTTACAGCTAAACGGGAAAGAAGGATTGTATGAGGGGCTTGAGGTGTTAGCGCAGGCTCAGCTGGCAAATGAGCGGTGTACTCTTTCTTTGAGAGGAGCGGAGGTGTGGAATCATTTGGTTGTTCCTGGGCAGCGGATCACGGTGATTACCGGCAGCTTGAATTCAACGCTTGTCGCCAGGCTGCTGCAAATGGCTAACGCTGGAGCGGTACTGGATGTATGGTGTGCCGGAGAGGCCGGCGGCGTAGACGTAAACGGCTCTGTGGGCGAAGGGGCTAGCTTAGGGACCAGCAGTGCGGAGGATTCGGGGAACGCCGCAGGGCATTGGTCGGCTCAACTAAGCATGCACGGAATTCGGATGGTTCCGCTTCTGTATGAGGCTTCCGGACAGATGAAGCCGGATAGAGGAGGGAGAGACCATGGCATTGCCTAGCATGGGGCAGCAGGCTCGGGAGTTTCCCGTTCGTTCCGCGAAGCAGGAGGCCATTCGGCCGTGGCTGCACAGAGTCGCGGTTTCACTGCTGTTGTATGCTCTCTTTGCGGAATGTTTGTATCCTCTTTACTCCATAGTGATTGAGCATGAGAGAAGTGTCATTGACGTCTTCCTGTACCTGACAGGCGCTCTTCTTCTGGCAAGCTGCCTGCGGCTGGCCCCGTGGGTGCAGGCTTTGTTATGCTTGACGCTCATTGGAGGGACATTGTTCTATTTGTTTGGGTTGCAGGAAGGAATCTCCTGGTTCAACGGATATGGAACCATTGTGGCTCAGGATATCGCTGCGACAATTCAAACGGGGCGGCTGAACGAAGCGAGCCCGGAGTCGCGGATGCTGCTATTGCTGATCGGGTGGGGCCTTCTAGTTGTATCTGTCCAGATGCTGGCCGTCGGTCGGCAGACGATTTTGCTGTTTCTGTCGGTCGTCATCGTTTATTTGCTGACGATTGAGCTGATCTTCGAGGCCCCGATATTTTTTAACCTGGTGCGTGCAGCGGGAATTGGCCTCGGGCTTCAGAGCTACGCGTTTGCAATGCAACTGAGAGAACAAGGGTATATCAAGCAGAAACCTTCATTAAAGAATGGAAAATCATACAAAGAGCATGCTTATAAAATAATGGCTCTCCTCACGGTTGTGGGACTTCTTGTTTGCGCTGCTGGGTTGTGTCTCTTGCTTCCAGCCCAGCCGGTTCAGCAGCAGCCTTTGCAGGCATTAATCAAAAGCCTTCGAGGCTGGTACGAAAAGGAGGGATTGGCCGAAGCAAGCGTGGCGACCTCGAGTGTATCGGGCTACGGACGGGATGACGGTGAGCTTGGTGCGCCGCTGCAGCTGCGATGGGATACGTATTTTACAGCAAAATCCCCGGTTTCTGTATATTGGCGGGGGGAGAGCAAAAGCGTGTACACCGGCCGCGGTTGGCTTCAACCTGCAAGGGGAGAGGAAGTGCTTGAGAGCAGTGAGGGATTAAGCTTGCTGCCTCAGGACGATGATATCGCGGGTCTCAGCACAATCAGGCAGACGATCACGTTCCAGAAGCCGGTCACTAGACAGATGCCGCTGCTGAGCGGAGGCACTCCTGTTCAAGTCGACCGCGTGTTTGCCGAGGATGGCACGAGCATCCCGTTTGTCGCTAGGCTCGACCAAGCTGCTGGAGCCATCTATTTGAACAAGGCCGGACAAGCTCAGCAGCCTCTCCCGGTGGAAGGGATTCAAGGCTATGAGCTGACGGTCATTCGGCCGCCGGCTGCAGGCGGGCACCTAAGGCAGCGGCAAGGTAGTGAGCCGGCATCGATTAGCGAGAGATATTTGCAATTGCCGGATAGCTTGCCGGAACGCGTTCGGGCGCTGGGTCAAACGCTAGTCCGGGATGCGGACAACCGCTATGATGCGGCAATGGCCGTCGCTAAATATTTGAAGCAGCATTATTCCTACAACTTGAATTCGGCCATTCCGCCAGCGGATGAGGATTTTGCCGATCGCTTTCTGTTTGTCGACCGCCAAGGGTATTGCGATCATTTCTCTACGGCCATGGTCGTACTGCTGCGCAGCGGCGAAATTCCTGCCCGCTGGGTCAAAGGCTTCACGCCTGGCGAGCGCAGCAAGGAAGAACCTGACTCATATACGATATCGTATGCGGATGCCCATGCTTGGGTGGAGGTGTATTTTCCGGGAGAAGGCTGGGTGCCGTTCGACCCGACACCGGGATACGATTCCGTGATGTCGGCCTCAACGGGGATGGGTGCACAACTATTGCCCGTGTGGATTCAAAAAATTGCCGGTAGTGCACAGAGGCTGCCTACAGCGATAAAATCTATTCTGGATCACGGGTTTCTCACCCTATGGGAATCGCTAGCAAAAGCGCCTCTGATTTGGACTGCCGGATTGCTTGTCGTCTGGCCATCGGTTTGGCTCATCCTATGGATAGGCAGAAACAGTTCGGTATGGCGCAATTTATTGACACTGCGACGGATGATTGCCCGGCCGCGCAGCCGCTTTCCTGATCAGAGGCTGCTGCTGCATGTTGCCGATCGGGTCTGGCAGCAGATTTACCGAGTATATGGAAATAAGCCGGAAGGCATGACCGCGAGAGAATACGTTGACTTTCTTTCTGCTCAAGAAAAGGCCAATCTAGGCAAATTAGAGGAGTTTGTCCGGGAATGGGAAATACTCTATTATGGAGGATTAAGGCCCGACCGGATGAATAGCCGAAATTTTCTGGAGTTATGCCGAAATTTGGCTCTGCGCCGTGGATAAGATGTCTTCCGAACTTTCTTGACGACTTCTTTTGTCGTTTCGTATAATTAGGTTCATGAATTGAGGGAGGCTCGGTAATGAATAAGCCAAATGAATTGATTGTCGTTCTTGATTTTGGAGGGCAGTACAATCAGCTGATAGCAAGAAGAATTCGCGATTTGGGTGTATATAGCGAATTGTTGCCATACAATACTTCGGCAGAGCGGCTGCGGGAAATGGCCCCTAAGGGCATCGTTCTCTCTGGCGGTCCTTCCAGTGTGTATGCAGAAAATGCACCGCAAATTGACCCTGCTGTGTATGACATCGGTGTGCCGATTTTCGGAATTTGTTACGGAATGCAATTGATGGCGCATCAGCTCGGCGGCAAGGTAGAACGTGCGGCTAAGCGCGAATACGGGAAGGCCGACGTAAACTTCGCTGAGCATTCGGCGCTGACGAAAGGCCTGGAGTCGAAGCAAACGGTATGGATGAGTCATGGCGACCATGTCGTGGAACTGCCGGAGGGATTCGTCGTCGATGCATCGACGGAGCATGCTCCGATCGCTGGATTCGCGAATAAGGAGCGTCGATTGTACGGCGTTCAGTTCCATCCGGAGGTACGCCACTCCGTGCATGGTAACGAAATGATCCGCAATTTCCTGTATGAAATTTGCGGATGCGAAGGCAACTGGAGCATGGAGACGTTCATCGAGGATGCGATTCAGGATATCCGTACACAGGTCGGCGATAAGAAGGTACTTTGTGCGCTGAGCGGTGGCGTTGATTCCTCCGTTGTTGCGATGCTCATTCACAAGGCTATCGGCGACCAATTAACGTGCATGTTCATCGACCATGGACTGCTGCGCAAAGGCGAAGCCGAGAGCGTAATGGAGACGTTTGTCGGCAAATTCGACATGAAGGTTGTCAAAATCGATGCGCGCGAACGCTTCCTGTCCAAGCTGGCAGGCGTTGATGACCCCGAGCAAAAACGGAAAATTATCGGCAACGAGTTCATCTACGTGTTCGAGGAAGAATCGAAGCAGTTCGATGATTTCGCATTTTTAGCGCAAGGTACGCTTTATACCGATATCGTAGAGAGCGGTACGGCGACGGCTCAGACGATCAAGTCTCACCACAACGTCGGCGGACTGCCTGAAGACATGAAGTTCGAGCTCGTTGAGCCGCTAAAGGCCTTGTTCAAGGACGAGGTTCGTAAAGTGGGCGAGGAGTGCGGGCTGCCATCGGAAATCGTATGGAGACAGCCGTTCCCTGGACCGGGTCTGGCCATTCGCGTATTGGGCGAAGTCACGGAGGACAAGCTAAAAATCGTTCGCGATTCCGATTACATTCTGCGCGAAGAGATCGCTAAAGCAGGTCTTGATCGCGAAATTTGGCAGTATTTCACGGCGCTTCCGAACATGAAGAGCGTTGGGGTTATGGGCGATGCCCGGACATACTCCTACACCGTCGGCATTCGTGCGGTAACATCCATTGATGGCATGACCGCCGACTGGGCGCGCATTCCGTGGGATGTGCTGGAGAAAATCTCCGTACGCATCGTCAACGAAGTCGACAACGTCAACCGCATTGTGTATGACATCACATCGAAGCCGCCGGCGACGATTGAGTGGGAGTAATTCACTAAGAGCATAAAATGAATAGGTTCTCCGCCAAAATTCCGCTAGAGGAAATGGAGAAAAATGAGGGATATTGTGTAAAAGCAATATCTCTTTTTTTGTTTCCTAAGATATTTTTAGGCAATATCGGCAAAGGAAAGGGCAAGATGTGGCAGAAAACCATTTTCGCGCACTGGGCTTAAAAGATATTTGTGATTTACCTGTTGATTCTAATTCTCATAAAGATAGTGTTTTATTTTTATGGGCGTCATAACTTCATGGGGATACATGTTCAAAACGGTTGCTTTAATGACTTAGATTATCAATCATTCAGAATTGGAAATTCCTCAAGCATCTTCTTTAAATTGATAGCATCCCATGGCATATGCTCTGTAATGCCTAAGCCCACTACTTCTGTTGTTTCGGAAAGCTCCTTCATTATACGAATCAGTTGTGTACGTTGCAGGGAGCCAGCTGCTGAGAAGTTATAATCTTCATCAGGATTAGCGAACAATAAGGAACGAAAGGATGATGGATCCAATACATCTAAATCAAGATGAATGGCTAGATGCTTGATATCATTTTCCTTAATCCAGTTCTTTATTGAATCCGTACTTTTAGCAAGCTCATCTGCATTAGCTGTTCTAATACCTAGTCTATTAATCAGTTCATCCTCGGGTTCCTCTGGATAAACACCTGCTTTTTCAATTTCTTCTACAATTCGCTTTTCTTCGTCCTGAGATGGAGTTGCTAGACCAGCGATAAATACATTCTCTGGTTTCAGTGGAGTTTTTACTAGACTTGAAAATTGCTTGTCGCCCTCGCCTAGTAGATTTCCAAGTGGAAGTGTATGTCCATTGTCATATCCCACAAATCTAACAAGATCACTATGAGCATCAATCCATATGACCCCTAGATTTCCTCCGTAACGTTCGTTTAAATAGGCGAAGGGTGCCTGTTCCACAAGACAGTCTCCACCTAACATCACAACCCGATCCGGCTTGTGAGCTTCTAGGAGATGGTGTGCGGCTGTTAATTGCTCAAATAGTTGTGTTCTTCCATTCATGCCATCCTCCTTTTCAAGCGAATCCCCGTCAAAAGCTTGTACCGGGACTTCAATAAGAGGCTGATTATTTTTTGGGGCAAGCCATGCAAGTAACTCAGCTCCAAATGAATAATGTGGGTTATTTCCTCCTTGCCATTGGGGCATAAGCAGTCGTATAGTCTTTTTAGTCATTATGCTCTCTCCTTTATTTGGAATAATGTTAGTTTACAATGCAAAGTAAACCTAAGAAAAGTACGCACTTTTTGGATAGATACTACCAGAAAGGATAGTGATTATATGAGTATGGCTGAATATAAAGGTAAAGTGAAGAACATTCAAGATACCCCTTTTGGATATACAATGTCTATTATTGGTGGCAAGTGGAAGATGGTTATTACCTATCTTCTAGCTGAAAATGAGCAATTCGATTTAATGAATTAAAAAGGCAGATAGGTGCGATTACGTATCGAACATTAAGTGCTCAATTAAAAGAATTAGAGACCGATGGATTGGTTCATCGTGAAGAATTCCCCCAATTCCCGCCCAAAGTTGTCTATAGTTTAACGCCAAAAGCTAAATCTCTCCTACCTGTCTTGGAAAGTCTGTGTGAGTGGGGAGTAGAAAATCAGTAAAAAGTAGCGATATGATGTATATTGCTTCTGAAAATGATGTTATTCGTATTGTAGGTAGTCTTTATCAAGAAGGGCTCAATTATCCTGATCACGATGACCCGAATAACGGACAGACTGATGCTTATATCTGGAAAGATAGGAAACACAGATTCTGTGAGACCCCTTGAAGTCACGGTTATCAACTACGGAGATGTTGGATTAGGAAGTCTTTACCGGGGTTAATTGAGGGGGCCAAGGGTGACGAACGCAACGTAGCTTTAACCTTAGCCAGAATGTGGCTGACAGTGGCTGTTGGTGAAATTTCACCAAAAGATGTAGCTGCAGAATGGGCTATACCTCGGTTGCCTAAAGAACATGCGGCTTTACTTGATTTAGCTAGAAAAGCCTATCGGGGAGAGTATGTTGATAATTGGGAAGGACTGGACTCCGAGGTGATAGCATTCGTTAATCATATGAAAAATACAATTTGTGATCAACTTGTATCATCGCCAGGCATGGATGCTTTCCAGCAATTCGTATAGAGGCCTTTTTTAATGATATGGTATTGCGGCATTAGGAAAATGATCAGCCAGGCCTTGATGATATCAGGGCCCTGTGTGATGAATTGCTGGAGGTCAACAAGGCGTATTTGTCACAATTTAACTAATGTTTGTTATTGATCTCGATTAAAGAACCGTTCGGGGCGTTCAGCCCTGGACGGTTTTTAGTGCTCTTGTTGCTTGAGAAAGCGAATTTTGTCAATCTTCAGAGAATCCTGTCGAATAAGATTCAACAAATCACGAACAATTTTCGTGATTGGTTTTAAAAACATTCGCTTTTTATGTTGACAATCTGAGTCTTCAAGCCTAGAATAAGTCATGTAATAAGTCTTTGAAACAAGACTTGTACGGGAAAATTCGACAAATTCAAATAAATGCTTTTCGTATAATTCCGGGAATTGGCCCGGAAGTCTCTACGAGGTCACCGTAATGATCTAGCTACGAAAAGAAGACATCGGAACATGTCTGCGATTGAATGGATGCGGATGGTTAACGATCCTGCCCGGTAACGGGCGGACGATTTAACTGCTGCTTCTCATTTCAGCCCAAGCATGACTCCGGTATCTTCTGCTCAGCACGGGACCCGGGGATGTATTGTCGCTCCGGGCTTTTTGTCGTTCCCGACTCATTCTAAGGAGGAATTATTAACCATGGATCGGTTCTTTAAACTTAAGGAACACGGCACTAATGTAAGAACGGAAATTATTGCAGGTATTACAACGTTCATGACGATGGCTTACATCCTGTTCGTGAACAATCTGTTCTTGGGCCCGGGTGGTGCGGGTATCCCTTCAGACGGTGTATTCTTTGCTACTGCGGTCGGTGCGGGTCTGATTACGATCCTCATGGGATTGTTCGTTAACATCCCAATTGCGCTTGCCCCAGGTATGGGTCTGAATGCGTACTTCATGACCGTCGTTCTCAGCTCTAACGGAGCAATTACATGGCAAGCGGCTCTAGGTGCTGTCTTCATCTCAGGTATTATCTTCCTGATCCTTACGGTGACGAAAATTCGTCAAATGCTCCTTGTGGCAGTGCCAGAAAGCATTAAGTCTGCCATTACAGTCGGTATCGGTCTTTTCGTAGCTATTATCGGTTTCAAAATGAGCAACCTGGTCGGCATCAATTTGAACGGACCTGTTGAAGACTTTACCCAACAGGTGCCAGGAAGTTTCTTCAACCTGGGTCTCGGTGATTTCGTACACGATTCCGGTGTGCAATTGACATTGATCGGTCTGATTCTGATCGCTATTCTTATGGCGCTTCGCGTTAAAGGCGCATTGCTGATCGGTATCGTGGCAACGACGTTGATCGGTATTCCGATGGGCGTAACCAATGTTAGCGGATTGTCCGGCGCAAGCTGGTTCCCGAACGTAAATGAGCTGGCTGTAGGCAAGCTCGATATTATGGGCGCGCTCAAGCTGGGATTGTTTGAAATCGTATTGGTGTTCACTTTCGTTGAATTGTTCGACACGTTTGGTACCTTGGTAGGTACGGCAACGCGTGCCGGATTGATGAAGAATAAAGAAGAAGGCGAGAAGAAGATCGGTAAAGCGATGCTGGTTGATGCGGCTGGTGTTAGTGCCGGTGCACTTCTCGGTACGAGCACGATCACTTCTTATGTCGAAAGTACAGCTGGTGTTGCTGAAGGCGGACGTACGGGACTAACAGCAGTAACAACAGGCGTTCTGTTCTTGCTCGCATTGTTCATCGCTCCTCTTGCAGGTGTGGTACCTTCCGCAGCAACGGCACCAGCGTTGATCATCGTAGGTGTGCTGATGATGGGACAAGTCCGCAATATCGAGTGGGATGATTTCCTTCATGCATTCCCTGCGTTCCTGACGATTGTGCTTATGCCGTTTACTGGTGGTATCGCCAACGGTATTTCGGCGGGTATTATCTCTTACGTAGTTCTTGGCGCTTGCAGCAACATCTTTACGAACAAGAAGGTTAAAGTTCACTGGTTAATGTGGGTGCTTGCGATTCTTGTGCTCTGCCGCTACATCTTCTTGGGTGCCGAGTAATATAGCGCAGCCTGAAAATAAATTAATATAGTAGGTTTTGATTCGGAATTTCCAAGACTGGCCGCTCATGCGGCTGGTCTTTTTTTTATATACTTCGAATCTATGAATTTGTAGGCATAATCTCTGATTCCTTACGTATATTGGTACAAGCATAGAATGACAGATCAATACTCGTATGGGGTGGAATTGGACATGCCAAGTTTTGCGAAGCGGGCAGCGGTGCTGCTGGCCATCGGTATTCTTGCGATATTTACGCATTTTGAGCCAGGAACGGTTCGCGCATTGGAACTTAACCTGGTGCAGAATCCCGGGTTTGAGCTAGGAGACTCGGAAGTTCCTGATTCTTGGGAGATGGATCGCTGGTCCAGGGAGGAAGGAGTAAGCCGGTTTGGTGTAGACCGGGGGGATGCGCATAGCGGAGAACAGTCGGCCTGGATCGAGAATGTACAGCCTGATCATGCCAAATGGGTGCAGCGGATTCCGGTGGAGCCAAGCTCTACATATTTGATTTCCGCCTGGATCAAAGTGCTGAGCATCGGGGACGGAGAGGTTGGCGCGAATATTTTTCCGCTTGGTGTAGGCGGGGGGTATCCGGATATTAAGGAGCCGCCCGGCGAATGGCGGCAGATACAGTTCTATGGTGTCACTGGCCCGGAGCAGAGGGAGCTGAAAATCGCCGCAGCGATCGGCGGTTACGGAAGACTCAACACAGGCAAAGCCCTGTTTGACGATATTAGCGTCGAAAAGGTGGAGGGGCTGCCGAACGGAATAACTGCTTTGCCGCTGGGCACAGACACTTCAGGAAATATCGGTGGCGAAGGTGCGGATAATCCTAACGAGGGGGCTGGACAAGGAGATGGCACGGCAAGTTCAGCGGTAACCTCCCAGGTCCCGATATTGCCGATTATGCTGTGGTCAGCACTGTTCGCTATCCTGTTTGCTTGGCTGTATCGCCGCATGATTGCGCAGAGTCACCCGCTGGATCGCGGAAGTCATTCTTATCGAGGATGGATGTTGCTTGCGCTGATTGCCGGACTGCTGCTTCGGATATGGATCGGGTATACAGTTCGCGGATTTGAGACAGATATGAATACCTTTATGAGCTGGGCCCGTCACGTTGTGGAGCGGGGCCTCGGAGGATTTTACAGCGAAGGAATTTTTGCCGATTACCCGCCGGGTTACATCTATATTCTGTACGTGTTAGGCCTAGTGCAAGAATGGCTTGGTTTGGGTTATGGGTCGGCAGGAGCAGCGCTGCTGTTCAAGCTGCCCTCGATCCTGGCGGATTTGGTTGCAGGATATCTCTTGTATCGCGCAGGACGCAGCAAATTTGGAGACAGAGTTGGCTGGGTTCTAGCGGTTATGTATTTGTTTAATCCGGCCGTGCTCATTAATTCTGCAGGCTGGGGGCAAGTGGATGCATTCTATGCCTTGTTCCTGATCAGTTCGTTGACGGCTCTAAGCGAGCGGCGTTTGGAGAAATCGGCGGTGTGGTTTGCAATTGCAGCGATCATTAAGCCGCAGACGTTTATTTTCGCACCGGTATGGCTGCTGGCGGTTCTCTACTACCGCTCCTGGAAACGCATTGCTGTCAGCGTGCTGCTTGGAGCTGTGACATTCGCCCTGCTAGCTCTTCCGTTTTTCTGGAATCAGGGAGGGCTGCCCGCTCTCATCAATTTATACAAAACAACGCTGGCCTCCTATCCTTACGCCACGGTTAATGCGTTCAACTTATATGCGCTTTTTGGCCATAACTGGGCTCCCCTTGATCAGCGGTGGCTGCTGCTTCCTTTCCGGACATGGGGGCTGCTGTTCATTTTGGCAGCTGTAGTTTATGCCATATATATATCCCTTCGCAGACGAGGGCGGGATTTGTCCAAAACATACTTCATTGCCCTGGCGCTCATCGTCATTGTGTTTGTAGCGGGAACAAAAATGCATGAACGTTATATGTTCCCGGCGCTCCTGTTATGTTTGTTCAGCTTCATTCAATCCCGGGATCGCCGTCTGCTCTATCTCTACCTCGGCTTCAGTCTGACGCAGTATGTGAACGTGGCTTATGTTCTGGGGTACCTGAACCTTGGCATGAGTCCGGGTAATGATGGGATCGTTCTGTTGTGCTCGCTCGCCAATGTGGTGTTGTTGGTATGTACGCTGGTAGTAGGATATCGCATTTATGTGCAAAAAAGACGCCAGCCGATCAAACATCAGGCCGGGGAGGTACAAGAAGCTAACGATGCTTTGCTATTGGCGGAGCTTGCTTCCAAAGGGAAATGGCAAGGCCTGTACAAAATCCGTTTCCAAAGCAGGGATTGGTTCTGGGTCAGCCTTGTTACTCTATTGTACGGGGCGCTTGCCCTATACCAATTGGGATCGGCGAAGGCGCCGGTTACCGAATGGAAGCCGACGAAGCCAGTCAGCTTCTACGTGGATTTTGGCGAGGCCATGACCGTAGAACGGGTAAACTTTTTCGGTGGTGCTTCAACGGGAGCGTTTAAATTGGAATTCGGAAATGACCCTGCAACTTGGGAGAAAACGATGGAGTTTCCCGAAGATATAGGTGCGGTATTCGCTTGGAAAAGCGAGGCTGTTGGCATGAAGGCCAGGTACGCTCGGTTTACGGTTGAGCAGATCGGTATTTCGCTGCATGAAGTGGCGTTTTATGAAGCGGGCCATAATAAGCCCATTCCTATAGCTGGCATTTACGATGGAACGCAAGGGGCGAGGGGGAGCGACAGAAGCGCTTTGTTATTTGATGAGGCTTCGACCGCGATAGTTTATCCCAGTTTTTTAAACGGCACTTATTTCGATGAAATATATCATGCCAGAACCGCATATGAATATTGGCATCATTTGCTTCCGTACGAAACGACGCATCCGCCGCTCGGCAAGCTGCTGATCGGACTCGGTATGCAGTTATTCGGGTTCAGCCCTTTGGGCTGGCGTATCACTGGGACTTTGTTTGGAGCAGCGATGCTGCCGCTGATTTACCGATTTGCCCTGCAGCTCTTCGGGCAGCGAAAATATGCTGTCATGTCTATAGTGCTCCTTGCGGCTGAGTTTATGCATTTTGCGCAAACGCGCATTGCGACGATTGACGTTTACGCCGTCTTTTTCATCCTGTTGATGTTTTATGGCATGAATCGTTATCTTCACATGAGCTTCCATAGGCAATCCCTCGGTAAAACGCTGATTCCCCTGTTCTGGTCAGGGCTGTTTTTCGGCATTGGGATTTCAACGAAGTGGATTGTGTTATATGGCGGCGCAGGGCTGGCAATGATGCTGTTTTTGTCTTTGCATCACCGCTATAAGGAATATGCGGCTGTCAAACGCAAATTGAAAGCGGCTGGCGGGAATGAAGGGCTAGAGCAGCGCGAGCTGTATCGTCGCATTCAGCTAGGATTCTGGCGAAAGACGCTGATTACTTTGGGCAGTTGCTGTATCTTTTTCGTGGTGATTCCTGCTGTGATCTACACCTTAAGCTATATTCCTGCTCTTGCTGCCACGGACGGAGGGTTCCATTTCGGCAATTTGATTCAGGCACAAAAAAATATGTTCGACTATCACAGCAGACTTGTAGGGAGTCATCCATTTGCTTCGTCTTGGTGGGAATGGCCTTTCATGAAGAGGCCCGTTTGGTTTTACAGTGCGCAGGGAGAAGCTGGTGGGCTTGCTAGGGGGATGGTGTCCAGCATCGTGACGATAGGCAACCCGCTGATTTGGTGGACCGGAATCGTCGCCATGGCTGCGGCGATAGGGCTAACCCTAAAGCGCAGAGAATTCGGGAAAACCGTAATTTGGATTGCATTTCTGGCGCAATATGTTCCTTGGATGCTTGTTACGCGGGAGACTTTCCTCTACCACTATTTTGCGATGGTCCCGTTTGTCATTGTAGCTATCGTGTATATTGCCAGCCTTGCTGAGCAAAAGTGGCCCCGCTTTAAGTACGTAAGGTATGCGTATATGGGCGCTGCGGTTCTGCTGTTCGCCATGTTCTATCCTGTACTGTCGGGGATGAAGGTGAATTCGGGATACATTGAGCATGTGCTGAGATGGTTTCCAACCTGGATATTCTAGTTCTATAAGGTGAGGTTTGTGGCTGGGAAAGCAGAGATGGCCAATGCCAATATGTAGTTTATAAGGTGAAGGAGGGACAATTATGGAAATAGGCTGCAGCGTTATCGTGCCGATGTTCAATGAAGAGGAAGTGATCGAGCATACGTACCATCGCCTGAAGCAGGTCATGGATTGCGTGGAGGAAGGTTATGAGATTATTTTCGTAAATGACGGAAGCCGAGATAGAACTGCCCAAATTGTTGAAGCGATTTGCCTTAAAGATCCGCACGTGAAGTTAATCCAGTTCTCTAGAAACTTTGGCCACCAGGTAGCGATCAGTGCCGGAATGGACTATGCCTCTGGCCGCTGCATCGTTATTATCGATGCGGATTTGCAGGATCCACCCGAGCTTATTCTAGAAATGCTCAGTAAGTGGAGGGAGGGTTATGAGGTAGTATATGGCAAGCGTATCAAACGCAAGGGCGAGAGCGTGTTCAAGAAAATGACCGCGTTGCTGTTTTACCGGCTGCTTGGGAGGATGACGAAGGTAGACATCCCGCTCGATACCGGAGATTTTCGCTTAATCGACCGGAAAGTATGCGACGTGCTGAAAAGTCTGAAGGAAAAAAACCGCTTTGTTCGCGGATTGGTAGGCTGGGTGGGCTTCCGGCAGACGAGTGTGGAGTATGTGCGTGATGAGCGTTTTGCTGGTGTCACGAAATACCCTTTGCGGAAAATGATCTCGTTTGCCTTGGATGGCATCACCTCTTTTTCGCATAAACCGTTAAAGATTGCTTCATATATCGGGGTCATGCTGTCGCTTTCCAGCTTCATCTACCTGTTCGTCGTATTGCTTCAGAAGTGGTTCGAACTGGGGACGGTTCCCGGATGGGCTTCTATCGTGGCGATTAACCTCTTCTTCAATGGGATTGTTCTCATGCTGCTGGGTGTGATGGGGGAATACATTGGGCGGATTTACGATGAGTCTAAGGATAGGCCGCTCTATATCGTTCGGGAGATTACGAACTTTCAGCGTGAGGGTGCAAATCCGGCTGCCCAGCCGCCATATGTGGCGGATGGAGTGAGGGAACAGGTGGGAGAGTATGCAGGATAGGAGGGATGGGCGTCTTACTGTACAGTTTTTTAAATTCAATGCTGTTGGGCTGATCAATACGGCGATTGATTTTGCGGTTTTTACTCTGTTGCTGTTTTGGGGGATCGGCAGCCTCGGGGCGCAGATTATTTCATACGCAGCTGGAACCTTGAACAGTTATGTCATGAACAAGAAAATTACATTTTCTGATCAGGAAGGCGGCCAAGGTGGACGAAGCAGTTTTATTATTAGGCAGTTTATTCGGTTTGCAGTGTTGAATGCGGCAGTTCTTGCTTTATCTTTAATGATGTTGTTCGTGCTGACTACGGTGGCTGGTTTTCACCCGCTAGCGTCAAAGGTGATGGTAACGGCTGTTACCGTATGCTTGAATTTTATAGGAAGCCGGAAATGGGTATTCGCCAAGCAGATTTATGGGCACGACAAAATGGAGGGATAAATGCCTTTGCTTTTTTACATCACAAGAAAAGCTACTATAGAATATATTTTTTGGAATTGATGAAATAGACAGGCATAAGTGCAGATGCAGCTCAATAAAGATGGATTGAGGAAATGTGAATTCATTATCGTATTGGAGTGGGGCTAATGAGGAGCAAGGCCAGGACAGTTATTGCCGCTACGCTTGCTGCTGGGTTGACGCTGGGCACGGCGAATACGGCGTTTGCAACGGCAGACGGATTGAGCGAAAATTCGATCGGACCAGAGATCGAAACGTACGAATGGTGCCCAACCCCGACACCAACGCCGAAGCCAACGCCGACACCGACACCAACACCAACGCCGAAGCCAACACCGACACCGACACCAACGCCAACGCCGAAGCCAACGCCGACACCGACACCAACGCCAACGCCGAAGCCAACGCCGACACCGACACCAACGCCGACGCCGAAGCCAACACCGACACCGACACCAACGCCAACGCCGAAGCCAACGCCGACACCGACACCAACGCCGACGCCGAAGCCAACGCCGACACCGACACCAACACCAACGCCGAAGCCAACACCGACACCAACGCCAACGCCGAAGCCAACGCCGACACCGACACAAACGCCAACGCCGAAGCCAACACCGACGCCGAAGCCAACACCGACGCCGAAGCCAACGCCGACACCGACACCGACACCAACGCCGACACCGACACCGACACCGACACCGACACCGACACCAACGCCGACGCCGAAGCCAACACCGACGCCGAAGCCAACGCCGACACCGACACCAACGCCGACACCGACACCGACACCGACACCGACACCGACACCGACACCGACACCGACACCGACACCG